>JAIKYG010000004.1:0-35250 GCA_024683475.1 Clostridiales bacterium | reverse complement strand
CGCCATGTGCGAGATCTTCGGCGCCTACGGCTGGGCGGAAGGCGTTCCCATGATGAAACGCCTGATGGATCATATGCTGGTGCGGGGAGTGAATCAGTTCGTGCCGCATGCGTTCTCGCCGAAGTATCCCGATCCCGACTGTCCGCCTCACTTCAATGCGGGCGGCTGCAATCCGGGATTTGCCGGTTTTGTGAAGCTGATGGAGTATACCAACAAAGCGGCGCATCTGCTGGAAGGCGGAACGGAGGCAGTCAGCGCAGCAATCCTGTATCATGCGGAGGCCGAATGGTCCGGCAGAGATTACATGCTTACTCAGGAACCGGCAAAACGCCTTTATGACGCGCAGATGAACTATGACATACTGCCGATCGACGCGATAATGGAACAGGCGTATGCGGAGAACGGTGTTCTGTGCGTGCGGGAAATGCGATATCCCGCTTTGGTCATACCGTATGCGGAATGTCTGCCGGCAGCTTTTCTTGAGAAGCTGGAGCGCCTTGAGGCACAGGGCGCAAATATCGCCTTTATCGACGGCCGCCCGGAAAGCTGTTCCTGCGGCGAAGTGATACCCCTCGACAAACTCACAGACTATATTCGCAGCATCGGCGGCGCCGACGTGCAGCTTAAAGAACCGTTCCCGCTGCTCAGGCAGGCGCATGTGAAACGTGACGGGTGTGATGTATTCATGGTCGTGAACGAGTCTATGGAGAAAGTGTTTGAAGGCACTCTGCTTTTGCCCGTTAAGGGCGGCGGGGTAAAGATCGATCTGCTGGGCGACGCCTGTTATGCAGTCGAATCCAAAGACGGCAGCCTGCCGCTCAGACTGGAACGCGGGGCATCCGCGATACTGCTTTTCGATGCCGATTCCAGCAAGGATTTCCTGCCGGAGCGTTCACGGACGGATGCGGAGCAGGTGGACGGACCGTGGACTCTCACTCTGAGAGCCGCGCACGGCATGCCCTGCGACAGCACGCCCAGACGCATCGAAGCGCTGTACAATGTGACGGGGCCGCAGGGTGACGATGCTTTCTCCGGCTGGATGAAGTACGACGCGACTTTCGAGACGCAATTGAGCGAGGCTGTGCTGGATCTGGGCGAAGTGGGCGAATGCGCCCGGGTGCGGCTAAACGGAAAGGATCTTGGCATCCGTATCCACGCTCCGTACGTGTTTGATATCTCAAAAGCGTGTGTCAAAGGGAAGAACGAACTGAGCGTAGAGGTGACGAACAGCCTTGTCCATCAGCAGCCGGATATGTGCTCCTATTACCTGCAGATACCGCCTTCCGGTTTGCTTGGACCGGTAAGAATAATCGGGACCAAATAGGGGAAACCTGGTCCGCTGCGCCAGTAGCCGCATAACGCAATAAGCCCGCATTCCGCTGCTTTCGAGCCGGATGCGGGCTTTGCTTAAGAAGAAACCGTATATCCGTCTCGATTTTCTTTACGGATGCGCACCCGACGCGGTTTTATGGTATAATCTGTTCAAGTGTTCAAACGAACTGTTTGAAAGGAGCGCCGTTATGGATCTGGCGAAAGCGATAAAGGAGCTTGCCGTGAACTTTGAAGCGTGTCACAAAACGCTTTCCGCAATGGGTGACGAAACGCGGCAGCATATCATCCTTGAAATGATGCGCATGGATTATCACGGTTCACGCGTGCCCGACATTACGGAAAAGACGAATCTTTCGCGGCCTGCGGTATCCCACCATCTGCAGATACTAAAGGATGCCGGGATCGTGAAAATGCGCAAGGAAGGCACCATGACATATTATTACCGGGATCCGGACATGGAGTCCTTCACCCGTTTGAGCGACGCGCTGCTGCAGGCTGTCCGGATCTGCGAAAATCTGCCCGACCGCAGCGGCAGGGAATAACGGTATGATCGAGAAAGAATTGTTCGGCAGCTATTCGATCGATGAAAAGAAGCTGCGGGAATACGGCTTTCAGCCGGACGGCAGCGCTCTTGTCTACGCGCATGAGCTTCCCAAAGAAAACTTCCGGATCGTCATCACCTACGACCGGGCGTTTTCCGGAAAGATAATCGATCTGGCTTTCGGGGAGGAATACGTAAACTTCCGGATGGAAGCCGCCGCGGGCTTCAGTGCCGGGATACGGCAGAAATACGAAGCCTTGCTTCTGGACATTCGGGACAAATGCTGCAAGTACCAGTACTTCCGGACCGGGCAGGCGAGACGGATAAACGAGTACATATATGAAACCTATGACGTGATGCCGGAATTCCTGTGGCCCAATATCCCAAGTTATGCGGCTTTTCGCCGGAAACAGGGCGGAAAGTGGTTTGCCGTGATCGGCAGTGTTCCGCGCTGCAAGGTGGATCCGCTTTCCGCTTCCGCGCAGGATGTTGAGGTGATCAACGTGAAGGCGGGCAAAGCCCAGATAGGCACCCTGCTCGCCCGGGACGGCATTTATCCGGCCTTTCACATGAATAAAAACAGCTGGGTCTCGATCATATTCGATGATACGCTCCCCGATGCCGACATCCGGAGCATGGTCGACGAAAGCTATGAAAGCCTGTAATACGGAGGAAAAAAGATGGGACATTGCAGATGGGCGTATGTGAATGAGAGAGAAAGACAGTATCACGACTCGGAATGGGGCGTCCCGGTGCATGACGAGCGAAAGATGTTCGAACATCTGACGCTGGAAAACCTGCAGTGCGGGCTCAGCTGGGACCTGATGCTGAAAAAGCGGGAGATATTCCGGAAGTGCTTTGATAACTTTGAATACGACAGGATCGCCGGCTACACGGAAGATGACGTGCGGCGGATCCTCGGCACGGAAGGCATGCTGAGATCGGAACGCAAGATCCGCGCGGTCATCAACAACGCGCGGTGCTATCAGAAGGTCAGACAGGAATTCGGCAGCTTCTGCGATTATCTGTGGGCATATTCGGACGGCAAAACCATCGTTTACGAAGGCCATGCCGAAGGGCGCGTACCGGTCAGCAACGGCCTGTCCGACAGGATAAGCAAGGATCTGAAAAAGCGCGGCTTCAAGTTCATCGGTACTGTCACGGTCTATTCTCACCTGCAGGCTTGCGGGATGATCAATGATCACGATTCAGAGTGCCCCTGCTTTCATAGGATCAACGATCGGCACCCTATCATCCGTTTGAAACCTGAAAACGAAGCCTGCCTGATGACGCTCAGGAACATGCCCGAACAATAAACGCTTAATTTATCGGAGGAATTACATATATGCCGTTCGAACAGACATTCCATCCCCAATTCCGGGATGCCGATGCAGACGGGCTGATCGGGCTGAAAGGCGCCATGCATTATTTCCAGGATATCCATACCTGGTTCATGCACAGCATCCATAAGGGCAATGACGAAATACCGGAGAAATACGGTTCCGCATGGGTCTATACCCGCTGCCTTGTATCGCTTTCGCGGAAGATAGATTATAACGATCAGATCACGCTTAAGGCATGGATGGAACCTTACCGGCAGCCCGTGCTGGTCAACATAGACATGCTTCTTTATCAGCACGGCGAAGTTGCCGCTATGGGAAAGATCGAAAACTGCGTATTCAGCCTTGAACGCCAGCGCCCCCAGCGGCTGAGCGCCATTGAATTTCCTGATGGTATCCCGGAAGACATACCAAACAGCATTCCGGATTTTATCCGGCTGGACAAGACTGCGGAAAACATGACGGAAAGATATGTCCGCACGGTACGTTATTCGGATATCGACAAAAGCAGCCATATGAACAATCTGCGCTATATCGATATGTTCCGGGATGCATATGATAAAGAATTCTGGAATCGGTTCGGCGCAAGGCGGATGGAGATATGCTTCCTGTCGCAGTCCCGGGAAGGAGAAACGCTTTCCGTTCGCAGCCGCAGGGAAGATAACGCCGTATATATGGCTGCGGTGCACGCGGACGGGCGGCTTGCCGCCGTCTGCCTGTTCTCAAAATGACTTTCCCGCAGGAACGGTGTAAGTATAAGACTTTATGACAACAGCCGGCCGGGGATCGTGCCCCGGCCGGCTTTCCTGCGCATTGTGTTTTATTTTTTCATCAGCGGCGCGCCTGCGTTCCATGCTTTGCCGACCTGCTCGCCGGACACGTAATATCCGTGTTTGAACTGGTCGAAGATCAGCGCGTTCAGCTTGTTGGGATCGACCTTGTCCTTTTCGTCCAGTACAGCTTCTTCGGCGGCGACATTGACGATCCTGCCGACGATGGCATACATGTTTTCGGTATTGATGACTTCAGCCAGCTCGCACTCCATCACGACGGGGAATTCGTCTATGACAGGCGCGTTCACGTATTCGCTCTTCACGGCGTGATAACCCGTGCGCTCGAACTTGTCGTCCATCTTGTTGCCGGAAGCGATACCGAAGAAGTCGGCAACATCCATATGGGCCTTATCGGCCAGCGCGACGGTGAAAGCCTTCGTCTTGAGCAGGTTCTGAGTCGTCTTGTGATCCTCATCGATGAACAGCGCGATCTTATCCATGGCGCAGATCATGCCCCAGGCGGCATTCATGACATTGACCTTTCCGGTCTCGTCATACGCGGCCACCATTAGAACAGGCATCGGATACACAGCCTGCACCACACCCAGGTTTTTCTTCATGAAACTTCCTCCCAAATACTGATTGCCTTTTAAGCGTATTTATGATATCATATGCCTGAAGAGAAAACAAGTACAAACATTTATGTAAGGTACTTACCCGGAGGTAAGCGTGGAAACGAAACGGATCGAAGAGGCTGATTTTACGGCCACCGGATACAGCTATACGCTGTCTTTGATCGCGGGAAAGTATAAGCCCATCATCCTGTACTGCCTGATGGAGTATGAGCCTGTGCGTTTCAATGAAATGCAGCGTTACCTTGGCAAAGTCGCGGACAAGACCCTTAGTCAGCACCTGAAGGAACTGGAACGCGACGGACTGATACACCGCGAGATGTATCCCGAGATACCGCCCAAAGTGGAATATACACTGACCAAACGCGGACATTCCCTTATGAAGGTGCTTGATCAGCTGTGCACCTGGGGAAACGAAAACCGGCTCTGAGCAGCAAGCAGCGATCAGGATTTAGTTCGGGCATGGTTCTTTGGCAAATATGAGTCGGCGCGGGAGAAATGAGAGCGGCAGGCAGCGCAAGGGTATTGCCCGAGCCGCCCGGATGACCGTATGATCATAGACAGAAACACAGGAGCATCGGCGCTTCTGTGCTTTTTATTCGGCGGCCGGCGCGGCCGCTCTGTTTTCATCAAAGCGGGGCGAAAAAGGAAGGGAACGGGGGAAACGATACGGGCCGCACGTTCCGCCTAAACCATGGGTTCCCTGTCGAGAATGTCAGTGGTGATGGCAAGAAAATCCGAGGTGTGCGGGTATTCCAGCATTTCGGGATGCCGGCTTATCGCCCGGCGGACGGTCTCGGCGGAAATGGAGATGGCGGCAAGCATGCAGCCGCTCTCACGGATGCGGGATATGTTCTCTTCGCTGAAATCGGCGGTGTAGGCAAAGCAGCGTCTTGCGAATTCGGGGACAGAGGAGAGCTTTTCGGCGGTATAATTTGCCGGGGTGTCTATGAAGCGGGCGCCAGGGTCGATGCTTAGGATGCTGTTGATCGCGGCGGCTCCCGAGGCATTGGTCGCGTAGACGCACCGGCCGCGCATCCCGAAAGCGCGCACCATGCGCGCGACGGTCTTAGCAAAGGCGGCGCCGTTCTTGAGGTCGATGTTGATCAGCATGCCCGTGCGGTAGCAAAGGGACAGCGCCTGCTTCAGGGTTGGCATATACTGGATGCCGTAGGCGTCTTTGCGATCTCATATTCCACGGGGCTGCCTGAGGCGTCAAAGCCCCGGACTACGGGATCGTGACAGACCATCATGACCCCGTCGGACGAACCCCTGGCATCGGTCTCAATCATATCCGCGCCTCGAAGGGCAGCCAGATAAAACGCGGACAGCGTGTTGGGCCGCATGCTGCCCTGCACGAAGCCCTGATGCGCGCTGGTAAGATACGTGTGTCCGATCTTATGCTCGAGACAGTATTTCATGATCGCCCATTCTGCCTTTCAATGATATCGGGTGTGCTGCCGGGAGACGTGCATATCGGCTCAGCGGACCTGGCCGTCGCCACGCACGATGTATTTGTAAGTGTTGAGTTCCTGAAGACCCATGGGACCGCGGGCGTGGAGTTTCTGGGTGGAAATGCCCATCTCGCAGCCCAGCCCGAATTCTCCGCCGTCCGTAAAGCGGGTGGAGACGTTTACGTAGACCGCGGCAGAGTCCACCAGCCGGGTGAAACGCTCGGCTGCGGAAGCATCCCGGGTGATGATGGCGTCGCTGTGCCCGGTGGAGTGCCGTGAAATGTGTTCTATGGCTTCATCCACGCCGCCCACGACCCTGACTGCCAGGATGTAATCGAGGAATTCGGTGTCAAAGTCATTTTCACCCGCCGGGGTGCCGGGGATAATTGCGGCGGCTTCCGGGTCGAGCCGGAGTTCCACGGGCGTAAGGCCGTTTTTTGCGCGGTCTTCGCACAGGCGCCGGCGCAGGGCGGGCAGGAAGTCGGAAGCGATCGAGCGGTCCACCAGCAGGACTTCTTCCGCGTTGCAGACGGAGGGACGGCTGGTCTTGGCGTTTTCTATGATGTTCAGGGCTTTTGCCTGATCGGCGGAGGCGTCGACAAATATGTGGCAGATGCCGGTGCCGGTCTCGATGCAGGGGACCGTGGCGTTCTGGGTGCAGCTGCGGATGAGCCCCGCGCCGCCGCGGGGGATGAGCAGGTCGATGAGCCCGGAAGCGGTCATAAGCTCCCGCGCGCTGGCGCGGTCCGTATCCTCGACGAACCCGACCACTTCCGGCGGAAGGCCCGCGTCCGCCAGACCCAGATGGATGGCGTCTATTATGGCGGCATTGGAACGGAAAGCCTCCTTGCCGCCGCGCAGCACCGCGGCGTTGCCGGACTTGAGCGCCAGGACCGCGGCGTCGGAGGTGACGTTCGGGCGGCTCTCATAGATGATGGCGATGACGCCCAGAGGCACGGAAGTTTTTTCGATGATTATCCCGTTTGGCCGCTCCACGCGCGCCAGTACCTTTCCGACCGGGTCGTTCAGTACGATCACTTCGTGGATGCCCTTTGCCATCCCGGATATGCGCGCGGGATTCAGGGTCAAACGGTCGATCATGACGGGACCCAGACGGTCGCGGGATGCCTCTATGTCCTCGCTATTGGCGCGCAGGATATTGTCCTGTTCGCTGACAAGGCGCAAGGCGATCTTCTCCAGGGCGAGGTTCTTCTGTTCGGGAGAAGCAGCCGCAAGGACGGGCGCAGCGGCTTTTGCGGCGCGGATTATGTCGATGGTCTGTTTCATATCTGCCCCCTGCCGATAAATCTCGTTCCAACGGGCTTGCCTTCGATCACTCCGTAAAGCATGCCGGGATGTTCGCCGTTCATTATGATCATGTCCGTGCCTGCCTTCATGCAAACGGAGGCCGCGTTCAGCTTGGTAGCCATGCCGCCGGTGGCGAGGGATGATCCCTTCCCGCTGGCGAAAGAGAGGATGTCATCGGTCAACTCCCGCACGACGGGAATGAGCTCCGCGTCGGGGAATTGGCGCGGATCGGCGGAATACAGACCGTCCACGTCCGACAGGATCACCAGCAGGTCCGCGTGAATGCTCTCTGCGACCAGGGCGCCGAGCGTATCGTTGTCGCCAACGGATACTTCCTCGGTGGCGACGGTGTCGTTCTCGTTGATGATAGGAAGCGCATCGAGTTCCAGCAGGCGGAAGATGGTGTTGGTGAAATTCGTGCGCCGTTTTTCGTCCCTTAGATCCTCGCCTGTCAGCAGGATCTGGGCGACTACGTGGCTGTATTCCGAAAAGAGCCGGTCATAGAAATACATGAGCTCGCACTGTCCGATGGCTGCCATGGCCTGCTTGGAAGGCATGTCGTCCGGGCGTTTTTGCAGGTTCATCTTGCCGACTCCCATGCCGATCGCGCCCGAGGACACGATAACGAGTTCGTGTCCGGCGTTCCGTATATCGCTGAGCACCTTGCACAGCTCTTCCACGTGGCGGATGTTGATCCGCCCGGTGGAATGAGTCAGCGTCGAAGTGCCGACTTTTACAACTATGCGCATTACGTATCACTCCTTTGGCGAAGCGTATGTGTTTATATGTATATAATATCACGGTTGCGCGGCAATTTCAAACCCAAGTTTGCGGTCCCGTGAAACCGAAGCCGCCCAAAGCCGTCCGGCTGCCGCTTGTAATAGGATCGGCGCGTCTTTGCGCACTTGACAGGCGGTTTATAATGAACGCGAAGAAGCGGGACACAACAGGGCGGCGGGTTTTCGCATATGCCTTGGGCGCCCGCGAAGGAGGCGGACAGATCATGAAGAAAGTTTTTCTGCTCGGCGATTCCATCAGGATGGGTTATGACGACTTTGTGCGCGACCTGCTCAAGGGCACGGCTGACGTGTTTTACTCAGAGGACAATGGCAGGTTCGCGGGTTACACGTATGTCTACATTCCCCAATGGAAGAAGCTCGCGGGCGATCCGAACGATGTGGCTGTAGTGCACTGGAACAGCGGTCACTGGGACTGTGCGCATTTTTACGGCGACAGCGAGCCGTACAGCACGGTGGAAGAATACACCGTGTGGCTGAGACGCGTGCATGACTGCATACGCAGGAATTTTCCGGCCGCGCAGGTGATCTTTGCCACGTCCACCGGTATCGCGCCGGGGCGCTATGAGCAGATGAGCAGTCCGCGCAGCGACGATGAGATCGCCGCCTACAACAAAGCCGCCGTGCAGGTTATGGCCGAACTCAACGTGCCAGTAAACGATCTGGCATCGCTTGCCGCGGGTTTTCCGCTCGAATACTACGCCGACGAAGTGCATTTCACCGAAACGGGTTCACGCCTGCTGGCCGGTAAGGTGGCCGAGAAGATACGCGAATATCTGTGATGCTGTTGAATCGCAAAGGTCCGGAATAAACACGCATGAATGATAATCGGAGAGCATGGGCGCAGGCGGCTGAGCGCCTGAGAGCTGCGGCCGTATCACAGGGTTTTGCCGGGGAACTGGCCGATCTGATGGCTAGACAGCTTGGAAGCCCCAAAGCCATAGACCGCATGACAGCATACATACGCCAGGCGCATCCCCGCTCCGAAGAGATGCTGGTGGACGAGATGCTGGCGATCTGCGCGGAGATAGACGCGTGGCGCCGGAAAAAAGAAGGCCTGGAAGCGCAGGCGAGCTATACGTCCATGCGCTATTTCGGCGGGCTGGGCGAGGACGACACGGAAGAATAAATGCGGTATCTCATATCTGCGGACGAATGACTGTACCTATCCGCACAGGAAAACCGCGGGGCTAAACAGATCCCCGCGGTTTTATGATGCCTTCTTTCGGGCATAATGCGTACCGGTCCCGCTAATCAACGAACCAGTACAAAAGGCCGTCTTCCATTGCCCGGCAGGCGCGGTCTATTATGACATATACGTTAGGATCGTAGCTCGTAATGATATTGCCGTAAGCTTTGCCGTATCGCGCCCTCGCTTCGGCGCTGAGCTCGCTGTCCGTAAACGGTGCAGTGCCGATCCGGTAACCGACTTCGTTATTGCGCAGGTCCATTTTCGTGTTTTCCGGGTATTTTTCCATCATGCCGAACTCATGCGCGTCGCCGAACTGCCGTGCCAGATCCGGCTCGATGCTGTACGCCATCAGCGCGTTCCACAGGCAATGCCTGAAGGCGTTTTCGCGCGTGTTTTCGGTTTTCCAGCTTGCTCCGAACAGCCCTTCGGTGACCGCGTTTGCGGTATCCCTTGCCCAGGCGACCCGGACGGCGGCCAGGGGATGCGCTTTGACCAGTTCTTTCTCCTTTTCGTTCAGTTCGCCCGGAGCGAACTCGTCGATGAGGCTGTCGACGACTTCGTCCATCAACACGGACAGGATGCTGTCAAGTGCGGGATATGCGCTTTCGGCACAGGCCGCATTTGCCGTATGCGGGATCGGCCGCGCGACGCAACGCGCGCCCGGAGTAGCCTGCGGTCTTAAAGTCATTCCGCTCAGTTGTATCGATACGATAAGCACGATAAGCAGGATCTTCTTCATAAATGGTTTTGTTCCTGTCCTGTATATTACGTTTTCGTTTTTGCGGACCGGGGCGCCTGAAAATGCTGCGACAGATATGCTTTGACGCTGCGCTACACGCTTATATCCGGACGTTCAAGCACGTCGCGCCTGAGTATGCGCCAGTCCTGATCGCAGTCCCAGGCCAGCTCCGCGTACAGCGCCGCGGGGAGAGGGATCTCCTTTTCAAACAGTCCGTCTTCTACGAGGGCATACACTGCAGTGCCTGACCGACCTGCATACAGGCGCATGATGTCCCGGCAGATCTCGCCGTGATCCAGCCATTCTCCCGATATATAGCGCCATATCTTCTTTACGGACGGCAGGCGGGATTCGATCGCCGCCTGTCCGGCACAACCCAGCATTTCAGGGCCTGTTTGATGTTTGAACAGCGGCCAGTTGAGCTGCGTCATGCCTTTGAATACCGCTCCGGCAGCCGCACCAGGTCTGAGAGCAAGGAGCTTTTCGGTAAACTCTTTTGCGGCTTCGGTGTCCGAGACGGTCCCGGCGCACGAATGATAGGGGAATCCGCCGCAGTTTTCCCATATGATCTCCACGCGGGGATCGACCCTGGCTATGACGTCAAGATGGTTTTTTACCGAATCCGCGTGCAGGCCGAACTGCAGCCTGAGCCCCGGGTGCTTTTCCAGCAGCCTTGAAGCCGTACAGTTCACAAAGCCCACCGCCGCCTCGGCGATGAGCACGCCGTCCAGCGTCTCGCGGGACGTTTCGGTAAAGCTCTGGAAGTAAATGCCGTCCCCGCCTATGGGCGCGTATTCCCTTTCGTAGGTCTCGACGATGCGCTGCGAGGCTTCCTCGGACGTGTCCAGACGCATCGTGGTATCCCAGCCCCAGGCGTATCCCCATATGACCCGGATGCCCAGCGTGTGGGCGTAGGAAACGATCTCACGCCCGTTCAGAGGCGCGAAATCGTTCCAGAAGATCACCTCGTTTAGCCTCAGCCGCGCCATGTTTTCGAGATATCCGCGCCAGTCGTATACCGCAAGACCCCATGTCCACAGGCCGCGGTGCAGTATGCGTGGCGCGCCGGCGTATTGAGCGGGCGGGAGAAAATCGTCCGAAAACAATTTGCGGTAGTAATACGGATTCGCTACCGTGCCGGAGATGGCAGCCCGGGGCAGGTACCGGTGGCAGAAGTCCATAACGCCGTAACCGAGCGAAACGGGGCTGTCGCCTTCTATAAAGACGTGCTGCATCCCGCTCGCGGGCGTTTCGACCTTTATTCGGTACCCGTTTTCGGGAACGCCGTCCTTTCTTACCGACAGATGCACGGTGCTTAAGCTGCCGTCTTCTGCTCCTATGCGTGGCTCGCGGCGGGCATGCCCGCATATCACGCGTGCCAGTTCGCTTAGCGCGAAGCTTATCTCGCCGCCGGAGACCCCGTGAAGCCGAATCTGCCAGTCGTTCATAAATGATCACCTGCTTTGTATCGCTCTTTGCCGGGCAGCCCGTAAACGCGCCGAATCTACCCGCGGGTCTCGGCTTTCCAAGTGCCCTTCTCCATGTCGACCTCTATCCGGGTGCCGTCGGAGTAAAGACAGGCCTGCTTCATGCCGTCCGCGCTTAAAAACTCGTGGCGCAGCATCTCCTCGTAAAACAGTTTTTCGGACACTGAGCAGGCGGTTTCCACCTGTCCTATGACGGTCTCGTCCGCGTCTATTGGGCAGTAAACGGGGTTCCCGTTCAGTATCGCGTAAAGATAGGTGCTCTGCCTTTCGGGCAGGCCGCTGCCGCCCTTTTCGCCGGGAAGCCCGATCCAGGGGATCAGCACGCAGTCGTGATACACCAGGTTGAACAGCGGGATGGGCTTTGCAAGCGAGGGATCGCCCACTTCGTTACTGATGAACGGCGAGTGGTGGCACAGCACCTGGGAGGGCAGTATGCAGTCCAGGGTCTCTTCCGAAGAGGGAATGATCCCGCGGGCGGTAAGTATGTCCAGGCACTCCCTGCGATACATCACGCTTTGTTCGCGGCTCATATAATGCCGGGGATTGAAGCACTCGTCCAGCTCCGCCAGAGAAAACACGTCAAGATACGAGCTGTCAGGCTTGATACCCATCCGTTCGAGCAGGTTGTAATTCTGCCTTACATATCCCACGGCTTTCTGGGCGCACAGATACGCGTAATTCCCGCCGTACCAGATGTGGTTGTGGGAATGGGAACCGTCCAGGTTCTGCCGCGCTTCGTCGAATGTGAAAAACGCGGTATCGTAGTAATAATCCCGGTACTGGTCGTGTATTCCGAACAGGTAGCTGCATTCCCGTACCGCGTCCATCAGCTTTTTCATGCCCTCGGCGCCGCCCGACCGCGGGCTGGGAGGCAGCGGGGAGGGATGCAGGTTGTCGTATCCGCGGAAACCCCAGCCGTCAAAGTGGGTGTAGGCCTTTTTGAGCCCCTTTTGCTTAAGCTGCCTGATCTGCTCCGCCCTTTGGTCGAACGTGACCCAGGAGTCGTTGTATTCGGGCTCGTCCGGCCTGTAATAGCGGGAGTCGGGCGAAATGTGCCTGTCGAGGCTCGTGTGGATCACGGGACAGCCGGGCAGCCGGCCCACCAGGGGATTCAGTGCCTGTTTCGCTTTAAGGGTGACGAGCCGGCCCTTGTCCTTCACGTACGCGCGGTAGCGTTTCGCGATGTCGTTGTAATCGCCTTTGAAAAAACTGTATATCATGCGCCTTTGGTACCTGAGCGTGCCCAGGGACGTGCGCCATATGGGGCTGACCTTGCCGTCCGCGTAATCGTAAGAGGCGTCCCAGGGCGTGTCGTACACCGCCAGGAACGCGCCGCCGGACACGTTCACGCAGCCGAACATGGGCATGTACGCAGTGCGCTCGAATATCTTGCTTTTTTCCGCTTTGAACCCGCTTTCAAAAGGGATCAGTTCGCCCTGGGAGCGGGGCAGGACCGTGTACCCGCCCGAAGTCTGCCACGGGGAGGGGAAATACAGGTATTCGATCTCGCCGGGCTTGTCGCCTTCCGCCCATATCTCGAACGTGAGCTCGCCCGTGGTCTTTTCGGCGCTTATACGGGTATGCAGCTTCATTTCGCTGCCCGGGACAGAAGTATAGTCGGCGTATATGTCGTCACTCACCGCCGCTTCTCTCGCGCTTGCGGCATCCGGCCTGGAAAGCGCAGCGCTGCGCCCGTCCGAAAAGACGACGCAGGGTTCAAGTTTCATGTCCCAGGCGCCGGAAGCGTTCGAGTAAGCGACCGTACCGCTGTCGTAATCCACGTTAAGAGTGTAAGCTTCTCTTTTTACACCAAATTCCATATGCGATCCTCCCGAAAACCGTTCATGCGCGGCTTGCATATAATCGTCCGGATACATTATATCGCCTGGCCCGCGTTTATGCAATGCTGCCTAATCAGGTCGTACGTCCGTTTCGCTGGATGTGCAAACCCGTTAATGGCGGCAGGAGTTTGCGGCGCGCGCGGTGAATTATACTTAGACAGGCTCATAAAAAAGGAGAATGCGGTATGGAAACTATTCCCGTAAGCCTTATTGTGGACGATCCAGCACCCAGGGTGTTTGTGTATTACGAGCACGCCGATACCCGCTTTACCGCCGACGGGCGGCCTCTTGAGACGGAGGTGCCCAATAGCTTTCTGCTCGAATTCGTCTCCGTAATGGAACGCTACGGTCTCAAAGGCAAGTTTTCGGTAGTGCCCATGCCCGGAGGGAGGGGCGACATCGTGCATGGGATCGGCGGCTTTGAAAAGGCAGAGATCGACGAATGGCTCTCGGTCGTCAGAGAAAAGGTGCAGAAAAACTTTTCCGTCTGCCCGGAGATGCTGACCCACGCAAAAGCCGTGGACTTGGAAAACGGCGGTTATTATGACGTGAACGAAAATGTCTGGGCGCGCACCCAGAACGCCCGGACGCTGACGCCGTATATCGCCAAAGCGTTTTCCCTGCTTAAGGAAGCGGGTCTGAGGGCGACGGGCGTTACGTCGCCGTGGGATTTCGGCATAGAGATCGAGGAAGAATACGTGCGGGCGATATCCCTCGCTTACCGGCAGGTATACGGCGGCACAGACTGCTGGTACTTCCTGCGCTCGCTTAGGAATACGCCCGGCGCAAAGCCGTGGCTGGCGCTCAATGAAGACGGACGCAGGGTAGTATCGTTTCCCGCAACGACGTCGGACCACTTCTGGCAGTGCATGGACACGACGGACACATCCGAAGAGTACATTTCCCGTGTGGCGGACGAAGTGATCACTTCGGACGGGACAGGCGGCGAAATGATCCGCGTGATCGAGAACGGAGGCTGGCCGATACTACTAACACACTGGCAGTCGCTGTTTTCAAACGGGCTGGGCACGGGCCTAAAGGCGCTTGGCGAGGTGGCGCGCAGGATAGAGGACCGTCTGTCTTCGCGCGTCAGTTGGATGTCCGCGGAGGAGATAATGAAACTGGTGCTGTCCGAATAGGATTTGGGACGTTTCCGCATCCTTATATTGCCCGCACGCGGGAAATATGCTACAATTGTGCGGGAAACAGCGAAAAGCCAAATGAAGGCATATGGGCGGCAGTTAGCTGCCGGACAACTAGGATGCTTCCCGACGGGAACGCAGGGGGCGGCATCACGGCAAGCCTTAGACCGCTTCGGGCAGAGCGAAGGGCAGACCAAACCGGGCACACGTTTCACCACACATTCCGAGGTTACGATATGGAGAACAACATTCGCGCGAAAAGGCGCGCCCGCAGCCGTTTTCCGGACGGGTTCCGCATACTCAAGGGGGCCAGGGAATACGTAACGTACCCCGAAGACGCCTCGGTGCGGATATGGTATTCGGAAACGCCGGGGCAGTTTGAAAACCATTACCATTCCGCGGTCGAGATCATAATGCCCATAAAGGGCGAAGTAAACTACACGGTCTCGGAATTCAGCTATATGGTCCAGACGGACGAGGTGCTCATAGTTCCGCCCAACTGGGAGCACAGCCTTTTCATGGACGAAGGCAGCGCCAGGTATCTGCTGCTGTTTGAGCCCGACAGCATATTCAACCTGCGGGACATGCAGCAGATAGACGGCATGCTGAAGATCCCCATATACATTTCCGGCGATCCCGAAGCGCAGCAGACCATCAGGGCTCTGCTGATGCAGGTGATAAACTGCTACGAGAAACGGGACTTTTTGTGGAACTCCCTGTGTTACAGCATGCTCACGCAGATGTACGTCAAACTTGGACTGCTGAACAGCGCCCACGGCTCGCCCAGGGGGAATCCGTACCTGGGTCATACGGACCCGGAGATGATCGACAGCGCGCGCCAGTACGTGGACCAGCACTACATGAGGGACATCAATCTTGACGACGTGAGCGCGTTCGTGGGTTTTACGAAATGCTATTTCTCCAGGGTGTTCAAACGCCAGATCGGGATGGGATTTTCGGATTACCTGCGCCGGAAGCGGGTTAGTATGGCTTCCGAGCTGCTGATCCATTCCGGTCAGTCCATAAGCAAGATCGCGGCCAACGCGGGTTTCGGGAGCGTGGCGACTTTCAACCGCGTGTTCCGTGAAGAGAAAAACTGCACGCCTACCGAATACCGAAGGATATACGGCACATGTGACAGATAAGCGGGATGCTTATACAAAACGCAAGGACGCGGAGACGATCCGCGTCCTTGTTTTGCAAGTGATACATATGCGCGAACAGGGGATGGGACAGAAAGCTGCAAGGCGGGTCAGTCTGCCGGCAAAGCGCCGGAGGATCACTTTTCCCGCTTGCACATGAGCGGCACGGGGGAGAAGCCTTCGGGCCTGTCGTACAATTGGCATTCGCAGTCGCCCAGGTGCTTGACCCTAAATCCGTTGGCCTTGTATTCCTCGTAATTAAACGCGTTGAGCTCGTCGATGGCTATCTGATGGAACTTGTCGAAGTCCGGCCACCATTCCCAGCCGCTTCCGAAATCGTTGTACAGATACGCGTCGGCACACTGCTTGCCGAGCTCTGGAGTTACATAGAACGCGCCCATTGCCAGCACGTTGACGCCGTTGCCAGTGATCGCCCTGAAAGCCGCGGGCACGGATTCGACGACGCCGGCGTGCACGCCCGGGCACTTGCTCGCGGCGATGTGGATGCCCATGCCCGTGCCGCAGAATATCATGGCGCGCTCAAATTCCTTTTCTGCGATCATGGCGCCCACGCGCAGCCCGATCCGGTGGAACATCAGTTCCGTATCCTTCGGATCGGAATCGGCTTTGACGCCTATGTCCGTGATCGTCCAGCCCTTGTTTTCAAGGTACTCCTTGATCGCCTCCTTGAGAGGGTAGCCGGCGAAGTCCGCCGCCATGAGCAGCTGCTTGTCCTTGATCAGTTTCATAATTGTATATCCTCCTCGATCCGTTTTGTTCGGGATTGACTGTTTGATCATGCCTCCGATACGGGTATGCCGCGGGGCGCCCGGTCGGGGCAGTGGGGCGGTTTTTACGGTATCAGCTGCTTAAAACGCAGGGTGCCGTCAGGGTTTTGAAACGCCTCGGCGGCGCACAGGCTGCCCGCGTAGCCGCCTTCACCGACAAAACCCATGAAAACGCGGCGGTCCGTTCCGGGCAGCACTGCGGATTTGGGCACGGCGCCGCAGGGTATTTTGTTGTCCTCGGGACACGTCCAGGGGCCGAAGGGCGATTTGGAGAACAAATAGCGGGAGACGGAAGCTATTCCGAATACAAGATAATAATACCCGCCGGCATGGAACCAGTCCGCGCACTCGGGCACTTTGTTCCACTCGGGCGAATCGTGGGTGCACCAGTCGTTCCAGCGCATTATGCAGCCGGCGTCGCGCCACCCCGTTATGGCCATCTCGTCATTTACCAGATGCGCAAGGCAGCCGCTGCCGTCGGACAGCAGTCTTGTGGTGACGAGCATATGATACTGCCTGCCGCAGACAAACAGCATCGGGTCGCGGGCGGCTCCGGGGTCATAGCCTTCGGGAATGGTGAAGAAATCACCATTCTTTTCGAAATGGACCAGATCGTCCGATACCGCGCAGGTCAGCCGCGAGGGGGAGCGGTCGGCCATCCTTACCGCATACCAGGCGTACCACAGGTCACCGCAGCGTATGACCGAACCCGTGCATATGGAGCCTTCCCACTGCCGGGTTATGGGTACGACCATCGGGTATTCCTTCCAAAGCCTGAAGTCTTTGGTGGCGACGTGTGCCCATTGGTGCGCGCCCAGATGCCACTTGCTGGTGTGGTGATGCCTGTCGTACAGATAAAACAGATGATACAGCCCGTCGCCGCCGGATTCGTCGGAATAGGGCATGCAGTCTCCGATGTTTACGCACGGACGGCGAATTTCGGCAGTCGTTATGCAGGACCTCGGAGACGGCGGCCGGTCGAGTTCGTCCTTAGTTTCAAGCGGCGCGATGACGACCGGGATATCCCCCGTCTGGACGCAGATGTCGGAGAGCAGACAGTTTCCGCAGGGCCACTCCTCGTCCGCAAGCTCTCCGTTGACATAAAGCCCGATGCGGTGCGGATATACGTACAACCTGACTGCGTCGTCCGGCTCCGCTTCCGCAGCAAGGCGCAGCGGCTCCGGAGAGAAGCTGTAAAACAGCTCGACCGAGACCCTGCCGTCAAAGCCGACGATGCATGCTGCGGCGCCTGAATTGGTTATGACCGCTTGGCCTTCCCGAGCGGTAAAGCTTAATACCATGCCTTCCATATTTCCTGCCGTTTCCGAATTTGCTTCGCGGGTCCGCGCGGGACCGTTGTCAAGAGTTTAATGGAGCTAAAAGTCCTGCCGGTTCGGCGGTTTGCGTGTTTTCGATTTGGTAAGGTCGTAGCTCATGACCAAAATCGCTTCGATCTCGTCCCTTTGGGCAGTGCCGTCCAGCAGCACGGTGAGCCACTTGTCCTTGTTCATGTGATATGCGGGGAGGAATCCGGGCTTTGAGCGCAGGGAGCCGATAAGTATGGGATCGCATTTTACATTCAGAATATCCACCCGTCCGCCGTTCCTTATCCCGAGCGTGCGGCAGGGGACGTTCATCGTGAGCGCGAACCACTTTCTGTTATCGATATGCCTGAAAACGCAGCTGACATCGTCCATGGGAAACGGATGCTCCGGCCAAACGCTGTATGTATCGAAAATATGATCTTTAAGCTCCTGCAGTGTCATGCGAATCTCCCGTAAATATCGATTCAAAGTATGCCATATGAACCGGACAAAGTCAAGGCATGAACGATTTAAAGCCGGGATCTGGCGAACAATGCGGGCGGTCAGCAGGGAATACAGACGCTTCCGCTGTTTTTTATACCGCCAAACTCCGCTGCGCGCGGCATTGACAAAACCGCCCGTTTCTGATAAAACTGTATCGGGAAAACGAAAGTGCGCGAGGACGATAAAGGGGGACTGAATATGCTTGAGGAACTTTTGCGGGACAGGAACGTGATGCCTGTATGGGACGGGACCGCCGGAGACTGGGAAAGCCGCAGGTGGGCGATCGTTCAGCTGCTTTGCCGGGAAGAATACGGTTTCATGCCGAAAGAACACGATGAACTCACCTGGGAAGAGTCGGCGCCGTCGTCTTTTTGCGCCGGGCGGGCCGAACAGAGAAAAGTGACGCTTACGGCGCGTTTCGGAGAGGACCGGTTCTCCTTCCCGATATATACCACGATACCGAAAAAAGGCGGGAAACTGCCGTTTTTCGTGTTTATCAATTTCAGCGACGCCATACCGGACAAGTACCTGCCCGTGGAGGAGATCTGCGACCGCGGTTACGCGGTGGTCTCTTTCTGCTATAACGACGTGACAAGGGATATGGCAAGGGAAAAACTGGAAAGCGATCCCTTGATGGATATTCTGTATAAAGGGGTCGAAAAGCAGCCCTGCCACGCCGGAAAGATCCGCGTCTGGGCCTGGGCGGCCTCAAGGGCGCTGGATTACGCCCTCACGCTGGAAAAGCTGGACCCTCAGGGAGCCTGCGTGGCGGGGCATTCCAGACTCGGCAAAACGTCGCTGGTGGCAGGAATGCTGGATGAGCGCTTCAGGTTCACCTATTCCAACGATTCCGGCTGCAGCGGCGCCGCCGTTTCAAGGGGAAAAGTCGGCGAATCCATCGAAAGGATCACCAAGGTGTTCCCGTTCTGGTTCTGCGAAAACTACCGCAAGTACGCGGGTAAAGAGTACGACGCGCCGTTTGACCAGCATTTTCTGGTGGCGTCCCTCGCTCCCAGATACGCCTACGTCGCCAGCGCGGAAGAAGATACCTGGGCAGACCCCGACAGCGAATATCTGTCCTGCTATGCGGCGGGAAAAGTCTATGCAGGGCTCGGTCTGCCGGGCTTCGTGTGCGAGGACCGGCTTCCAAAGGCGGTCGAGGTCTGCCATGAAGGCTCGATCGGTTACCATCTGAGGACGGGCGAACACTACCTGAGCAGGGAAGACTGGAACCGCTGCATGGACTTTATCGATAAGCATCTTGCATTAAACAGGTAGCGTTTCACAAAATCGCGAGCAATACTGCCGTAAAGCGAGGCTAAATATGACCATCGATCTTAAGACCACACCTTTCAGCTTCAAAGGTTCATACCTTGTCATATCCGAAGTCGGGAAAAACTGGTGCGGCTGCATAAACGAGCCGGGGCTGTATCTGAGGACCGTGCATGGTTCCGCTTCCATGCCGCTGATCGCTCGGATAAGCATAGAGAGCAAAGGCGAAAGCGCGGATTATGTGCCGGAACTTAAGGGCGCGGCGCTGGCGCTTAAGTGCGGAAAGGGAAAAGTCGAATTCTGCTTTGACGATCCCGGGACACTGCTGGTGCGGGGCGGCGCCGGGCTGGAGGTCACGCTCGATTTCATGTCCGACCGGGGCGCATTCAATTACATCTACCGTTTTTCAAGGGATGGCCGCGACTTTGAGATGGCCAACTGCTTCAAGAACAACTGCCGCTGCCTGATGCACGTTCAGAAGGGGACGGCTGCGCTCGACCAAGTCTGGAAGGAGAAAGGCGCCGTGCGCACGCGTCTGACGCTCTCGGGCAGGGACGGCTTTATGCTGGTGCTTAAGGAGATCACGACGGAGTGGGACGGCCGGTGGAAGGAGTTCGACTTTAGGGAAAGCGCGTCACGCGCCGCGGAAAACCTTGCCGCCTTTGCCGGGCGCATGCCGTCCTGCCCTGCCAAATACAAAAAAACAGCCGAAAAGGCCGCATATCTCTTGTGGGCCAGCATCGTAAATAAAAACGGCCTGCTCTCGCGGGACGCGATGATGATGTCCAAGAACTGGATGAAAAACGTGTGGAGCTGGGATCACTGCTTTAACGCCATCGCGCTGTCGTACGGCGCGCCGCAGCTGGCGTGGGACCAGTTTATGCTGGTGTTCGACCGGCAGGACCCCACCGGCCTTCTTCCGGACAGCATCAACGACGCCAACATGGTGTGGAATTTCTGCAAACCGCCCATCCACGGCTGGGCGCTGCGCTGGATGATGAAAAACATGACGCTTTCGGACGCGCAGCTCAAGGAGGCCTACGCGCGGCTGAGCAAATGGACCAAGTGGTGGCTCGAATACAGGGACTACGACGGGGACGGTCTGTGCGAGTACAACCACGGCAACGATTCCGGCTGGGACAATTCCACGGCATTTTCGGTAGTCCCGCCCATAGCCACGCCGGAACTGCAGGCGTTCCTGGTCATACAGATGGATGTGCTGGCGGATCTGGCCGGCAGACTCGGAAAAGAGAAGGCCCGGGCAAAGTGGCTTAAAAGGTCGGACGGCCTTCTGGACAGGATGCTCAAAAATCTGTTTATCGACGGGCTTCCCACGGCGGTACGAAGCGGGAGCCGCGAGATCGTTCCCAACCGGAGCCTTCTGCCGTATGTGTGCATAGTGCTCGGGGAGAGGCTTCCCGAAGACAAACGCAGGCGCATGATCGAAGTGCTCTCGGGCAACACTTTCCGGGGCGAACACGGCTTCTCCACCGAGGCGTTCAAAAGCCCGGATTACTTAAGCGACGGATACTGGCGCGGCCCCATATGGGCGCCGAGCACGATGCTGATCACGGACGGGCTTTTCCGCTGCGGTGAGACGGAGCTCGCGCGTGATACGGCGCGGCGCTTCGCGGATATGGTGAGCACATCGGGTTTTGCGGAGAACTTCGACGCCGTTACGGGCGCGGGACTGAGGGACCGCGCATATACCTGGACGGCAAGCGCGTTTCTGGCCATGACGAACGAATATCTGCTGAAAAACAGCTGATAAACACAGCAAAACGGGGGAAGGGAAGGCATGGGTAAAACAGGGAACGACTTTAGGTCGGTGATCATGATCATTTCGTCCATGCTCATTTTCGGAACGATAGGCGTTTTCCGCAGAGCAGTTCCCCTTCCTTCCGCTTTTCTGGCCTTCTCACGGGGGATAACGGGCGGTCTGTTTATACTGGCTTTCATCAAACTGAAACGAAAAAAAGCCGCGGACAGACTGCCTTTTCGCACCAAAGCGCTGCTGGCGCTTTCGGGAGCGCTGATGGGCATCAACTGGATACTGCTGTTTGAGGCGTATAACTACACGACGGTCGCAGTCGCCACGCTGTGCTATTACATGCAGCCCACCATAGTGGTGCTGCTTTCGCCCGTGATATTCAGGGAAAAGCTTACGGCAAAACGCGCGGTCTGCGCGTTTATCGCGATAGCGGGCATGGTGCTGGTGTCGGGCGTGACAGGGGGCGGGGAACTGCCCGCGACGAACGCGAAGGGCATCATTCTGGGGCTTGGAGCCGCGGTGTTTTATTCCGCGGTCGTAATAATGAACAAGCGGATAAGCAGCGTGGATGCTTATCTTAAGACCGTCATACAGCTTTTGTCCGCGGGGCTTGTGATGGTGCCGTATCTGCTTGTCACGGGCGGTATAAGCGGTGAAGGCTTTACGACAAACTCCGTATTGCTGCTTCTGGTCATGGGGATACTGCATACGGGGATCGCATATGTGCTGTATTTCGGGAGCATAGACGGGCTGAAAGCCCAGTCTGTCGCCATATTAAGCTATATCGACCCGGTGTCCGCGCTGCTGTTTTCGGCACTGTTCCTGAAAGAAGCGCTGCGCGCTGCTGGGATACTGGGCGCGGTCATGATAATCGGTTCTGCGGTCATAAGCGAGATCCAAACAGATAAAACCAAATCTTAACAGACCGGACGCTGCCATCCCCCTGTAAGGAACGTATAAAAGTATGTCACCGGCAGGAGACCGGGACGGAAAAAACGGAATTGAAATCAGAAACAGATAAAAGGAGAAACAACAATGAAGAAGATAATCTGCGTCGTTTTAGCGGTCATGCTGATCGCCTCTCTTGCCATCGCGGAAGGCCTTATGGTGGGCGGCTGGACTCATTCCCAGTCCCCCGAGATCACCGAAGAAAACAAAGCCCTGTTCGGCAAGGGCATGGAGAAGCTGCTGGGTGTGGATTATGAGCCCGTAGCGTACCTCGGTTCCCAGATCGTGGCCGGCACGAACCACTGCTTCCTGGCTCAGGCGACGGTGGTAGCGCCCGACGCGCAGCCCGCCTACAAGCTGGTCTACCTGTACGAGAACCTGGAAGGCGAAGTTGAAGTGCTCAGCATCGTGGATTTCGACTTCGGCGCGCTGTGCGAGTATTGATCCGAAAGACGGCATACCGCTCCGGAATGATCAAATGACGGACAAAAGAGACTCATCCGAGCCTCTTTTGTTTTTGCATATCCTTCATAAAACACGCCGGACATGCCGACATTTCGACATCAAAAGGCAGGATGTATATTGAATCGCGCGGGGCGGATGTGGTAAAATAAAGCGTGGAGCCGCGCGCGGCTTCAAGGCAAAATACGATGATGCAGAGCGTAAGCAGATAAAATGGAAAACCGTTTTCGCTTTTTGATACCCGTAATACTGGAAAACATGACGAGCGTGGCGACGACCCTGATCTATTCCGCCATAACCGGCGCGGTGAGCAGGTCGTCGCTGGCTGCGGTGGGCGTAGGCAACCAGGCGATAAACCTCATCTGCGCTTTTTTCGCCATAGTCACTTCGGGCTGTGCGGTCATAACCGCGGCAGACGTGGGGCGGCGGGATGTGATGAGCGCGTCGCGTACGGTCGAGCACACCATCTCTGTGTCGCTGATCTCTTCGGTGATCGTTTCCGGGCTGCTTTTGCTGTTTTCGGGATTCACCATGAAGCTGCTGATGCCGGGAGCGGAAGAGGATTTCCTTGCCGAGGGCACTCTGTATTACAGGACGCTGCTGCTCGGCTTGCCGCCCATGGTGCTGTTCAACGCCATGAACTCCGTGCTCCGCGCCAAGGAGGATTCGCGTTACGCGCTTTTCGCGACCGTGGTCAGCAATGCCGTGCTGCTGCTTCTGGTCTACGTTTTCGTGGTCCGCAGGGGCATGCGCGTGAAAGGCGTCGCCCTGGCTTTCGTGTGCTGCAGGTGCTGCGCCGCGCTGACGTCGCTTGCCGCCGTGCTGCGCAGCCGGGAAGGTTTCTGCGTGAAGCTCTCGCGGGTCTTCATGTTTGATAAAGCCGTGCTTAAAAGGGTGCTGCGTGTGGGCGCGCCGGTAAGCTTGAGCAGCATAGCGGTGCAGATAGGCTATGTTTCCATAAATTCGCTGCTGGTCAGCCTCGGTACCCTCGAGGCGGGCGTCGCAAACGTGCTTAACGCCATACAGCAGTTCACCTGTATCGGCCACGCCATTACCAGCTACAGCGCCACCACGATAGTGGGTCAGGAGTGCGGCGCGGGCGACGTAGAAAAAGCGAGGAAAAGCACCCTTTTCATCTTTTGGATCTCGCTGGGCGTCACTTTGCTGCTGTGCCTGCCCGCAGTTTGTTTTCCGCGCTTCAGTGCGGGGCTGTTCTCGGCGGATGAGCAGATCGTTTCCTCGGCGGCGGCGCTGCTGTGGATGGTGATCCCGTACAGTATCCTTGGTCAGGCGATAAATGCCCTGGAGCCGGCCGTGATGGCGAGTGGCGACACAAGCTACGCAATGAAGTCCACGGTGACCGGCGTATGGCTGATCCGCCTTCCGCTGTCGCTGCTGTTCTGCATGGTGCTGGGATGGGGCGTAAGGGGCGTTTACGCTGCCAATATCGCGTCGTTCGTGTTCAGGACCACCATGCTCTATATCCGCACCGTCAGTCCGCGCTTCGCGGCGAAAAGGATATGACGGTGCCCTGTTCTTAATTGCTTGAGGCGGACGATAAGTTTGCAAACACCAGAGAGAGCCGGACCGACAAAAACCGATCTGCTGCGCATAAAAAGAGAGGAGCGAATACTCCTCTCTTTTTTTTTGTATTTCCGATGATCGTTCCCACATTCGGGATCATAAGATGCGGATGAAATATGTACCTGTGATATTACGCGGATACGGCTGAAACTGCCTTGATAATGCTTTGAGCCCTTTCCGTAAGCAGACGGAAATCTCCGGACAGGAGAGCTTTCCTGTCAACTAAGTTTCCGCCAATGCCGAGAGCGGCAACACCGGCGGATAAAAAGGCGGCAGCGTTGTCTTTGTTTATACCGCCCACGGCGATTAGCGGGATATGGCGGAGGGGACCTTTGACGGCTTTGATGTAGTCCACACCCAAGACCGAAGCAGGGAATACTTTAACGAAATCTGCGCCCGCGTCGTACGCCCTGACGATCTCGGTCGGTGTCATCGCGCCGGGGATGGAAACAAGCCCGAGCTTTTTTGTCTCCTCTATGACCTGAGTATTCGTATCGGGAGAGATAATAAACGCTGCGCCGGCATCTGCGGCCATATGCACTTCATCTGTCGTCAAAACGGTGCCCGTGCCGACGATTATATCGTTTCCTAACGCGGATGATAGCTTTTCAATCGACAGCTGGGTCTCTTTGATCCCGTAATGGGAATCGTGGACGAATGTGACCTCAAAAAGCTTTATGCCACCGCGCGAGATCGCCTGCGCTGTATCGACGATCCTGTCGGCAGGGATGCCCCTTGATATGGCTATGACTCTGTTTTGATAAATCTTATCTCTGATCATGGTGTCACGCATTCGCTACTACATATTCGACCCATGTGGCTATCGTCTGGTTATCGAAACTGAACTCGACTTTCATGCGATGTTTTCTGCGCTCGACCTTGAGGATGCGGGCGTTCGTTCCCAGCTCGCTGGCGGGAGTCAGCGACAGGATGCCGTCGGTTTCATTGACTGCGGTCTTGCCCAAGACGCCGTTGTTCTTAAGCAGCATCATCGCGAAAGCGAGGTCGTTGCCCCAAAGTTTGTATCCGCTTTTTTCATCGCCAAGGAGCTTGAGCACGTTGGGGATGCGCCGGCGTATGGTCGCGTCAACATCCTCGTTCGTGAATATGAAAACGTATCCCGGCAGCAGCTTGTGCACGACGTCGACCATTTTCCCGGCTTTGAACGTATGCTGTATCTGCTTGGGACAAAAGGATACGCCGCCGTACAGCCTGCTTGCCATCATTGCTATGTCGTCGGAATACTGGCTTCGGCAGAAAAGGCAGTAGACGTTCAGGGTATCGTTTTCTTTTTCCGTAATCAGGTTTTCAGTCATATATATGCTTAATTATGAGATGAAGATCGAGATCCATTACCTATCGCTCAGTCCGTCCAGAAGTGGAGCTTGGCCTGCTTCGCTATCTGCGCCCTGAGGAGCTCGCCGTAGCCTTCGGATCTCTCGAAATACGTGCTGCCGATCTGCCAGAGGCTGAACGCGGCGAAGTTGCTGAGTATCGTCCAGGAAACGCCTTCATCGTCGGTAGGGGAGAAGTTGATCCAGAGCGATACCAGCACGATGCTGATGATGACCAGTGCCATTACGCGGATATAGCGCTGTTCAAGATAACTGTTTATGCGCCGCTCCTCGTCTTCGTAATGCATCTGGAAGACTTCGTGCATGGTGGTCTTAAGCCCTTCGGAGCTTTCGCGAGGACAATGGACGGTGATCTCAAGAGGCTTTGATTCCTTTGACGTTTCCAGAAAACGGTCGACGACGTATGATATATCCTGGCTGAGCTCCAGCTTGGGACCGATCTCTATGGCGTTGAACCACTGATGGATATCCGGAAGCTTTAGATCCAGCATGGAAGAGCGCGTGCTGCTGATGCGCTGCCAGTTGCGCTCGCTTCTTTCCAGCTGAAGCGCGGTGTATACCGTCATTGCCATTAAGATCACCGTCGCGTTTATAAGGCTGTCGATACGGTTCGTCGCTTTGCCGCTTGAGGTGATAAGGATGGAGGGAACGGCGATCATGAAAAGGACGATCTGGATCCTGACGAGCAGCTTGGACTGCTCCCTGTGAAAAAACAGGTAATATGCCGACAGACCTATCAGAAGACCTATACCGTCTTTCAGGCAGATGCCCAGCGGGGTCAGCACCTGCCTTCTCAATGTGATGGTGGATGAAAGCAGATACTTGTAGAGCGTAAGCTCAAGGATCACGTCAAGTATGGAAACGCCTATAAGGAGCAGCCCTAGCCTGCGCAGGTTTTTCTGATAAATACTCATATAATAATATACCGTTCATAAAGGATGATCCCCTGACGCTTTCGACAGCAAGGGAAGCGAAGTTCGTGAACGGCGCTTTTCTCCTCTCGGTTTTTCAGCATCGGACAAAGAGATAAATACATAAGGATTATACCATAAAGTGATATGTAAGTAAACCGATTTTATGTGAATAACCTCATGTGGAACGTCTAAATGTGGGCTGACGGCAGAATGACTGCGCTGACGGGTTTTCACTGGTTTTATTGCAATATCAAGGCCTTCATGCTATTATTGATAAAGATGATCTACAGGCACACGGTGCGGGTCGGGTTGGCTGTGCTTTATGTGAGGTCCTCAAGGCGCATAGCCGACCTAGGCAGGTACTGCCGTGTAAAAACAAACGGGAGACTGACAAAATGCAAGCTGCAAGTAATGATACGGACACGATCTGTCCTGTCGGTGTTAAACGAAATTTCGATTCCGTCGATATTGCCAAGTTCATCGGCAGTGTCCTGATCTTTGCCATGCACTGCGCTGCCTTCGGCGATTATAAAAAAGCGCAGTCGGTATTGGAGATAACGGCGCGCTGGGGCGTCCCGTTCTTCTTTATAAGCTCTTCATACTTTCTGTTTCGGAAAAGTACTGGCGAAAGCATTGAAAGAAAGACTTTACTGCATTATCTGCACAGGATAGGCATGCTGTACCTGTGCTGGTTTATTTTCAACCTGCCGTCAATTTACATACGGCTCTGTGAGAATGATATAACCTCTGTAAGCACCTGGCTGATTTTTATAAAGAATGCGGTGATATCATCGACGTATATGGGGTCGTGGTTTCTTGTAAGCTGCATGTTCAGTGCATGCCTGGTTTATTGGCTCGGCAAGCGTTTTCGCACCGAAAACATATTAGCCTTCACATTGCCTCTGTACTTCGTTTGTGTTTTTTCTTCCGCATATAAAGGAGTTTTGCCGGAACAGACAGCCAAGATCCCGGCATTTCTCTGCTTTCCCATAAACATCTTCAGCGGATGCTTCTATTTTGCTCTCGGAAAGTATGTATCCGAGAATGGATCCAAACTCAAGAAATACTGCGCGAAAACAACAGCCCTGCTACTGTTTATTATATTGTATCTGCTGTTTATAACCGAAATTATAGTTACAAAGCATCTGAACATACTGGATTCGACCGATGCGGCGTTTTCAACGGCAGCGCTGTCATTTGCTCTGTTCCTGTTTTGTCTGCAATCAAATATCAGGATAAAAAACGGTGTGCTGCTCAGGAAACTGAGCGTAATGATCTATTGCTGCCAGGGGAACGTATTGATCTTCAACAGATTTTGTAAAAGAATGCTTGGCGGACATTCGCTGATCGCTTTTATGATCTCCTGCATCGTTGTTGCTGCTATTTCCATCTTGGTATTTGCTGTTCAGAAAAGAAGAAAGTGGAAATGGCTTGATTACCTGACTTGATTGGTATTCCATAATCCGGATACAGATGTTCTGCCCTGACCGGCATGCTTTGCTCTCGGAGATAATGAAGCATGGCGGCAAGGGCAGGATTGGAAAAATTAACAAAAGATTAAATCTGATATAATTTTGACATGCGGCATTGTCACTGCGTAAAAAAAAATGGTATAATACTTCCACAATGGGTAGAATATGCTGTACCGACTGCGGGACGCCGACAGAAGGAGGAAAAATAATGACATATCGTTTGGGGAAAGGTATTATAGCATTAGCCGTTATGATAGCCGTGCTTTGCATGCTCCCGTTCGCTTTGGGTGAAAACTACAGCGCGGACACCATGCGCCTGCTGCGATATGACGGGAACGTGGAGATCTTCGACATAACGGGCAGCCCGCGCTTCGTAATGGAAAACGTACGTTTTGCCAGCGGGGAAATCATGCGCACGGGCGAGGCGTCCACCGCCTCGGTAAGCCTTGACGCCACAAAGATAGTGTCCCTCGACCAGAACAGTTCGGTGAAGTTCGAAAAACAGGACAACCATATCGAGCTTACGCTGACCGAAGGCACGCTGTTTTTGGACGTGAGCGAGAAGCTGGACGAAAACGAGAGCCTGGACATCACGACGTCGACCATGACCGTGGGCATCCGCGGCACCATAGTCGTCGTGTCAGCCATGCCCGCGGACCGGGCGGTCAATATGTACGGCCTGGAAAACCAGACGGCAAAAGCGCCGGACGAACAGGTCACTGTGTTCGGAGTGCTTGAAGGCAGGGCGTCCCTGACTTACAAGGACGGACAGAGAGCCACGGTCAGTGCGGGCCAGATCGCGGTAGTGGGCGAGAAACCCGAGTTGAGTGATATCGCTGAAATGACCATGGAAAACATAACGCCGTTTATCGCAGAGCAGTTTGAAAACGACAACACCGCCATCCGAGTCATTAACGCCTGCCCCCAGCTGTTCGATGAATACTCTTTCCCGGCAGACGGAGACTGGGAATACACCGGCAAGGTCATGATAATAGCCCAGAGCGCCAGTAAGCTCTACGACGGAACTCCCTTGACGAGAACAGGCGACATACTGGTATATAATCTGCCCGACATATTCGATATATCCGCATATGCCAGCGGCGCTATCACCAACGCCGGCACGGCGGAAAACCCCATCGGGTCATATGCCATATACAACAAAGCCGGGGAGAACGTTACCGGGCATTTCAACACCATAGAGACCGTATCCGGGCAGCTGGTCGTAGATCCCGCGCCCATGACCATATGGACGGGCAGCGCCACCAAGAGCTACGACGGCGAGCCCCTGGTGTGCGAAGAGGCGGGCTTTGACCTGGTCTCCGGAAAGACCCAGGAGGAGCCCTGGCGCAATACCTCCCTTGTGCTGTCCGAGGCGAGCGGGGAGACCCTGTACGGCCTGGCCGGCGAGCTGCTTGTACATGGTACGAACCCCATTACGGGCGAGACCAGCCAGATCGCGCTGGGCGCGGGCGAAAAGCTGACCGTACGCTTAAGCGACGAGAGCAATGCGGACAGCATAACCTTCAGCGTGGAAAAGGTCACCGAAGACGACATCCCGGAGGAAGTGCTGCGCTTGTACGCGGACAACCGGGAACTGCTTTCCCAGGCCTGTGACGACGCGGGCTGGGACCAGGACAAGGTGCTGGAGCGGATCGGGCAGCTGTCTGGGAAAACCGGGCCCACCATAGTCAAGGACGGCCTGACCGTGAGCATAAGCTATGCAGGCGGCCTTATGCGCGAGCTCACCAACGCGCGCATCAATATCGACTCTGACATCACCGACTATAACGGGAGGGCACTGAACGGCGAAGAAGCCCGCTTTACCGAAGTTCGGATAGACGATTCCGTAAAGGTGACCGCTACCGGCAGCCAGACCGAAGTGGGCGAGAGCGACAACACTTACGAGATCGACTGGGGCACCGAAGACCTGAACAACTTCATAATCAAAGAGGATCTGGGCAAGCTTAGGGTGCTTGAGCCCATGAGCGGCGTCACCGTGACCGCGGCTTCCGCCAGCAAGGTCTATGACGGCACGCCGCTTACTGCGGAAGGTGTTGAGATCACGGGGCTTGCCGACGGATTTACCGTCATAGCGACGGTGGAGGGCGAACTGATCGACGCGGGCACCGCCGCAAGTTCCGTAACGGCTTATCAGGTGCTGGACGCGGACGGCGAGGACGTGACGGAGTTTTATCCGGACATCACCGTTGAAAGCGGTACGCTCACCGTGGAGCCCGCTCCGCTCACCGTCACTACCGGTTCGGACAAAAAGGTATACGACGGCAAGAACCTGACGAATTACTGGGCTTCGATCTCGGGCCTTGTTGCAGACGAGAGCGCCGATGTATCCGCGACGGGCAGCATAACCAACGCGGGCACAGCGAACAACAACTACTATATCAACTGGAACAACGCGTCGAAAGACAACTATAAGGTATACGCAAATTACGGCAAGCTCACCGTCGAAGCGCTCAAGCTCAGCATCGACGTTGACGGATACGCATATGAGACCTATGGCGGCGGGATGACCATACCTGCGCCCATGATCACGTACCAGAACGGCACTCATGCGGGCGAGACGGTCACGGGCACGCGGGTGCGCGCTGCGGAGATCGAATACCGTTTCCAGCTGTTCACCGGCGACAGCGTCAGCGTGGTGTTTACCCGGACCGAGAACGATGACCATATGCCTGAAGTCAAAACGAGCGTGACCACGTCGGGCAATAAGTCCAACTTCGCTTTATCGGGCAACGCGATGGAAGGCTTCCCGCTGGAGGTCGAGCCTGCGGTGCTTACCATCACCACGGGTTCCGCAAGCAAGGTGTATGACGGGACCGCGCTCACCTCTGACCAGGTGACCGTTGAAGGTCTGCAGAACGGAGACAGCATCACGGTAACGGCTACCGGCAGCATAACCGACGCGGGCGAAACGGAAAACACTTACACCATCGACTGGGGCGAGGTAACCCCGGGATTCTATGACATAGAGGAAAACCTGGGCGCTCTGACGGTTGAAAAGCTGGGCATAAGCTACGACTTTGGCGGCAAGACGATCGTATTCCCGGGCAAAGATGAGACTGTTCTTCACATGGGTGACGGCAAAGTGACCATCACAAACGGTCCTAGAGCAGGGGAGCAAGTCGAGTATTCCTGGGTCGGAACGACCTCGCAGACCCACGGCTATAGGTTTGAATTATACGGCGCGACATTCTACGTACACGAAAAGTTCTGGGAAAAGTATACCGAGATAGGTACATACCCGCTCGCTGATGATGCTTTCAGCGTCGCTGAAGGCAATGCGGACAACTTCTCGTTTGCTGCACTGAACGATAAGCTGATAATAGAGCCGCTGCAGCTCAGCGTCACACTTTCCGGAACCACCAAGACTTATGACGGCGAGATAACCATACCCAATACCGTGATCAAGTACTTAAACGGCGATCACGCGGGAGAAACCGTTGCGGACCCGGACATACAGGTGACCGATGATGGCATAACGCTCTTTGCCAACCTGGTGACCGGCGATCTGCTGAGCCTGGATGCATCTCCCTGCGCGATCGACGCGGACACTTATCAGGTGACGCTGGATTCGTATTCCTTCCCTACGGGGATCGCGACGAACTACGCGGTCACGACAAACGCTTCAGGATCGATAGTGATCGAACCCGCAGAGGCGACGGTGACCACGGGCTCGAAGTCAAGAGTATACGACGGAACGGAACTGACTTACAACGAAGCGTCCATCACCGGACTGGTCGGCACGGATACGGCGTCGGTCACGGCTACGGGCACGATCAAAAACGCCGGTTCCACGCCGAACACCTATTCCATCGACTGGGGCACCACGAAAGAAGGCAACTACACCGTCACGGAGAATCTCGGCATATTGACAGTTGAAAAAGTGCAGCTGAACTTCGCAATAGGCGATCTGACCATCGATTACCGCGGGAACTTGCCGTCCAGTATACCTTATGTATCCGTCACGGCGACTGCCGGCGGGGAGGGGATCGCTCACAGCGGCCGTCAGCACAATGTCGGGACGGATAATAACGTCTATGCGACCGTGTACTTCTATCAATATCCGGCGGGGGACGGGTTTGCGCTGAGAGTCGAAGGCTTCAGCCCCGACGCAGGCAGCTACCCGCTTACGGGGCACTTCAACGGGTCATCATCATTCCCGAATACGAGTACGCGAAACTATAACGCGACGATCACCAACGGCACTTTCACCGTGAACCCGATACCTCTGACCGTGACTACCGGCTCGGCGTCCAAAACATACGACGGCGAAGCGCTCACGAAGAGCGAGGCTTCCCTTTCGGGCCTGGCAGCCGCCGACGAGGGCAAAGTGACCGTTACCGCGACCGGTACGATCACCGATCCGGGCAGCGTGGCGAACACCTACGAGATCAACTGGGGCGGCGTAAACCCGGACAACTACATAATCACGGAAAACCTGGGCACGCTGACGGTCAATATGGACTATTCGATGCCCATAACGGTCGCGGCAGTATCGGCAACGAAAGCGTATGACGGCACGCCGCTCGTATGCGATCAGTTTACCGTCGACGGCCTGCCAAGCTATCTCACCTGCCAGGCGACGGTTGCGGGCGACCAGACCAATGCCGGCACGACCGACAATGTGATCACAAGCTGCGCGATATATCAAGGCGACGAAGACATAACAGCCAGCCTGATGGGCCTTACCGTCCAGAACGGAACGCTCACGGTGGAGCCGCTCAGGATCGGCATCGTTCCGACAGACCGGAGTGTCGAGTACGACGGAAACGGAAAATGGGCAGCCAGTACCGTAACTTATGTGAACGGAGGATCCGCAGGCGAGACCCTTACATTCTACGATTTCGGAGCGTCTGGTTCCGAACACCTGTTCTATTACGCGCTCAATACTGGCGACACGCTGACAGTCTCGATGCCTCAGTGCGGTCCGGACGCGGGCGATCATGCGTTCACTCCAGGCTGCTCTGTCAGCGGGTCGGAAGGTAACTACGTCATTGTGCCCGCAAGCGGCACCGTCACGATAACACCCGCCGAAGTAACGGTGACGACGGGTACCGCGAGCAAAGCGTACGACGGTTACGAACTGACCAAGGCGGACGGAGCGGAGATCACGGGCCTAAAGGGATACGACACCGCGACTGTCACCGCGACGGGCAGCATAACCAACGTGGGCAGCACGGTCAACACCTACGACATTGCGTGGGGGAGCAGCACCAGCAGCGCGAACTACACGGTGACCGAAAACCTGGGCACGCTTACCGTGTCGGTCAACAGCTCGCCAATAACAATCACGCTTAATCCCCAGAGCCAGGTCTATGACGGCACAGCACTTTATCCAAATGATTGGGACTTTGACTATGACGGTCTGCCGAACGACGATCTGTGGGTTATGCTGACAGGAACCTCGGGCAGCCAGACCGATGCCGGCACGGGTACGGGCCATATAACCGGGTATATGATCGGCGACTCCGAAGAAAACGACGTGACCGCTTACTTCAGCAATGTGACTACGGTAGACTGCGAGCTTACGGTCAATAAGCTGGTCATACTTGCGTCGGTGCAGAACACCATAGTCGGCTGGAATACGGGCTACCAATTCCCCGAATTATACGTGACCTACCAGAACGGGGACTACTCGGGATACGACCTGTCGCTCCAGAGCACACAGGATTCGGGCACCACGCAGACCAGAACGTTCAGCACGCAGACAGGTGATACGGTAACGGTCACCCTGCAGGGCATAGACACAGGGAACGACCCCGGGCAGTACAGCGTTGCCGCTCCCAGCATAAGCATCAGCGGAAACAGCGGCAACTATACGCTGACGACCTCGGGCGGCTGCACGATGACGGTGAAACTCGATCCCAGCGACACGGGTTCCCCGTGAGCGTGACGGTAGTCACAGAGCGCCGATAATCTGATAACAACACGGCAGGGAGACCATTTGCGGTCTCTTCTGCCGCGGTTTTTTTCAGAAGGCAGGGGGAGCAATGCGCCGTGCCGATGCCTGCTGCGAATGCGCTTTTGCGGCAGCTCGGCGGGTAAAACGGCCAATATCCCGTTTCCGCTATAGACACGCAAAAAGGTTTGTGATATAATATAATCGGAGGATGATTTCACGGATCAAAAGCCCCGAATTATTTACGTACGATCGGTGTGAAATCGCTGCCATCTTTCCTTCGAATTTCGTATATATGTACGAAGTCCTTCCGATGAGGAAAGAAAGGAGGAGCAATTTGGAAAAGAGACTCAAAACGCTTTTCGATTATCAGGATTTCGAAAAGAGCGAAAAACTGCAGTCGGTCATCGACAGAGTGCATGCGCGTTACGCCGCACGGCAGTTGATCAGTGATGATGAAGTTGAGTTCGTTGCGGCAGCGGGGCGGCCCGAAGCGAATATCAAGAAAATAGATCCCGAGCAAAAAGATGACTTCACCTGATGTTGGCAAGATTTATGCCGATTATCACGTCAAGGTGTTGAGATACATCATGACCCGCGTGCAGCGGCGGGCTGAGGCTGAAGACCTGTGCGAAGAGGTGTTCGAAAAAGTCCTAAAGAAAATCGACGATTTTGACGAAACCAAAGCATCTGTAAGCACTTGGATCTTCACCATAACCAGAAACACACTGATCGACCATTTCCGCAAGTTCAGGCCTTCCGACGAGATCGACGAGGAAATGCCATCGGACATGTCGGTGGAAGCGCCGATGCTGGAAAAGGAAACGCTGGACGAACTGGCGGACGCGCTGAACAGGCTGGATCAGGAAATGCGAGACATAATCGTACTGCTGTATTACGACAAGAAACCCATGACCGAGATCGCGCAGATGATGGGTCTGAGCTACGGAGTGGTCAAACTCCGCCACCAGAAAGCGCTGCTGCTGCTCAGACAGTATATGGATTAAGAATTTGGAACAACATAAGCGCGGAGCGTCGCTCCGAAGAAAAAAGCAAGCTCCGGCGATCGCCAAAGATCGCCGGAGCGTTTGTTTTGCAGTAACCGCTAAATAAAGCACACTACGCCTGGTAGAGTTCACGCAGCCCATCAGCCCAAGGCAGCAGGTCGTCGATCGACGACTTTGGATCATGCGCAAAGCGCTCCGGCAGTACTGTCAACAGATGACCAATGTACTTCTC
>JAIKYG010000076.1:0-103069 GCA_024683475.1 Clostridiales bacterium | reverse complement strand
TCCGCCTTTTGTGGTATACGGCATCCAGTCGACTTCCCGCGCCTTCTTTACGCCGTATGCCATTTTGCGCGCGAGTCTGTCGCTCATCTCATTAAGCCAGGCTTTGTCGCCGAACGCGGCGACGATGTCAAAGTTGGACATTTTCAGCTCCTTTCGGGCAGTCGGTTCGCTAAGCGGAGTCGGCCGTCAGCCTTTCACCGCGCCGATCATGACGCCCTTTACGAAGTATTTCTGCAGGAAGGGGTAGATGCACAGTACAGGCACGGTAGTTAGCACTATGGCCGCGTATTTGATGGACTCGGCAAACTCGTTCACCTGGTCGTTTTCCGTAGCGGCGGAGTTCAGGGTGTTGGAGTTGGCGATCAGCACCGCGCGCAGTATGTTCTGGATCGGCAGCTTGTCGTTGTCCTTCAGGTATATGGACGCGTTGAACCAGGCGTTCCAGTGCCCCACGCCGTAGTACAGAAGCAGCACGGCGATGGTTGGCATTATCAGCGGCAGGATTATCCTGAACACGATGACCAGGTCGTTCGCGCCGTCTATGTACGCGGACTCCGACAAACTGTCCGGCACAGCTTCTATGGCGGTGCGGCAGATTATGGAATTGTACACGCTTACGGCGCCGGGCAGTATCAGCGCCCAGAGCGTGTTGTACAGCCCCAGGTCGCGGATGTTAAGGTATGCGGGGATCATGCCGCCCGAGAAGAACATGGTGAACATTATCAGGAACAGTATCGGCTTTTTCAGCAGCACGTTCTTGCACGAGAGGAAGTAGCCGCAAAACAGCGTGAGCACGATGTTGATCGGCAGCGAACCCGCCATCACTATCATTATGTTCTTGTAGCCGCTCAGCAGCAGCGGATGCGTGAACGCCAGGCGGTACGCGCCGATATTGAACCCCACGGGCCAGAACAGCGAGCCCTGGTGCGTGAGCAGGTATGTGTTCTTTGTGAATGACGCGCAGATGACGAAGTACATGGGATACAGCGTGAGCACGCACAGCAGCAGCAGGACGACGGTGTTGATCGTGTCGAAAATGTTGTCGCCTGCGGTGCGTCCGATCAGCCTGCTCTTCGGCGCTTTTTCTTTTATCATACCGTGCCTCCTTAGAACAGGCCGCTTTCGGTCGTCTTTTTGCTCAGGTAATTGGTCAGCACAAGGAACATGACGTTTACCAGAGTGTTGAACAGTCCGACCGAAGTGGACAGGGAATACTGCTGGTTGACAAGGCCCATGCGGTAGGTGTACGTGGAAAAGACGTCCGCCACCTCGTAGGTGCTGGTGGTGTACAGCAAAAGCACCTTCTCGTAGCCTACGTTAAGGATCGAGCCCATGCGCAGCACGAAGAGCACCATTATCGTGGGCAGTATGCCGGGTATCGTAACGTGGATGATCTGCTGGAAGCGGTTGGCGCCGTCTATGCGGGCGGCTTCATACTGTTCCATGTCTATGCCCGAAAGCGCCGCCAGGTAGATGATGGAATTCCAGCCGATGTTCTGCCATATGCCCGAAATAACGTAGATCGGGCGGAAGGCGTTGACGTTTATCAGGAAGTTCTGCCTTTCTCCCCCGAACAGCACCGCGATGTTTGAAAACAGGCCGTCCTGCTGGCAGTAGATGGTGATAATGGAACAAGTCACCACCAGGGAGATGAAGTAAGGCATGTAGGTGATGGTCTGGACTACCCGCTTGAATTTGGTATTCTGGACCTCATTTATCATAAGCGCCAGCAAAATGGGCGCCGGGAATCCGAACGCAATGGACAGCGCGCTCAGCGTGAACGTGTTGCGCAGCAGTCTGAAGAAATAGGGATCGTTAAAGAACGCCCTGAACCACATAAAGCCCACGTAATCGCTGCCTGCGATGCCGCGGGTGGTCTTGTAATTCTTAAACGCGATCACAAGACCGTACATGGGTTTGTACGCAAACAGCGCCAGATACACCAGTACGGGCAGTATGAGCACGTATTTCCATTTGTTGAGCTTGTAGTCCCGGGAGATCTTATGTCCCAGGGTAAGCTCCTTGCCTATGCCGCGTGTGACCAAAAGCGTCACCACCTTTATTCTGCTTGGAGATGGGTGTGTTTACGGAAAAATGCATAAAGGAGGGGGAAGCGTTCCCCCTCCCGTAACTGCGGATCAGCGGGCCAGGTACCTGTCATAGCAGTCCTGACGGATCTCAAGGATGCGGGGCAGGTTGTAGGTTTCATAGTTGGCCAGGTAGGCCGCCCAGACTTCGTCATCATCGATGTCCAGGTCGCCGTTTACGAACTTGGCGAAGGACTCGCTGGCGTAGGTGCCGATGTTGGATGCGTTGAGCAGGCTGAGCTCATCGTTTTCGGCAACGGTGAAGGTGGTGCCGTTGGGCCACTTCCAGCCGGAGGAAACCTCGGCGGGCACGGAATAGAACCAGGTGTCGTTGGCGGCTACGGCCACGGGGCTGTTCTTGAGGTACAGCAGCTTGGTGGCCTGTATGCACGCGGCACCCCAGGTAGCGCCGTTGTACTTGGTCATGGGGTCGGTATCGGTGTCTTCGGTCACCAGGGGCAGGAAGGCGGGCTCACCGTTCTCGTCATAGTCCCAGGACACGCCCTGCACGCCGAAGTTCCAGTAGAGGAAGCCCTCCTGGGTGTAGGCGTAATCCAGCACCTGCAGGCACAGCTTCATGGTCTCTTCGTCGGCGGTCTTGCTGATCATGTAGGTATAGCCGCCGATGCCGCTGCCGCCGAAGATGGAGCTGATATTGCCATCATCGTCGGTGGGATAGGGAATGCCGATCCAGACAGGCTCACGGCCCGCGGCAACTTCTTCCTTGTTCCAGTTGTTGAGCTGGCCCATGGAGGTCATGGAGATGCCGACCTTGTCGTCGTGTACCTTGGCTTTTATGGTGGTATCGGTCAGGGAGAAGTTGTCCTGGTCGAACAGGCCTTCCTCGTTCAGCTTGCGCAGCCAGGATACGTAGGCGCGCCACTCTTCGGTGGTGTTGCCCAGGCCGACTTCGCCGTCCTTAATGAACCAGGTGGCGTCAGAGGTGGCATAAGCGCCGAAAGCGCCTTCCAGGGAGCCCTCCTTGAAGCGGCTCCAGGCGAAGGTGAACTGCGCGCCGTAGGCTTCGTTGAACACGCGGATCACGTTTTCAAACTCGGAGATGGTCTTGGGGATCTCCAGGTTCTGCTCTTCCAGCCAGTCGGTGCGCACTACCGGGCCGCGGTAGGAGTCGTTCCAGCCGCCGTCCTCACGGAAGAAGCCGAAAGCGTAGTATTTGCCGTCGTCGGTCTTGAGCGCTTTGTCGTAGGCGGGATTGGTGTGCAGGAAGGCGTAGTACGCGGGTGCATATTCCTCGATGTAGTCGGAGATGTCCCAGATGATGCCTTCGTCGATGTACATGGCGGCATCGCTCATCTTGCTCACGCCCAGTATGTTGGGCAGGGTGGCGGGCTCGGCCAGCAGCGTGTTGGTGTAAGTGCCGCCGTCAGCGCCGGTGGTGGGGAAAGACCAGTCGATCTTCACGCCGGTCCTTTCGCTCAGGCCGGTATGGAAGGGAGACTGCGTCCAGTCCGCGTAAACGTCATGCGGGCTAAGGCTGGCCTGCACGTACCAGGAGATAGTGGCGTCCGTGTCGATGGGATAGGTGTCGCCCGCCGGCAGCAGCTCAAGCGCGAAGGCTGAGGATACCGACAGCAGCAGGCACAGCGCCAGCACGATGGCCAATGCTTTTTTCATGATTGTGGTGCCTCCTTGTCATATTATCGCGGAACATTTGCGTGTTCCGAGAGGTTCAAACAGTAAAAAAACAATCTCTTAACCTAATGCTCATTATAGACTCCCCCGCAGCCGGTGTCCATTGCAAAAATATCGGAATATATTGCAAAAATATCCGTGTCAGCAGGGTGTTGGCGTGAGTTGACCGCTTTACAGTGTACAAAATGTGCAACAGAAGCGTTATCTCAGGCAAAAAGCCGTGTATTTTTACAATCTTTTGAATTGTGCTTTGCTCCCCGCTGTGGTATCATAAAGGCGCCGGAGCGGAGATACGCAGACGGCATATCAAAGCGGCTGGAGGTAGCGCCGGAGCATGCACAAGGTTTTTTCGTCATCCATATACGGCGCGGCGCACGACATAAGCCATGTGCCCAGCGAAAACTTCCTTATACACAGCCACCCGTTCTACGAGCTGTATTATTTCGTGTCGGGCGACGTCAAGTTTCTTTATGACGGAGCGATATACAGTATGCAGCCCGACAGCTTCATCATAGTCGTGCCCAACGTGTTTCACGGCATACACGTGCTGAGCGACAAACCTTATGAGCGCTACACCCTGCATTTTACTGAAGACGTCATAAGGATGAACCGGCGCAAACTGCTAATGGGCGCGCTGCCCACCCTGCAAAACCTGTACGGCGAGGGCGGAACGCTCAAACACTATACCCCCGACGCCAAAAAACTGAACCTGAAACCTCTGTTCGAGGAATTTGACCGCCTGTACGAACTGCCCAAGTCCGCGCATCTCGCAGGTGTGGAAACGCTGACAGAAGCAATACTTTTGCGGCTGATGCTGTGCGCCGGCGCGGAGTCGCTGCCCGGAGATACGCAGGTGTTCCATGCCGGGCTCAGAGACCTTGACGAGGTGCTCACCTATATACACCAGAACCTGACCAAAAAGCTCACGCTGGGAGACGTAGCCGGGCGTTTTTATGTATCAAAAGGCAAACTCAATCTGCGTTTCAGCCGGCAGACCGGTTATACCGTAATGGAATACGTGAACCGCTGCCGGCTAAAATACGCCCAGCAGCTGCTGCTGAACGGCCTGAGCGCCGCCGAAGCGTGCCAGGCATCGGGTTTCGGGGACTACACGGCGTTTTACCGTGCCTACGTGAAACAGCTGGGGCATCCGCCGAGGCTCGACAAGAAGGAGCCCGCGGTCAAGCCCGCCCATCTAGCGGTCAAGGACAACCTGCCCTTCAGGGCGGTAGGCGCGTTTTCCGCCCTGCACGACGGCGGGCAGGCGGAGGTCGAGACCACCATCTGGGACAGCAACGGTTCGGTGAACATCTCGGCGCAGGATCCCGCGATACTCCGGGACAACTGACGTTTCAGATTTTCGCGCGCATATGACACAGCGCCCGGACCGTACAGGTCCGGGCGCTGCGCTTTATCGCGGGGAAATGTCAGATTTTGTCAAACAAGCGGGTAGTCCTCAAGATACTTATCCTCACGCCCGCATTCGCTTATGAGCTTGAACAGGGTGTAGCGCGTGCGGTAATCCTTGGCGCAGCGCATGGAAGTGTTGAGCAGTTCCGTGTCTATACCCAGCTCTCCGGGCGTCATGGGCGCGCCCAGGCGGCGCATGGCGTCCTCTATCACGGAAACGGGCGGCATCTCGTCTATGCACTGCTTTATTTCGCCGAACCGCGTCTGGGCCCGCTTTATGCGGCGCTCCTGCTCCTCCCAGGACAGGAAATCCCCCTCGTTTTCATCCATTATAGGCTGGGCAGCGGGACCGTAAGCCCTGTTCATCCAATCAACCCGCGCTTCGCGGCTGATCGCGCCTTTGCGCACGGCGTCCGGGTCCAGCAATGAAAGGTCCTCTTTGGCAAATCGTTTGAATACGGGCCATACCAGCAGCGTGGACACGCCTACCGACGCGCCGTGCCCGGGCGCAGGCTTGCCCCTGAACATCTGCATCATTTCCCAGTAGTGCGCCACGTTGTGTTCTACCGACGCCACCGCCCTGGTGTGCCCGATTATCATTATGGTCATGCCGGATAGCAGCAGCGCCTCGGTCAGCAGCCTTATACCCTTTTCGCTGCGCGCCTTGATCTCGTCTATATTATTCAGCAGGCGTTCCAGTGCGTCGGTGACTATCTCGCCGCACACGTCGCAGTAAACTTCGTCGTTTATCGCACGCCCTATCTTCCAGTCCGCCTTGGCGATATATTTGCCCAGCACGTCCCCCACTCCCGCGCACACCATGTCCATGGGCGCGGTCTTGAGTATGTCCGTATCGCAGATGATTATCTCGGGACACTTGCCCGGGCGGTGGATCTTCACCCCGCGGTAGGTCAGCGGGCAGATGGAAGAGGTGTAGCCGTCCATGGAAGGCGCGGTGCCTATGCACACCTGTGGCAGTTTGACTTTCGCCGCCACCACGCGGGTGGTGTCCGTTATGGAACCCGAGCCCACCGACACCAGAAAGTCCGTGTCCGGCTGAAGCGCCAGGAACACCTCGCCCACGGCAGTCTCGTCGGGTTCCAGACGCTCCTTGCGCTTAAGCACGCAGTCGTGCACATTAAACCCAGCGGCCTTGAGCAGATCGCTCACTTTCTTTCCCGCGATGTCCCAGGTAATGTTGTCCGCCACCAGCACGCAGTTTTTGCCGTAAGCGCGCTTTTGTATGTACCCAGCGGTATTTTCGATTATGCCTCCGCCCACGTATATATCCTGGTCCGGCTTGTTGTGCACCGAACCGCAGGCGCACACTATATCGGATATGATCAAACGGTTGTCCTTGTCGTAGCTCATTTTGTAAGACATCGCGGCAGCCTCCTTTTTTCGCTTGAGCGGGGACCAGGCGTTCCCGGTTCAGGACCATTATAATGCCCCGCCGGTCTAAATGCAAGCGCGAAAAACTTCCCCGCGGCGCAAGGCATACGCTTCTTGCCCGCCCAAGAGACTTATGATACAATAGCATGCGACGGCACATACGGCTTATTTTCCTTCGGAGGACTCGCATGAACCACAAAAAGATAGTCATCGACCCCGCTTTATTCCCGGACGAGATCCGGCCTTTCGTCGCGAACGCCGACGTGTACGACAGCAGCTGCTCGGAGGCGGCGCGCGTGTATTATACCGAGGCGGAGGGCGGCCTGTTCCTGAAAAGGTGCGCCGCGGGCAGCCTGGAACGGGAAGCCTCCATGACTGGGTATTTCCATTCCCTGGGGCTGTCCGCCGAAGTTGTGGCGTATATCCGCAAAGACGACTGCGACTGGCTCGTCACCCGCAGGGTGCCCGGCGAGGACTGCACTCACCCGTCGCTCCTTGCCGAGCCCGAACGGCTCTGTGCCGTAATGGGCGAACAGTTAAGGCGTCTGCACGACAGCGATACCGGCGGCTGCCCGGTAAAGGACAGGCTTGACACGTACGATTCCGGCGTTGCCTCGGGGATCTCAAAAGGCATATACGAGCCCAAACACATAAAAGAGATATATCCGTTTTCCTCTTTCGCTGAAGCCGGACAGTGGGCCGAAAAAGGTCTTAAGCTGCTCAAGGCGGACACGCTTATACACGGAGATTTCTGCCTGCCCAACATCATCTTGGACGGCAAGGACTTCTCCGGCTTCATAGACCTGGGCAGCGCCGGCATCGCGGACAGGCATATAGACCTGTTCTGGGGCATCTGGTCTCTCAACTATAACCTGCGCACTCCCCGCTACACGGACAGGTTCCTGGACGCCTACGGCAGGGACAGGGTCGAACCGGAACTCCTGCGCTGCGTGGCCGCCATGGAGACCGTGAGCGACTGAGCCCCGACAGGCAGGGAAAAAGCGCCCCCGGAGGACGCTTTTTCTTTTTGCATATAATTATACCCGTATTTTCAGAACGTTGGCGCAGAACACGGGCAGCCTGTCCGGCAGCCTTACCAGCAGCACGCCGAACTCCTGTTTGTACTCCACTTGTCCGCAGCCCAGCAGCTCCACGGACCGGACCTCCTGATCGCCGAAACTGCGCACTGTCAGCGTCTCGCCGCCCTTTGCGCCCATCAGGAACGCGTACACGTGCCCGTCCTTCTGCACGAAGCGCAGGTCGCTTGGCGTCCAGTCGGTCTTGTCTTCCCTGAAACCCTCGATCTTCACGAAGGTCTCCCCCTCGCTGAACACGCGCCAGGGGCGGGTCGAGTACACCGCTTCACCGCACACTTTGAACCATTCGGCCAGCTTTTTAAGTATGAATTCCGCGTCGTCGTCTATGGTGCCGTCGGGGCGCTGCAGGATATTGAGCAGCATGGTGCCGTTTTTGGATATGATGTCCGCCAGCATCTCGATTATCTGCTCCGGGCTCTTATAAGGTTTCTGCACGTCGTAGAACCAGTTGCCTATGCATGTGTCCGTGTGCCAGGGTTCGGGCATTATGCCGGGCAGCTGGCTCTTCTCTATGTCCAGCGTACCCACACAGTAGATCTCCGGCCTTCTGTCCTTCTGAAGGTACACCGACTGGTTCTTCCCGTGCCTGGCGATGGAATTGTTGTACAGGTACGCCACCGCTTCCAGACCCAAAGCGTACTCGGAGGGGTCTATCCCGTCGGACTTCACGTCCCAGTTGCTGCCGAAAGGCAGGGAACCGTCGGAGTAGAGAATGTCCGGCTCAAACGTGTCTATCATCTCTTTCACTGCTCTGAGCCAGTAAGCCCTGAATGCGGGATCCGGAGTGTACCAGTGCGCGAACTTGGTCAGGTCTTCCGGTCCGTCGTTATAGTTATCGTGGTAGAAATCCCTGTACGCGGGATCGTTGCCGTCGTAGGGCACGCCCGCGTAAGGCCCGGTGGCGTCGCAGCCCTTGTTGACCCGCCACCACGAAAACGAGGCGCCCAGGTGCTCGGTCAGGCCGAAATACAGCCCCCGCTTCCGGGCGGCCGCCTGCCACATGGCGGCTATGTCCTTGCGCGGTCCCACGTTCACGCTGTTCATGCGGTTCACTTTGGATGCGTAGTTGAAAAAGTGGTCGTGATGGGTCGCCTGCGCCATAAAATACCTGGCGCCCGCCTTCACGTACTTGTCCATCAGCGACTCCGGGTCGAAGTTCTCCGCTTTCCACAGCTGCACCAGGTCCTTGTAGCCGAATTTGGAGGGATGCCCGTAATGACGGACGTGGTACTCGTACTGGGGCGTGCCCTGTATGTACATGTTGCGGGCGTACCAGTCTCCGAACATGGGCACGCTCTGGGGACCCCAGTGGCTCCAGATGCCGAACTTTGCATCCCTGAACCAGTCGGGCGCGGAATACTGTTTAAGTGACTCGAACGTGGGTTCAAAACGCTTCTGCATGCGGTCGCTCATATAAGCCTCCTTCGGAAACGGAACGGTCATACGGCCTTATTGGGTACAGCTTACCACAAACCCGCACAAAAAGCAACCAACCGGGTTTTTGATCCCCGTTGTAGACATAAAACGGAAATCACGTTATAATATGACCATAGTTTACTCACTCCAAACGGAAAGGCGGACTCGGAAAAATGAGAAACGGAACAAAACGGCTGCTGCGGGCGCTGTGCGCGCTCGTGGCGCTGACCATGCTGGGCGGCGCCGCTGCCGCTGCTGAAGGAGAAAACACGGTGTATGCATCTTCGTTCATAGCGGGCGTGGACGGCTGGTACGTCCGGGGCGCGCAGCAGGTGTACAGGACCACCGAGGCGACGCTCAGGGTGACCGGACGCGAAAGCGACTGGCACTCCCCCGGCCGCAATTTCGAACTGGCTGCAGGAGCGCAGTACACCTTGAGCGCGGAAGTGTTCCAGGATGAAGCAGACAGCGCCGAGTTCCTTATCTCCGTCGCCCATTCCTCGGACGGCGTCGAGACCTACGAGAATCTCGCCCGGGGCACCGCAAAAAAGGGCGAATGGACCAGGATAGAGGGCACGTGGGTCGCGGGACAGTTCGATTCCTACGTGCTGTACGTCGAGACCCAGGGCGCGCCCGCGCTCAGCTTCGAAATGCGCGATTTCCGTGTCACTGCGCCCCTGGGCTCCCCCACTCCCCGGCCCACCGAGCCGCCCATGGTGGTAGAGGAAGTCAAGGACATCCCTTCCCTTAAGGAAGCGTACGCCGGGAAGTTCGACTTCGGCATGGCAGCCGGTCCCCGGGAACTTGGGAATCTTAAGCTCAGGAATCTTATGATCCAACAGTGCGCGATACTCACCCCCGAAAACGAGCTGAAGCCCGACTCCGTGCTGGACGTGGAAGCTTCAAAAAAGCTTTCGGCCGATGACGAGACCGCCGTGGCCGTGAGGCTGGATTCCGCCAAAGCGCTGCTTTCCTTCGCCTCCAAGGAAGGCATAAAGGTGCACGGTCACGTGCTGGTGTGGCACAGCCAGACCCCCAAGGCGTTCTTCCGAGAAGGCTATGACGTAAACCGGCCCTATGTGAGCCGCGAGGTCATGCTCGCGAGGCTGGAAAACTACATCCGCCAGCTGCTGGAAGGGCTGGAAAAGGAATATCCCGGCGTGATAGTGTCCTGGGACGTGGTCAACGAAGCGATAGACGACGGCACCGGCCGGCTCAGGGATTCCGACTGGAAAAAGACCATAGGCAACGACTTCGTACGGCAGGCGTTCGCCTTTGCCCGCAAATACGCTCCCGAAGGCGTGAAACTCTACTACAACGACTACAACACCCCTGAAACACTGAAACTTAACGGCATCGTGCGCCTGCTGGAGGAGATCATCCCCGACGGCACCATCGACGGCTACGGCTTCCAGATGCACTACACCGTGGGCTATCCTTCCCTGCTAAAGATCAACACCGCGCTTAAAAGGATCACGGACCTGGGCCTCAAGATACGCGTGAGCGAACTGGATATAGGCGTCACCTCCAACACCCAGAGCGAGTTCGAAGCCCAGGCGCGCAGGTACGCCCAGATAATGAAGCTGCTGCTCAATTATTCCGACTCGCTCGAGGCGGTGCAGATATGGGGCATCACCGACGCCAACAGCTGGCGCAGGAGCGAGTATCCCCTGCTGTTCACGTCCACGTCCAAGTTCTATCCAAAGCCCGCGTTCTGGGCGGTGCTGGATCCCGACTCCGTAAAGTAAAACGCTTTCCGCCCGACCGGCAAAACGAAACCGGGGCGCGCTCATGTGAGCGCGCCCCGGTCTTTTAGGTCACAGACCGTTTGGTACGGGATCAGTTGAACAGCTGGTCCAGGTTGTCCTGCACGACCTGCTTGTACTGCTCCTGCAGCTGGGCGGGAGTATACTCGCCGTCCAGGAACTGACGGAACGGGATGTCGTTGATGAAGATCTGGATGAAGTCGACCATGGTACGGGAGCCGTACTCCAGCATGACTTCGAAGTTCTCCTCCTGCAGATCGAACTTGTTGCTGGTGGAAACATAGTGCCACTCGAGCTCTTCGGGATCGTCACGCAGGGTGGTGTCGTCGTGGAACCAGTTCACATACTGACGCAGCACGTTGTACACCAGCTTGGGATCTTCCACGTTGGAGGGGATCAGCCAGTAGTTGCTGTTGGCCAGCTGGGTGGAATTGGTCTCCGCGTTGCCGCTGGGGCCGATGGGATAAGGAATGAACACCATGTCGAAGTCCAGGTTGGGATCGGCTTCGGTGTAGTCCTTATAGTTGTCCATGATCCAGGTGGTGATGGTGCAGAAGGCGACCTTCTTATCCCTGTACAGGTAACGGCACACATCCCAGCCGTTCTCTTCGGGAGTGGGATAGGCTACCTTGTCGGTGATATACAGATCCTGGAGGAACTTGAGGGTCTCGCCCACTTCGGGAGAGGAGAAGTTCTCGGTAGCGGTGGCCGCTACGTAGGTGCCGTTGGACATGAACCAGTAGGGCAGGAAATCGCCCAGCCATCCGCCGTAACCGTACACGTCGATAACGCCGTCGCCATCGATGTCACGGGTCAGCACCTGGCAGTACTCACGGAACTTGTCCCAGGTCCACTCGCCGCGGGCGACCAGGTCACGGGGATCCTCAAGGTTGGCATCCTCGATCATCTGCAGGTTGAAGGCCAGGTTGTACACGTGGTCCACCTGGTTCTCGGCGCCCTTGGCGTACAGCAGGGACACGGCACCGTTGCTCAGGTCAACGAAGTTCAGGATGGGGTCGTCGTGGGTCAGCAGCGGATCGTCGGGATCGAGCACGTCCCTCAGGTCGCAGGCCAGGCCGTTCATAACGGCGGGCACGCCGAAGCCCAGCTCGGCGGTGTAGATGTCGAAGTCGGGCTCGCCGGCCAGGATGGAGTTGTTCAGGGAGTCGATGGTGCCGGCGTAAGTGGGATTGACGAACTCGAAGGTCACGTTGTAGGTGTCTTCGATGGTCTTCACGTTCTCAAATCTCATTATGTCGGTCTCTTTGCCGGTGGCGCCGGGGTTGGCTTCCCAGCTCTCGTCATCGGAATCGTAGTACATGTCCCACCACACGGCAAGGGTGATGTTGCGGGGCTCGTCGGCCAACGCGGACAGCATGGAAACAGCCATCAGCGCCACCAGAAGCAGGGCCAAAATGCGCTTCATAAGTGTTATATCCTCCTATTGCTGTTATAGTAATATCGGACGCACGCCGATGCTTACATAGCCGTGCCTACGGCTACGCTGTAAACAGTCCAGGGCTGGGAGCCTTCGCACTCCAGCTTCACGTTCCAGGTGGCCTTGTCTCCGCCGCACACTTCGACGATCTGCTCGTAGGTGATCTGCGCGATCTTGCCGTCACTTACAGCCTTTCCGTCGTTGCCTACACGGCTCCAGCCGGCTTCGGCCCAGGGCAGTACGATCCATACGTCGCCGCCTTCGCACTCGTAGGACACGGTGAGCACGCTGCCGGGCACCAGGGCATCGATGAACTCCTGAGGCATCTCGAAGCCGCTCTGGCTCCAGGCGCCCGCGGAAGTGGCGAAGCCGGGAAATTCGACCAGGTTGGTCAGGCCGTAAAGCTCGGCCTTCTGGCCAACGCGCACGCTGTACACGGTCCAGGGAGAGGAACCTTCGGCCTGGAGCATCACGTTCCAGGTAGCCTTGTCTTCGCCGCACACCGCTTCGATCTGCTCATAGGTGATATAGGCTCTGTCGCCGATGATGAGGGCTTCGTTCTGAGCTACGCGGCTCCAGCCCGCTTCGGCCCAGGGGAATACCAGCCAGATGTTGCCGTCTTCGGACTCGAAGGCGACTTCGATCACGCTGCCGGGCACCAGGGCGTCGATGAACTCGGGAGTCATCTCGATGCCGGTCTGCGCCCAGGCAGCGCCGGACACGGTAAATCCGGGCAGCTCAACGGCGTTCTTCAGCACGATCTGGTTGGCTCTCTGGCCTACGCGCACACCGTATACGGTCCACTCGCTGCCGGCTTCGCACTGCAGCATCACGTTCCAGGTGGCCTTGTCTTCGCCGCAGAACTGCTCGATCAACTCGTAGGGGATCTGGGCGATGGTGTGGCTGTTGTTGCGGGCGTCAACTCCGTTGCCGCAGCCGCCTACGCGCATCCAGCCCGCTTCGGCCCAGGGGAATACGATCCACATGGAGCCGTCGGCGCTCTCGTAATCCACTTCGATCACGCTGCCGGGAACCAGGGCATCAATGAACTCCTGAGGCATCTCAAAACCGGCCTGCGCCCAGGCGCCGGCAGAGGTCTTGAAGTTCGGGAACTCTACCACGTTGGTGAGGGCGACCAGGTTGCTCAGGTCGCGGCCGCTGTCGGGAGCGACGTACTCGGCGGAGAGATCCAGCGCGATGGCGTTGCCTTCCGCGTCGAGGAACTTGATGTTGTCCAGGTAGAAGGCTACGGGTTCGCCGCCCGCCTGATCCTCACGGGAGATGGCAAAGAAGTTGCCGGCCTCGGGCAGGAACGCGCCTGCGAACTTGTGCACGATGGTGCGGGGGTTCTTTTTGGCCAGATATACGGACCAGTCGGCGAAAGCTTCCGCGTTGTCCTCGCCGGTAAAGTCATAGAACTTTCCGGACACGGCGTGGAACTTGCCGTCAGAGGCCAGGTCCAGGGCGAAATCTACGCTCACCGCGGCCACGTCAGCCAGACGCTCGCCCAGCAGGCCTTCGATGTTGAAGGCTACGTAGGGGACCTTGGCGTCGGGAGAGAGAGTGACCTTGAGGGCTTTGGAACCGTTGAACTCAGCGACCTCGAGGGTGCTGGCGTCAGCGTTGGCCTTGCCCTTCCAGAGGCCAAGGAAACCGAACTCGCCGTCTTCGAAGTCGATGACGTCGACTGCGGCAGTTTCCTCTGCGCTCACCCAGGAGCACATGCCGAGCGCCAGAACGGCGACCAGCAGCCAGGAAACAAATTTCTTCATGATGTACCTCCTTTATTATTATGCCTGAATCAAGGCACAATTAACTGTGTTGAATGCTGCGGCGTTTAACCGACTATGCCGCTGCGCTCCACGCCTTCTATGAAGCGGCGCTGCAGGATGATGTAGATCGCCACCACCGGGATCAGCACCAGCACCACGCCCGCGTTAAAGTACAGCTGCAGTTCCCTTAAGCTGTTTATCCTTTCGGCGTTCGCTATGACGTTGATCAGCGTGTCGAGCTTGCGGGTTATCAGAAGCGTGGAAGGCATGTTGAAAGTGTTCGCGAAGAAGGAGTCGTTGTACTGCCAGACGATGGAGAACACCGCCACGGTGATTATGGCAGGGGAAGCGTTGGGCATCATGATCCTGAAGTAGGTGTACCAGCTGTTCGCGCCGTCCACCAGCGCCGCTTCCTCTATCTCCTTGGGCAGTCCGCGGAAGAACTGGGTGAAGATGTATATGTACAGCCCACTCTTAAGCCCGCAGCCGAAGGCGGTGAGGATCAGCGTGGGCCACGCCGTCTTGTGCAGGTTCGTCACATGGCTGCTTATCCCGAAGTACCTGAAGGTCATATACAGCGGGAACTGTATGGTGTTGAGCGGCACGACTATCATCACCACGATGCAGGCGAACCACAGCTTCTTTAGCGGGAAATTGTACCTGGCAAAGCCGTAGCCCGCCATGGAGCAGATAAGCAGCTGCAGAAGCGTCACGCTGCAGGTATACAGCAGCGTCCTTCCCAGTATGGGCAGGTAATCCATGTACTTTATCGCCATGGCATACCTTTCCAGCGTGGGGTTTATGGGTATCGTGAACACCATGGGGTTTATGGAGTCCTGCGTGGAGAAAAACGAGTTGGAGATTATGCCTATGACGGGCGCCAGTATCACATAGCTTATGCCTATGATGATGACCGTCCTGAACAGGCTTAAAACGAAGCCCTTTGCGGTATTGAACGCCTTGCTCTTTTTGTCATTATACAACGCCGAGGAGCGGAATCCCTGCAAAGACGCCGATATTTTCGAAGATAGCATTCCCTTATCCCTCCTCAGTTGTAGTAGAACGCCCGCTTGTTGAGCAGGTATACTATCAGTGCGAGTATAAGACAGGTGGCCAGGGTGGACGTGATGGAGAACACGGCGGACAGCCCGTAATTGTACTTCTGATACGTATCCGCGGCCAGGGTCACGATGTCGCTGGTGGTGAACTTGTCCACCACGGTGTAAATGGTGTTGGTGATAATGTGGGGCATCACCATCGGTATGGTGACCTTCCACAGCGTCTCGTAGCCGGTCGCGCCCTCGATCTTGGCCACCTCGTACAGTGAGCCGGGAATGGACTGGAGCGCCGCGATGAACAGTATTATCTGCACGCCGGAGCTCTTGATTATGGACGCTATGCGGTTCACCGCATCCACCACGTACCCCAGCACGGACTGGGGCAGCGCCAGGTCTCCGAACAGCTGTATGTAGTAGGACACGGACACGCTGCCCGCCTCCGCTATCTCGGACGTGGACGAGGCTACGCCGGTGGCCATCAGCTGGGTCGCGCGGTTTATGGCGTCTCCCACGGCGGAGGAGCTCAGGATTATGGGCAGGAAGAATATGGCGCGCACCACCGCCCTGCCCTTGAACTTGCGGTTCAGCAGCAGCGCCACGAACAGGCTGAAGAAGATGATCATGGGCAGGTCGATCATCATGTTGATTATGGACGAGGTCAGCGTCTGCTTGAAGCTGGCGTGGGAGGTGAACGCGTCGATGTAGTTCTGGAACTTGACGAAAATGTCCTGCCTCACGCCTGTGCCGGCGTCGATCCTGATGTCCAGGAAACTGAACTGGCCCAGCTGCACCAGGCAACCCACATAGAAGACCAGAAAACCGATCAGCCACGGGAGTATGAAGGTGTATCCGCGCAGCGCGTTCTTTTGCTCATAGGTGAGCCTGAAGCGCTTTTTCCCCGCCGCTTTGTTCACTTTTCCTCACCTCCCACTACCAGATAGTCCTTCGCCGGCACGCTGCGTCCGTCCGCCTGTGCCTCTTCTTCCGCGTAGTTTACGTATATCACCGCGCCGTTTGAGTAGCTGACCCTGGACAGGGTGTCCGAGAGCCTCTCGTAGGCGGTCATCCGGGCGCCTTTCACGTTCTTAAGCGCGCCGTTCACGTATTCGTAGTCGCTGACCGCATCGTCCTTCCAGGCGGAGAAGGTCGTGGCGAAGTTTTCGTTCAGCCCCGTGTACTTCATTTCCGCTGAGTCTTTCCAGGTGAAGGTGTAATGCGGTGAGGCGCCGTACTCAACCAGGTGCAGCAGGTCGGCGCGTTTGTCGGAAGTCTGGCTCAGGTTGATCGCTTCCCCGCAGTATTCCGCCGAACCGTGGACGATCAGCTGCCACAGGGGTATCTCATCGTCAAGTATGGGATAGGGCGTGCGGCTCATTGGGGCGTTGATCACGTGCTCAGCGTAAGCCAGGGAATAATCGTTGCCGCCGGAGACCATCAGCTTCCGGTCTTCGCCCTTTATTATCCTGAACGCGTCCTTTACCAGGTCCAGCGCGGCTTCGCGGTTTATCACGTTGGTGCGCCGCTTGTCCGCATGCACTTCGTTTGCCAGGTCCCTGAGGCTTAAGCTGTCAAGCCCCAGCCTGTCCGCGCCGGAAGCGAGGGATTCGGCGTATCTGGGCAGGAACTTGGGCGAAAGCAGCATGTACACCCGCTCCCTGTTGCCGACCACTCCGGTCCTGCGCAGGGTCACCGGGTTTATGACGCCCAGTTTCACCACGTAACCCTCCGCGTAATAGCGGGAGGCTTCCTGGCTGGGCTTGAAGTGCTTGGCTATGTCCGTCACCAGCTGTACCGCGGCGTCCGGGTAAACGGTCGCGCCTGCCTGCTCAGCCGTTTGGTTCAGCCGCTTAAGGCCGCTTTTGCCGCCCAGAGTGCCCAGCACGCTTATGTCCGACACCGGGTTATGGTAATACCCGCCGTTCATCCAGCCCTGCAGGTTTACCTTCTGATTGCTTATGCCCTGTTCCGCCAGCGTTTTTATAATCTCGCCCGCGTTTGCGAACGTGGTCATGGGCAGCACGCGCATGTACTGTATGCCCACGAAGTGCGCCGTCTCCTTTACGCCGCCGATCAAATCGTAATAGAAGGGTATGTTCCCCGTTTCAGCGGACAGGGCAAGCGCGCCTTCGTCGATGAGCCGCTGCCTGTAGGCGGCGGCGAGCCCGTTGTAGCCACTGTTTTCCTCGGTCAGCAGGGTGTACCTCACGCGGCAGTCCACAGGATACAGGTCCTTCTCCGCCACGATGACCTCTTCGTTGGTGATCATGAGCGTATCGGTCCTGCGCAGGTTGAAGCTGAAGTACGCGAAGTTGTAGCTGTTGTTGCGGCCCGCCACGTCCGCCACCAGGTTCGCCAGGGAGGCTCCCCTCTCGCATGTGGCGAGTATGCCAGTCTTTTCGCGCATTATGCCGAAGAGCGCCAGCCGGGCGGTCTCGGCGTACTGGATGGCGGTCAGGTCGCTGTCCACCAGGTCCATATCGTATACGCTCTTGTTATACTGCGGGAAAGAGCTCTTGCCGTTGTTGAAGCGCATCAGCGATCCGCTGCCGTCGGGAAGCACTATATAGCCGCTCTCCTGGCTGCCGGCAGCCCCGAAAAACGGCAGGAGCTGTATGGCTCTGATCTTGCCGCCGCCGAACTCGCGTATGCCTTCGTAAGGTATGCAGACCTCGACTCCGTCGCCGGTGAGCCGCCATTCGAGGGCGATGCTGAAGGACAGCGCTTCGCTTTTCTCTTCCTCGTCGTCAAGTATCCTGAGCGCCTGCATCTCCTCGTAGTCCTCCAGCGTGAAGCCGGCGGCCTGGGCGTCCTGGTCTATCATCTGCTTGTTCCTTAAGGTGACGCCCTGGCTCTTCAGGAGATACAGCCCGCTTTCCTCGTCAAGTTCGTACGCTTTCGCGGCCGCTTTGCGCCCTGTCTGTGAAAAGATGTCGTACCATTCCTTCGTCATCACGTCCGGCACAAGCAGGAGCTTTTCGTTGGAAAGGTTGTATACGACCCTCACGCCGCCCGGTATGGACTCCACCGCCATCTGGCCGTTGGCCACGGCTTTGGCGTAGCTGCTCCAAGCGGTGCCTTCCTTGGCGTTGGAGTCAAGGTAGCTGAGTATGAACTGGCTTTTCAGGTTTTCCTGGTTGGAGGTGCGGGCGATTGGGTCCTTGGACGCGTCCGGCGGATTGGAATACACCGTTTCGCCGTTGCGTTTGTCGAATACCGCCACTTCCGCCGTGTCGGGCTTTATGTACAGCGCCGCGCCCTCGTTTTCGGCGGCCAGCTTGTAGCCCAGCACCGCTTTCAGGCTATCGGCAAGAGGCTCGAAATCCTGACCATCGGCGTATTCTTCCGGAGCTTCGACTATGCTTTTATACGCCGTGTAGAAACGGTAGTTCGCCAAAAACCACCACAGGTAGCCGCCTCCGGCCAGGAGCGCGACCGCGAGGATCACGGCTATTATCCTTTTCGCCTTGGGGGAAAGCACCCTGGTCACTTCTTCGTTTTCCATAAATGTCCCTCCCCTTAAGTGCGGAAGATGAGTTCCGTGTAGATGTTGCGCAGGAAGCTGTACACCTGGGTTATGAAGTTCAGCACCAGCATCGCCAGGAATATGATTATGAATACCGCGACCACCGTGATGAACAGCGTTATCAGCGTTTTGCCCAGGGTGTAGTTGTGCACCTGCATTATGCCTATGAGCATCAGTATCAGGCTGTACGCCATGCCAAGGCCCATGAGTATGTAATAGAACGCTTCCTCGTTCTCCGCCACTCCCTGCGAGACCACGGTCGCCAGCACCGTGGTGCATATCATGGGCACCAGCGAGTAGCCTATGGCGATCATTATGTCCTTAAAGCGGCCTTCGCCCTCCATAAGGCAGGTGACCGACCAGTTGCCCACGCACAGTATGAAGTACAGAAGCAGCACGCCCGCCATTTCGGCGATCATGTTCACCGAGCGCGGCTCGATGTCGTTCACCACGAAGCTGGAGTAGATGCGGTTGCAGGAGAACGCCACCGCGTACACTATCACCAGCAGCAGCGCTATCCACACGCTGCCCCGCTCCTGGTGGCGGATCCAGTAAAAGCCCTCATTTGGATGGAAAACCGTATAGAACAGGTACTTCCAGCGTGCGTTCACGGGCAGTTCGCGCCTCGCCTTCTCGTTTGCGTCCTTTTTGGGCCGTTTGAGCAGTTTGGGCGACATGAGCTTTTTCCAGACGATGAAAAGCAGCACCAGCGCGACAACACCCGTCAGTATCCAGGAGAAATTGCTCCTTAATACCTCGTTCCTCCAGCGCTTGAACGCCACGGAGAAATACGTGCGGTTCATGCCACGGCGCAGGTACGTCATCGCCCTTGCGTTGTCCCCCGCGGAAAGATAGGCTTTGCCTATGCCCGCGTTGGCCAGTTCGTTGTTTTCGTCCAGACGCAGCACTTCCTGCCACATGGGCACGGCCAGGCTTTCGTCTCCGTCGTACCTTAAGCCCACCGCCCTGTTGATCAGAGAGCCGTACTCGGTCTCCGAGAACACGCTGATGTTGCCCTGCAGGTTGTCCAGCACCAGCAGCCGGCTGCCCTCCTGCTCTATCGCCACGGGAGCCCTGAAGGTGCCTTCCTGGGTGCCCATGCCGCCGAAAATGTACAGCAGGTTGCCTTCGTGGTCATATGTGAACACGCGTCCGCGGCGGGCGTCCAGCAGGGAGTAGGTGCCGTGATCCCGGTACACCACGTCCACTATCTGGCTGGGTCCGGAATAATTGCCCACCTGACCGAACACCAGGTCGCCGCTCAGGTTCTCCTTTGAGCCGCGCAGTATCACGTCCTCGCCCTTGGGGTTCAGGCGCCGCACGGCCTGTATGCCGTCGGTATCCTTGTTGGAGGCGTAAATGAAGCCCTCAGAGTCCACGTCTATGCCCGTAAACTCGGTGGGTATGAACAGCTGCTGCTTGGAACGCTCCGCCTTGGTGGACAGGCGGCGCCAGATCTTTTCCCACAGGCTGATCTTTACGTTTATGGTGCCGAAAAAGCCGGTAAAGTCGCCTTCCGAGGAGAATACCATTATGCCCTGGAAAGTGTTCTGCGCCACGCAGTACACCCTGTCCGCGTAATCCACGGACACCCTTAACGGCGTGAACACGAACTTCTCGTCCAGCACGTCACCCTTGGGATCCATCACATACTTGACGAAGCTGCCGTCCAGCTCCAGCACCACTATCCTGTGGTTCTGGGAATCCGCAACGTACAGCTGCCCGTTCTGGGAGACCGCCACTCCGTAGGGGGAGCTGAAGGTCTGCGGGCCTTCCGGAGTCTCGAAGCCGTCGACTATGCCCAGCACGGTCTTAAGGTCTTCCGCCACCACCACTACGCGGTTGTTGCCGGTATCGGCTATGTACAGCTTGCCGTCATCCGCCACGCAGAAGTCCCTGGGCGCCTTAAGATCGCCCAGAGGCGCGCCCTGCCAGATCAGAGTGGCGCCCGACACGCTGAAGTCCAGCGTATAAGGAGAAGGCGTGTAGAGTATGTTGTTCCAGTAGTCGTAATTATAAGTATCGTAAGGCTGGCCGCCGTCCGCCAGCGCGCAGGGCAGAAGCACGCACACCAGAAGCGCGGCGCATATGATTCTTACCAAAGCCGAATTCTTTTTCATATCCGCACCTCCTCAGTCCTTCATCCCCGAGGTGGTCATGGTCTCCAGTATGGAGCTCTGGCAGATCAGGAAGAACGCTATGGGTATCGCGGCGATTATGAACGTCACCGCGGCGCCCGCGCCGGCCCTGCTCACGCCGCCGGAAGTGATCTGCTGGAGGGCATACTGCAGGGGCTTGAGCTCCTCGCTCCTTAAGAACATGCCGCCGGTATTGCCCCACATCTGCTGGAACTGGAATATGGCCAGCGTGAGCCACGCGGGACGGACGTTCGGCATCACTATCCTCCAGAATATGATCCACTCGCTGGCGCCCTGCAGCCGCGCGCTCTCCATAAGGGAATCGGGCAGCTGCTCCATGAACTGCTTCATGAGGTACAGTCCCATGCCGAAGCTCCAGGCGGGCAACACCAGCGCCAGATAGGTGTTGTTTATGCCCAGCCAGGAAATTATCAGATACTGGGGTATCTGCGTGACGGTCCAGGAGAACATCAGCGACAGCACCACCATGGAAAACAGCAGTTTCTTGCCCGGGAACTTGTTTTTTGCCAGGGGGTACGCCGCCAGGGACGCCACCACCACATGGCCCACCATGCCGCCCACGGTGATTATTATGGTGTTGAGCACGTACCTGGAAAACGGCACCCAGCTCTCGTTCATCAGCACGAACAGGTCGCTGAAGTTGGTGAGCGAGGGATTGCGCACGAAGATACGGGGCGGGAACTGGTATATCTCGTCCAGCGGCTTTAAGGCGTTGTTGACTATCATTACGAGCGGCAGCACCATGAACACGCCGCAGATGCCCATCAGCATGAACAGCAGGGTGTTTCCGGCCACGGAGCGGTTAAGCTTCTTTTCGCCGGACTTGCGCTTCATTTTACGTTCGAGCTTTTTGATCTTTTCGGGGCGGTTGTCCACGACTTTGCGCATGGAGACCTTCACGGTGGCGTTGGGATCCTTTTTCGCCATATCACTCACCCACCCTTCTGAGCAGGCGCTGCACCAGCTGGTTGGTGCCCACCATAAGCAGGAACAGTATGGTCGCTATGGCGGATGCATAGCCCATGTCCAGCCTCGTGGAGCCGTAGTCCAGCAGGTGCGTCACTATCGTGGCGCCGGAATAGTTTACGGACGGGTTGCCCGCCAGCCATATGGAGATGTCCGCAACGGCGAAGGACTGGGTTATCTGCATGACCGCGCCGAAGAGCAGCTGCGGGCGCATGGCGGGCAGCGTCACATACCACAGCTCCTGCCACCTGTTCTTTACGCCGTCTATCGCCGCCGCCTCGTACATGCCCTTGTCTATGGTCTGAAGACCCGCTATGAACGCTAGGAAGCCGGTGCCCAGGCTCAGCCACAGCTGCACGATTATCAGCACGGGCATGACGTACTTTTCCGTCTGCATCCACAGTATCGGGTTGTTGATCAGGTCCAGCTTGAGCAGTATGCCGTTAAGGTAGCCGTAGCGGTCGCCGGTCAGGATCAGGTTCCAGACCATGTACGCGTTGCCGCAGATGGAGGGCGCGTAGAACACCAGCGTGAGCAGCGCCCTGACCTTGGGCTTGAACTCGTTGATTATCCAGGCGAACAGCAGGCACAGCATGTAGCTTATGGGGCCCGTGATCACCGCGAACAAAAGCGTGTTGCGCAGGGAAATGGTGAATATGTCGTCTTCCAGTATCAGCTTTACGTAGTTCGTCCAGCCTATCAGCCTGGGAGCCTCCAGCATGTTGAAGTAAGTGAACGAAAGGTATATGGACATCAGCACGGGCACTACCGTAAACAGGAAAAACAGTATGAAATACGGCGCCATAAGCATGTATGAAGCCCGGTTTTTCCATATCTCGTGCCTGAGGCTGTAGCTGCGGCGCATGATGGCCGCACGTTCCTGAGTGATACTGCTCATACTAATCAGCCTCCTCCTTTTCCCCCGCCAGCGGCAGGCCGAATTCCGTGCGCTTGTAGTTGATCTCCGCGTTTATGTAGTAGATCTTGTCCATCAGTTCTTCCCTGGGGGTGTTGCCGGACTCGTTGCGCCCCTTGCTGGCGTTGTCGGTGGTCACGGCGTAGAAGGCGTTGTTCACGTTCCTCCAGGTGTAATATCCACCGGGCACCTGGGGTATCCCCCTGACCTGCCTGAACTGCTCGGAGAGCACCTTGTAGTCCCTTACCGGCCAGGACAGGTTCGCCAGCGCTTCGATGTTGGCCGTAGCCACTCGGGCGGAGGAGCCCATCAGGGATTCCATCTCCCTGCCGTAGAGCGTCTGGGTCTCGGCGCTGGTCCACCACTTAAGGAATTCCCAGCTCGCCTCGGGCTCCTTAGTGGCGCTCATGATTATGTCCGCAAGGCCGCTGCAGCCGGTGGTGGTGTCCAGGCTGCCGTCCGCCTGCATGGTGCCGGGCACGTGGGTGAAGTCCCACAGGCCCCTGATGTCGGGAGCGGAGACCTGGAGGTTGTTGTAAGTGGTGTAGTCGGATATGATTATCGGGCACTCGCCGGTGCGGAAGCGTTCTTCCACGCTGGTGGCCTTGTCAAGACGGTAGTCCGTGTAGAACTCGCAGTAGCGCCTGAAGGTGTTTATGGCGATGTCGCTGTCCAGCGCGGACGCGTCGCCGTTTTCGGTGTAGTAGCTGCCTCCCGCCTGGTACAGAAGCATGGCGAAGGTCTGTTCGCCGGGCAGCATGCCGAACTCCATCTGGTTTTTGCTCAGCACGCTCATGGCCACCTTCACGTCGTCCCAGGTCTCGGGGACCTCCAGCCCTATCTCGGCCAGTATGTCCTTTCTGTAGAACATCATGGGGAAGGTCTGGGTGTCGGGCAGGGCGTACGTGGCGCCGTTGAACGAGAAGGGCACCAGGGCGCTGGACATAAAGCGGGAAGAGATCTCGTCAAAGTCCTTAAACCTCGTCAGGTCCATAACGGCGTTGCGCAGACCGTAATTGACCGGGGTATCGTTTCCCGTGTTCATAACCGCGCCCGCAAGGCCGTTGGTGTTGGCCACCTGTATGGCTACGTCGGGGCCCTGTCCGGAAAGCGTGGCGCGCAGAAGCGTGTTCATATCCACCAGCTGCACGTTCACGCTTATGCCCGTTTGGGGGGTGAAGCTGTCGTCGATCAGGGATTTTATTACGTTCGCCTGGTCGCGTCCGGTGCCGATCCACAGGGTGATGACCTTGTTTTCGCCGTCGTCTTTGGCGATGTTGCCCACCTGGTTATAGTCGATGATAAAGGAATTGTACAGCCTCTGGGACTCGTGGCCCAGCCCAGCGAAGAAGCCGCCCTTGTCGTTTTTGGGGTTTATATCAGGAGTGTGGATGTATATCCTGTCTATCTGCAGGGGCTGGATGAGCACCTGGGTTATCCAGTTGCCGCAGGCGCGCACGTTGACCTTGTAGGAAGACAGCACCTTGGTAAAGCGCTCCTGGTCCTCTATCAGGTCCTCCAGCTGGTCGTTCATGGTCTTGAGCACGGTCAGTTTGTCGCTGGAGTGCCCCGCGGTCTTTTCCAGGGCGTCTATGGCGATCTCGAGTTCGCTCTTCACATGCTCCAGTTCCTGCTTGAGCCCCGGCAGGCTGCGCTCTATCTGATAGTCCCTGTACTGGTCGGGAGAGACGCCGGTGATGTACAGCACCTGGCGATATATGCCGTTTAAGTCCAGCACGCACTGCTGCACACGGCTGATGATCCCGGCCATGTCGCCCAGCACCACTTCCATGCGCAGAGTGTGCGCGCCCTGAGTCAGGTGGATCAGGTACGGATCACCGTCACTGTCGGAAGCGGTCTCCATGCGCCAGCCCTGGGAATACCCGAAGGGCAGGGCGTCAAACTCGCTGAACGGCACCGCGCCGTCTATGAATATCCTTCTGTATACGTCTATGCCGCGCACGAAGTTCTGCTTGTTGAAGAAGGTCACGCAGTAGTCCCCTTCTTCCGGCACTTCGAACGCCCACTCGATCCACTGGCCCGCCAGCCTCCAGGGATAACCACCAATGGTGTTGTTGAGCAGGTACCTGGCGGAAGCGGGGTACACGGAGGAGGACGCCTGGTCCTGCACCGGGTACAGCATCTGGGAGGACGTGTACTGCGCGGTCTCCGCCTCTATCCTGACGCAGATGCCCTCCGGATTTGCCGATACCCGCTCCTGTTCGGAATACGGGGCGATGCGGGCGGAGTTTTTGAACACCAGCTTCCTTATCAGCATGGGCTCCCTCAAGGAGAGCATGCCCAGGGTGTGCTGCCCCTTTTCGAGATAGAAGCTCAGGCTCTCGGAGATATAGCCGTTGCTGTCGTACACGAACGACGTCAGCCACCCGGGAGTTTCCTGGGGCGAGGGCTTGATGTCGTTGCCCTGGTTGTCCTTTACCCAAGAGATCACATCCACTCCGTTTGCGTCCGTCACATGCTCGACGCCCGCGTTCCGGTCGTTGCGCCAGATGCGGGAGAAAGTGACCAGCGAAAGCTCGTTGTATGGCAGGCGTCCGTCCAGGAAAAACGCTCTCTGTATTTCCGAATTCTTGCCCGGATAGGGGTAGTACTCTATCTCCAGGTCGTACCAGCCTTCCGTTTCCACGTCGAATTCCCACTCCGCCAGCGCTTCCTCGCCCGTAAGCAGGGATCTTCCCGTGCTGCCGTCGTAGTCGGTCAGCACCGTAAGCGCATCGCTTCCGTCTTCGGAATACCTGACTGCGTCCGCCGCCTCTATTTCGATCTCTTCGCCCGGGCGAACGTCCGGATATGCAGCCTTATACTGTTCGTAGGACGGGATGCTCTTGTCTATGGAGTACGTGCTGACTATTTCCTCGTACTCCTTCATGGTCTTGTCCGTCACCGCGCCGGCGCTCATAAATGAGACCGCCAGTGCCGCCGTCAGTATGAAAAGCAGTATTTTCTTCATGCCCCGCATCCCGCTCCCGTCATAGCATATTATATGTAAGATCCAGAATGATAAGATAAAAAACGGATCAGTCCCCGGACAGAAAATCCGGGATGTCCTTTCGGGTAATGACCCTTTCGTCCGTGTAGGTCTTTTTGAGCAGCCACGCTTCGGTATACTGTTCGCTGGGTTTGTTGTACTTGCTGTTCTTTAGCACGAACTCGCCGCCCCAGGTGCAGAACCCGCCCCAAATCGTGCCGTCACGGAAGATCTCCTCCGCGTCGGGCACGCAGCCGTTCTCGCTGATGACTATCATTTTGCGGGCGGAAGTGTAGTTTACGCATTCCAGGAACTTGGCGCTCTGGGAGGAATACACCCTTTCGCCGGGATACAGGTCCTCGCCTATTATGTCCACCGTGTCGTCTCCGGGATACCAGGCGGGATCCTGCCCGTTCCAGACCCAGATAAGGTTGTTGAGCTTGTGCTCGTAAGTGAGCTTTTCAAACAGCAGGTCCCACAGCTGCTTATAGGCGTCCGCGCCGGACGCGCCCCACCAGAACCAGCCGCCGCTGGCCTCGTGCAGGGGCCTGAACAGCACGGGCACGCCCGCGTCCCTTAAGCGTTCGAGCTGCAGGGCGATGGCGTCTATGTCGCTCAAAAGCAGTTCGTACCCCCGGGGATCTTTCCCGCTCATGACTTTGCCCAGGTCGAAAGTGGTGTACTGGGTGTAAAAGCCGGAGTACCACCTGTCTTTGCTCAGATATGGCGAAGGCGCGTTCCAGTGCCAGCAGAAAGTGACTATGCCGCCCTTGTTCCAGTAATCTATCGCCTGGTCAACCGAGTGTCCCACGGTGCCGTGTTCCACCCTGGAAGGCGAATAGTCCATGAGATCCAGGCCCAGCAACGCGGGATACAGCCCGCCCGTGGCGCGCCAGACGGCCTGGTTTTCCATGCCGAACATGCCGCCGTCGCAGTACTGGCCGGTTATCAGCTTTTTACCGTAGCATTCCTTAAGCCAGCTGTACAGCTTTACCGTCTCGCGGGAGGGATCCGGCGTCACCGGCATTTCGGCCACGTCGTACAGGTCCTCCGGCAGAGGATCGCTCGGACTGATCTTGAGGGCGTCGACCTTTATCCAGCCCCAGCTTGTGCCCACGGACACGGTATGCTCGCCCGCGGTCAGGTAAACATAGTCCAGCGAGACTTCGGTAAAGTCCTTCCCCGTCACCGCAACCTGTCCGGCGCTCGCGCCGTCCAGCAGCACGGGGTTGAGTTTATAGTCTCCGGACATGCTGGCCATTATGAGCGTGAGCCTGTACGCGCCTTCGTCCCGCACGTTCACGGTCCAGCTAAGTACGTCTTCCTGCCCTTTAAAGCCTTCGACCCAGCCCGCTGCGTCTGAGGAACGCTTTGTCAGCGCGCCGGACAGCAGACCGTCCTCCGCTTCCAGGCGAAGCACGCCGTCCTTCGTCACTTGGTTTTCGGCAAACGCGCAGAACAAAGCCGCGCACAAAAGCGCCGAAAGCAGCAGAGCGGTCAGTCTTTTCACGTCGCGCAGCCCCCTCAAAACAAATATGCCTCCATAGTTAACAATCGCTCATGTTATTATAGCCTGTTTTCACAAAATCCGCAAGTGTTTCATGCATCAATTACATGCTATATGACAACAAATAAGGACAGCCACAGCAAAAACTGAGTCTGTCCTTAACATAACCCCGTCCGGATTTATTCCGCTTTGAATGCCGAATTGCGTATCATAGCTTCCACTATCTCCGGATAATACCATTTGCAATTATAGCGGCGCAGCAGTCCGAAATTCTCCCCGTCCGTGTTGATGGCGTTGTTGTCCCACCAGCAGCAGGGTATGTTGCGGGATGTGGCGGCGGATACGTAGTATGCCGTGAACGCCACGCGGTCGCTTAAGTTGCCGCCCTTGTCGCGGGCGCCGAATTCCCCCACCACGACCGGTATGCCGTTTGACACGAACTTGCGGTAGAGGGAATTCAAAAAGCTGTCGATCTCACCGGTGAACCTTGTGGATTTGAAGCTGAACGTAGTGGTGCCGCCCGCGCTCAGGGCGAAATTGTAGGGCGTGTAGGCGTGAGCGGACACTATGATCCTGTTGTCCGCCGTATCTTCGGGCAGCACGAACAGGGCGGTCACCGCGTTGCCGGGATTGGCGGCGTAAGCGGGCACCATAAGGTAGCGCTCGGCGTTGTTCCCGCTGGAAGCGCGCACCGTGTCCACAAACACCTGGTTCAGCCGGTTTATGCAGTCCGCGGCGTCCCTGCACTCGTCGGACCTGCCGACGAAGTTCCATTCGTAGTTTCTGTTGCCCTTCAGGCGCGGCTCGTTCATTGACTCGAAAATCAGGTGGTCGTCATAGTCCCTGAAGCGCTCGCTCAGCTGCGACCAGACGGAGCGGATGTACTTTTCGGAAATTTCATAATGCTGTGAGTCCGGATAGAAGTACTGTTCGCCCTCGTCGTGGTGGATGTTGATTATCACATACATCCCGTACTTGAAGGCCCAGTCCACCACTTCCTGCACCCGGTCCAGCCACTGCTTGCTTATCACGAACTCATCGTCCACATGGTTGTGCCAGGACACGGGCAGCCTCAGGGTGGTGAAGCCCGCTTCCGCTACCGTCTTTATGATCTTCTCGGTGGTCTTGACGCCGTGCCACGCGGTCTCCATGTCCATTTCCTTGAACTTGGGCAGCGCGTCGTTGTAGGCGTCGAAGGTGTTGCCCAGGTTCCAGCCCACGCCCATCTTCCTCAGGAACGCCATGGCCTCGTTGTCCGGGATCTCAAACGTCTTTGCCTCTATGATCGGTATCTCCACGCTGTCCCCTTTCTGCTCCGCCAAAGCGGGCGCAAAGCTCATCAAAGCCAGTATCATCGCCAAAATGCCGCACAGTTTCCTCATTTTTACGCCTCCCCTGCCTGTCCGTTTTGCTTTATCCGTCCGATATACCCGCTTATTTCCTGCGCAGCCTTTAAGTGGGCGGCGCGGCTGGGATGCATGCGGGAGCCCAGGTCCCCGTTGCAGTCGCTCAGGCGCAGATATCCGACCTTTCCGTCCCCTTCCGCCTTCACCTGTTCGACGGCTTCCAGTATGTATCGTTCCATATCCGTGCCACACAGCCCGTACGCCCATATGATATACGCGTTTTTCTGATGCGAGCGCACGGTCCTTATCAGTTCCGCAGCGCGTTTCGTGAACGTCTTTTCGGCGGATAAGCGGTCCTCCTCCAGCTTTATGGCGTTGGAGTCGTTGGTGCCCAGGTTGATCACCACCCAATCCGCCTGCCTGCCGTCAAATGCGTAAGGCACGTCCCCCGAAGCTATGGGTTCGCACAGCTTATCGTATATCAGTCCCAGGCGGTGGTTTTCGTCCCCGTCCCACGCCTTCCAGGCGCCCCAGCCGCTCATTGCGACCACGCGCCTTTCGGCGTCGAGCATCCTTGCCGTCTGATGCGGGAACGCACCCACGCCGCTCATCCAGGCCATGCGCCAGTCGGTGGCGTAAACGGGGCCCGCGCAGCCTTCGCCCACGGTGAGGCTGTCGCCGATAAACTCGATCAGCTCTTTCTTGGGTTCTGAGGGTTTGAGCTCGCCGTCCGAAAACACCGCATGGATGACGGGCGGTTCGGTCTCGTCCAGCAGGGGCTGGCAGTCCCTGACTATGGCTATTTCATGGGTAAAGGCGGGATCCATTCCGGCAAGGGCGGTGTAGACCCGCCTGCCCTTTGCAAGGGGGAAGCGGGCGATAGCCGCGCCGCCCGCCGTCACCGCCAGCCACACGGCATGCTCGGAAGCAAAACTTTCCGCTTCGATCTCCACCTGCGTGCACGCGGCGGTAAAGCTTATCCCGCTGCCCGTCCACCACAGGCGGCAGCTTTCGGGAGAAGTCTGCTGCCTGCCCAGACGGGTGAACGCGCGCGGATCAAAACACTTCATTTCCATATTCCGTCCGATCCCTTTATTTCATTCGTAGATTTTCACGCTGTACGGTCTGCCGCTCGTCGTGGTGACGCGCGCCTGTCCGCCGCACACCGACACTGTGAACACGTCCCGGTCACTTCCGTCACGGGAAGGTATGCAAAGGGTGTATTCCTCCCTTTCTTTCAGCCCGTACGCCCTGAGCTCGACACCGTCGGCAAAGTCGTATTCGGTGGACGTGTCGCATTTGCCCACGGGCAGCACCGTGCCGCCCCTGACCAGCAGCGGCAGGCTCATGAATCCGTGCTTTTCGCAGCGCCACGCGCCGCCTTCCAGCTTTTCATCCGTGATCAGGCTGTACCAGTCGCCTTCGGGCAGGTAATAGTCCACCCGGCCCTCTTCGTCGAACACGGGCGCCACCAGCAGCCGGTCGCCCAGCATGTACTGCCTGTCCAGGTATTCGCAGGCCCTATCCTCCGGGAACTCCAGCAGCATGGGCCTGAGCATGGGCGCGCCGGTCTCGTGGGCTTCCGCCGCCATACCGTAAAGGTACGGCATCAGCCGGCACTTAAGGCGGGAGAAATACCTGACCACGTCCACGCTCTCCTCGTCGAACAGCCACGGCACCCGGTAACTGGAGGAGCCGTGCAGCCGGCTGTGGCTGGACAGCAGCCCGAAAGCCGCCCAGCGCTTGTAAACGTGGGCAGGCGCCGTGGACTCGAAGCCGGAAATGTCGTGGCTCCAGAAGCCGAAGCCGCTGTGGCTCATGCCGAGCCCCGCCCGCAGGGTCTCCGCCATGGACACGTAGGAAGCGCTGTTGTCGCCGCCCCAGTGCACGGGGAAGCGCTGGCCGCCCGCGGTGGCGCTGCGGGCGAAAAGCACCGCCTGTCCCCTGCCCTTTTCCTTTTCCAGCAGCTCGAAGACCATTTTGTTGTAAAGGAACGAGTAGTAATTGTGCATTTTCAGCGGGTCGGAGCCGTCGAAATAGCGGATGTTTCTTACGGGTATCCTTTCGCCGAAGTCCGTCTTCAGGCAGTCTATGCCCTGGTCAAGCACTTTTTTGAGCTTTTCGCAGTACCACCTGCGGGCTTCCGGGTTGGTCACATCAAGTATCGCCATGCCTGCCTGCCACGCGTCCGTCTGCCACACGGACCCGTCCGTCTTTTTCAGCAGATAGCCGCCCTGCATGCCTTCCGCGAACAGGGGCGACGCCTGGGCGATGTACGGGTTTATCCAGCAGCACAGCTTAAGGCCCATATCGTGATAGCTTTTCAGCATGCCCGCGGGGTCGGGGAACACCTCTGGATCCCACTCGAAATCGCACCAGTTGAAACCCCGCATCCAGTAACAGTCGAAATGGAACACACTGAGCGGTATTCCCCTCTCCTTCATGCCGTATATCATGGAAGTGACCGTCTTCTGGTCGTAACTGGTGGTAAAGGACGTGGACAGCCACAGCCCGAAGCTCCAGGCGGGCAAAAGCGGCGGTCTTCCCGTGAGCGCGGTGTACAAGCTGATTGTTTCCTTGGGCGTGCCGCCGTAGATGACGTCGTAGGTGAGCCGCTCCCCAGGCACCGAGAACTGCACCCGCTCCACCTTTTCGCTGGCCACCTCGAAGGACACTTCGGTGGGGTCCTCCACGAACACGCCGTAGCCGCGGTTGGTCATGTAGAACGGGATGTTTTTGTACGCGCGCTCGCTGGCGGTGCCCCCGTCGGCGTTCCAGATGTCCACCGTCTGGCCGTTTTTGACGTAAGCAGTGAACCTTTCTCCCAGGCCGTACACGGTCTCGCCCACGGCCAGGTCCAGGGAATCTATCATGTAGGACGGCCCCGTCTTCTGTATGGACGCGGTCTCCCCCTCTTCCTTTACCGCGTGGGCCATTGCGCGGAAGCCGCTGGAGGTGATCACCCTGCCGCTTTCGTCAAGAAAATCCAGCTTCCAGCCGCCCTCCGCCATGCACGCGCGGGCGGAAAGAGCTCCGCTGGTGAACATGGTGCAGCTTTCGCCAAACTCGATCTCCGGCTTGGTGTTTTCGCCGAACGTCTCAAAGCGGGGCGGTCTGTCCGGTTCTCCCTCAAAATGAGTGACGGACACCCTTATTATGTTTTCGCGGGGCGCGCTTAAGCGCACCGTGAGCGCCGGGCAGCCTATGGATTCTCCCCTGTTGTGCACGGGTCTGCACGCGACCAGCAGCTTGAGAGCGCTTTCTTCCGCTTCCCTGCGCACGCAGTGGGACGCGTAGTCCATGCGGTATTCGGGTCTCGTGAGCCAGTATCCGTTGGTAAATTTCATATCATGACCCCGCAAGAGATTTTTTCCGTATGATTATAACACCCGCGCCACGGATTATGCAACGGTTTTAAAAACCTTCCGGCACGGGAACGATATGCCTTATTCGGGTATATGCTTAAAGAAATGTGCAAAGGCGCTCACAGCTGCTTTTTCTGCTGCAGCATCTCCCTGTAAACGCTGGGAGAAACGCCTTCCATTTTATTGAATATGCGCAGGAAATTGGAATAGTCGTTGAAGCCGCACTGAAAGGCAATGGTGTTGAGGGATGCGCCGCTCCTCATAAGCTGCTTTGCCAGCGCCACGCGGCAGTACAGAATGTATTCGTAAACGCTGCGGCGGGTGAGCCGGGTGAATTCCCGGGAAAGATAGCTCACGCTCACGCCGAAGCGCTTGGCGAGCTCGCCTATCTTGATCTGCTGTGTGTAATTGGCGTTTAGGTATACGAGCACTTCCTGTATCACGCTTTTGGAAATGCTCAGGTCCTTTATCATGCGGGATTTGCGCATGCAGGAGCAAACGGTCTCTATGAAACGGTTGATCTCGTTGTATGCGTGGTAAAGGTCCATGCCGGTCAGCGGCCCGGACACGCTTTTGAGCGCCTTTATGCAGTTTACGCAGGTCTCGGCTTCCATGGGGTCCAGCTGGAAGGTGAAATTCAGCCGGTCGACGTAGGTGCGGAACAGCTTGTCCAGGTCCGCCCGTCCGTAGCCCAGCGCGGTGAGCGCCTCCGTGGATACGTTCAGGTAGGCGCGCTCGTAGTCCCTGAGTTCCCCTTCGAAGCTCAGCCCGTGCATTATCCCGGGAGGGATGATGAACAGCTGATTGGGCAGCAGTTTGTACATCTTTTCGCCTATGCCGTAATACTGCCCCCCGCGTATGTGTATATAGAACTCATAATAGTCGTGGCAGTGGTAGTCTCCGCCCGTGAGCACTTCCGTGTAATTGCAGAACGCCTCAAAGCCCCTGTCCGAATCGCTTATCGTGGTGGGGCTCAGCTGTTTGACTGAATTACGGTTCATATCCTGTTCCTCCGTGGTCTTGTACTAAGCGGTCTTGTCACGGATACGGTGAACGGAAGCATCGCGGGATGCCTTAAAGCCGGGCGCCGGCAAAAGCCGGCGCCCAATGGAAGAAGATTTACGAATTACAGGTTGCCGGGGAACTCGCCGCGGTAGTTGCCGGCCTGGTAAGCGGCACGGTAGCCTTCGATCATTTCGGCGGCGCCGGAAGCGAGGATGTCCTGAATGCCGGCGTCAAACACGGAGTCGAACTCGGCGGGATCGCAGGATACCACGGCAGCCAGGAACTCGCCCTGCTTGCTCTTTACGGTGGCGTCATAGTCGGTCTCGGCCTTGACCGTCTCGGTGAAGCTGATCTGGGTCCAGGCATCGGTCAGGGAGTCTACGTAGGAAGCCACAACGTCCTCTTCATATCCCTTGAAGGGCAACGCCAGGGCGGCGGAGTTCTTCGCGTCGTCGCCGTAGAAATAGCCGTTGGAGATGAAGCAGATGTCGCCGGCATGGATCTTGTTCTCGTTGGGCACGGCGTCAGCGCTCTTTACGCCGTAGGGGATGCCCAGCACCGGATCGATGCCCTCGTAGTTGATGCCTTCGACGCCGTTCTGCATCGCGAACATGTTTTCGGGCTCGGCCATCCAGTCAAGGTACTTGATGGCGGCGATGGCGGTCGCTTCGTCGGCGGTCTTGGGGATGATGATGCTCAGTCCGTTGGCGGCGTACTTGTCATGCAGGTACTTGCCCAGGCTCTCGTTGTAGAAGCAGTTCACGGTCACCCAGTGTCCTTCGGGAACGTTCTTCTCGAGTTCGATCTGGTAGTTCTTGTCGGTGCGCCAGGGCTGGTCGGGCTGCTGGGAGAAGAAGCCGTTGTAGCCCATGATCAGCGCAGTGTCGTTGGCCTTGTCGTTGTCGGTCAGCGCGAAGGTCTCGGGCAGCAGGCCCTCGTGATACAGGCTGTTCAGCCAGCGGAAGCCTTCCTTGGCGCCGGGCAGCATCTCGGGGTTGGCGGAATAGGCGAACCAGTCTTCCTCGGTCACTTCGTTGAAATCAACGAACGCGTCGGTGAAGCGGCGCACGTTGAACATGGGGTTGGATGCGAAGATGCCGAAGGAGAAGGGCATGGTGTTCTCGCCTGCCAGAGCCGCATCCTTGGCGGCGCGGAGGTAATCGGTGAACTCATCCACGGTGGTGGGTTTTTCCATATCCAGCGCTTCCAGCCAGTCGGCGCGGATAAAGTTGCCTACGTTGGCGACGCTGATGCGGCGGGCGGGAATGAACCACTGCTCCTTGACGCCGTCGCCGTCGTGGTCGGACTGGCCGTAGGTGAGCAGCTGCTCACTTAAGAAAGCCACGAGGTTGGGGGCATACTCTTCGATGAACTCGTCCAGCTGCCAGATGCCTTCCTTGTCGATGCACTGCTGCACCAGGGCTCCGCCGTAGGTCATGCACAGGTCGGGAGCGGTGCCGCCGGCAAGGGCGTTGGTCAGCAGGTCGCCTTCGGTCCAGCGGGCGAAGGATACGAACTCAAGCTTGATGTGATTGGGATCGCCGAAATGCTCCTGCGCATAGTGGAGCTGCCAGCAGTCTGTCACGTCGAGACCGGTGACATCACGGTCGAAGCACTCAACGCGCAGAGTGATCCAATCGTCTTCCGCGGATACCGCGCCGAACATGCCCAGTGCGAGCACGAGCGCCAGCATGATAGCCAGGATCTTCTTCATGGTTGTCTCTCCTTTGATGATATATTTGACCGCCTTCGGGCGGTTAGGTACGTGTCCGTGCGCTTCGTTTAGCCCTTTACGGCGCCGATGGTGACGCCTTTAACGAAGTAGCGCTGCACGAAGGGATACACCACCAGTATGGGAAGCGTGGCGAATATGATGGTGGCGGGCTGTATGGACTCGCTTATCTCGGTGGCCATGGTGGACGTGCCGCCTTCCATCTGGGCGATGTCTACCGCCTGTGAACCCTTGATTATGTGGTACAGCTTGAGCTGCAGGGGCTGGTATGCCTTGGTCTGTATGTAGTACAGCGCGTCCTGGAAGCTGTTCCACTTGCCTACGGCGTAGAACAGGGTCAGCGTGGCGAGCGACGCCATCGACAGGGGCAGGTATATCTTGATAAGCACCAGGAAGTCGTTCGCGCCGTCTATTATGGCCGCTTCCTCCAGTTCCCCGGGCAGGGCGGAAAAGAAGCTTTTGAGGATTATCATGTTGTAGGTCGAGAGCATGCCGGGCAGTATCAGCGACCAGGGCGTATCCAGAAAGCCCAGCTGCTTGATGTTAAGGTAGATCGGTATCGTGCCGCCGGAAAAATACATGGTGAACAGCGCCATGGTGTTGAAAAACCTGCGGCCCGCCAGGCGCTTCTTGGTGAGCGGATACGCCATCAGCACCGTCATCACCATGGAAAACACGGTATACACCACCGTTACGAATACGGTGTAGAACAGGCTCCTCACCATGGCCGGGTCGGAGAAGATCGCCTTGTAGGCGTTAAAGTCCCAGCCCACGGGCCAGAATGAGACCTTGCCCGACAGTATGGCCGACTTGGTGCTCAGGGAATTCGCCGCCACGTTCACGAACGGCAGCAGGCAGGTAAGGCTTATAAGCACTATTACCAGCGTGAGCGCCACCTGGTAGCCTGTCCAGATGCTCTTTTCCTTTTTCGCCTTTACCGGCTGCAAAGCTTCGGATTTGATCATGTTTCCGCCTCCTTACCAGATGCCCTCTTCGCCCAGCTTGGTGGACACGAAGTTGGCGGATGAGATCAGTATCAGCCCGACCGCCGACTGGAACAGGCCTATGGCGGTGGCTCTGGCGAACTGGGAGTTGGTTATGCCGGTGCGGTATACGAACGTGGAGAGCACGTCGCAGTATTTGCGCACCTGGGGATTGCCCAGTATCTGGGGCCGGTCGAAGCTTATGTTCATCATCTGGCCCACATTGAGTATCAGCAGCACCACTATGGTGGAGCGGATGCCGGGCAGCGTCACGTGCCAGATCTGCTGCATCTTGTTGGCGCCGTCTATCTTGGCGGCCTCGAACAGCTCCATATTGATGCCGGTTATGGCGGACAGGTACAGTATCGTGCCCCAGCCCATGCCCTGCCATACGCCTACCAGCGTATAGGTGATCTGCCAGTGGGTGCCCTCGGTAAGGAACGGTATGCCCGTCTTTACCCAGCCCCATTTGAGCAGGGTGGAGTTTATTATGCCGGTGCTGGGAGAAAAGATCTGCAGCACCATGCCGCCGATGATTATCCAGCTTAAAAAGTGCGGCAGGTACAGAAGCGTCTGCGATATCTTTTTAATGGCCATGGAGCGCATTTCGTTGAGCATTATGGCCAGTATGATCGGTATCGGGAAGCCGCACACGAGACCCATGAAGTTGAGCCACAGGGTGTTTATCAGCGCGTAGGAGAAATCCGGCATGCCCATTGAGAAACGGAAGTTCTCCAGCCCTATCCACTGGCTGCCCCACATCCCCTTGAACATGTTGAAATCCTGGAAGCCGATGATTATGCCCACCATGGGTTTGTAACAGAAAAGCAGGTAAAAAGATATGGGCAGGATAAGCATCACGTAAAGTCGCCAGTCCTGCAGCCAGGACCTGCGGCGCTTCTTTTTGCTTCCGACAGCGGTCACGGTCATAGAGCCCACCCCTTACAGTACGGAATTTATATACTCATTTTCTACCGAATGTGTATATTATAACCCCATATAAGCGGAATTGCTATGCATATCTTACACAATTTATTGCTTTGATATGCATTTATTACACGATATTAACACTTTCACCTATCTACCTCCCTGCCCCGTCTCCGGGGCGATCCGCATCCCGGCAGAGGGAGCACAGGCGGCGCGACTTAAAACTTAACACGCCCGGGGCAGGAACATTTGCGCCCGGCGTTCCGTCAGACAGCATGTGACTTGAACGAGTTCACCATTTTATATAAAGGACGGAACATACGATGAAAAAGCTTATCGCCGCGATACTGGCCCTGTGCCTGGCTTTATCCCTCTCCCTGGCGGTCGCCGAGAGCAGGATCAGCGTGTCCGGCTCGGGCGAGACCCGCATCAGCGCGGACACCGCCGTGATCTCCCTGGGCGTGAACGCCCGCGACAAGAACGTGTTAAAGGCACAGCAGAAGGTCAACGAAGCCATCGCCGCCATCCGCAAGGCGCTCATAGAGCAGGGCGTGCCCGAGGAAAACATCACCACCGACTACATCAACATCAGCCCCATATACGACTACTCCTTCGACCTGGCCCGCCTTACCGCCTACAGCGCCAGCACCGCCCTGGCGATCAGGGTCAATGAAATGGACAAAGTGGGCGCGCTGATAGACGCCGCTTTCCAGGCGGGCGCCAACGACTTAAACGGCATCACCTTCTCCGCTTCAGACACAAATGAAGCCAAAGCCGAAGCCCTCAAGCTCGCCGTGGAGGACGCCAGGCAGAAGGCCGAGATCCTCGCGGCTGCGGCGGGGCTGAAGATAACCGGCATAGAGCTTATATCAGAAGGCGGCGTGTACAGCTACTCCAACACCGTGGGCAACATGTACGCCCGGGACATGAAGGCGGAGGCAGCCTACGGCGACGCGGCTACCGTGGTGCAGACCGCTAAGCTCATCGTGAGCGCAAGCGTCAATATAACATTTACCGTCGAATAAACACATAAATCAGCCCCTGCGGGGCATCGGAAAGGAACGACCCTATATTATGAAGAAAATCATCGCGATAATCATCACCCTGTCCCTCGTTTTCTCCGCCTGCGCTTTCGCGGAAGCGACACAGCCCGACTTCGCCATGTTCGAAGGCATGGAGTGGAGCTTCTCAAGCGGCGCCGGCGCCTGGTCCACCGACATGCGCATACTCCCGGACGGCTCCTTCTGGGGCGAGTACCACGACAGCGAAATGGGCGAAACCGGCGAAAACTACCCGGACGGCACCATCTACTGCTGCTCCTTCTACGGCACCATGTCCTTTGCGGGGCAGGCTGACGAAAACTCCTGGAACTATGTCATCGACTCCCTGACCGTGAACGAGACCGTCGGGGAAGAGACCGTCACCGAAGGCCTCCGTTTCGTGACCGTCGAACCCTACGGCATCAGCGCGGGCGACACCATGCGTTTGTACCGCCCCGGCACGCCCGTGAGCGCGCTTGATGAGGACATGTACGTCTGGGCGCACGTTTACACCGAAAGCGGCGCGGCGGAAGAACTGGAAGACTGGTTCCTGTGCAGCGAAAAGAACGAGTCCGGTTTTGTGGGATACCTGCTCTCGGACGATATCGAGATGGAGAACCCCTGGCTCGAGCTTGACGCGGAAGAGCTCATGCAGGTCTCCGGGCTGGAGTTTGCCCTGCCCGAAGGCGCCGAAGACGTTATATACCGCTATCTGCCCGAAGAAGATCTGGCCGAGATGCAGTTCACCCTGGACGGCGACGAGTTCTGCGCCCGCATACAGCCCGCCGCGCTGGAAAACGGCCAGCTGATGAACATTTCCGGCATCTTCCTGCCCCTGGAAAACGAAGAAGAGATCACCGTGAAGCACTGTTACGGCATGATCGGCCAGTCCCAGACCGGCAGCGAGGATTGGGTTGAGCTCTGCCTGTGGTACGACATCGTGCCGGGGCTCATGTATTCCCTCTCCGTCTACAGCACCGACCTTGACGGGCTTGACCTCACCGCCGTGGCGGAGCAGGTGTACGTGCCCGCACAGGGCGACGCCTGACCTTCAAACCCAACATTCTGCGCTTCCCCCGCTTTCGCGGGGGCTTTTTTATGCGCGTCGACACTGCTGCATCGCCGATTCATTTTTTCTGCATAAGTCTATGCAAAATGTTAGCGCAATGTTAACCAAAGAATTAGCACTCACCTATTGACAGTGCTAACAAAATGAGTATAATTTAAGGCGAACAAAGGGAAAGGACCGAAGGCGACAGAGGTCCGGACCCCGAGTCCGCGGTAACAACATGCTGTGACCTACGCCGACACACACCCCTGCGACGATAGCCCGAAAGAGCGATCACAGCAGGTGCGCAGTACGCGCAAGAGTCAAAGGAGGTAAGAGTTATGTTGATGCCAAGTATTTTCGGTGAGAACCTTTTCGATGAATTCTTCGGCGACTTTGACAGGGAATTCAGGCAAATGGACCGCAGGCTGTACGGCAAGAACGCCGCGCGCGAAATGAAGACCGACGTGCACGAGCACGAAGATCATTACGAAGTCGACATAGACCTGCCCGGCTTCAAAAAGGAAGACGTGACCCTGGAGCTTGAAAACGGCTATATGACCGTGACCGCCTCTAAAGGCGTGGACAAGGACGAAAAGACCGAGAAAGGCAAGCTGATCCGTCAGGAGAGGTACGCCGGCGCGCTGCAGAGGAGCTTCTACGTGGGCGATGCGCTCACCCGTGAGGACATAACCGCCAAGCTGGAGCACGGCGTGCTGAGCATAAACGTGCCTAAGAAAGACGCCAAAAAGCTGCCCGAAAAGCAGACAATAATGATCGAAGGATGATCCCAAAACGAAAAGAGACCGGCAAAAAGCCGGTCCTTTTTTGTGCCCGCAGATCGGCAAAGCACGGCTGTTTCCGGGATCGCACGCGGAATAAAAATATGGTCCGTCGCGCCGCCCGATCCCTCCCCTATGCAGGAAGAGCGCGCCGCCGCGGAGAATATATATGTTTTGCGCACTCACAAAGCGGAGGAGGGATCATCCTTGCCAGGCAACGAACAGATAGTAAAAATGCTTGAACCACCCCGGGGCATCGCGGACATGGTGCTGGATACCGACGCGTACAACGAGATCGACGACCAGTTCGCCATCGCGTACGCCATAAGCGCCCCGGAAAGGCTGCGGGTGAAGGCGTTTTACGCAGCCCCGTTCTTTAACGAGCGCTCCTTGGGTCCCGAGGACGGCATGGAGCGCAGCTACGTCGAGATCAAAAAGCTGCTGAAACTGGCGGGAAAAGAAGATTTCCCCGTATTCCGCGGCTCCAAAGGCTACCTGCCGGACGAAAAGACCCCCGTGCCCTCCGAGGCCGCAGACGACCTTATCCGCCTGGCAGACACGTATTCTTCCGAAAAGCCTCTGTACGTAGTCGCCATAGGCGCCATAACCAACGTCGCCTCCGCGCTGCTCAAGGCGCCCGGCATCGCCGAAAAGATCGTGGTGGTCTGGCTGGGCTGCCACGCGCCCCACTGGGAGGACAACTGCGAGTTCAACGTGCGCCAGGACGTGGCCGCCGCGTGCGCCGTGTTCGATTCGGGCGTGCCGCTGGTGATGCTGCCCGCCCAGGGCACCGTGAGCAGTTTCGCCACCACGGGTCCCGAGCTGGAATACTGGCTGCGGGGCAAAAATCCCCTGTGCGAGTACCTGATAGACCACACGATAGAGGCGGCGAACGAATACGCGAAGGGCCGCGTGTGGAGCCGCCCCATCTGGGACGTCACGGCCATAGGCTGGCTGATGAACGACGGCAAAAAGCAGCTGATGCGCGACAGGCTCGTGCCCCGGCCCATACCCGAGTACAGCCATCACCTGGCCTGGGACTTCCGCCGCCCCCTGTGCCGCATGGTGTACCACATAAACCGGGACGCTCTGTTCCAGGACCTGTTCGACCACCTCGCCCCCGGCGGGCTGGGCGAAAACGCGTGACCATCAGCAAAGCGCGCGTTCCCGGGCAGATAATTCCCGAATACCTGGAAACCGAATACCCGGAAACCGAGTACTTGGAAACCGAGTGCTCGAAAGCCGAGTGCTCGGAAACCGGGCAGCATATTAAATACTAAATAACGAAATACTAAATAACTAAGTACTGAATAATAAAAGACACAGCCACCAATAACGCGCGCACGGGAGGCGGTGTCTTTTTCCATCTAGAAGAATGAGCCGCCGCGAATATTAAGTTTTTATAACATCTGCCTGCCGCAGGCGATCCGCTGTGGAAATAAACGCCGCCGCGGAGTATAATGTTACCCTGTGGAAACATTGAACGGAGGTAGACCATGCCCGGCAGTCTGAGCGTGCTCGTAAAGCCCGTGAGCGGGGCGTGCAACCTGGCCTGCTCATACTGTTTTTACGGTGAAGAAGCCGCCGAGAGGGCCGAAAAGCGCCTTCCGCCCATGACAGACGCCACGCTGGAGGCGCTTATACGGCGCGCCTTCGAAAGCCGCGAAAGCGAAGTGTTCTTCGTGTTCCAGGGCGGCGAGCCCACGCTGGCTGGGCTGGATTTCTTCGAACGCGCCGCGGCGCTGCAAAAGCAGTTTTGCAAAGGCAGGAAGTACCACAATTCCCTGCAGACCAACGGTACGCTTTTGGACGACAGGTGGTGTTCTTTCCTTAAGCGCGAAGACTATCTCGTGGGCCTGTCCCTGGACGGGGAAGCCGCCGCGCACGACGCCTGCCGCAGGGACAAAAGCGGGCAGGGCACCCACGCCCGGGCGCTGGCAGCGGCAGAACTGCTGAAAAGGCATGAAGTCCCCTTTAACGCGCTTTCCGTGCTCACGCGGCACAACGTCGGCGCGCCCGGAACCACATATAACGCGCTCAAGCCGTTCGGTTTCATACAGTTCATCCCCTGCGTGGCGCCCCTGCGCGGCGCTTACGACTGCGAGCTGCCCGAAGACGGGCCGCTGGGGGACTTCCTCATAAAGACCTATGAACTGTATAAACAGGACCTGCTCGCCGGCCGCTTCGTGAGCGTGCGCATGTTTGACAACTGGCTGCAGATGCTGATGGGCTTCCGCCCCGAAAGCTGCTCCATGGACAGTATGTGCCGCCTGAGCTTCACGGTGGAGGCGGACGGCAGCGTATATCCCTGCGACTTCTACTGTTTCGACGGCAGGAAGCTTGGCAACGTAAACGAAAACGGCTTTGACGAAATGCGCTCCTGTCCCGCCGCACTGGATTTCGTGTCTTCCTCCGCTCCCATGGCAGAAGAGTGCCGCAGGTGCCGATACTTCGCCCTGTGCCGGGGCGGCTGCAGGCGCTTAAGGGAGAACCCCGCCGGCGGAGACCTCGGACTGAACCGGTACTGCGGAGCGTACAGGCGCTTTTTCGACGCCGAATACATGGACATGGCGCGTCTGGTGGGCATGATCGCCGCAAGGCGCGGTCTTAAGTGAAACACAAACCATTTTTGCAGAGGTGAGATATTTGAAGCTCAGCGAACTCAAGCCCGGACGCTCCGCCCGCATAGAACAGGTGGGCGGCGAAGGCGCTTTAAGGCAGCATTTTCTGGACATGGGCGTGATCCCCGGCACCGACGTGACGCTGGTCAAGCTCGCTCCCATGGGCGACCCGATGGAACTCAGGGTGAGGGGCTACGAGCTCACCCTGCGCGTGGCGGACGCCGAAAAGATACAGGTCTCCCCCGCGTCCCCCGACGCCGAAAAGCCCGGCAAGGCGCCCGAAAAGCGCTTTACCGACCACCCCGGTCTGGGCGAGGAAGGCAAGTTCCATCCCAAGGGCAGCGGCGATCCCCTGCCGGAAGGCAGCCTGCTCACCTTCGCTCTGGTAGGCAACCAGAACTCGGGCAAGACCACCCTGTTCAACCAGCTGACCGGCTCGAACCAGCACGTGGGCAACTTCCCCGGCGTCACCGTGGACCGCAAGGACGGCTCCATATGCGGCCATAAGGACACGCTGGTCACCGACCTGCCCGGCATTTACTCCATGTCCCCCTATTCCAGCGAGGAGATGGTGTCCCGGAACTTCGTGCTGGACAGCAAGCCCAGCGCGATAATCAACATAGTGGACGCCACCAACATAGAGCGCAACCTGTATCTGACCATGCAGCTGCTGGAGATGAACACCCCCATGGTTGTGGCGCTCAACATGATGGACGAGCTGCGCGGCAACGGCGGCATGGTGGACATAAACGCCATGGAAGCCATGCTGGGAGTGCCCGTCGTGCCCATCTCCGCGGTCAAGAACGAGGGCGTGGACGAGCTGGTGCGCCACGCGATACACGTGGCCAAATACAGGGAAAAGCCTTTGAGGCAGGACTTCTGCTTCCCTGAAGACCATGGCGGCGCGGTGCACAGGGCGCTGCACGCGGTGAGCCACCTTATAGAGGACCACGCCGAGGAGGCTGGTCTGCCCGTAAGGTTCTCCGCAAGCAAGCTGATCGAGGGCGACGACGACATACTTTTGCGCCTCAACCTGGACGCCAACGAAAAGGAGATGCTGGAGCACATAGTGCTGCAGATGGAAAAGGAAAGGGAGCTGGACCACTCCGCAGCCATGGCGGACATGCGCTTCGACTACATCGAAAGGGTGTCCGAGGCCTGCGTCACCCATCCGCGGGAAAGCAGGGAACACCTGCGCAGCCAGAAGATAGACCGCCTGCTCACCGGCAAGTACACCGCCCTGCCCCTGTTCATAGGCATAATGGGCCTGGTGTTCTTCCTGACCTTCTTCCTTATCGGGCCGTTTTTGCAGGATCTGTTCGCCTCCGGGATAAAGGCTCTGGGCGATCTGGTCAGAAAAGCCATGGCAGCCGGCAGCGTGAACGAGACCATCAAAAGCCTGGTGCTGGACGGCATATTCGAGGGCGTGGGCAGCGTGCTGAGCTTCCTGCCCCTGATAGTCACGCTGTTTTTCTTCCTGTCAATGCTGGAAGACAGCGGCTACATAGCCCGCGTGGCTTTCGTGATGGACAAGCTGTTAAGGCGCATAGGCCTGTCCGGACGCTCCATAGTGCCCATGCTGATAGGCTTCGGCTGCACGGTGCCCGCGGTGATGTCCACCCGCACCCTGCCCAGCGACCGCGACAGGCGCATGACCATACTGCTCACGCCCTTCATGTCCTGCACGGCGAAGCTGCCCATATACAGCTTCTTCGTAAGCGCGTTCTTCCCCAGATACAGCTGGATGATCATCACGGTGCTGTACCTGCTGGGCATACTGACGGGCGTGCTGGTGGCGCTGGTGTACCGCAAGACGCTGTTCAAGGGCGAGGCGGTGCCCTTTGTCATGGAACTGCCCAACTACCGCCTGCCCAGCCCCCGCAACGTCCTGCAGCTTCTGTGGGAAAAGGCCCGGGACTTCCTGCACCGCGCCTTCTCCGTGATACTGATCGCCACGATCGTGGTCTGGTTCCTCCAGGGCTTCGACTTCCGTTTCAACCTGGTGGAAGACTCCCGCGACAGCATACTGGCGGGCATAGCGGGCTTCGTCGCGCCCGCGTTCCGGCCCGTGGGTCTGGGCGACTGGCGCATAGTAACTTCCCTGGTCAGCGGCTTTATGGCCAAGGAGAGCGTGGTGTCCATCATGGAAATGCTGTTTACGAATGGCGTGCAGGCCATCGGCAGCCTGACCGCCGCGTGCCTGCTGGTGTTCAGCCTGCTGTACACTCCCTGCGTGGCGGCGATAGCGTCCATACGCCGGGAAATGGGCCGCAGGTGGGCGTTTTACGTGATCCTGCTGCAGTGCTCGATCGCCTGGGTCGGCGCGCTCATAGTGCGCCTGATTGGCATGCTGCTGGGCGCGGCTTAGGAGGAACGAATGAACATCTGGGACATACTGATAATCGTTCTGGTCGCCTGCGCGGTCATTGCGGCGGTCGTACGCGTAAGGAAAGGCAAGAGCCGCTGCTGCGAAAACGGCTGCGGATGCGGCTGCCCGGGCTGCGCGAAAAAGCCCGGCAAATAGGCTTTATTCCGGGACAGCAAAAAAGAGGGGTGCATCCCCTCTTTTTTTGCGTCTGTCCGGCGTTATGCCCTGCTGAACAGGAAAAACGGCCGGTGATAACAGTCTTCCCGGATCACGGAAAAGTCCGCGAAAGCCTCGTTGCCCTCCATGCGCACCTTGCCCTTCCTGCCGGGTTTGTCGAACCTGCCGGGGCGGTACATGGGGTCCCACACTTTTACCGTGTCCCCCTCTATGCCCGCCAGTACGATATAGTGGCCGCTGTCCGAGAACACGCCGATCCAGCCGTCCTCCGGCCGGTCGCCGTAGGTGTTGGCGATCACGAGGCCCTTTTTCTCCTCAAGGAACCTTTTCGCCTCGTCCGCGTCCTCGGTGTCGGTCACATTGAGCCCGAAGCGCCGGGCGAACACGGGAGAAAAAATGTACAGGTCGGTGCCCGGCTTTTCCCGCGCCCCGCACTCTATGGCAAGACGGCACGCCTCTTCGGGCGGGAAGCTCACGCCCAACATGTTTTCCGCCACCATTGACGCGCAGCAGGGCCCGCAGCCGTTGTCCGCGATGGTGCCCTTGCCCGTGCGCTGGTTGGGATAGGGCGTGTCGGGGTAATCCAGCTGGCAGTAGAACACAGGCAGTCTGTTCATCGAATCGTCTCCTTTACGTTTCAAACAAAACGGGGCGCCGCGGAAAACGCGTCCGCGGCAGCCCCTGTGCCGTATTTATTCGGCGAATATTCCGTAGATCAGGTTGGCCATTTCCTCACGGGTGAGGGTATCGTCCGGGCGGAAGGCGCCGGCGTCGTCCGCCAGCATGAGCTCGTAATCGCACATGACCTGCGCGATGGGAGCGACGTCTTCGCCAATGGCGGCGGCGTCGGTCAGAGTCATCTGTTCCGGCGCTCCCAGGTCGACGCCCAGCCCCTGCAGCACGCTGTAGGCGTAGTAAGCGGCTTCGGCGCGGCTGAGCTGCGTGCCCGCGTCCATCTGGGGCAGCAGGCCGTAGCCCGCCAGCCAGTCAACCGCGGTCTGGGGATCGTAGTTGCCGCCCATGTAGATGTACACGGACACCGCCAGGTCGCCTATGTTCGCAGCCTGCGCGGAGCCGAACTCGGTCTCGCTCACGGGAGACATGAAGCCTTCCGCCATTACGTACTTGACCGCCTCGTAATACACGCCGTCCTCGCTGACATCCGCGATCTCCGCCTTGCTCATGTCCTTGACTCCGAAGGGGTTGAGCACCCGGTCGTACCTGTCCTGAGCCTCCACGGCCGCGGCGCCGCCGCTGGTGAACTGGGCGCCTTCGCCCGCCAGCTTCTCGTACAGCGCGGAATAGTTCCTGAACACCTCGGGGGTCATGCCCTTCAGGTCGCGCATGTAATCCAGCGTCTTTTCCTGGCTCTCGCCGCCCAGGTAGTTGAGCAGGGCGTTGAAGCCGCCGGAAAGCTCGCCGCCGCTCTTGGCGTAGTAGCTGTAGGCGGACAGTATGTAGCCGTCCAGTTCTTCCTGGGTGGGCTCGTCCTCGGCGATCATCTCGCCCAGAGAAGCGTACACGTCGAACGTCTCGTCGACGTTGGGGTCCCTGTAGGAGATCACGTACACGCCGCTGTCCCTGGCGCCGTGCAGCACGCCGTATGCGCCGTACTGGACCCTGAGCAGCGGGTAGAGGTACTTGTCGTACACATAGGAAGCCACCGCGTCCATGGCGCCGTCGTAGCCGTCCATACCCAGCTCTTCCCAGGAGGCGTACACCATGTTGTAGTTCACGGTGCCGTCGATTATGAGCGCCTCGCTCTTCTTTTCTGCGTCCAGGGCGTAAGCCGCGGGCACGATCTCTCTTTCGTCAAGGGTCATCAGGAACGCTTTGGCGGCGGTCTTGTTGAGCTGCGCGCTGGTCTCGTTGCCCACGAAACCCGCTATGGCGCCGGTGCGGTTGTTGAAGTAGTCCCTGACCGCCTCAAGCTCGCTTATGAAGCTCTCGGGGTCGCTTTCAAGTTGCGCTTCCGCCTGCTCGAGGAACTCGTAGTAGTCTATGTATGTCACGTAGCTGAAATACCTGGTGGTGGCGTCGAAGGGGCTCTCCGCCCGGTACAGCATCACCGCGTAGCAGTTCTGGGTGATGTTGGTGCGCAGCGAGGTCTTGAGCTGTTTGACCTGCTTGAGCAGTTCCTCCGCGTCGTCCAGCTTGGTGCGGTAAAGCAGTTCGCCCAGCAGGTCATAGCCCGCCTGCTGGTCTTCGTCCAGGGCGGTGAAAGTCAGGCGCATGTAGGGGCGCGCGCTCTCAAGGTCGCCCATGGCGCTCACCTTTATGACGCCGTCGTACAGGTAACGGGCGCTCAGGGTGGCTATCTCCTGCTTGGTGTGGTCCTCGGTGTCCAGTTCACCCAGCAGGTCGCACAGGAGCTTAAAGTAATGGATCTGCTCCTCCTTAAGGCCGGAAGCGTCCAGCATGAGGGCGGTCTCGCCCACGCCGTCCAGGTTCGCGTCCGCGGTCACGAAGCGCACGCCGTCCTCGTCCGTCTCGTCCGAGATCTCGTACACGCGCCTGTCCTCTGGCAGGCTCTGGGTGGTCACGGCGGTCAGCTGGGCTATGAAGCCCTTTGTGGCTTCGTCCAGCGCGTCCTTGTCGTAGGGCTTGTAGTCCACGATGGCCTGGATCTCGTCTTCGCTCATCCCGTCCTTGTCTTCCTGCAGCATGGCGTTGAACGCCTCGGTCTTCTCTTCCAGCAGGCCGGGCACGGGATAGGTCACGACCAGCGCGTTCCTTTCGTTGCCCAGCAGATACTTTTCGGCCGCCTTGGACAGGCTGCCGTCCAGCGCCTTCTCCTCAAAGGAATCCAGCCTGTCGATCCAGTCCATATAGCCGAACAGGTCGTCCTGGAGCGCCCAGTACTGGGCTATGGTCTGCACCATGTCGGTGTTCAGCTCGTCTTCCTCGCCAATCAGCTGTATGCTCAGGTTGTAGCTCGACACTATGGCGTCCACCGCCTGGGGGTCAAAGCCGTTGTTCGCAGCGTCCGCGACAGCCTCGTCGCAGATGCGCTTGAACGTGTCCGCGTCTTCCCTGTTCACGCCCTGGGCGTAGAACATAACGGACATTTCGGGGGTGGTGTTGTCCACATAGACGCCGCCGGCCGCCCCGGGCAGCTCCTTTTTGAGCGTCTGGGTGAAGTAGGCGGAGTCATCGCTCATGAGGGTGGTCAGGTAGTCCAGGTCGTCATAGTCGGCGTAAGTGCAGTCGGTAGCGAAACCGTAGAAGATCTGCGCCTGCTTGTCAGTGTCGCTGTTTTCTGCCACGGGATAGCCGAACTCGGCGGTGACGCTCTCGGTTATGGGAGCGTAATTCTTTTCTATAATGTCGAATTCCCTGCGCTCATACGCGGAAAAATACCCGTCCAGCAGCGTAAGGAAGGCGTTTTCGTCCTCTATGTCGCCGTATATCACGGTCAGGGAGTTGGAGGGATGATAGTATTCCTTATAAAACTCCGTAACGTCCTCCCAGCTCATGGTGTAGATCACCTCGGGGATGCCGCCGGAGTCCCTGCCCGTGGTGGCGCCGGGGAACAGGGTGTTGTAGTAGTTGAGCATCGCGGCGCGGGCCAGGGTGTAGGAACCCTGCATTTCGGAATACACCGTGCCCTCTATGCCCAGTTCGCCCTCGGGATCGTCCAGGGTGTAGCGCCAGGCTTCTTCCCTGAAAATGTCCTCATCTTCCAGGATCATGGGATTGAACACGCTGTCGGTGTAGAAATCCACGAACTTGAGCAGCTGGCTCTCGCTTAAGGACGCCACGGGATACGCCGTCATGTAGTTGGCGGTAAAGGCGTTCATGTAGGTGTTGTAGGTCTGGGCGCTCAGGCTGGTGAACAGGCCCCTGGAAGGGTATTTCGCCGAGCCGCCCAGCACGGAGTGCTCCAGCACGTGGGCGATGCCCTTGTCCGTGTAAGTGGGGGTGCGGAAAGCGATCTGGAACGTGCGGTTGGTGTCGGAATTGTTTACGAACATCACCAGCGCGCCGGTCTTGTTGTGCTCATACACCCTTATGTCCGCGCCCACAAGCTCGAAGCGGCGGCTGTCCTTAAGCGTATAGGCGCTTTCGGGCTCGGCTGAAACGAAGCCGAACAGCCCCGCCAGCAGCGCAAGACAAAGGATCATGGATACGATTTTCTTCATCATTTGTCTCCTTTCGTGCATTTGCCGTTAATATTACCACTTTTTCGGACGCCCGTCCATATTCTAATTGCAAAATTCGCCGGACTATGGTAAAATTTCAATAACATAACATGAAAGAGAGCGTTATGCCTTACGGGATTTTTCTGCTGAAGGTGGATTTCCTTGAGTGCGGGGACGCATACGCCCGCGCGCTTGAACAGGTGAGCCCCGCCCGCAGGGAAAAGGCGGCGCGCCTTAAGCCCGAAAGCGGCAGGCGCCTGTGCGTCGGCGCGGGTCTGCTGCTGGAATACATCCTGGACGGGCTCGGGGCGGCAGGAAAACAGCGACTCATGGAATACGCGCCCTCCGGCAGGCCCTTCCTGCCCGCCTTCCCCGGCGTCGGCATAAGCATAGCCCACTCGGGGAAATACGCCCTCGCCGCCTGCCTTGAAGGCCGCGTCGGCGCGGACATACAGGCGCTGATCCCCCGCCCGGAAAAGCTCTTCCGCCTGCTCGGGGACGAAGAGCTCGCCTTCTGCCGGGACGACCCGGAGCGCTTCACGCGGCTGTGGGCGTTAAAGGAGGCATACGGCAAATACACAGGAGAAGGGCTCGGCTATCCCCCGGTCACGATCGGTTTTGACGGCGGGACCCCCTGCATCCCCGGTGCTTCCTGCCGCCTGTATGAGTATCCCGCGCTAGAAGGCCATTTCACCGCCTGCTGCGCGGACGGGAACAGGCCGCCCCTTAAACTGCTGCTGCCCCGCGACGTTATGCGGCATCAATAAACCATTCATGGAGCGTAAAACCATGCCCGCAACTGCCAAAAAGCGAGTAAGACACTCAAAAAGATACCTGGCCCGCCGGCGCAGGCTGCTGCGCTATGCGCTCGCGGCGGCGGCGCTGGTCATAGTGCTTCTTATTATATTCTTGCCCCGGGGCGGCAAGGACGACCCGGTGAATAACGTCCCTTCCCCTTCGCCCGCCGTCACGGAAACGTCGGAGCCCGCGCCTTCGCCCACTCCCCTTGCGCAGAAGATCCTGCCGATCATCAAATCCGTGGACACCGACAAAAAGCAGATCGCAGTGACGGTGGACGACCTTAACGAAGTCAGCAACCTGAACCAGATAATGGACATCGCACGCTCCAACGGAGCGAAGCTCACCCTGTTCGCCATAGGCAACGTGGTAGAGAGCAAACCCGCGCTCCAGACCTCCCTTAAAAACGCCCACAGCTGGGGCTTTGAGATCGAGAACCACACCTGGACCCACTCCGACCTGTTCAACATGACTGACGAGCGCATGGCCCAGGAGGTCTGGAACCAGCAGATGGCGGTCAACAAAGCGCTGGGCGTGGAGTACGACCCCCACTTCATCCGCATGCACGGCGGGCTCGGGGAGACCTGCGGCCGCAGCCACCAGTACCTTATCCAGCTGGGCACCTACAAGGGCGTGGCGGACTGGTCCTGGTCCGGCTCGGGCACCAGCATAGACGACATCAAAGCCCACGCCCGCAGCGGCGCCGTGTATCTGTTCCACACCAAGGACACGGACCTCAAAAAGCTGAGCGTGTTCATCCCCTGGGCGGTCGAGCAGGGTTACGAGCTGGTGACATTAAACGAACTGCTGGGTTACGCGCCCAACGAGACCCGCCCGCTCACCTACGACCCCGCCTCGAAAGAGCCGCCCGCGCCCCTGCCCTATGAATACACCGACTACGTGCTTTTGGGCAAAAAGCCCAACATCCGCCTGTACGCGGTCAAGCTGGTGCAGGAACGCCTGGCGGAGCTGGGATATTTCAGCGCCGACGTGGTGTGCGACGGCGACTACGGCAGCCTTACCACCGCAGCGGTCAAACTGTTCCAGATGGCAGGCGGGCTGCATTCCGACGGTCTGGCGGGCACCGAGACCCAGACGCTGCTGTTCAGCGCCGACGCGCCCAGGAACCCCTACGCCGCCGTGACTCCCGCGCCGCCGAAAAAATGACCCGGCCTATGCATATTTCGTCATTTCCTGAATGATATCAAGCGTCCGTTTCCTCCCCTCGCGGGAGGTTTTTTTATATATTCCACAAAACAGAACGAAAAAAAGTATACTTATTGCCCATTTATAAAAAAACATTCTTGACATAGGCATAATAATTTAATATAATATGTAAAGCCGTATAGGGTTACGGATGTGTTACGGATATAATGAAAGCGTGTTCCCGGTCCCCGTTCCGCAGCAGGGGCGCACCTCACGCTTTCGTCCCCGCCCAAGCTTGCCCTGTCCGGTATTAAGTTTGAAACGGGGGGAATTCGCTTGACTGCCGAAGTCACCACCAAGCGCAAAAAGAGCTTCCTCGAGAAGATGCGCGGCAACTGGGACCTGCTGCTGTTCTGCCTTCCGGGAATGATCTTCACGATCATATACCACTATATCCCGATCTACGGCGTCCAGATCGCCTTCCGAAACTATAAGGCGCACATGGGCATATTCGGCAGCTCCTGGGTCGGTCTCCGAAACTTCATCAGGTTCTTTAACGGCGCCGACTGGCTGATCCTGGTGCGCAATACGCTGATCCTGAGCGCCTATTCCCTGGCCGCCGGTTTCCCGGTAGCGGTCATACTGGCGCTGATGCTCAACTCTTTCCGCTTTAAGAAATACCGTAAGGTCATCCAGGCCGTGACCTACGCGCCGAACTTCATTTCGACCGTCGTCATGTGCGGTATGCTTATTCTGTTCCTGTCCCCCCGCGTCGGCGTCGTAAACAACGTCATACGCGCTTTGGGCGGCGATACCATCAACTTCATGTCCGAGATCAGCATGTGGCGCCACATTTACGTGTGGTCCGGCGTGTGGCAGGGCATGGGCTGGTCCTCCGTTATCTACTTCGCGGCTCTGGCCGGCGTCAGCCCGGAATACCATGAAGCCGCCATCGTGGACGGCGCGACCAAGTTCCAGCGCGTGCTGCACATAGACCTGCCCTTCCTGGCGCCTACGATGACCATGCTTCTGATCATGAACATGGGCTCGATCCTGTCCGTAGGCTTCGAAAAAGTCTACGCCCTGCAGAACGACCTGAACCTGCCGGTATCCGATATCATCGCGACTTATACTTACCGCTACGGTATTATAAAGAGCGACATTTCCTACTCTTCCGCTGTCGGTCTGATGAACAGCCTGGTCAACTCCATAATGCTGATCACCGTCAACTACATCACCGGCAAACTCAGCGACAACGCGCTATTCTAAGGAAAGGAGGAAACAGATATGGAAAACAGGCATCATGCACTTAAACGTACCCGCGGCGACGTCATCTATGATGTGATCATATTCATCATCCTGACCTTCATCCTGTTTATCGTCGCCTATCCTCTGTATTTCGTCATCATTTCCTCTTTTTCCGACCCCATAGAGGTGTCGGCGGGCAAAGTCGTGCTGGCTCCCGTGGGCTTCACGCTGGACGGCTATACCGAGGTCTTCAAGACCAAGACCGTCATGCGCGGCTTCAGGAACTCCCTGATCATCACGGTGATGGGCACATTGATAAACCTGCTGGTCACCATCCCCACGTCGTACGCGCTGAGCAGACCCGACTTCTCGCTTAAGCGCCCCATAACCCTGTTCTACATCCTGACCATGTTCGTAGGCGGCGGCATGATGCCCACCTACGTCATCGTGCGCGACACCGGATTGCTTGATACCTGGTGGGCGCTGATCCTCCCGGGCTGCCTGGGCGTCTACAACATGATCGTGGCACGAACGTTCTTTAAGACGAACATACCGCAGGAACTGATGGAGGCCGCAAAGCTGGACGGCTGCGGAAATACGAAATTCTTCCTATATGTCGTGCTTCCGCTTTCGGGCGCCATCACCGCCATCCTCTGCCTGTACTACGGCGTCGGCCACTGGAACAGCTACTTCAGCGCCCTGATCTACATCCAGAAGCGCGAACTGTGGCCCCTGCAGCTGGAGCTGAGGAACATCCTGGTTCTGAACTCCAACGTCCAGACCAAGCAGGTCATGACCGAGGCGGAGCTGCTGGAAAAGAGACGTCTGGAAGCCCTGAAGGAAATGATGAAGTATTCCCTGATCATCATCTCCTCCATCCCCGTGCTGATCATCTACCCCTTCGTTCAGAAGCACTTCGTCAAGGGAGTCATGATCGGCTCCGTAAAGGGCTGATACCCCAAACCGTATGATGCGCCATGTGGCGTAACATAAAAAAATACTTCAAGGAGGAACCCCTATGAAGAAACTGGCTCTTGTGCTGGTCGTCCTGATGGCCCTCTCCTGCGTTAACGCGCTGGCAGTGGACTGGAACGAGGAAGGCCTGCCCATCGTCAACGAGCCCTACTCCTTCTCCATCTTCCTGGACGACAGCGGTCTGCCGGAAGACAAGATCATGTTCCCGATCATGGAGGAGCAGACCGGCATTAAGATCGAATGGCAGATGGCTCCCTATGCTGTTCAGCAGGAGAAGCTCGGCATCGCCCTCTCCAGCGGCGACTATGCCGACGTTATCGCCGGTTGGACCCTTGGCGATCAGCACCTGATCGACAACGGCATGGGCACCAAGACCTTCCTGCCCCTGGAGGAGCTGTTTGAGGAGTACGCTCCCAACATCATGGAAGTTCTTGAAAAGCCCGGCATCCGCGCTTCCATGACCCTGCCGGATGGACACATCTACTCCATCCCCTACGTCGTGGGTGAGCCCGAAGTGTTCTACATCCCCTACATCAACCAGCAGTGGCTGGATCGCCTGGGCCTCGAAATGCCCACCACCCCCGAAGAGCTGAAGGAAGTCCTGATCGCTTTCCGTGACAACGATGCCAACGGCAACGGCGATCCCTCCGACGAAATCCCCTTCTCCGGCGACCCGAACAACCTGGACATCTCCAAGCTGGCGGGCTGGTGGGGCGCTGACGCGGCCGGCCAGAAGAACCAGTTCCCCTATTTCGCGCTGGTTGACGGCAAGATTGCTTTCCAGGCCAACACCGAAGCTTACAAGCAGTTCATCGAGTTCTTTGCCGACCTGTACAAGGAAGGCCTGATCGACCCCGAGATCTTCTCTCAGGATGTCGCTACTTGGTCTGCCAAGGGCAAGAACGATCTGTACGGCGTAGACATCTCCTACGGCCCCGGCGACGCCTATGACGATTTCCCGGCGGATTCCGAAGAGTATGTGAAGTACGTCAAGAACGCCATGCATCCCCTGCCCGTGCTGAAGGGCGTTGAAGAACCCGTGTATCACCGCATCTCCACCGGTCTGACCCTCTTCAGGACCCAGGCCGTCATCACCAACAAGTGCGACGAAGAGAAGGCTGCCATCATCGTACGCTGGTTCAACTACCTGTACGAGGCGGACATCAGCCGTCAGACCTCTACCGGCCCCTTCGGCATTTGCTGCTTCAAGCTGGGTGAGCACCTGTACAAGGAAATCAACCAGGACTTCTGGAAGGACGAGTACAAAGAGAAGTACAGCTGGGGCAACCGCTTCGCCAACTCCCTGCCCCGCTACTATCACGATGACGTGTATGTAGAGAATCCCGTTGTCGTACTGCCCTGGGACGCTGATGAGAAGAAGGTCGACGAGCAGAACGAGATGAAGATGGCTCTGTACGGACCCTACCTGAACGAGAAGTTCCCCGAAGTCTGGAGCACCTCCGAAGAAGACACCGTTCGTTCCGCGGAGATCCAGGCCGACCTGAACAGCTACATCAAGACCAAGACCGCGCAGTGGATCGCCGGCCAGGCTGATGTGGAAGCTGAGTGGGACGAGTATTGCGCGCAGCTGGATGCCTACGGCCTCGAAGAGCTGCTCGAGATCAACCGCCGCGCTCTGGGTGAGGAATAATCTCAATTAAACTCTGATTAGACCCCATCGCCCCGCGCCCGAAATTCGGGCGCGGGGTTTTTTGTGCCTGCGGCGCACCGTCTTCCACCATTGCCGAAAAGATGAGCCGCACATCCGAGGTCATCCCTTTCGCCGCCTCAGCCGGACCGTTTTCTGTCCTCCCTTTTGTTAACGCAACCGAACTTGACATTTAACGTTCCGTTAGGTACAATTTAGCAAAATAGGGGCGCGGCGTGATGCCGCGTTCCCTGTTATACGTATGTCAACAAAGGAGAAGTATTCCTGATGTCAGAGAACAGACAGGGCATGGTGCTCACCACTGCCGACAAGCGCAAGCTGGAAGAGGAACTCAACGAGCTTAAAACCGTGAAGACCGAGCAGGTCAAGCGTGATCTGGCGGAAGCCCGGGCCCACGGCGACCTGAGCGAAAACGCCGAATATGATGAAGCCAAGAACGAGCAGGCCCGCGTAGCCGCCCGCATCGCCCAGCTGCAGGATATGCTGGACAACGCCGTTATAGTGGACGAGCAGGAAGTGAACACCGACACCGTGCAGATGGGCACCGTGGTCACCGTGTGGGACGAGACCTATGAGGAAGAGGACGAGTACACCATAGTCGGCCTGACCGAGTCCGACGCTTCCAAGCTTTTCATCTCTCCCGAATCCCCCATCGGCGCCGCTCTGGTAGGCGCGAAAGTGGGCGACACGGTGGAGGCGCACACTCCCGGCGGCATCGACAGGATCCAGATAAAGGCCATCCGCAGGCGCGAGGGCATTTAGACACATCCCTTAAGGAGATATTTCATGGAGCAGTACATTCCCCAGGGGCTTTCCGAACAGGAACAGCAGCGTTTTGACAAGCTTTCCGCGCTTTCCGCGGAAGGCCGCAGCCCTTACCTCATAACCAAGTACCCCGTCTCCCACCGGTCAAGCGACATCGAGGCGAACTTTGACGCCCTGGAGGGGCAGGAAGTCTGCGTAGCGGGGCGCATGATCAGCCGGCGCATAATGGGCAAGGCATCCTTCGCGCATCTTAACGATGCCAAGGGCGACATCCAGTTCTACGCCCGCCGCGAAGACGTGGGCGAGGATAAATACGCCGAGTTCAAGGCCTTCGACATAGGCGACATACTGGGCGTAAAGGGCACTGTGTTCAAAACCAAGACGGGCGAGATCTCCGTGCACGCAAGTGAGATCACGCTGCTCAGCAAGAGCCTGCATCCCCTGCCGGAGAAGTTCCACGGCCTTACCGACACGGACATCCGCTACCGCCAGAGGTATCTGGACCTGATGACCAACTCCGACGTGCGCACCGCGTTCATCAAGCGCAGCATGATACTCAAGGAGCTGCGGGCGTACCTGGACGGCAATGGTTTCCTGGAAGTGGACACTCCCATACTCACGCCCTTTGAGATCGGCGCCTCCGCCCGTCCTTTCTATACCCACCACAACACGCTGGATATGGACATGGTGCTCAGGATCGAGACCGAGCTGTACTTAAAGCGGCTGATCGTGGGCGGTTACGACCGGGTGTACGAAGTGGGCCGTATCTTCCGCAACGAGGGCATGGATACCCGCCACAACCCGGAGTTCACCTCCATTGAGCTGTATCAGGCTTACACCGACTTCCACGGCATGATGGACCTGGTGGAAGACATGATGAAGACCGTTGCCGAAAAGGTGTGCGGCGGACTTACGGTGCCTTATCAGGGCAACATGATCGACCTGTCCCACTGGGAGAGGCTGACCATGGTGGAAGCGGTCAAAAAGTACTCCGGCGTGGACTATTATTCCTGGAACAGCGACGAGGACGCCATCGTCTGCGCCAAGGCGCACAACGTGGAGCTGCCCGAAACGCCCACCAAAGGCGCGATACTGGCCGAGTTCTTCGACGCTTTCGTGGAAGAAAAGCTGATCCAGCCCACCTTCATATACGACTATCCCGTGGAGATCAGCCCCCTGGCGAAGCGCAAGCCCGACGAACCCGCCTTTACCGAGAGGTTTGAGTACTTCATCAACGCCACCGAGTTCGGCAACGCGTTCTCGGAACTGAACGACCCCATCGACCAGAGGCAGCGCTTCGAAAAGCAGGTCGCCATCCGCAAGGCGCTGGATCCCGACTGCCGCGCCCAGGTTGACTACGACTTCATCACCGCGCTTGAGTACGGCATGCCCCCCACCGGCGGCCTGGGCTTCGGAGTGGACCGTCTAGTCATGCTGCTCACCGACAGCCCTTCCATAAGGGACGTGCTGCTGTTCCCGACGATGAAGCCCCTCGACCAGCCTAAGAAGGACGAAAAAGCCGAAGAGAAGCCGGCAGCGTCCGAATGCGCCTGCTTCACCTGTCCCTCTCAGGAGGCCTGCAAGGCTGCGCAGGAAGCCGGGAAAGCGGCGCCTGCGGAAGAGAAGATCGACTTTTCCAACGTCGTGATCGAGCCTCTGTTCCAAGATCAGGTGGACTTTGAAACCTTCAGCAAGAGCGATTTCCGCGCCGTTAAGGTGCTCGCCTGCGAAGCGGTGCCCAAGTCCAAGAAACTGCTCAAGTTCACCCTGGACGACGGCAGCGGCGAAAACCGCACGATCCTGAGCGGCATCCACGCGTATTACGAGCCCGATGAGCTTATCGGCAAGACCTGCATCGCCATCACCAACCTGCCTCCCCGGGCCATGATGGGCATCGAGTCCTGCGGCATGCTGATAAGCGCCGTACACAAGGAAGGCGAGGAAGAAAAGCTCCACCTGCTGATGGTGGATCCCCACATCCCCGCCGGCGCGAAACTGTACTAAATAATCAAGTAAATTGCTAAGCCTGCTGTTCTTCAGCAGGCTTAACATTTAGAAGCGCAGCAAACAGATGCTTAAGGAGAAACACCATGGATAAGCAGGCATTGACCGCCATATTTGAAAAATACATAAGAAAACTGAGGATAACCCCCGCCTGGGATGTTAAGCTCGAATTCGTCGAAGACCCGACCTGGCGAAAAACGGGCGATTTCAAGATCGACTGTGACGACAGGAAAGCGATCCTGCTTTTGAATATCGCAGACCCAAAGGCAGAAAACCTTGAAGAGGTCATCATCCATGAGTTGATGCATATCAAAATGTATCCGTTGGATCAGGTGACCGAATCGCTGATAACGAATTGTTTCGAGGAAGGCTCAGCAGCAAGCAGCTTTTCCTACCAGCAGTTTTTTACGGCGCTTGAGCAGACCGTTGAAGAGTTGACCAAATGCTTTTTGCTGGAATTCGGAGACAACAAAGCACTTTCTTTCGGCAGGTGCAGCCGGACAAAGTCGTTCAACGAGCTGTACAGCGGATTGAAAAACATCGATTGACTCCATTTTAGAGGTGCGCACCATGGATCCTATGCTCAATCTCGAGGTGGATATGTACGGCTGCCCCAACCGCTGCCTGCACTGCTGGCTGGGGCATATGCCGAACAAGCAGCTGCCTGACGAGACAGACAAGTTCATAGTCGATTACTTCAGGCCATTTTTCGGCAGGATAGCGTACTACAGCTGGATGCGGGAGCCGGATTTCTGCGACAGCTACCGGGAAAGATGGTTCAGGGATATCGCCGTGTCCGTAAACGCGGTGCCGCAGCGCTTCGAGCTGGCCGGTTTCCGGCGCATCGCGCGGGACGACGCATACATCCCGTTTCTTAAAGAAGTCGGCGTAAGGAAAGTGCAGCTCACGCTGTTCGGCTTAGATGAAACGCAGGACAGGTACGTGGGCCGCAAAGGCGCGTTCGGCGAAGTCATGCTGGCGACGCGCAGGCTCATTCAGGGCGGGATAGTCCCCCGCTGGCAGTGCTTTATAAACGAGGAAAACATACGCGAGATCGGGGAAGTGTACGCGCTGTACAAGCAAATTCGTGCGGAAAGCTGCCCCGAAATGGAGTTTTTCGTGCATGAAGGCTCCTGCGATGGGGAGAACCGCAAGCTCTACCCAATCCGCATATGCAAAAAGCACATCCCGGACAGCCTCATCTCCGCGTATCTGGGCTATGACGAACTGCTTGAAGAGAAGGACTGCGCGGAAATACTGCTCGGGAGCGGCTCTCATCCCGACTACCGTATAGAAGGCGCAGTCACGCTGAATATCTCAAACACTTTGGACGCGTACCTGAACTTCACCCATTTAAGCGCGCCCTGGCGGGTGGGCAGCCTTGATGCGGACAGCCCCGAAACTCTGTACAGGCGGCTTGAGACCGGCGACATCCCCGCGCTCAGGCTGGCAAAGCAGGTGACGTGGAAAGAGATCGCGCGGCGGTATTCAGACGCCGGCTCGGAAAGAGCTTTCAGCCTTGACGATTATAAGATGTATCTGTTCAACAGATATCTTGAGGATAATATCTGACACTAAAACGCCTTCCCGCGTTATTGCGGGAAGGCGCTTTTTATTTGCACTGTATCAGATCACATCTCGATGAATCGGGTCTCAAAAGGTTCGAATGTGAGTTCCAGGCTGCCCGCGGGGCAGAACACGCGGGTGGTAACCTGCGTATCGGCGTTATTCATCGCCAGCAGGGTTCGCTTGTTTTCAAACCAGGCACACTCCACCATCGGGTCGTCCGCGCCGCCCGCCGCGTTTCCGTCCGCGCCGCACAGGAACTTAAGCAGCTCCAGCAGCATGCGCGCCGCTTTGGGGCTGTAGGCAAAGCCGCCCATGTACACGGCCTGTCCGCTGCCAAAACGGTTCAACGTGAGCGCTGGGGTGCCGTCCCTGTCCAGCAGCACACGGGTATCGGACGAAGTGACCCGGATGCCCTCGGTCTTTCCTATCGCGTCCTCCGCCAGCATGAAGGGCGCGTTTTGCGTCTCGTAAGTCCAGGAGGCATGGCAGGCGTACTGTCCCTTGTCCAGATCCACGCCAAGCAGGTGGCTGAGCGCCAGAAGCGTGTCGCCGCCCTCTGCGGCGGAAGGCTCGCCCACGCCTATCAGGCTGCCGCCCTCATACACGAAACGGGTGACTTCGCTGACCAGGCCGCTGTCCCTCCACACGCTGCCGCCGCTCCAGGCGTCGCCTTCGCGGCCCGCGTTTATCAGCACGTCCACATCCTTTAGCGCCCCGCGCTTTACGTCCTCAAAGCTGATGAACCTGACGTCAACCGGCAGGCCGGAGAGCGCCTCGTTTATGTGGATGAGCACGTTTTTGTCCGTCTCGTGGAAATGGCCGGACAGCGTCCAAGACCGCAGGCTGCCCCAGTAATGCATCACCGCAACCCTTATGGGCAGGGTCGCGGGCGCGTCGCTTTCGTGCAGCGCCTTTATGCGGCGGAAGTCCCGGGCCATGTCCGCTATGGCGTCGTTGAATTTATCCTGGCCGATCGTGAGGTGCAGATAACCGCCCAGACCTATGCGCTGTACCGTCTGCCTTGCCAGCGCCCGGCGCACGTGCAGCCAGTAGCTCACGGCGTCCTTTTCCGGCGCGCCGCCTTCGGAGAACGTGGGCAGGCCGCCCAGACCCACGGGGAACAGGTAAGGATGGAAGCGCAGTTCATGGGTCTCCACTTTAGCCAGCGCGCACAGGCGGCACTCGAAGCCGGAGAATACGCACTTTATGAGTCCGTCGAAACCTATGGACGGGAAATACTTGCCGCAGGGTTCCATGCCCACCCAGCTGTCGTCATAAAACACGTAGGCCTGTTTGCCGTAAGCGTGGATGATATCCACCAGCGCCCTGGCTTTTTCCGCCACGAAGCGCTGTATGAAATCCATGTAGTCCTTTTTCGCCTTGGTAGGCGGGCGGTGGGTCGCCTGAAGCATGCCTTTGTTTATGAAGTCCTCGGCGGTCAGGGCGTAGCCGTATTCCTCCTCAAACGCCTTGAGCGCAGCGGGGCTCACGGTGAAGTCATAGCTCGCCCAGTCCACAAATCGGCTGCGCAGGCGCATGTCGTCACCGAATATCCACACGAAATTGTAGAACAGCGAAGTCAGGCGCACCACGTCTGTCTGTGGATTGTTTTCGCACCAGTCTCTGAGCCACTGCTTAAGGTACTCCCACGCCAGGGGATACCGGGGATCCAGCTGGCGCAGATGCTCGCTGGTCCAGTGGTTGGTGGTGTGGTTGTACATATTGATTTCTTCCCACACGCGCCACGCCAGGAACGATACCGAATACCTGTGGAAGGGCTCGCAGCGTTTGATCCTCACTGTGCCGTCAAGGTATTCCCACTCGTCCCTACCCAGCAGGCGGTTGGACGTCCTGTCCCACACCTGCCAGTATTCCATGGCTTCCGGGGAATCGTTGAGTTCGAACTGTTCGGTGAAATACCCGTCCAGGGGTCTGATCTCGAGCGTCTCTCCCGCAGCCACGGTGGGCTTTGAGAACAGGAAGCTCTGCTGCTGTGCGTCGGGATGCGCTTCGGCGAACGCGTTGTGCTCCCGGATGATGCAGATGGTGGAATAGATGCGGTAACCCGCTTTTGTAATCTCGTCGGAAAGCTTGGTGCCATCGGAGTCGCGTATCACGTCCGCTCCCCATTTTTCGGCCATTTTAAGTGTGAGGGCCTCGTAGCCCGCCTCTCCCGGCAGGGTAAATCCGCCTTTGGAATAATCGTTCATGCCAGACTCTCCTTAACAGAATTTGCGGTTTGGTACTATTCCTGTCCGTATGTTTCCTCTTTGGGCGGCTTGCATACGGGACAGGCGGTCTTGCCGGCGTTTTTCGCCTGGTTCAGCGTGACCTTGGGAGTGTGCGGGTACACGTAGCGGCAGCCCGCCAGATGGTAATACTTGCCGTTATCGTTGCAGTACACGCGGGTAGCCACGGGCGTAGGCGTGGGCAGCGAGATCAGGTTGCTGGTCTCGTTGGCACTTTTGAGCAGCTGGGACGTGTCCGGCAGCTCATCCGGCGGCAGAGGCGCCAGCATGCGCTTGTCGTTCACCAGTTCGGTGACGACGATGCTGCCCCGGTCGTAGTCAAATGAGGTGGTGGAGAACACCACGATCCCCAGCACGATCACGCCCGTCCAGGCTGCCGTTATGAGGGCTTTCAGCCAGAGTTTCCACTTTGCCTCACGCCACATCAGCCACAGGCCCACCGGAAACGCCAGCACCAGCAGCGCGATGAGCACCCAGGTGCCCCTGTCGCCGTTCAGCCATTTTCTGTAGTAAGTTTTTCTTTTCATTTATTCTGTTCCCGTATCGTTTTGAGCGCCCGGTCAGGATAATTGGTGATTATGCCGTCACAGCCCTGCTTCACCATGTACCCGATCTCGTCCTCGCCGTTGGGCGTCCAGCAGTTGACCTTCATGCCCCGTTTATGGGCGGAGTTGATGGTCGCCTTGGACAAAAACTCGAAGGCGGGATGGATGGCGTCGCAGCCCAGCTTATGCGCGCACGCCGCGGAGCGGGACATATGCGAGTACAGCAGGCAGGTGTAGACGTCCCCGTGCAGCTGCTTTAAGCGCTTTAACGCGAGTTTGTCGAAGCTGGAGACTATCACCTGTTTGAGCACATTCGTTTTGACCAGTATATCGTAAAAAAGGTCCAGCGCGGCGTCCAGCCCCATGGGATGCTCAGAACGCTTGATCTCTATGTTTATGATCTCCAGCGGCTTTACGACTTCCAGCATCTCCTCAAGCGTGGGGATGCGCGTGCCTTTGAACTCTTCAGAGAACCTGACGCCGAAGTCGAACTTTTTCAGTTCCTCCAATGTCATAGCGGATATCTCGCCGCTGCCGTTTGATGTGCGGTCGATGGTCCCGTCATGGCACACCACGAATCTGCCGTCTTTTGTGAGATGGATGTCGCACTCGATGCCGTCCGCGCCGATCTCGACTGCCTTTTTGAACGCGGGCAAAGTGTTTTCAGGCGCGATCGCGCTGAAACCCCTGTGGGCCTGTACCTTTGTTTTGCTCATAGTATCCTCCCAAGTTTGACCTGACCGAGCAGGGAATAGATTTGCTGTTTTTCGGGGCAGGCGCTGCCCTGGGTCTGCGCCGCGGCGGCGCCGCACGCTATGGAGAGCTTAAAACTCTCTTCCGGGGACAAACCTTCGCACACACCGTGCACGAAGCCCGCCAGCATGCTGTCACCCGCGCCTACGCTGCTCGCAGCCCTTATCTCCGGGCTTTCGCCGTACAGCACGCACTCCCTGTCCGCGTACACGGCGCCGGCTTCTCCCATCGAGACCAGCACGGCCCGGACGGACGAGGCGGCAAGCACTTCCTTCGCGCGGGCGGCAGCCTCGTCAAACGTGTTGACGGGCAGCCCCGTCATTTCCGCCATCTCCTCGGCGTTGGGTTTTATCATATAGGCCGAGCTTTCAACGCCCGATTTGAGCGCCGCGCCTTGGGTGTCCAGAAACACCTTCGCGCCCAGCGCGTTTATGTCCCGTATCCATTCTCCCGCGTCGACGCCCAGCCCGTCCAGCCGGCCCGAGATCACGCACAAGTCTCCCGCCTTCAAGACCTTCAGGAGCCTGCGTTTCAGCGCGAGCGCATCCTCCGGGTCTATGCCGCCCGCCTCGTTTATGTCGGTGGTCAGGCGGGTCACGGGATCGAACAGCTTGATGTTGGTGCGGGTGGGGCGCTTGGAGACAACGAAATCGCTTTCAATACCCATTTGGGCCAGCGCGCCAAGAATGTACTCCCCTGCACTGCCGCCGAGTATGCCCATGGCGACGTTTTCGCTGCCAAGTTCCTTAAGCGCTTTGGACACATTTATGCCCTTGCCGCCCGGATCCTGCCGGGTCTCGAGCACCCGGTTGACCTTTCCGGGCGCGAAAGACGGCACCGTAAGCGTTTTGTCCAGCGCCGGATTCAGCGTAAGCGTGTATATCATCTTATGCCTCTCATACATACCATACCTACTTTATTGTATCACATATGTCAAGCATTTTGGCCGTTTCCGGACTATGTTGTTATATTTTTATTTCAAATGTTTACAAAAGTGTTTCATTATGCTATAATAAATGGCAATCTACGGAGGTGAGCGCATGAAAAAAAGCGTGAAACATTCCAAACAGGAAAAAAAGGCACGCCGCCTGGCGGGTTTTCTGACCTGGCTGATGATATTCAGCATCATCAGCGGGCTGCTGGGCTGCTATCTTGTGCTGCTTAAACCGGAAAAACAGTATATGGACGCCTCGAAGCTGCTTGAAGAAAAGTCCTACGCCGAAGCCGGCAGGCTGTTCTCCACCATCGAGGATTACCGTGACAGCAAGAATAAGGCGCAGACGGCCAGCTGCCTGAGCCTGTTCGAAAGGGGCGAAGTGGAGGCCGCTTCCAACCTGTACCTTAACTCCCTGGACGCCGACACCCAGGCGCAGGTGCGCGAGAGCATAGGCTCCTTTGAGGAGCTGGGCAACAAGGCAGTAGAGGCGGGCAGCTATGCCGACGCGTTCTACTACTACAAACTCATGCCCGACGGCGGCCGCGAGGACACCATGTACGCGCTGGACGTGTATACGGAAGCCGAGAACGACATACTCTACGGCGACTATTCCGACGCCCGCGAGAAAGCCGCCAGCGCGCTGGACAAGTCCGAGGAGATGGCTGCGCCGCTGCAGAAGCTTATAGATGAAAGCTACGAGAAGGAGTTCAGCCACTATCTGCAGCTGGGCGAAAGCGACCTTAACGCCGCGGCGGAAGGCATGGAGCTCATGCAAGACGAATACGAAGAGGCAGGCAGGTACTTAAGGGACCTGGAGGACGCCTACAGAGGCGGCGTACAGTACCAGGACGAGGGTAAGTACAAGCAGGCCATAGAGTTTTTCGAGAACATAATCACATATAAAGACTGCCGCCTGAAGATCAGCGAGTGCCAGGTTATGCTCTATGAGGAGCAGGCCAAAGCGGGACAGACACAGGACGCCCTGAGCGGAGTCATGTCGCTGTACGACTGGGAAAACGCCATATACGTGCTGCCCGAGGACAGCGTGCTGCTGCCCCTGCTGCTGCCTGAAGACGAAAACGAATCCATCCCCGAAAGCACGGAGGACGAGGTTGCGTAACACTGTTTCTGTAGTAGGCTGCAAAAGCTACGAACCCGAATACGTCCGTCCCGCCCTGGAAAAGGCGCTTGAGCCCCTGGGCGGGCTTGATTTTGTCAAGCCCGGCATGAGGGTCGTGATAAAAGCCAACCTGGTGAGCATGCTGAAGCCCGCCTCCGCCGCCACCACCCATCCCGCCCTGCTCACGGAGCTTTGCCGCATGCTGGTCAAAAAAGGCGCGAAGGTCACGGTGGGCGACTCCCCCGGCGGGCTGTACACCTCCGCGTATGTGAACGCGGTCTACCTGGCTACGGGCGTCAAGGCGGTCACCGAAGTCGGCGCCGAGCTCAACCGCGATTTCGGACACGTCCGCGCGGATAACCCGGACGGGCAGACGCTCAAGGAACTGGAATACACCACCTACCTGGACGACGCCGACGCGATAATCAATTTCTGCAAGCTCAAGACCCACGGCATGATGGGCATGTCCGCCTGCGTAAAGAACATGTTCGGCGCGATCCCGGGCACCTTCAAGCCCGAATATCACTACAAATACCCCGAGCACGCCCGGTTCGCCGACATGCTGGTGGATATAAACGAGCGCTTCAAGCCCCGGCTGTGCCTTGTGGACGCGGTGTACGGCATGGAGGGCAACGGTCCCACCATGGGCACGCCCAGGTTCATAGGCGCGCTGCTGGCTTCCGACAGCCCCTACTGCTGCGACCGGGTGTGCGCGGGCATCATCGGGCTCGATCCGGAAGAAGTAGACACCGTCGCAGCGGCCGAAAAACGCGGGCTGGAAAACGAGTTTGACATAGTGGGCGATCCGGATAGATTCCGCGTCGCGGATTACCGGCTGGTACGCGAAAGGAAGGAAATGGCCTTCAACATGGAACTGCCCGGCGTCTTCGGCAAGTGGTTCGGCAGTTTCGTATCCGGCGCGCTCGCATCCCGCCCCCGCGTCAGGCGCAGCGAATGCATAGGCTGCGAAAAATGCTTCAATATCTGCCCCGCAAAGGCGATCACCATGCGCAGCGGGAAGCCGTCCATAAACAAAAAAGCGTGCATCCGCTGCTTCTGCTGCCAGGAGTTCTGCCCCAAAGGCGCAATGAAGCTTAAACGCCCGCTTATCGCCAGGATCATAAACAGATAACAGATCAAAAGCCCTGAACGCTTGGTTCAGGGCCTTGTTTTACCGGTTTTCGTAAATGGCCGTCAGCAGTGCACGTGACTTATCGCAGCCGTGCTCCCAGTACATTATGCCCAGCAGGCCGTTGTCCTTGACTATGCCGCACTTGGCTTTCAGGCTGTCCGGGTCGTCGTAGCTGATCAGCGTGCTGCCGTCAAACAGGAACGGCGCCTGGGCGTCCTCGTCCCAGTAACGCACGAAACCGTTTTTGTTGATATAATCGTTTACGAGGCCGGTGTAACCCTCGCCGTAGCCGCCGACGGTGCCCGCAGGCTGCAGCAGCCCGTGGTTCACGTCCGGCACGCCGCCCCATTTCCGGGCGTAGAACGCCGCGCCGATCACGATCTTATTCAGCGGCACGCCGGCTTTGTTGAACATTTTCACCATGGACAGGGTGTCCAGCCCGCTGTCGTCGCCTTTGGTGGCGAAAGGCGCGGTGTGGTGCCCCGCCTGGCTGCAGAAACCGCTGCGCATGTCGTAAGTCATTATCTGCACGTAGTCGCAGATCTCAGCCACCTTGTCCATCTCGGTGTCGCGCACGAAGTACGCGCCCGCACCCGCGGCGATGGATACTATCTTGTCCGGACCCAGCGCATCCCTTAACGCCTGCAGCAGCAGGGTGAAGTTCTGCTTGTCGGAGGGGTCGCAGTCTATGCCCGCGGAGTCGGAACAGGGGTATTCCCAGTCTATGTCTATGCCGTCCAGTTTGGTTTTAGCCACGTAGTCGGCGCAGCTTTCGGCGAATTTGCGTCTGCCTTCCTCAGTGCGGGACATAAGGGAGAAGCCTCCCGCCGTCCAGCCGCCCACGCTCAGTACGATCTTGATATCGGGATTCCACTGCCTGATCTGTTCGTGGCAGTCGTTGTGCTTGAGTTCCCAGGTGCCCAGCGTAAAGTCGTCCGCCACCTTGCCGAAGGCGATGTTGATGCCGTCCAGCATTTTGGCGTCCTGTTCCGTCACCTGAGGCAGCCCGCGGTCGCCCACATAGCCCAAGATCAACATAGTCTCATACCTCCAGTATTAATAATCCTTACGGCTTTTTGCGAAAGATGCTCCTGCCGCCCGGCCCGCACGTTTATTTTATGCGGTCCCCAAGGGCGGTCTTTATGTTCAGATAGTCGTTGGTGAGGATGCAGTCTATGCCCATGTCCAGGAAGCGACGGGCTTCTTCGGGCTCGTCGGAGAAGAACACGTTGAGCTTCACGCCGTGCTGTTTGGCTTTGAGTATCATCTCTTCGTTGAAATAGGGCTTGAACAGCTGCACCCGGTCTATGCCCAGTTCTATCGCCCGGTTCACTATCTCGAAGTGCCGGGAGTTCTCACCCACGCACAGCGCGATGTCGGGCGCGAGACGCTTAAGCTGCTTTAGCACGCTGTCGTTGGCACTCATAAAGTAAACGTAACGGCGGTTGTCGTACTTATCTATCAGGCGGATTATGCGCTTTAAGTGTTCCTCGTCCAGCGGGCTCACATCGTCGGTGTCCTTTATGTGCACGTTCATTATGACCTGACCGCTGAAATGCTGGAGTATCTCCTCAAAGCGCACGATCTTAAGCCCTTTGTACTTATCGGAGAACCGGAAGCCGAAATCCAGCTGCATGAGTTCGTCCAGCGTCTTTTCATACACCTTGCCGTGGCCGTCGGACACTCTGTCCAGAGTGGAATCGTGTATGGACACCACATCTCCGTCCTTCGTCCACCACAGGTCGAACTCGATCTCTTGCGCGCCCAGCGCTATCGCCGCGCCGAAGGCGGGCATAGAGTTTTCGGGCGCCACGGTGCTGAACCCCCTGTGGGCGCACAGCCGGGGGTACGGCAGGCTTCTGTCGTCCCGTATCACGGCGCTGCCCGCAAAGCGGTATTTCCAAGGCCTGCGCCCTTTCTCGGTATAATCGTGGTGCAGCCCCACCGGGTTCATGAAGCCCATGGGCTTTAAGTACTTTTTGAAAGGATCGAACTCGAACTCTATGCCGCCCGCGCCGTTTTCCCTGTACGCCAGTATCTCACCGTCCGGCCCCACCGCCATGGATGAGCCCGCCGTGGCACAGTCGTCCCCCAGGGACACGCCGCTCCTGAGCAGGTAAGCGCCGGTGGTATAGGCGATGAAGCGGCCGTATATCCTTGCCGTCTCGTGGGTGTCGCTGCGCTGCTGGGCGCAGCCGATTATCACGTGGGGGCGCTTTTGGGCGATAAAGCTCAGGCTCTCGAAGAAATAGAAGTCGTAACAGGTCAGAAAGGCGTACTTAACGCCGTCGATCTCCACGGTGTAGGGCTCGGAATACTCCTCGCAGTAATCGCTTTGGAGCTTCAGGCGGGTGATCTCGCCCGGAGTCAGGTGCTGCTTTAAGTACTTTCCGACAACGTTGCCCTGCCTGTCGATGGCGAAGGTGGTATTGTAATACCCTTTATCGGTCCTGTCTCCCGCGTTTACGAACACGACGCAGTTCAGGCGTATGGCAGTGTCGCGGCAAGCGGCGAGCAGTCGGGGCGTGTTGGCTTCCCACGCCTGCTCATATTCTTCCCGGGTGGCGGGCGGGAAGGGCATGTCCGCGCTTTCGGGCAGCACCACCACGTCCGCGCCCTGCTTAAGCCCGTTAAGGAAGCTTATCGCTTCGTCAACTCCCCGTTTCGCGCCTTCGATGTCAGAATAAAACCCGCTTTGGTATATGACTCCTTTCATGCCCGTTTACCTTCCTCACTTGTAAAAATCGCCATTTTCCAGGCCCAGGAAGCTCAGGAAACGCTGTATGTGGCTGTCCCAGTACTCCCAGCTGTGCACGCCGGGATCGGCTTCGTACACGTAAGAGAACGGATCCCCGGGCAGGCTCTCCATGAACGCTTTTGTCTTAAGCGCGCTTTGCTGTATGAAGTCCTCCGTGCCGCAGCTGTGGTATATGCGGGGCAGCGGTTTGCCGCTTTGCACTGCCTTGAGCGCCGCGCCGAACACGTCTTCCTCGGTACCGGTCAGGTCCCTGTCCCCGTACAGATACTCGCGGCGCGCCTTCTTTTCCGGTGTGGACACGTCGTTGGGGTCGCCGTTGACCGCGCCTGCGGACAGGCAGCCGATGGCGGAATAACACTCGATGTTGTTAAGGCCGATCTTCATCGCGCCCGCGCCGCCCATGGACAGGCCCGCGATATAGTTGTCCTCCCGCCTGTCGCTCAGCGGGAAGAAGCCCCGCATGATCCGGGGCAGTTCCTTTGCGATATAGGTGTAGTACTTGCCGCCGTGAGCCATGTCCGCGTATGAGGACAGGTGCGCCGCGGGCATCACCACCGCCAGACCCAGCGGCGCAACGTAACGCTCGATGGAGGTGCGCCTCTGCCAGATGGTCTCGTCGTCGCTTTTGCCGTGCAGCAGGTACAGCGTTTTGTATTTTTCGTCGCTCCGGCCTTCGTATTCGCCGCCAAGCCGCTTCTGGGGCAGTATCACCTCGCAGGAAACGCACATGCCCAGGCTCTGGCTGAAGAAATTGGTGTGTATAAGTGCCATGTTACGCCTCCCCGCCCATGTTCAGCCATTTGAGTACGCTCTGTATCTTCATGTCCCAGTAGGCCCAGTTGTGGGTGCCGGGCTCTTCCTCGTAGGTGAGATCGAAGGGCAGCCCCTTTATGTGGTTCCTCAGGCGCACGTTCTGCCAGTACAGCATGTCTTCCGTGCCGCAGCACATGAACAGCCTGGGCGTATTGCCGGCCGAAAAATCGAAGTTCTCGCACAGGGCGAACAGGTCATTTTTGCTGCCCCTGACTAACGAAGAAACGCCCATAACGTCGAACGCTTCGGTATCGCCGTTTTTCTCCTGCGCTTCGCAGATCTCCGCCACGTCCACCGCGCCGGACAGGCTGGCTCCCGCGGAGAAGATGTCTGGACGGGACAAGGCAAGCTTGAGCGCGCCGTATCCGCCCATTGACAGGCCCGCCACGAAAGTGTCTTCCCTTTTGTCCGATATGGCGGGGAAAAAATCCCTGACCACACGGGGCAGCTCGGTGGTAAAGAACGTGAACCACTTGAAGCCGTGGTGCATGTCCGTATACCAGCCCCGCTGGGTCTCCGGCATGACCACCACAAGGGGCATGTCGCTCACATAGCGCTCTATGCTTGTTCTGCGCTCCCAGATGGTGTGATCGTCGCTTAAGCCGTGCAGCAGGTACAGTACTTTCCATTTACGCTGCTCGGAAGGAGTATCGACCCCTATCATTCCCGGGGCGGTCTGGGGCAGTATCACGTTCATGCGCGTGCACATACCCAGCACCTCGGAGAAAAAGCCCACTTCCAAAAACGCCATAACGCTCTCCTCAGTCTATCATTTCCAGAGTCACGGTAAGCTCAAGTTTCTCAAACTTCTTAAGGTCGTTGCCGTCCTTGTCCTTGTAGCGCACCACGCTGATGGTGAAGCTTTCGCCCGCGCCCAGCTTGTCCACTATCTTGGTGTATTCCCTGAACGTCTTTACCCTGATGCCGTTCACGTGGGTGATCACGTCGCCGCTCCTTAAGCCCGCCTTGAAGCCGGAGCCGTTTTTCTCGACTTCGCCAATCAGCAATCCGGCAGGCGGATAGTTCTTGAGCGGCTCCTCGGGGCCTTCGTTGTCGGTCACGCTCACGCCGAAGCGGGGACGCTTGTAGGAACCGGTGGCGATTATGCTTTCGGCGATGGGCCAGGCCACGTCCATGGGCACCGCGAAAGACAGGCCTTCATACACTACGAAGTCCTCGTTATTGGCGTCCTTGTAATAATAGCCCATGTACTTCATGAAGGGGATGCCCACGATCTCGCCGTCCAGGTTCAGTAGCGCGCCGCCGGAGTTGCCCGGGTTTACGGCCGCGTCGATCTGGATGAGCCCTATGGCGCGGGTGGCCTCGTAGTCCGCTTCATCCCTGTTAAGACCCGACACTATGCCGGTGGTCAGGGTGTTGTACATCATTTCCCAGCTGATGGGAGTGCCTATGACCAGCACTATCTCGCCCACCTTAAGGTCCGAAGATTTGCCGATCTTTACGGGCGTGAGCTCAAGCTCCTCGTTCACCTTTACCACGGCAACATCCGCCGCCGCGTCGGAACCGACGAGTTCGGCTTCCAGCACCCGGCCGTCGCTCAAGCGGATCTCCAGTTCGTCCGCGTCTTCGATCACGTGATGGTTGGTGAGGAAGTAACCGCCTTCCTTTATGTAAACCGCGCTGCCCGAACCCTTTTCCTGCTTGTTCACGGAATCGGTGGCCTTGTCCCAGGTGTAGCTGACCTGCGCCAGTACCGCCACGGAGGGAGACACTTTTTCGAATATCTCCGGCAGGGGATTGTTGTAAAGCAGGCTCAGCGCCGGCTGAGGAGTAGCTGCGGTCTCAGCGGGCTTCTCCTCCGTTTCGGTGGCAAACGCCGGGAGCAGCAGCGCGATCAGAAGCGTCAGCGCCAGTAGTTTCTTCATCTCAGGTACCTCTTTCACTTTAGTGTTACTATGGTCACGCCGTCCTCGCCCTCGCCGTAGCGGCCCAGACGGAATTCCTTTACGTCAGGTATGCGTTTAAGTTCGCTTTGCACCGCGCTCCTAAGCGCGCCGGTGCCTTTGCCGTGGATTATGGAGAAATTCTTGATGCTGTTGAGCCTCGCCCCGTCTATGAACAGGTCCATCTCGTTCAGGGCTTCCTCCACCGTCATGCCCCTCACGTCCAGCTCCATCTCGCCCCGTCTGTGGGAGATCTGTATGCTGCTGCCCGAGGGCTTGCGGGGCTCATAGCGGCTCTTTTTCGCGTTCTCGGCAGGTTTGGGGGTGCTGAGCAGCACTTCCTTTATGTTGGCTTTCAGCTTCATGGGCCCCGCCTGCACGTTCATGTCGCCCTTCGCGTCAGGCGCGGTCAGCACGGTGGCGTCCGTACCCAGTTTTTCCAGATACACGCGGTCGCCGGGCTTCAGGCTCTCGGGACGCACGCCTTCCTGCGCCTTGCCGGAAGCGAGCGTCTCGCTCATTTCATCGATGCCGTCCTGCAGGCGCTTGCGCATCTCGTGCAGTTCGTGCTCTTTGAGACCGGAAGCGTTCCTAGCCTTTTTGAGTTCGGAAATGATCTGCTCCGCCTCGTTCTGAGCCTTTTTAAGCAGCTTCTTTGCGTCTTCCTTGCTCTTTTTGAGCATTTCCTCCCGCTGGGATTCCAGTTGTCTTTTCTCTTTGTCCGCCTCCGCACGTATACGCAGGGTCTCGCGGTGCGCTTCTTCCGCCAGCACGCGTTCCTTCTCGGCTATGGTGCGGTGATACTCGGCATTCACGATGACATCTTCAAAACGAATCTGATCCCGGCTGAGCCGCTCTGAAGCATCGGCGATTATGGCGGGATCGAGCCCCAGTTTTCTGGATATCTCAAACGCGTTGGACTTGCCCGGCACGCCTATGGACAGGCGGTACGTGGGCCTTAAGCTTTCCACGTCGAACTCCACCGAAGCGTTTTCCACCCCCACGGTGTTGAGCGCGAACGCCTTGAGCTCGGAATAGTGCGTGGTGGCCAAAGTGCGCACGCGGCGCTTTAGCAGCGTCTCCAGTATGCTCATGGCCAGCGCGGCGCCCTCCGTGGGGTCCGTGCCCGCGCCCAGCTCGTCAAACAGCACCAGGCTTTTTTCGCTCACGTTATCCAGTATCTGCACGATGTTGGTCATGTGGCTGGAGAACGTGGACAGGCTCTGCTCTATGGACTGTTCGTCCCCGATATCGGCGAACACTTCATCGAACACGGCGACTTCGCTGCCGAAAGCGGCAGGTATGTGCATGCCAGCCTGCGCCATCAGAGTGAGCAGGCCGACGGTCTTTAACGTGACCGTCTTGCCGCCGGTGTTGGGACCGGTTATCACAAGGGTGGTAAAGTCCTCCCCCAGCCAGATGGTCAGCGGCACCACCTTGAGCGGGTCCAGCAGCGGATGGCGCGCTTCCTTAAGCCGGACGACGCCGTTATCGTTGATCTTGGGAGGGTTCGCGTTCATGGTCCTGGCAAGGAACGCCCGGGCGAACACCCCGTCCAGATACGCCATTATATCCAGGCTGCTTTTTATGAGCGGCGCGTCGGGCGCGAGGCGCAGGGTAAAGTCCCTGAGTATGTGCTGTATCTCCCTTTGCTCCTTCAGCGTCAGCTCTTTAAGCTCGTTGCCCGCCTCGACCACGCTGATGGGCTCTATGAACACGGTGGAGCCGGAGCCGCTCTGGTCGTGCACCAGGCCCGGCACCTGCTGGCGGTATTCCGACTTGACGGGAATGACGTACCTGCCGTTGCGGACGGTCACGATGCTGTCCATCAGGTATTTCTGCATTGCGGAGGAATGGATAAATCCGTTCAGCTTTTCCCGCACCTTGTCGTTGACCTGGCGGATGTGCCTGCGGATGTCGTACAGTTCGGGGGAGGCATGGTCGCTCATCTCGTCCTCGGAGATGATCGCCGCGCTTATCTCTTCCTCAAGAGGCCGGTTAGTGGCGATGCGGGAAGCCATTTCGCTTAATATGGGCGTGTCTTCCCGGTCCGTTATAAGGCTGCGCCTCACGCTGCGTGCCGCCGCGAGCGCTCCCGCCACCTTCAAAAGCGCCTTCATTGTCAGCACGGAGCCGACCTGGGCCAGTTTAAGATACTCGCTCACGTCGTCAAATTGCGTCATGGGATTCCCGCCCGTGTAGGCGATCGCATTCAGCGCTTCGTCGGTCTCCTGCTGCAGGCGCGTGACGTCCTTTATGTTGTCCGCCGGAAGCGTCTCAAGGCAGCGCGCCTTGCCCATGTCGGACACCGCGCAGTCCTTCAGCATATTCAGTATTTTATCGTATTCCAGCTTGAACCGGTATTTTTCAGTCATTTATTACTCCGTGATCCTGAAATAATGCCCAGTGGTGTATTTTTCGACTATGTTCCCCTGAGGCCGCCCGCCCGTTGCCGCGGCTTTGAACGCCCTTGTCAGCCTTTGGGCGGTCCTTTCGTCCTCATCCGTCAGAAGCAGGCGCCACACCCTGCTTTCCGGCAGCTCGTCCGTCCTTGACAGCAGGTTCATTGGCACGCTGTTCAGCAGGTCTATGACGCAGCTCTCGTCGCTCGCCAGCCGCCTGAAGGGAAAGCTTGCCCGCGTCCTGTCAGCATAGTACAGGTCGCTAAGGCGTTTTCCGGCCGCGGCGCTGTCGCACGCCCTGCACTCCTTATGTCTGCCTCCCCCGCGTATGGCGTTCAGGGGACAGTGCCTTAAATGCATAAGCGGCACCCGGCCGTAGACCACCAGTTCCCGGTTGCCGGACAGCTGCCTGATCTCCCGGCAGATGAGCTCCACGGACGGAGTATAGATGTCTTTCCCCACGCCCAGGAAATCCAGCGCGGCGTTGTTGGTGATGTTCATGGAGAAGTCGAACCGCCTCTCCCCCGGCCACTCCAGCGCCAGCTGCCCCGGGTTGGAGATATATACGCCCTTAAGTTTGCCCGCGTTGCTAAGAGCGAAACGGTTAAGCGTGCCGAGCGTATCGCCCGCCATTACCGGCGGCAGGTACAGGAACATCTCGTCGACGTCGGCGTTTTCCAGCGCGGTTTCCCTTAGATCTGCAGGGAAATACACGGCTTCGTCCGCGCCCTCGCTTAACAGCCGCTTAAGCAGCGCCGTGTCGTCCGCCTGCACCGCGATGCGCGGCGGAAGGGAATACTCTCCGTTCACCTCTTTATGAGGCCGGTATTTCTTTTTCTCCCAGTCGCCCCTCGCTTTTGCGATCCGCGCTTCGGAGAGGCGCTTAAGCGCCTCGCGCCTTAAACTGTTGACAGCGGACATGCTTAAGAAAGCGTCCGCGTCTCCGTCCAGTTTCGCAGTATCGATTATGTAAGGCGTGCCCCCGGTCTTTTTAAGCTGGCTTAACAGCCTTTCGGCGCTGATCCCGCCGTTTTCCGCGGAGGTTACCGTTTCGCCTTCGGCTGTCACGCGGTTTTTGCCGTCGTCCAGTTCCAAACGCGCCGGCTCTCCGAGCCTGAGCGTGAGCCGGGCGGATACGGGCACGCAGCCCCTTTCCCGTCTCAGGCGCTCGCTCACCTCGTCGAGCAGCGTTTTGCTCTGCATGCGGTACACGGTGCCGTCCGCTTTCGCGGGGTTCGCAACGCGTTCCCCCGCCCTGCCCGAGAGCTTTACGGGGATCTCCTCGCCTCTGTCGTTCCTTACGGCGAGCGCATCGCCCTTGTCCACGTCCCGGCTCAGGCTCACGGTCCTGCCGCTCGCCCTGCCAACGGGTACGCCCTGATGTCCGGATCTCTGGGTGGACAGGAATTCCCCGTCCCTGATCCCTTCGAAATATCCCCGGGTGAAGCCGCCCCGGTTGAATACCTGCCTTAATTCGTCCGCCAGCTTTTCGTCAGGCGTTTCCCCGTCCAGCAGACGGCGGTACGCGTGCGTCACCACGGCCACATACTCGGGTTTTTTCAGCCGGCCCTCGATCTTAAGGCTGCTTGCGCCCGCCGAAACGAGCTTGTCCAGCATGGGCGCGGTCATAAGGTCTTTAGGCGACAGCAGATAGCCTTTGGCAGACGCCGCGCCTCTCGCCTCGTATTCCATGCGGCAGGGCTGGGCGCACGCGCCCCGGTTGCCGCTGCGCCCGCCCACCATGCTGGAAAACAGGCACAGCCCGCTGCACGCCACGCACAGCGCGCCGTGGCAGAACACCTCGGTCTCTATGCCGGTCTCGCTGCAGGCGCGTATCTCCTCCAGCGACATTTCCCGGGCCAGTATCGCGCGGTCGAACCCGCGCCGTTTGAGATACTCTGCGCCCTGCGGGTTGCTTATCGCCATTTGGGTGCTGGCATGCAGGCGGAGGGAAGAGAGGACCTGCCTAAGGTATCCGCACACGCCCATGTCTTGCACTATAACGCCGTCGGGGCGAGCCCGAAACAGCTGTTCAGCCGTATTTTCAAGCTCGCCCATCTCACACTCCTTAAGCAGAGTGTTCACGGTCACATACAGTTTTTTGCCCCGCTCATGCAGGTAGTCGGAAGCCTTTATAAGCTCTTCCGCGCCGAAATTTGCCGCTCCGCGCCGGGCGTTCAGCACTTTTCCGCCCAGGTAGACCGCGTCTGCGCCGCTTTGCGCGGCGGCTACGAGGCAGTCCCAGCTTCCCGCGGGAGCAAGCAGCTCGGGTTTTGTCATCTCAGGTAAATGAAGGCGTGGAGTTCGCGTTTGTTGGTGTCGAAATCGATGTTCCAGAGCATGGCGTCGTCGTCTTCGCCGCGCTTATCCTCCCTGTAAGTGCCCCTGACGGGCAGCACGAACGTCTCCGCGCCGTTAAAGCCGTCGCGCGCCAGCACCTTCTGGCCCAGGGTCATTATGGTGTTCATGTCCAGGTTGGTCCTCATGATGCCCATGGAATCCATGGCCAGGTTCATAAGGTCGACCGTGCTCTTGCCCTTCAGCTTGACCATCAGCAGGTTGAGTACTCTCCTCTGGCGCTCCGCCCTGCCGTAGTCGCTGTCAAGCTTTCTGATGCGGGCGTAGCCCAGCGTCTGCATGCCGTTTAAGTGGGTATTGGCGCCGCCTGCTTCCAGTATGTCCGCAAGATACGCGTTTTTCGCGTCGTCATACGTCATTTTTCCCTGCTTGTACAGCAGCCAGTACTGTTCCTGGACGCTGGCGTTGATCTCTTCGACCTCGTTCTTGGTCACGTCGATCTCGACGCCGCCCACCTTCTCGGCGATCTCGGCAAACGAGGCGAAGTTCACCACCACATACTTGCTGATGTTCATGCCGAAGCACTCGTTCACAGTGCGCATGGCCAGTTTGGGGCCGCCGAAAAAGTACGCGGTGTTCAGCCTGCGGTTTTTGCCTTCGATCTTGACCTCAGAGTCACGCATAAGGGACGTGAGCTTGATCGCTCCGGTATTCCTGTTGATGGAGCAGATCATCATGGTGTCCGAGCGGGACGTCTCGGTGAGCACGCGCCCGTCAATGCCCAGCAGCAGTATGTTTTCCCAGCTTTCGTCCAGACCCGGAGTGATGCTCAGGTCCGATACGTTGATGCTGCCCGCCTCGCTGGCGTTCAGCCCGTCATAATTATCGCTGTTCAAACCGACATCGGTGAATATCCCGCTGCCGTCGGACGTGCTCTGTGTGCTGACCGGCGCGGTCGGCGTGTTGTTTCCGGCCGGCTTTTTGCCAAAGGGATTGATGACCACCAGCAGAAGCACCACTATCAGAATGGCCACCGCTGCGATGAGCAGCGTCATAAGCTGTTTTTGCTGCTGCTGTTTCTTACGGCGTTTTGCGGCCGCCGCACGGCTGCGCTGCGCCTGGGACGCGGTGCGCGTGCCCTGGGCTGCGGGCCTCGGGCGCTGGGAAGTGGTCTTAGGCTGTATGGGTCTTTTGTTTTCGCTCATGATTTTTCTCCCGATCGTTCAGTTTAGTAGAGGTACGGATTGCATCTTTTGCAGGGAACATAGCCCATGTACTCTGCGATATTAATGGAAATGGGCATGGGTTCCAGCGCATTTTTAAGCGCGGCGCACTCCCACAGATGGTAGCGGCTGCCGCCGTTGGTGATGTACACGATGTAGCTCGTGTCGAACCACTCATTGTAAGTCGCACGGTCGAGCCAGTAGAGCTGCCGCTTGGTGAGCAGACCGTTCGGTTCGTAGTCCTTGCTCATCTGGAAGTTCATCACGGCGCGCTCGGTATACCTGTCAAAATACCCGTCCGCTTCGTCCTTCAGCAGAAAACCCTTCTTGACCAAAGCCAGTTCAACGGCATATACAAAATCGCTCTCGTCGCCGATCATGGCCACTATGGTATCGTTGTCGTCATACGTCGATTCGGATACTCCGAATACGCTTATAAGCGTTAACAGCGCCAGCGTGAGCGCGATCATTTTCCTAATCATGTCCAAGCCCCCTTTTAGCGTATTTTATCATATAAGTCAATCGTTTTGCAAGCTTGCGCCGTTGCTGTCCTCTTCCGCCCACAGTTTTATCTTGAGTTCGGACATGTTCATTTTGCGCGCTTTGCGTGACTTGAAACCTGCGAACCGCCCCTGTTTAAAGCAGACAGGCGCGTAGGTGCAGTACTTGCAGGCGTCCGCTTCGGCGCTGCTCACGGGCGCTACTGCGGTCTCGCCCTCGTATATCCGTTTTGTAAAGTTTTCCATAAGCCGCCGGGTGTGGCGGGACAGCAGTTCGAACTCCGCCTGTGACGCGCCCATGTCGCCCTTCGGTTCGCCTTTATGATCGCCGGTCTGATGGAAATTCACGTTTATGAATTCCTCCGGGTGCTCGCTGATGTTTTCCAGTATTTCCTTATCTTCGGGATAGATGCCCTGCATGCGGGCCTGCTTCGTGCGCTTTGCCTCTATCTCGGCTTCATTCAGCGATGAGGTATTGATGGGCTTGTCTGAGACCCTGAAATAGTACACTCCCGCGCTGCCGGAATCGTAATCCTTCTGAGCGACGGCCAGGTAAGTCATAAGCTGCAGCTGAAGTCCCTCGTACATGGAGGGCGGATCCAGCTTCGTGTTGCCGCTTTTGTAGTCCACCACGAAAACATAGGACCGGCCGTCGATTTCTCCCTTATCCACCCGGTCTATCTGCCCGTGAAGGGGACGCTCCCTGTCTCCCGCCTTCAGCCGGTCGGTAAACTTAAGTTCCAGCGCTTCAGGTTTGAACGCGCCCTTTTTGCGCTGCTTAAGCAGCAGCACGGACGCCCTGAGCGCCGCCCGGCGCAGTTCCTTAAGCTGCACGGCGTTCGCCCGGCTGTCCGCGGCAAGGGGCGCCAATTCGCCGCCTATCACGTTTTCGAATATCGCCCGCATCCGCTCCCGGGCCTGCGCTTCACTAAGGGCCGCAAAGTCGGGGCTTTTGAGCAGCCTTTCCATGCACTTATGCAAAAGCTTTCCCTGCTCGATCGGGTTTATCTCGTAGGCTTTGTCTTCCCTGGGCTTCAGCCCCTCGCTTATAAAATGCTTGAACGGGCAGGACGCGAATTTCTCCAGCCGCGATACGCTCAGGTTTTCGCTGTAGAGGCGCTGGGCTTCCGCGGGAGTGATGCTTTCGCTTTTCGCGGTAAAGCGGGCGGCGGCTTCCAATTGTCCGGTCTGCCCCATGGCTTTCAGCGCGGCAAGCGTGCTCAGCTGTGTCTCATCCGGCTTTTCGGCCCTGCAGCGGGAGGACAGGTAGCTCAGCGCGCCCGCGGGTGCGGACAAAAGCAGGTCTACCAGCGCCTTGTCTTCCCTGACGCCGCCCTCCACCGTAAAACCTTCAAACGCGCGCTTAAGTTCGCTTATCACGTGCCCGTGGGTGTTGGCGCTCCCGTTCATGCCGGAAGACGGATACGTGATATACACCTCTTCCGTTGCCGAAAGCAGCGCGTCCTTCACGTACATGCGGCGGGTGCGGCTGAGATCCAGGGGATCGGGGGTAATATACCTGCCGGAGAGCTCTTCGATTTCTGCCCTCTCCATGCGGTTGAACACGCCGTCCCCGCTGTCCCCCGCGTCGGAGGTCTGCCCCATCAAAAACAGCGCTTTCGCACGGCGCATGCCGAGCCTCTGGCATGAAGTGACGCTGACCGCGTCCCTGCTCTGGGGCAGGCTTTTCATCACCACGGCGTTAAGCGCCCTGGACGTAAGCTCCTGCAGCTCCTTAAAGCCCAGCGCGCCTTCGCCCAGCACCGCGCTCATCTGGTCAAAACTGTCTATTAAGAGGTTGGAGAACCTTATATCCATCTCCGCCTGAGCCGGCAGACCCAGCTCCAGCAGCTTTTGACGGTAGTTTTCCGCCTTTTCAAAGCAGTTCCGGTTAGTGAGATATTCGAATATCGCCTTAAGCTGCCCGTCCAGCGTCTTTTCGGCGCGCAGGGCCTCTTTAAGCTCGAGTATGGGCGCCATCAGCTTTACGCGTATCGGCTCCGCAGCATCGATCATTGTTTTATCGCCCCGGGTGAAGGGACGCGACAGCGCGCTCATGCGCAGCCTGAGCACAGCCATATAACTGCTCAGCTTCTCGATCTCCCCGCGCTCGAGCCCCGTGAAGCCGGTCTCGCACAGCTCGGACAGGTTTTCCGCCTTGCCCGCTATTATCTTGAGCGTCTCGTTCAAAAACGCGGGCAGCGGGCCCGTGACGGCGCTTCTGCCGTTCTGGATAAAATAATTAATGCCATACCTGCCGAAAGCTGTCTCGACGGCGTCTCTGTAGGCGTTCTCGTCCTCCAGCGCCACGGTGACATCCGAAAAGCGCCAGCCCCGCGTCCTGACCAGTTCCCTTATGGCGGCGGCTGTGTACTCGGCTTCCTCCATGGGGTTCAGAAGCATGCGGGCGTGCACGCCCTCCGGGGCGGGCGGCTTCTCCTTCTGCCCGTATTTATACAGACGCGAAAGCGCGCGCGTGAGCGGATTCGGTTCCTCTTCCGGATCGGACTGCGCCCTTTTGAAAGGCACGCCCACTTTTTCAAGTTCATTCGTGAGCCGCTTTATCGCCTTGACCAGAGGGTCGTATATCGTTCCCGCTTCCCCTTCTGCTGGCAAAGGCAAAAGCACGTCCACGTTTCTGAGCCGCCTGCCAAGTCCCGCGATAAGCCGGTTGACCGGGGCGGTGGTTATGTCAAAGCCGTACACCACGGCGGAAGCGCCGCCGAAAGAGGCTACATCGCCTATGCGGCTCACCGCCTCCGCGGCTTCGTCCTCCAGGTCGTGCACCCTGTTTCCCAGATATTCCCGGTACCAGCCCGCCAGCAGCCGTATATCGCTTAGCTTCGCCCGGGTGGCCTGCAGTTTCGCGTTTTCCGCCAGGGTTTCCAGAGCCTCCGGGTCCAGCCCCGCCTGCTTGAGCAGCGTCAATTCGTTTATCAGCCCGTCCTCGCAGCCCGCCGCTTTTGTGGCGGATCTGTAGTATTCGAGCTCCCCGGAATGCTTTCTGAGCAGGTAGCTTATGAGTATGGCCTTGCCTTTTTCGTCTATCTGCTTTATTGGGGAATGGCCCGCCTCTTCGAATATGCGGCTCATCAGCCGTTTGGGAGACATGACCGACAGGCGGAAGGAACCGTTTATCCCCAGCGCGTCCATCAGTTCCAGCTCCGTCTCCAGGGTGAGCTGGTCGGGCACGAGCACTATGACCTCCCCCTCATTAAGGGCAGGTCTCACGAGCTTTATGAGCTCACGCGGCAGAAGCCTTCTGGCAGCGGTATGGATAGTAAGCATTTATTCTCTTCCCAGCAGCATGCACCTGATCTTGGCCCCGTCGGGCAGCCTGTCCGCCATGCCGGCGAACTCGTTTCCCACGTACAGCCGGGCGACACTGTCCGGCGCGGCGTCGGACGAAAGGACGTCCTGTTCCGTAAGCACGGCACCGTTGAGCACCTTATCCCGCGCGGCAGGATCCAGCCGCACCGCGGGGTAAGCGTCCAGCAGGCAGTCCATGGGTCTTATAAACTCCTCAATATTCTGCAGTTCGTCCAGCGTTTGGGCGTCATCCAGCGTGAACGCCCCGGACGCGGTGCGAAGCAGGAACGACATATGTCCGGGGCAGCCCAGTTTCCCGGCGATGTCCCGCATGAGCGAACGGATATAGACTCCCTTGCGGCAGGCGATCTTTATCAGATACCTGTCCGGCGAAGTCTGCCCCATAAACGTGAGCGCGTCTATCCTGACCTGCCTCGCGGGTATGTCTATGTCTTCCCCGCGCCGCGCTTTTTTATACAGCGCCTCGCCTCCGCGCTTTATGGCAGAGTAAGCGGGCGGCACCTGCATTATGTCGCCCACGAAGCCTTCCAGCGCACTTTCCACTTCGCCTTGGCGCACTTGGACCCGGCAGCTGTCGGTTATCCTGCCGCTCGCGTCGCAGGTGTCGGTAGCAATGCCCAGCGTCAGCTCGCCTATGTACTCCTTGCGCTTGTCCACTATATAGTCAAACAGGCGGGTAGCCCTGCCCACGCATATGGGCAGCACTCCCGCCGCATCTGGATCGAGCGTGCCTCCGTGTCCCACCGCCGTGCCCAGGGGCAGCAGCCGCTTTATACGGCTCACCGCATCCTGGGACGTCATGCCCGGGGGCTTAAGCAGGTTTATGAATCCGTTCAAGCGTTAACGTACCTTTCCGCCTCGTCCATTACCTTTTTGAATACGTCGTCTATATTCTCGCCTGGGAAGCGCGCGCCGCTGGCGGCGATGTGTCCCCCGCCGCCGAACTTCTGCGCCAGCACGGACACGTCCGCGCCGTTCGCGCCCCTGAAGCTCACCCGGGTCTCCCCCGGACGCTCCTCGGCCAGAATGCCCACGTACACTCCCTGGATCTCGTTCATGTAGTTCACCAGCGAATGCGCTTCGGGCAGGCTCGCTCCCGCTTTGTCAAACATTTCCTTGGTGAGCTTTAATCCCGCGACCTTGCCGCTGGGGCTCATCACGAAATCGGTCAGCGCCAAGCCTATCAGCCTGGTTTTTCCGGGAGTGCGGCTCCTGTACAGCAGGCGGGTCAGCTTTTCGACTTCCGCTCCGGCTTCCAGGCATTTTGCCGCCATGATCAGCGTCTGCGGAGAGGTGTCCGCGAATGAGAAATTGCCGCTGTCGGTGGAGATGGCTGTATACAGCTGCTCGGCGACGGGCTTGGTCAGTCTGACGCCCAGCTCTTCCGCCAGTTTGACTATTATTTCCCCCGTGGAAGCCGCGTCCGCTTCCAGGTACGTCACGTCCCCAAAGCCCGTATTCGTGGCGTGATGGTCGATCACCGCCTGTCTTTTGCAGGCGTTAAACAGGTTTTCGCTTTTGCCCATGCGGTGTGCGTCGGAGATGTCGATGCCTATGGCGCACAGGGGCGTGAAGGGCAGGGCTTTTTCCTCGTTGGTGAATTCGGCCGAGTTCGCCAAAAAGCGGTAGGCGGGCTCCACCTCGTCGTCGCACACGGGAAACGCGCGCTTGCCCATGCTGCGCAGTATGCCCACCAGACCCAGGGCGCTGCCGTAAGCGTCGCCGTCGGGCTTAAAGTGGGTTATCACCGCGAAATCGTCGTTTTCGTTTATGAAACCGGCTATATCCTTAAGCGTTCCCAGCATCCTCGTCCTCCCGAATGGGGTGTTTTTCCTCTTCCCTGCGCAGTATGTCGCCGATATGCTGGGCATACTCCATGTTTTTGTCTTCCTCAAATATGATCTCCGGAGTGTAGCGCAGGTCTACCTTCTGGCCCAGTTCCCTCCTGATGAAGCCCGCGGCGTTTTTCAGCGCCTTTATGAGCTCCGGGCGGTATTCGTCCTCCAGCACGCTCACCCGTGCCTTGCAGTAGCGCAGGTCACGGGTCACCTCGCAGCGGGTCACCGACCAGGTGCCCCTTACCCGCGGGTCCTTTACGCTGTGGTTTATTATTTCTGTCAGCGCGTGCCTGACTTCTTCGCATATGCGTTCCGTTCTGTCAAATGCCATGTATAACCTCTTAAAAAAGCCGGACATGCCGGCTTATGTATTGTGAAAACTGCTCCCTGAAAACTACGCGCTGACCTCTTCCATGGTGAAGCACTCCATCTCGTCCCCCACCTTCACGTCGTTGTAGTTCTCTATGCCGATACCGCACTCATAGCCGGTAGCGACCTCGCGCACGTCGTCCTTGAAGCGCTTGAGGGAGTCGATCTTGCCCTCGTGGATGACCACGTTGTCCCTGAGCAGGCGGATCTGCGCGTTGCGCTGGATCTTGCCGTCGGTGACGTAGCAGCCCGCCACGGTGCCCACGCCGGAGACCTTGAAGGTCTGCCTGACCTGGCAGCGGCCCAGCACGTTCTCCTTGAACTTGGGCGCCAGCATGCCCTTCATGGCGGCCTCCACGTCCTCTATGGCGTTGTAGATGACCCTGTACAGGCGGATGTCGACTTTTTCCTTGAGCGCGATATCCCGGACCGCGTTGTCGTGACGGACGTTAAAGCCGATGATGATGGCGTTGGACGCGCTGGCCAGCATAACGTCGGTCTCGGTTATGGCGCCTACGCCGCCGTGTATGCAGCGCACCTTGACTTCGTCGTTGGAGAGTTTTTCCAGAGAGGAGGTGACCGCCTCCACGCTGCCCATGACGTCGGCCTTGATGATAAGGTTGAGTTCCTTCATCTGGCCCTCGCTGATCTGGTTGAACAGGTCGTCCAGCGTAGCCTTGCTCTGGGCCTTTATGAGGGCGGCGCGCGCCTTGTCGCGGCGCTCCTCGGCCACCTTACGGCTCAGGCTGTCGTCGTCCACGGCGGAGATGATGTCGCCCGCCTCGGGCACGTCGTTAAAGCCGATGACTTCCACAGGATCGCTGGGCAGCGCGGCCTTGACTCTTTCGCCCTTGTCGTTCACCATGGCCCTGACGCGTCCGTAGGACATGCCCGCGACGATGGTGTCGCCCACTTTCAGGGTGCCGTTCTTGATAAGCACGGTAGCCACGGGACCGCGGCCCTTGTCCAGCCGGGCTTCGATGATGATGCCTCTCGCCTTGCGGTTGGGATTGGCGCGGTAGTCCTGTACTTCCGCCACCAGCAGCACCATTTCCAGCAGCTGGTCGATGCCCTGGCCGGTCTTGGCAGAAACGGGCACCATGATGGTGTCGCCGCCCCACTCCTCGCACAGCAGGTCGTACTTGGTCAGTTCCTGGCGGATGCGCTCCACGTCGGCGGTGGGCTTGTCTATCTTGTTTATGGCCACGATAGTCTGCACTCCGGCAGCCTTTGCGTGGTTGATAGCCTCTATGGTCTGGGGCATGACGCCGTCGTCGGCAGCGACCACCAGTATGGCGATATCGGTAGCCTGGGCGCCGCGGGCACGCATGGCGGTGAACGCTTCGTGGCCGGGAGTATCCAGGAAGGTGATCTTTTTGCCGTTGAGTTCCACGGTGTAAGCGCCGATGTGCTGGGTTATGCCGCCCGCCTCGCCCGCGGTGACGCGGGTGTTGCGGATGTAGTCCAGCAGGCTGGTCTTGCCGTGGTCGACGTGGCCCATGACGGTGACCACGGGAGGCCTGGGCAGCAGCTTGTCTTCGCTGTCCTCCACCTCTTCCGCTTCCAGCGCGCTTTCGGCGGTCTCCGCGGGCTTGTACTCCAGCTCGATGCCGTAGTCGGAGCAGATGAGCTGGGCGGTATCGTAGTCTATCTCGTTGTTGATGGTGGCCATTATGCCCAGCATCAGCAGCTTCTTTATAAGCTCGTTTACGCTCTTTCCGATCTTCTCGGACAGGTCCTTGACGGTTATGAGCTCGGTGGTCATGACCGCGTGATCGATCTTGACCGGTTCCGGACGGGGAGCCGCAACGGGCGCCTGCTTGCGCTTGCGCTTTACGTTACGCTCATACTCGTCGTCCATGTTCATCTGAGGCGCGGCCTGACGGCTCACCTGACGCTTGTTCTTGACGGTATTGTGCTCGGGATCATTCTGGCGCACATACTGGTTTTTCTTGGGATCGTAATTGCTGACGCGTTCCTTTTTCTCAACAGGCGGCAGCATGTCGGCTGCGGAAGGCTTTTTCGGCCCGAATCCGCCGGGACGCTGAGCGGGTGCTCCCTGCTGGGGACGGTTGAAGCCCGGCCGCTGCATGGACTGCTGTCCCGCCTGGCCCTGCACCGCGGGTCTGCCGTAAGGCCGGGTAAGCCCGCCCGCCTGTCCCTGCTGGGGACGGGGATTCTGCCCGAAAGGCGCTCTCTGGCCCGGCTGGCTCGGCTGGGGACGGGGGCCCTGCCCGTAAGGCGCTCTCTGGCCCGGCTGGGCAGGATTTGCGCCGAAAGCGGGACGGGGACGCACCTGTCCGTCCGCGGGACGCTGGGGGCGTTCCTGGGGCGCGGTCTGGGGTCTCGCACTTGTCTGGGGCTTCGGAGGTTCGGCCTGGACCGGTTTGACTTCCTGAACAGGCTCCTGAACCGGCGCAGGCTCCTCTGCGGGCGCGTTCTTCGCAGCGTTTATCGCGTTGACCGCCGCGTCGAACCTGTCCTTGAATTCCCTGCGGTTCTGCTCCTCCATTTCGGCACGCTTGGCTCTCAACAGCTCATCGTTCCGGGCGCGCAGCGAACCCATCAGCCCTCTGAGCTGCTCCCTTGAATTATTTAACTGTTTGATTAGCTCCTGAGCGCCAAGGCTCACGTCTTTGGCTGTAACTTTCGCCATTATTCAGACTGTACCCCCCGTATGTTACTCTTCGTTCAATAATTCGTATATCCTGCGCCCGAACCCCTCATCGGTGACCAGGGCGCACATCCTGAAATCTCCCAGGCTGTCGGACAGTTCGCCCGGCCTGAGCCTGAAATATGCAATGCCGTGTTTTTCGGCCAGCGGGACCAGCTGCTTTTCCGTTTCCGGGCTTATCTCCCCGTCCAGCAGCAGCAGTTTGCCCTCTCCGGCCTTAAGCGACGCTTCCACCTGGGAAAAGCCGCTTGTAAGGGCCCTGGCGCGCCGGGCAAGCCCCAGCATCCCAAGACCGCGCTCGTACTTCGTCACGCTTCGCCGTCCCTTATGAGCTGCGCAAACTCGCTTTCGAGGCTGTCGTACACTTCGGCAGAGATCGGGCTTTCCAGCTTCCTTTCCAGCCCCCGGCTTTTGCGGGCCTTCTTAAGGCACTCGCTGTCCAGGCACACATACGCGCCTCTGCCCGGTTTTTTGCCCTTAAGGTCGATGGAGATCTCGCCTTCCGGGGAGCGCACTATGCGGCGCAGCTCCTTTTTGGGCTTCATCTCGTGGCAGCCCACGCACATGCGCATGGGGATCTTTTTAGTTGCCGGCATTCTCGTCCTCTTCGTAGTTGTCGGGCTGGGACTGGCTTATCGCCTCGGCTTCCTGCTGGGCCTGGGACGCGCTCTTGATGTCTATCTTCCAGCCGGTCAGTTTGGCGGCCAGGCGCACGTTCTGCCCTTCCTTGCCGATAGCCAGGGACAGCTGGTTGTCGGGCACCGTGACATAGGCGATCTTCTCCTTGCCGGGGATGTACACTTCGTTCACCCGGGCGGGAGACAGCGCCGCGGCGATGTATTCCTGCGGGTCGCTGGACCACTTGATTATGTCTATCTTCTCGGTCTTGAGCTCGTTTGTGACGTTCTCGACCCTCATGCCCCTGGGACCTACGCAGGCGCCCACGGGATCGATGTCGCGGTTGGCGCTGAACACGGCCATCTTGGTGCGGCTGCCGGCTTCGCGGGCGATGGACTTGATCAGCACCTCGCCGCTGCGGATCTCGGGCACCTCGACTTCGAACAGGCGCTTTACCAGCCCCGTATGGGTGCGGCTGACCATCACCTGGGGACCCTTGGCGCTTTTGTTGACTTCCAGCACGTACACCTTCAGGCGGTCGCCCACGCGCACGGTCTCGCCGGGCATCAGCTGATTGAGCTCCAGCACGCCCTCGGTGCGGCCGAGTTCCACGTACGCCCTGTCGGGCTCGATTATCTTGACTATGGCGGTCAGGATCTCGTTTTCCTTTTCGGAATACTCCTCATACACCGCGCCCCTCTCGGCTTCCCTTATGGACTGCACAATCACCTGCTTGGCAGACTGCGCGGCTATGCGGCCGAAGGAATCAATGTTGGCGGGCACCTCGATAAGGTCGCCCAGGTCGTAGTCGGTAAGCTCCGGGAACTTGCTCCTGACCTCTTCCAAGGAGATCTCCACCGCGGGCTCGGTGACTTCGCTCACGATCGTCTTGCGGGCGAACACCTCTATGATGCCGGTAGTGCGGTTCACGGTAGCGGTGACGTTGTCCTGTTTGCCGTATTCCTTTTTATAGGCGCTCACCATGGCCGCCTCGATTTTGGTAAACAGCACTTCGCGGCTTATGTTCTTCGCCTTGCACAGCTCGTCTATTGCGAGTATCAGCTCGGAAGTCTCATTCACAGGCTGGGTTTTGGATTTCTTAGCCATTTTTTCCTCCAATTAAACTAAATCCTGACTGTTCTCCAGTTCTTGTTCCACGTCGATGTAGGGGCGTATGAGCGCGAGCTTTTTGAGTTCGAAGCTCTTTATATCGCCGGCGCAGTCCACCTGCACGCTGTTTTCGTCGTACGCGCACAGCGTGCCCACGAACTGCTTCACGCCGTCCACGGGGGCAAACAGCTTGACTTCCACCTCGCTGCCCAGCGCTTTTTCAAAGTCTCCGGGCTTCTTGAGCGGACGGTCCGCCCCGGGGGAAGACACCTCCATGTAGTCATAATCGATGGCGTCCGTCAGCGGGCGCACACGCTTATGGAAGGCCTCGATATCGTCGATATTGATCCCGCCTTCCTTGTCCATATAAATACGCAAACATCTGCCGGAGGGTTCCTTAACAAGCTCCAAGTCCACGAACTCGAGCCCTGTTTCCTCCGCCAGCTTCACGCAGGCAGCTTCAAGCGTTGCCAGACTGCTTGATTTATTTGGCAAATTTTCCTCCCTGACCGGGGTCCAAACTTGAGCCGCGCCCTGAAGACGCGGCCTCGCTGTCGAAACAGCACACTGTTTATTATACCACCCGCGGCGTTCTGTTTCAACCTTTTCGGCGCCAAAAGCCGCAGATTACGGATTAATCTTTGGTAAACAATGGGATATAACGGTTTTTTCGCGCGCAGCGCAAAGATAAAACCTTCCGTAAAAAACTCGCTTCCGTATTGATAACAGCCGCGCATTATGGTAGACTACCTTTTGATGCATTTGACCCGTCAAGCCGCGCTTTTGCGCTCTCCCGCCCTTGGGGCACACTACTGCCATGATAACGCGAGACAAGTCGTTTTACAGAACATATTTCAGCCTGCTTTTGTTCGTGGCGGCGCAGAATCTGCTGTCCTATTCCGTATCCCTGCTGGACAACGTGATGCTTGCCCGCTACTCCTCAACCGCCCTTAACGGCGCCTCCCTGGCAAACCAGATCCAGTTCCTGCTGCAGATGGTGGTCACCGCGGCGGGAGAAGGCGTGGCGGTCATATCCAGCCAGTACTGGGGCGCGAAAAAGCTAAGGCCCATATATCCCGTGTTTACCGCAGGCCTGCTGACCGCGCTCACCCTGGGCTTCGTGTTTTCCGCCTCGGTAAGCGCGTTCCCCGGCGGCATACTCTCCCTGCTTGCGCGCGATACCGATATCATAAACGCGGGCTGCGAGTATCTGGACATCATCCGCTTCACCTACCCCGTGTGGTGCCTGACCACCGTGCTGCTCGCCACACAGAGGAGCGTGGAGAACGCCAGGATCGGCTTTATCGTTACGCTGATGAGCCTGTTTCTGAATCTGCTGCTCAACTACTGCCTGATATTCGGCCATCTGGGCTTTCCGGAGCTGGGCATCCGCGGCGCAGCCTGGGCCACCCTCGCCGCCCGCCTGTTCGAACTGGCGGTCGCGCTGATATACAGCCTCAAAATAGACAAAAAGCTGCGCCTGACTCCGAAAAACGCCATTAAATTCGACAGCGCGCTGTGGAAGGACTACTTCCGCCATGCCACGCCCATAATGCTGGGCGGCGCCAGCTGGGGCATCGCGATGTTCATACAGACCTCCATAATCGGCCATATGGGCGGAGACGTGATAAGCGCCAACTCCCTGGCGCTCAGCCTGTTCTCGGTCATAAGCGTGTTCGCTTACGGCGGCGGCAGCGCGGCGGGCGTCATAACCGGCAAGGTGGTGGGCTCGGGCGACCTGAGCCGCCTTAAGGAATACGTGGTCACCATGCAACTGCTGTTCCTGGCCACCGGACTCGTTACGGGGCTCACGATATTCCTGGTCAGGGGCCCCGTCATCCACCTGTATAATCTGGAAAGCCCCGAGGCGGTCAGGTACGCCGGGCAGTTCGTGCTGGTCCTATCCATAACTTCCGTGGGCACCAGCTACCAGGCGCCCTGCCTTACGGGCATAGTCCGCGGCGGCGGCAACACCCGCTTCGTGTTCCTGAACGACCTGGTGTTCCAGTGGGGCGTGGTGCTCTCCTTCGCGCTCATGGCGGCGTACTGGTGGAAGCTCCCCCCGGTGTGGGTGTTCTTCATCCTCAAAAGCGACCAGCTTATCAAGTGCACCGTGGCGGTGTTCGTGGTGAACCGCTACAGGTGGATAAGGGTGCTTACCAACAAGGAGAAAATGAATGGGCAGGTATGACGGCTATCTTATCCTGGCGGACTACGACGGCACACTGGCTGACAGAAGCGGGCAGGTCTCGCCGGAGAACGTGGAAGCGATAAAGCAGTTTCAGCGTGAGGGCGGCTTTTTTACCATCGCCTCCGGCAGAAGCCCGGATTTTATCCGGAACGTGGCGGAAAAAGTGCCCCTTAACGCCCCCGTCATCGCTCTGAACGGCGGCGCGATCGTCGACCCGGAGAGTTTCGAAGTCATCGAGCGGATCGGCGGAAACGATGAATTCGTCAGGGATTACCTGTCCCTCATCGACCCCGAAATAAGCTTCGAGACCCACCTGTGGCATTCATCCTGCGTGAATGCCGTATGGAAGAAGGGCGAAGGCGACCCCGAAAGCTCCGTAAGGGGCTGGGAGCCTCCGGTGTATAAAGCCATATTCGTAGAGTACACCCCCGAACTCGCCCTGGAGCTTAAAGACCGGGCCAAAGCCAGGTTCGGGGACAAGTACCTGATCGAGCGCTCCTGGCCTGTAGGTCTTGAAATGCTGCCCGCTTTCAGCGGCAAGGGCAACGCGGCCAAACTCGTGAAACGGCTTATGGGAGGGCGGGTGCACACCCTGATAGGCATGGGCGACTACGAAAACGACGTGTCCCTTTTAAGCGCGGCGGACATAGGCGTCGCGGTGGGCAACGCTCTGGAAAACGTTAAGCAGGCCGCGGACAAGATCACCGTGCCCAATCACGAGCACGCCGTCAGGCAGGTCATACTGGAGCTTTTGGCCTGAAGCGGGTCTGCGTTTACAGAACACAAGCCTCCGGGGCAGCGCTCCCGGAGGCTTGTTCTATCATGCAGCGGCTTTTCAGCTTCTTCTCTGTCTTTTGAACACGAATTTGCGCTGGATGGGGAAGTTCACGAAGAACATTATGGTCTCGGTCATGGGCTTGGCCAGCCAGTCCGGCACGGAACACACTTCCATAAAGAACTTGAGCACGAACGTGTCCAGGCAGAATATGAACAGCGCCAGTATCGCGTATTTGATGGCGGCCTTCCAGATCTTCTCCTTGCTGTTGAACACCACGCGGTGGTTCACAAAGAAGTTCGCACAGGAAGACACGATCCTGGCAAAGGCGTTGGCGGCCTCCTTCGGTCCCAGATGCAGTTTGCCTATATCGACCCCCGGCAGGAACCAGCCGAGCGCCCTGAACACCCGGTGAAGTATAAGGAACACCAGATAGTCCAGCAAAAACGCCAGGAAACTGGAAGCTGCGAACTTGAGGATGCTCTTGTATATGCGCAGGGAGTCCTTGAGGGGATTGAAGTGGCTGGACTTGTTTTCCTCCAGGTACACCGTTGCGATGGTGATCTCCTTGATGGGCATGTCCTCTTCCGAGGCTTTGAGCAGCATGTTCATCTCGTACTCGTACCTGTCGCCCTTCACGTCCATGAACAGCTTCATGCCCGGGCGGTCAAAGCCCCTCAGACCCGTCTGGGTGTCGTATACGGCTACCCCGCTGGCCAGGCGGAACACCAGGCGCGTGCAGGCGTTGCCGAAGCGGGAACGGAAAGGCACGTTGCTTTCGTCGAACCTGCGTCCGCCAAGCACCAGCGCTCCGGGGCACTCCTGGCTCTTGGCTATGACCTTTTCTATGTCCTCGTAGCGGTGCTGACCGTCCGCGTCGGCGGTCACCAGGTGCTCGCACTCGGGCATGTTTTCGTAAATATATCTTATCCCCGTTTTGAGCGCGTAGCCCTTGCCGTGGTTCTCCCCGTAGCCCAGGCGCACCACCCGGGGATCGAGGCCTTCAAAAATATGTTTATACGCTTCGCCGCTGCCATCGTCCACCACCACGACCTGTACATTCGGATGCGACAAAAGTTTTTCGCACAGCTCTATCAGTTTTTCGTCCGGCTTGTACGCGGGGATCAGTATCGCGTTCATTTTGCCTCCAGCAGATCTTGTTTTCTCGTTTTTACATGCGGAACAACTCGACCCGGCTCTCGCCCCCGTCGAATTCCCTCACGCTCACCTTTATGCGCTCCGTCAGCGCGGTGGGCACGTTTTTGCCCACGTAGTCCGCGCGTATGGGCAGCTCCCGGTGTCCCCTGTCCACCATCACCGCCAGCTGTATGCGGGCGGCGCGGCCTATGTCCATAAGCGCGTCCATGCCCGCACGGGCAGTGCGGCCGGTGAACAGCACGTCATCCACCATCACCACCGTCTTGCCCACGATGTCGAAGGGCACGTTGGTTGCGTTCAGCGTGGGCTGCGGGGTTATCCTGCTTAAGTCGTCCCGGTAAAATGTGATGTCCAGTTCGCCCACGGGCGGAAGCACGCCCTCCACGGAGTTGATAAGCGCGCTCAAGCGCTGGGCCAGCGGCACGCCCCGGGAGCGTATCCCCACCAGCACCACGTCCTCCGCGCCGCCGTTGCGCTCGATTATTTCGTGCGCCAGGCGGGTCAGGGTGCGGTCAAAGGTCTTTTCATCCATCAGCAGGGTAGACATCTGTTCACCTTCGGTCTGTTATTCGCTCAAAAACGGGCGGAATGCCTCCGCCCGCGTCGTGATCGCATGTCAGGTATCAGCCTACCGTGAGTTCCCACTCCATGGGGCAGAGGAAGAAGCCCACGTACATGTAGGTGGTCCCGTCCTGAGTGTAGATGCTCACTTCGGTGCCCGCAGGGAAACCGCACATGGTGCCCACCTGGGCGATGCCGTCCTCAAGCTGCTGTTCGGTCATTCCGCCCAGGCTGTAAAGGGGAGACAGCAGGTTCGTGGTCTCATCTGCGACGTTGTTTATGACGTCAATGCCGAGTTCGCCGAACTCGCTCTGGTTCAGCGCGAAGCCCGCGCACACCATCGCCGCGCCCAGGTTCTCTCCCGCCTTCTGGGCCTGGTCGGCCTGCTTGTCCAGATCAAGGAACAGATCCGCTTCAAAAGCGAACAGACCGTCCGCATCCTCGTGCAGGATAATGGTGCACAGCTCGTCCGTGGACCAGCCGATATGCTTGTTGTAGCCTGCCTCGGTATTCGGCTCGTTGGACCACTCAAATTCGTAATTCATCGAGCTGGCCATAGTGTTGAACTGTGCGATGAAAGAGGCAACGTCGGTTTTGAAAGCCGTATTCCCGTTCAGGACCACTTCGTCGGCAACGGCAAAGGCGGGCACCAGCAGCATCACGGCTATCATCAGCGCTATAAACTTCTTCACGGCAAAAATCTCCTTATACAATGATACATTTATTATACCATCCAAACGCTCTGCAGTCAAGCGCATTTGTTACGTTTTCAGGCAGCGGGCCTTTATTGTTGCCTAAACGCGCCGCAAGTGGTATAATCCTATCCAGATAACAGAATTGGAGACTTTATGTACTACGCGATAGTGGACCTGGAATGGAACCAGTACCATAACCCCATGTGGACGCCCTCGAGCCGCCAGGGCGTGATAATGCACGAGGAGATCATACAGATCGGCGCGGTCAAGACCGACAAGGACATGACCCCCGTGGACAGCTTTAACCTGTACGTGCGCCTGGGCGGCCGCAGACGGCTGGACAGATACGTCAAAAAGCTCACCGGCATAAGCGAAAGCGACATCGCTTCCGGCGAGGACTTCCCCGTCGCGGCGCAGGAGTTCGCCGCCTGGCTCAAGGACGTGGACGCGGTATTCTCCTGGGGTCCCGACGACAGGCGCGTATTTTTGAACAACCTGGCGTTCCACGGGCTCAATCCCCCCTCCTGCGCCTGGTACGACGCCCAGAAGATATACGCCGCCCAGCATCCCGATCACGGTCCCCTGGCGCTCAAGCACACGGCGGAAGAGGCCTGCGTGCGGGTGAACCTGTCCCTGCACGACGCCATGAACGACGCCGCCGTGACCGCCATGTGCCTTAAGACCGTGGACATGGAAAAGGGCATCTCGGAGCTGGAAGCGCCTTCTTACTCCCCCACCAGCGGCATGCCCAAGCCCCTGTCCACCGCACGCACCCACAGGCATCCCTCCCAGAGGGAAGCCTGGGAAGAAGCCTGCGCCTCCCTTATGAACTGCCCGAAGTGCATGAGCCCGCTGATGTGGGAAGAGGGCGAAAAGGGCAATATAGACCGCTGGTACAAGCTGGCGAGCTGCGTGTCCCACGGCCGTTTCCTGGTGCGCGGGGAATTCATGGGCATCAAGTTCAAGGTGCTCAAGCTCTCGTTTTTCGAGGCAACGCCCGAAGCCATCGCCATGGCGGACAAGGAGCTGGCGCCCGCCACTCCCCGCAAGCGCATCCGCAGGCGCAAGAAGAAGCCTGTGGACACCGTGCCGGTGCTCACGGGCGAGGAGCTGTTCTCCAAAGCCCTGACCTTTGCCATGGAGCACCACGCGGGTCAGACGCTGGAGCCCGGTCAGGCGCCCTATATGACCCACCTTATGGAGGTCTGTCAGATCGCCTCCACCATGACGGACGACTATGCGCTTTTGTCCGCCGCCTTGCTGCACGACACGCTGGCCAAATGCCCGGAAGTCACTCCCGATGTTTTAAGGAGCGAGTTCAACGACCACGTGGCGGACCTGGTTGAAAATTCCGCCTCCTCCGACGACGAGGAAAGCCTGACGCTGCGCCTGTCCGACGCGCTGTCCGGCTTAAGGGCGCTGAGCTATACCAGAGAAAAACTGAAAGACGCATTCGCCGACACGCTGGGCAGGAACGAACTCAAGGCCGCAAAAGCCGGTTACCGGCAGCTGATAAAGGACTGCAAACCGCTTTCCGACACCGGCGCGTACAAAGAAGCCGCCCGCCTGGCCTCCTCCGTGTTCACGGGGCTCAAGCTGTAGCCCCCATACATACGCCAGCGGATATACAGCCTTGATATGTTAAATAATTCCGAAATATGGACAAACATATTTTTCGGTGCTATAATATTAAGGCTGTATGTGCGCCAACGTAGCTCAGTCGGTAGAGCAGCGGTTTCGTAAACCGCAGGTCAGGGGTTCGAGTCCCCTCGTTGGCTCTCGTCAGAACGAGGTGTAGCGCAGTTTGGTAGCGCGTTTGGTTCGGGACCAAAAGGTCGCAGGTTCAAATCCTGTCACCTCGAGCAAATAACCCCTGATTTTAGAGCAAAATCGGGGGTTTTCTTATGCGATTCTGTTCGTTTCCATTTCGCTGATTTGCGCTATTAACAACATTATTAACAACATTGTTGTTAATCTATTGACAACAAAACCAAAAGTTCACTCCTTGTAGCGGTTGTTTTCCTCATACAATAAGGGTACCTGAGCCATATAATAGGAAAGCAGCTCTGGGTACCCTTATTCGTCTGTAAGTCTATGAGTCAACGGAGTCTAAGCACAACATCATCAGCGCAACAAACAAAAGCGGCGTACGGCGCAACAGTTCGTTGCAGCGGGATTGTATTCAATGTGAGGCCGTATGGCTTCGTCTGTGGTGAAGCCCAGCTGTGCAGGCCTTAGTCATTATACAAACCAACCCCATACGTGCCAGAATTCAAGCCTTCTCGCAGACAGTGCACAGGCAACATATCCGATAACGAAGCACACGGCAAATGTGAACAGCGCAATCAACGCCAGGTTCCTCAAACGACGATTCTGTTTTGGCGCAAGTCTACCGTATACAGGCAGAGACGGAAGAACGGGATTCCCGGTAGCAGCGGCAATTGTATTGTGCTGGAACCTGCCAAACGCTTTTATCAGCTGCCTGAACAGGGCCCAGTAATAGACGCTGCCGATAATGCCCAGAATACCGAGCGCTATCAGAGCGATACCTATGACGAATCCGCAAAAGTATGGCATTGCCGGAATCAGAGAATACGGGCTTGCGCCAACGATCATACAGGCACCGGTAACGATAAAAGCGATGCCGGCAATGAATATCACCACACCGCAGGCGGCGAGCAGCAGAAAGAACATCCCCGCGATTACATCAGCAAAGCCAAGTCCGATTTTTGTCATCACACCGCTTTGCTTTGGAAATGAGACAGATCCTCTCTCATACTGCATGGCAAGCTGCTCCGGATCTCCCAACCTCGCGGCTATCTCTTCTTCGGAATAACCGTCTGCCAGCTTGAAAGCAAAATGCTGCTCATATTCTTCTATGATTTCCGCGAAGTCCGGCACTTGATTCTTTTTCAGAACAGAAGTAAACTTGGTAAGAAAATCATTTTTTGTCATTGTTTTCATCCTCCAACAGTTTTTCTATGGTACGGGCAAAGTCCAGGTATTCCGCTCTGTCCTGCTCGTAGGTTTCCCTGCCCAAAGTAGTAAGAGAATAATACTTGCGGGGCGGACCGCCGCTTTCCTCCTGCAGATATGTTGTCAGCAATCCGTCGCTCTTAAGTTTTCGCAGGATCGGATACACGGTACCGTCTCCGATGTCTATGTGGTTGGAAAGATAGTCCGCTATCTCATAGCCATAGCGATCTTCCTTTTTCAGTAACGACAAGACGCACAATTCCAGTACGCCCTTTTTATACTGCGTGTTCATATGCTACATCCTCCTTTCAACAGTACAAGTCTTTAGATACTATTATATTATACACAGTAGTGTGGATTTGTCAATCCCAAAATCAAAAAAGTCGGTGACTTTTTTCACCGACTGATTGTTATGTACCTGAACAAAAGCAGCTTTTAGCTGTATAAGACATCATGTGACCTTCAGCCGAATGGGAACAACACAGTATAAGCGTATATCCGGTAACACCCAGTTTTCCCGCGTAAATCAGCCATCAGTCCGGAAGCAGCCCGCTTTCGGGCTTTTTTTGTGCCTTCAAACGGGTGAAAACGCTCTAAGCGTTCACATATCAAGGCAGCTGTGCCATGAAACAGCGTACGAAAGGAGACGTTATGTCTGCCATCAACCCCATCTTCAGTCACCGCATCGCGATCACCATGACCCCGTCCGAAGCCAACTTCATCACGCTCCAGACCTACACTCCGGAGCACGGCAAAAGCCAGCGTTTCCTCGTTTGGAAGGACACCATTCTCAGTCTGCTAGGCGGCGAAAAGACCTCTGTTATCGACTGCGACCTCAATAACTACCTTCACCTGCGCTTTGACGGCTCGGTAATGTCGTTTAAGGCCGTATGGCTGTCGGTAAACCCGAGGGACAGCGTAACAGGCCGCGTACAGCGTTTCAGCGTCCCCGCCGACATGATGCACAGGGTGCTCTCCGGCCAGACGGTCAACCACATCTCCCACACAGACGAGCCGCTTGAGAAAGCACGGCTCGTTTTCTCTAAGGACGCACAGGCCGCAATAAGAAAGTACAGCGAGGACAGGCACACCCGCCGGGCGTTAAGCAAATTCTTCCGCGACAACCTCAACTACGGCAGGTGCGAGAAGATCTATGTGTACGCGGATTCCTATGTCAACGGCTTCTACGTGTGTTCGCCTATAACCGGGTTCAACGGCGGTATCGTGCTCAGCAAGGGCACCGTTCGCCACTACGGCTTTCCCAAGCAGAGCTTCAGCCTGCATACCTGAAGAAAAGCGTTACTGGTAGCCATGAGAGACCCAGTAACGCTGTATAAGGATGGACGAAAGGACGAACAGAAAGCCCTTTCACCCGTTATTGTACCGATCGACCGCACAATTGTCAAGCATAGGCACAGAAAGGAGACTACCACCATGACAGACGTTTACCAGATGGTCACCGACCGCATACTCGAAATGTTCGACCGCAATATCGTACCGTGGCGCTGCCCGTGGACACGCACGGGTTCCGGGTGCATAAGCTACTCCACCGGCAGATCGTACAGCTTACTCAATCAACTGCTGCTTGGAGGCAGGCCTGGCGAGTACATCACCTTCAACCAGGCACGTGAACTGGGCGGCAATGTCCGCAAAGGCGAAAAGAGCCGCTTCGTTGTGTTCTGGAAGCTGCTGGAAGAGAAGGACGACAAGACCGGAGACATCAACATAAAGCCCCTGCTCAGGTACTATAACGTGTTCCACATCGACCAGTGCGAGCACATCAACCCCCGCTGGGCAGTATCCGTTGATAATGCAGCTGTTCCAACGCTGCACCATGACGACAGGGCCGAGAAGGCCATCCTCGATTATATAGACCGCAGCGGCGTGACCTACATACCGCAGAAATCGGACAGGGCGTACTACTCTCCGGCTGAAGACAAGATCGTTGTGCCGGAACTGGCGCAGTTCACGGAACTCAGCGAGTACTACTCCTGCGCCTTCCATGAGATCGTGCACTCCACAGGCGCGTCCAACCGCCTCGATCGTCTGCCTTGCGGCTACAGCCACGAGTCCTACAGCCGCGAGGAACTCGTTGCGGAGATGGGTTCCGCGTTCCTGTGCCACCGTCTGGGTATCGACAGCCCCGCTTCGCTTGCCAACAGCGCCGCGTACATAAAGGGGTGGTCAAACGCACTCAGGCGGGACAAAAAGCTCGTAGTACTGGCGGCGGGCAAGGCTGAGAAAGCCGCTGACTATGTACTCGGCATAAACGGGGAGGTGGATACGGATGATGCAGAGTGTTGAACAACAGGCTAACGCCCTCGGCGTACGCAACGACATGAACCTCATATACACACTGTCTAACCTGATAAGCACCCTGACCAAGATAGACACGGACGATTCCAAGGCGATAGCCATACTCTCAGCGCATACGATCTACCGCACGGCAGGAGACCTTATACGCCACGTAGAGGGGCTGTACGCTTCGGGACAGGCAAAAGAATAGGCAGACCACCCGCAGAGCGGACAACCTGCCTATCCCTATGAAGTAAATGCCCTAACTTCATACTGCCATTATATACGCACATACCGCATTTGTCAACACCAACCACTATCAAACATTTCCGGCTCAGAGAGGCCGGTTTTGTTATATATCAGCCTAAATGGCATAAGGAGGAAACCCATATGGCAAGCAACAACACCATCAACCCCATCAACAACGTAGCCACCGTGACCAAGCTGAAGACGAGCTCCTACGAGGAGTGGAAGCAGCTGCGCAACCATTACATAGGCGGTTCTGATTCTGCCGCCGCCGTGGGGATGAACCCCTACAAGGGGCCGGTAACGCTCTGGGCGGAAAAGACCGGGCGTATACAGCCCTTTGACGGCAACATCACCACCGAGACCGGTACGTACCTCGAACCTTTCGTAGCACGTCTGTTCAGCCGCGAGACGGGCAAGAAGCTGCAGAGGGTCAACTTCACGCTCGTCAACTCCGATTATCCCTTCGCCTGTGCCAACGTAGACCGCCGCATAGTGGGAGAGAACGCATTGCTCGAGTGCAAGACCACGAACAGTTCGCTCAACTTAAAGCTTTTCAAGCAGGGCGAGTATCCCGATGCCTGGTACTGCCAGATGGTGCATTACATGGCAGTCACCGGGTGTGAGAGAGTCTATCTCGCTGTACTCGTGTCCTGCCGCGAGTTTAGGTACTTCGTGCTTGACAGGGACGAGGACGAAATCGCTTCGCTCATGTCTCTGGAAGCGAAGTTCTGGGAACACGTAGTGAACGACACACAGCCCGAAGTTGGCGTTACACAGTCCGATATGGACACCGTAACCGAGATAAGCGGTAAGCAGCCTGACGTTACGCCTCTGGATATGACCCCTGACATAGCGTTGCTCGAACAGTACGACAGGAAAGCCAAGGAAGCCAAAGCCGCAAACGATGAGCTTGCGCAGCTGAAGACCCAGTTGTGCGCAACGCTCGGTGCTCACGAAGAAGGCTTTGCCGAGGGCTACCGTGTAAGGTGGAGCTTCGTTACTTCCAGCCGCTTCAACGCGAAGCAGTTCAAGGCTGCGAACCCCGCTATCGACCTCACTCCCTACTACAACGCCACAACCACGCGCCGCTTCGATTTCAGCCATGCAGAATAAAGGCGATAAAGCCGCAACATATATAGGAGGATAGAACCATGAAGAAGATCAACCAGATCGCCGCATCCAACAACGCTAACACTGACACAGCGGTCAAGCCCGCGAACACCGAAAGACCACGTAATACCGTTCAGGCGCTCATAAAGCAGATGGAGCCGGAGATCCGTAAGGCCCTGCCCGCTATGATAACCCCCGAACGCTTCACACGTATCGCCCTGAGCGCAGTCTCCGCGAATCCTCAGCTCGCCGACTGCAACCCACGCAGTCTGCTTGCGGCGCTTATGACCGCGGCACAGCTTGGTCTCGAACTCAACACCCCGCTCGGCCAGTGCTACCTCATACCCCGTTACAACGGCAAGACCGGGCAGTTAGACTGCTGTTTCCAACTCGGTTATCGCGGCCTTATAGACCTCGCTTACCGTTCCGGAGAAGTGGTCACAGTCGGCGCGTACACCGTGTACGAGCATGACGAGTTCGAATACGAGCTTGGTCTCGAACCTGTACTGCGGCATAAGCCCAACCTTAACGACCGCGGAGCACCTGTGTACTACTACGCCCTGTTCAAAACGAAGGCGGGGGGCTACGGCATGGACGTTATGACCATAGACGAGATGCGCCGCTTCCGCGATGAATACAGCAAGGCCGCGGCTAAAGGCGCAAGCCCGTGGGAAAGCTCGTTTGACGAGATGGCGAAGAAGACCGTGCTCAAACGCTGCCTCAAGTACGCGCCGCTCAAGCCCGAGTTCATCAGCGCCGCGGCAGAGGATGATACGGTCAAAACGACCATCACAGATGATATGCTCTCCCAGCCGGACGAGAAGGACAATGCGGTCATCCACGTACCGGCAGAGATGGAGGCTGACACGGGAGAGACGGCGTAACGCGTTTAATGCCCGAATAGCTCGATAAATCGGTCAGTTTCCGGGTATTACCTTGCGGACAGGCAATCTATCCACCTGATACACAAAGCCTCAATTATCATCGACAAACTGCATGGTTTTCGAGCGTAGAACGCATTCTGGGGCTGTAAAGCCAAACACATGTTTTCGGTTACAGCGGCGGTTGGGTCATAACTGGCTCAATTTGCCGCTGTTTCTGTAAACGAAAGCGGTAAACGAAACGAAATGGTTCATCCGACCCTTTCGTTGACACTTCATACCATCATTATAAGGAGGAACACCATGATTTACGGATACGCACGCTGCTCTCTTTCCGAGGACAAAGGACAGGACATCAACCGCCAGGTACGTGAACTAAAGGCCGCGGGAGCGGAAGAAATCATGACCGAACGCGAACACGGCGACGCCAAGGTCAAACAAGCCCTCGATATGTTGCTTGATAGAGCAGCCGAAGGATCGACACTCATATGTACCGAAGTAAGCAGACTAAGCCGTTCCACTCTCCAATTGTGCGGCATCATCGACACGATCAAGCAGAAACACATGTGCCTTAAAATTCTCGGATCCATAACGGTAGACTGCCGCAACGGAGAGATAGACCCCATGACGCAGGCCTTCATTCAGATAAGTGCGGTCTTCGCTGAGCTTGAACTGTCGATAATCCGCTCAAGGGTCAAAAGCGGCATGATGAACGCTAAGGCCAAGGGCAAGCATATAGGCCGCAAACCAACGACGAAGGAGGATATCCCGGCCTTGTTCTACAAGCACTATCCTGCTTTTCTGAAGGGTGAGTACAGCGTAAGCGAGTTCGCTCGGCTATGCAACCTTTCGAGGCCGACAGTCTACAAGTATCTCAAGCTCATAGGGTTGTACGCATAATAGTCTCTTGGTGTTTGTTTTTCTTAGCGCCGCTCCCTCGCGGGCGGCGCAGAATGGCTGCTTATACAGCCTTCGCCATTTCTTTGTCGTGACATGGCCGCAAGTGTTTAGCGGGATTAGCAATAGGTATGGCAAGGCTATTACAAACTTGGCCCTTTCAAACAGAACAGAAAAGTATCCGTCATAGTCGCATCGTGGCTCTGTCTGCCGCAATACTTCACAATTCGTTTCAATATAGGGTTACACTTGTTGAATGAATACAAGTTTGTTATCCAAGACTAACATAACGTGGGATTTTTTATGCCTTACGCCATTAAGTTGGTTTCAAGCTGATTTTCGAAGATATAGACGCATAAACGGCATCGTTTGCACGTGTTTTCCGCACCTTGACGTATTCGCTTGGTTTATCAGCCGTCATGAGTCTCAACGATTCGCAAACAAATACGGGAGATTCGTAAACAAACAGCGGTAGATTGCCGCTGATTCATGAATTATCGTTGGGGCGGGGGATTTTTTCCTGCCAATTCGGCTTCTTCGGGTTACGCCCGATTAAGCATAGTTACGATACGTTACATGCGTGTAGCGAGCACGCTACACGAGAATGACTGCCGTATATGGATTAGGTATACTAATAATAATATGTGTTGTCAGCCTTGCTTCGTTATCAGCCAGCAAGTCATACCAGCCGGCAAGCGAAAGTGTTCACGCTGTTTCTTGCTTATCGGTGCGTATCTGCATCCGAACCTGGTCAGGTAAAACCTCCTTTGCTTCTCCATGATGTTGCGAAACGCATACGCATGCTTCTTCTTATCCTGTTCTGATCGGTCGAAAGCTGTCGCATCAGTGATTCCGAAACCAATCCTCGCTATGGCGAAGTCGTCAATCTGTCCCATGATTTCCGGAATGGTCGTATACCCTTTTTCGCATAGCTTGCTTTCGATAAACTCTCTCAGTATTCGTTCGACTGCTTTTTCTTCTGCCCCTATGACCCTTTCAGCGTCCGCTTTATACAGCTGGTTAGCCCGTTTACTCCCTCTTACTCTGATCACGTCAGCCTTTCTGAGGTGGCTCAGGTTTGCCTTGGCATTCCTGTAGACTAAGGCTATTTCCTCTGCGTTTCTGAGTACCTCATCAGTATACTCATTAACTGACCAGAACGTGGTCGAACGGTAATTCTTCCTCTGTGCTTCCTGCCACGCCCTGTCCAGAATCTCATCATCCGGTTTCTCCCCGATTACGGAGAACAGCTTTAGCAAACCCATGTCATACAAGAACACTTTATGAGACTGCCAAGTTACGTGTGCCCCGCCTATCCTCCTGTTCGCTTTACACCATTTGGCACAATAGTCCTGCGAGAAGAAGTAGAAGGCTGGGTTTCGTTTCGGCCACACAGGAGCCGACAAACCATACAGCATATACTCCAGCATTCCCTTGAGGTGAGCAAAAACAGTCGTATGCCACAAAAGATGATGCAAAGTGGGATACTTCTCTTCGGAAATGCTCTCGATCGTTTCGATGTTCTTCGCTATGATATCACGTATATCCATACACTCACTAAACGTGCAGCGTTACTTACTGCTTAAGCCGTCTTTATACTCGCCATTTTTCAAGCGGTTGGCAAAATCCTCTACGGCTCCGGAGAAAACTTTGTCAAAAGTCGTACCTGCTAGTTCCGTCCGCTCGATTTCTCTTTTCTGGGGTATCCGTCTCCCGTTAGCAAGCTCCTTCAGATAATCCAGCCTGCTTTTTTGCAATTCGGCACTGCATCTGTTATGGCCGTCAACATTCTCGGGATCCTCCCCTATCATGGTCACAGTAGCAAGATCCGAGATCCATTCAAAATCGA
>JAIKYG010000067.1:0-7704 GCA_024683475.1 Clostridiales bacterium | reverse complement strand
AGACCTTTGAAACCGGTTCTACCAAGAAAGAATTGCGCGTTGATATCTGCTCAAAGTGCCATCCTTTCTACACCGGCAAGCAGAAGGTCGTCGACACCGGCGGACGTGTGGACAAGTTCAAGAAGCGCTACGGTATCTGATAATTCGGCTGGGCGCGTCGAAAACGATAAGCGGATCGGGCTTAGACGCCTCGGATCCGCTTGTTTTTTGCAATGAGAGCGGTTTACCGCAGTATATATAGCAGTATATAAACGGAGAAAAAACATGAGTTTCAGGGAAAGCTTTCTGAGATGGTGGAAAAACGACTACCCCGCCGCCTGCGCCTCCGTGGGAGGACAGGCGGTGATGGAGGGCGTCATGATGAAGGGCCCCGCCTGCCAGGCGGTGACCGTGCGCAAGCCTGACGGCAAAATGGCGCTGGTCACCCGCCCCAACCGGGAGATAGGCAAAAAGCACAAGTGGGTCAAGCTGCCCGTGATCAGGGGCGTGGTCAACTTCGGCGTGACGCTGTACGACGGCGTAAAGACCCTGACCGACAGCGCGGACATGGCGGGCTTTGACACCGAGGAACCCACCCGTTTTGAGAAAACGCTGGCCAAACTATTCCACACCGACCCCGAAAAGGTCGTGATGGGCGTGGCGGTGGCGCTGGCGGTAGTCATGGCGCTGGCGCTGTTCGTGGGCATACCCTACGTGTGCATGTGGCTGCTCAAAAAGTTCATGGGCGACCCGTGGCTCACCATAGTCTACGGGCTCATAAGGATCGAGCTGTTCATCGCCTACGTGTACCTGACCAGCCGCTTAAAGGAGATAAAGCGGGTGTTCATGTATCACGGCGCGGAGCACAAAAGCATTTTCTGCTACGAGCACGGCGACGAACTGACCGTGGAGAACGCCCGGAAATACACCCGCTTCCATCCCAGGTGCGGCACCAGCTTCCTGGTGATAGTGATGATAATCAGCCTGATAGTGGCGGTGATACTGAACGTGGTGCTGCCAAAGAGCATAACTGACAATTTCCTGCTGGGCTTCCTGGTCAAACTGCTCATGGTGCTGCCCGTGGCGGGCATTTCCTACGAGATACTCAAGGCGCTGGGCAGAGCCAGGGACACCGCGATAGTAAAGATACTCAAGTGGCCGGGGCTCATGACCCAGCATCTCACCACCCAGGAGCCCGACGACAGCATGCTGGAAGTGGCGCTGGTGTCGCTGAAGGCGGCGCTGGGCATGGAAAAGCCGCTGCCGGAAGAATATTATATGGAAGAAACAGCCGACGGATCCTCCGAAGAGACTTCCGAAGAGACCTCCGAAGAGACCGCCGGGGACGCCGACACGGAGAACGCGGGAGGGTGACTGCGGGGCAGTGGCTCGCCAGGGCAGCTCAGACACTGCGGGAGGCGGGCATCGAGGACTATAAAACAGACTCCGGTCTGTTTTTGTGCAGCGTGTTGGGCGTGCAGCCGGGCGTGCTGCGGTTTCTGGCCGAAAGACCCCTGACGGAAGATCAGACCGGGCGGCTCGACAGCATGCTTTCCCGCCGCCTTGAGGGGGAGCCGGAACAGTACATAGAGGGGGAAGCCTGGTTCATGGGCCGCCCCTTCGCTGTTGACGCGAGGGCGCTGATCCCCCGGCAGGACACGGAGACCCTGTGCGAGTGGGCGTTAAACGAGCTTAAGACCCGCGAACGCCCCCGGGTGCTGGATCTGTGCTGCGGCAGCGGCTGCATAGGCATAAGCCTTAAGCTTTTGTGCCCGGGCGCGGAAGTGACGTTAAGCGACATAAGCCCGGACGCCGTGCAGCTTGCGCGGGAAAACGCCCAAAAGCTGGGCACCGAGGTAAACACTATCTGCGCGGACGGGTTCGAAGGCATAAAGGGCCTTAAGTTCGACCTGATAGCGTGCAATCCGCCATATCTGAGCGCAGAAGACATGGACGAACTGCAAAGGGAAGTCCGCTTTGAGCCCTCGCTGGCGCTGTACGGCGGGGAAGACGGGCTTGAGTTTTACAGGAGATTTATCGGCGGAATGCCGGAGCATCTCGCCCCGGGCGGTTCAGCCGCCTTCGAGGTGGGGCAGGGACAGGCTAAGGAAGCGGAAAAACTGCTTGCGGCGCGCTTTCCGGGCTCCGAAACGGGCAGCGTGAACGACTTAAACGGCATCCCGCGCGTGGTATATGTGAGGACATAGTTATGGCAAAGGATATTGAAAAGATATATTCCCAGATGAAAAGCGTGGAGGGGCGGTTCGAGGAACTGTCCATAAGGATCACCCTTCCCGAAGTCATAAACGACACCGACACCTTCAGAAAGCTCATGCAGGAGCACGCGGACCTGAGCGAACTGGCCGAGTTCGCCAAGGAGTACTGCGCCCTGTACGAAGAGGTGGAGGACGTAAAGAAAATGGCGGCTTCCTCCGACGCCGACATGGCGGAGATGGCCAAAGAGGAACTGGAGGAGCTGGAACCCAGGCTCAAACAGAAAAGCGAAGAGGCGATCATAAAGCTGCTGCCCAGGGACCCGGACGACAGGCGCAACGCGATAGTCGAGATCCGCGCCGGCGCGGGCGGGGACGAAGCGGGGCTGTTCGCCGCCGAGCTTTTGAGGATGTACGCCCATTACGCCCAGAGCCGCGGCTGGAAGACCGAGATGATCGAAGGCGGCGACACGGAGATAGGCGGCGTAAAGGAAGCGATCATGCTGGTGCAGGGCAAGAACGTGTTCGAGCGCCTGCGCTTCGAAAGCGGCGTGCACCGGGTGCAGAGGGTGCCCGTGACGGAGAGCAACGGCAAGCTCCAGACCTCCACCGCCACCGTGGCGGTGCTGCCGGAAGCTGAGGACGTGGAAGTAAAGATCGACCCCAACGACCTTAAGATAGACACCTACCGTGCCAGCGGCGCGGGCGGACAGCACGTAAACCGCACCGACTCCGCCGTAAGGATCACCCACCTGCCCACGGGTCTTGTGGTGACCAGCCAGGACCAGCGTAGCCAGATACAGAACCGGGAAAGGGCCATGCAGGTGCTCAAAAGCCGCCTGTACGAGCTGGAAAAGGAGAAGGCGGACAGCGAGTATTCCTCCGCCCGCAAAAGCCAGGTGGGCTCCGGCGACAGGTCCGAGCGCATCCGCACCTACAACTTCCCCCAGGGCCGCGTGACCGACCACCGCATCGGGCTGACCCTGTACCGGATTAACGACGTGATGAACGGCGACCTGGACGAGATCATCGACAAACTGATCTTCGCCCGGCAGAGCGAGCTTATGGAGGCGCAGGCGTGACTGAGATCCTGCCAGTTTCTCCCGAAAGCGTAAAGTACGCTTCCGAGCTCATCCGCGAAGGCAAAGTGGTGGCGTTTCCCACCGAGACCGTGTACGGCCTGGGCGCGGACGCGGGCAACCCCGACGCCATAGCCGCGATATTCGAAGCCAAGGGGCGTCCCCAGGACAACCCGCTGATCGCCCACATATGGGACGTGAGCATGCTGCCCGGGGTGATATCGGGCGAACTTCCGCCCTGGGCGAAGACGCTGGCGGACAGGTTCTGGCCGGGACCGCTCACCATGATACTGCCCAAGGGCGACAGGGTGTGCCTCGAGTGCACCGCGCATTTGGACAGCGTGGGCGTGCGCCTGCCGGAAAACATATGGGCGCGGGAATTGATAAAACAAAGCGGCGTGCCCATCGCGGCGCCCAGCGCCAACACTTCGGGCCGGCCCAGTCCCACCACCGCCCGGCACGTGTATGACGACATGAAGGGGCGCATCCCCCTGATACTGGACGGCGGGGAAGCCAAGGTGGGCGTGGAGAGCACGGTCATAGACGCGAGGGCGTTCCCGGTAAGGATACTGCGCCCGGGCGGAATAACGAGAGAGATGATACTTGGCGCCCTGGGAGACGTGGAAGTGGACGCGGGCGTGATGCGTCCCCTCGCGAAAAACGAGGTAGCGCGCTCCCCCGGCATGAAATACCGCCATTACGCGCCCAAAGGCAGCCTGACCATAGTGGAGGGCGAAGAGACTGCCGCGGCAGGCAGGATAATCGAGCTGTACGATGCCTTCGAGGGCGAAAAGCGCGTTTTCGCGATGGAAGCGCACCTTCCCCTGTACGGCGGCAGGAACGTGGTGTCCCTGGGAAAGGACAAGAAAGAGGCGGCGCACAGGCTGTTCGCGCTGCTCAGGGAGATGGACGACCTGGGCGTGCAGGCGATCTTCTCCGAAGCCGTGGACGAAACGGACATCGGGCTCGCGGTGATGAACCGCATGGGGCGGGCGGCCGCCTTCAATATAATAAAAGTGTAGAGGTGCGAGTATGGCAAAGTATGCGATCGGAATCGACTACGGCACGCTGTCCGCCAGAGCGCTGGTGTGCGAGGTGGGCACGGGCAGGGAACTGGGCGAGGGCGTGTTCGAATACCCCCACGCGGTCATGGACGAATGTCTGCCCGACGGCACCGTGCTGCCCCCCGACTGGGCGCTTGAGCATCCCCGGGACTATCTGGAAGCGCTGTACCAAGCCGTTCCCCAGGCGCTCAAAAACGCGGGAGTGGACAAAAACGACGTGATCGGCCTGGGCATAGACTTTACCGCCTGCACCCTGATGCCGATAGACAAAAACGGAGACCCGCTTTCCGACAAATATCCCTCCCGTCCCCACGCGTACGTGAAGCTGTGGAAGCACCACGCCGCCCAGGAGCAGGCCAACCGCTTGAACCGCATCGCCGAGGAAACGGGCGAAAAGTGGCTCAAGCGCTACGGCGGCAAGATCTCCAGCGAGTGGATGTTCCCCAAGCTCATGCAGACCGCGGAGGAGGATCCGGAGCTGTTTAAGGAGGCCGACCGCTTCATCGAGGCGGGAGACTGGGTGATACTGCGCCTGACCGGCAAGGAGACCCGCTCCAGCTGCATGGCGGGCTACAAGGCCATATGGAGCAAGCGGGAAGGCTATCCGTCCAAAGAGTTCCTTAAGAAACTGAATCCCCTGCTTGAGAACGTGGTGGAGGAAAAGCTGGGCAAGGTGACCTCGATCGGCTCCAAGGTGGGCGAGCTCACCGAAGAGATGGCGGAGAAGCTGGGGCTCAATCCCGGCACGGCGGTGGCGGTGTGCAACGTGGACGCCCACGTGTCCCTGCCCCCGGCGGGCCTGACCCAGAAGGGCAGCATGCTGATGGTGATGGGCACCTCCAGCTGCCACATAATGCTGGGCGACGAGGAAAAGATCGTGCCCGGCATGTGCGGCGTGGTGGAAGACGGCGTGGTACCGGGGCTGTTCGGCTACGAGGCCGGGCAGAGCTGCCTGGGCGACCACTACAACTGGTTCGTGGACAACTGCGTGCCGGAAGCCTACGAGATCGCCGCCCGTGAAAAGGGCATGAACACCCACCAGTACCTGACCTCCCTGGCGGAAAAGCAGAAGCCCGGCGAAAGCGGCCTGCTGGCGCTGGACTGGTGGAACGGCAACCGTTCCGTGCTGGTGGACGTGGACCTGACGGGCATGATGCTGGGCATGACGCTCACCACCAAGCCGGAGGAGATCTACCGCGCGCTGATCGAGGCTACCGCCTACGGCACCCGCATAATCATCGACACTTTCGAGGAAAACGGCGTAAAGATAGACAAACTGTTCGCATGCGGAGGCATTTCCCAGAAAAATCCCTTCCTGATGCAGCTGTTCGCGGACGTGCTCAAGCGCGAGATCCGCATCGCCCGTTCCACCCAGACCCCCGCCCTGGGCAGCGCCATGTTCGGCGCCGTGGCGGCGGGAAAAGCCAAGGGCGGCTACGACAGCATCGAGCAGGCTGCGGAGGAGATGGGCGGCGCGCTGCCCACCGTGTACGTGCCTAACGGGGAGAACGGCAGGATCTACGACGAGCTGTACAGCGAATACCGCCGCCTGCACGACTATTTCGGCAGGGGCGAGAACGACGTGATGAAGCGGCTCAAGGACATCCGCCGCCGTCAGAGGGCTTGACAGAATCCCCGGCGGGGTTTAGAATGTCACCAAACATACACTACGGAGGATAATAATGGATATTTTCCAGAAGTGCGCCGAATACACACTGGCGGACGATATAAAAAAGGCAGGCGTCTACCCCTATTTCCACGCGCTCGAGTCCCGGCAGGACAAGGAAGTCATAATGGAAGGCAAGCGCCGCATCATGCTGGGCAGCAACAACTACCTGGGCCTGACCACCCACCCCGAGGTCATTGAGGCGGGCATCAAGGCGTACGAACAGTACGGCAGCGGCTGCTCCGGCTCCCGTTTCCTGAACGGCACGCTCAGGATGCACCTGGAGCTGGAAAAGGAACTGGCGGAGTTCCTGGGCAAGGACGGCATCGTGACCTTCTCCACCGGCTTCCAGACCAACCTGGGCATCATCTCCAGCATCGTGGGCCACGGTGACTTCGTGATCTGCGACGCGGAGAACCACGCCTCCATATACGACGGCTGCAAACTGAGCTGGGGCCGCATGGTCACCTACGCCCACGCGGACATGGACGCGCTTAAGACCCAGCTGGCCAAGATCCCCGACAAGGCGGGCAAGCTGATAGTGACCGACGGCGTGTTCTCCATGGGCGGCGACATCGCCAAGCTCCCCGAGATCTGCGCGCTGGCGAAGGAATACGGCGCCCGCGTCATGGTGGACGACTCCCACGCCCTGGGCGTTATAGGCAAGGGCGGCAGGGGCACCGCCAGCTACTTCGGGCTGGAGGACCAGGTGGACATCATAATGGGCACCTTCTCCAAGTCCCTCGCGTCCCTGGGCGGATTCATGGCCGCGAACAAGACCGTGGTCAACTTCGTGATGCACAATTCCAGGCCCTACATCTTCTCCGCCTCCATGCCTCCCGCCAACTGCGCCGCCGCGCTGGCCGCGCTAAGGATAATCAAGCGCGAGCCCGAAAGGGTGAAGCGCTTAAGCGACCTGAGCGCCTACGCCAGGCAGGGCTTCAGGAAGCGGGGCATCAAGATAATCGAGTCCGACACGCCCATCATCCCCGTGTACACCTACGAACTGGAAAACACCTTCCAGAAAGCCAAGGAGCTGTACGAAGAGGGCGTGTACGTGAACCCCGTCATTCCTCCCGCCACCCAGCCGGGCAACTGCCTGCTGAGGACCAGCTACATGGCGACCCTCACCGAGGAACTGATAGACGAAGCGCTGGACATTTTCGACAAGGTGCTGAACAGATAAACGAGCCTGTGCGGCCTCGCGGGAAGCTTTCTCCGGGGCCGCATTCGTTTGCGAAAAGGGTCGCGCGGCTCACCGGTATACCGATGAATAGGACCTGAGAAAGGGGCGGTGCGGATGAGAAAACTCAAGGGCTTTTTGGCGGCGCTGTGCGTTATCGCCCTGCTGCTGAGCGGCGAGGCGCTGGCGGGGGATAAGATAGCCACCAGCGGCGGATGGATCAAGGATTTCAAGGAGCTTGAAAGACAGCTCCAATACTACGCGGACGAGTGCGTGGAGAAATTTTCCCTTGAATTCTATGACACCGTCGTCATGAAAATAAACAATGACCCCAAATGTTTTGTCGAGACCATCGAACAGAACGGCATATTCACCTTCGGTTTTGAAGAGAAAGCAAGCGGATCGAGGCACAGGATCGAGTTTGTGATGGAGTATTACCCGGGCAAGAAATGCGCGTACGCGTATGCTTCGGGCAATACGGATATACTGAGCGAGGACGAAAAGCAGCTGCTGGACAGGG
>JAIKYG010000054.1:0-4261 GCA_024683475.1 Clostridiales bacterium | reverse complement strand
TGCTCCCGCATCTCCTGGGTATACTTACTGTTGTTGCTTGGCATAGAATCCTCCCCTTCTATGCATATAGTATACCACTACCCACTAACCTTTTTCCATACCAGTCCACTTAGATAAAAGCGGAAACAAAGGCTTTATTTGAATTACTAACAGAGGTGACCATGTAATTCAAATAAAGCCTTTGTTTCCGCTTTTATCTAAGTGGACTGGTATGGAAAAAGGTTAGTGGGTAGTGGTATACTATATGCATAGAAGGGGGAGGATTCTATGCCGAGCAATAACAGCAAGTATACCCAGGAGATGCGGGAGCAAACGGCTGAATACATACTGCGGAGCGGGAAATCAGCGACGAGTGCAGCGGAGGAGCTGGGGATCGATACGAATACGGTGTGCCGTTGGGTTAGGGATTACCGACGGGCGCACAACATGCCCAGCTACGCCGAAGCAAAAGGGATCGTCAGGAAAGAGCCAAAGACTGAGGGGGAACTGATGTACCGGATCAAAAAGCTGGAGAGAGAGCTGAAGAAGAAAGAAAAAGAGTTGGCAGACGAGAAGGAGAAAGTTGAGATACTAAAAAATTCCCTGCACATCTTTATGCAACCACACAAATGAAATGTGAAGCAATCTATGCAAACAGCCCCGTATATTCGGTGAGGAAGATGTGCAGGGCATTGGGGTTGAAGGAAGCTACATACTATAACTGGAAGAGAGCGGAGGCGAGGCGAAGACAAAGGGTCAAAAACGAGGAGAGAGACATCCGGGAAGTGCAGGAAGTGTTCAAAGACAGCAATTGCACCTATGGCTGCAGGCGTATAAGGGGAGCGCTGCAGAAAAGCGGGAAGGAGATGAGTGAATGGAAGATCCGGCGGATCATGAGAGAAAACGGGTTCTATCCGGTGCAGTTGAAGAAGTACAGACCCGGGAAGCATGAAAGATCCGACGGAAAGTACTGTGAGAATATCGTGAAGCAGCAGTTTAGGCCCGAAAAGATGAATGAGATATGGGCGGGAGACATCACGTATCTCAAAACAAAACTGGGCTGGGTATATCTGGTGATCGTAATGGACTTGTATAACCGGGAAGTGATCGGATATGCGGTCAGCAGGAAGATGAACGCTGAGCTTGCCTGCAGGGCGCTGATGAATGCGGTCGCGCGGAACGGAAAACCGAAATCTCTGGTTTTCCACAGCGACAGAGGAAGTCAATACAGCAGCCGGATGTATCGGCAGCTGCTGGAAGAATACGGGATCAAAGGCAGCATGAGCAAGCCGGGCTATCCGTACGACAACAGCTGTGTGGAGAGCTTTTTCGCGAGCATGAAGAAAGAGTACATTTTGAGAAAAGAATACGACGGAATGAGTGCGCTAAGCAGGAATATCTTTTATTACGTCGAAATATTCTATAACCGGAAATGTCTGCACAGCACACTGGGCTACATGAGCCCTGTAGCCTATAGGCTACAGCACCAACAGGCGAACATAGCCTGATCACAACAAAAGACTGGTATGCATATGGTCACCAAAACCACTCAGGTTTTCCATACCAGTCCACTTCGGAGGTTTTGGCAAAATAATCAGCGACTTTATTGAATCGCTGAAGGAAGCGGTTGAAAACGGGCACGGCATGTTCTGCTATTTTGAGATAAGGTAACGCCGCTTTGCGGCAAAAGGCTTGCGCGGCGTGGCTTCATGCTGGTTATAATCATGAATCCGCGCCGCGTTATTTTGTGGTTGCTACAAACGGCGTCCGGGTGTATAATGGCTTTGCGCTGTTCTTGATCAGCGAACGACGAAAGGAGCGCATGCCATGAAGATCCTGTCTTACGAGCTCCCGCTGGGGCTGAGCGTCGCCCATTCCCCGGAGGCGATGCAGGGCTTTATCGACGCGGGTTTTACGCATTTCGAAATCGGGATTCCCGCCTGCCTGCCGGACGCGGTCAGATTGGACGGCATGGACTCTCGCGATCCCGAAACGGTGAGGCTCGGCGCGCTAAGAGCGGAACGGGGACGGGAGGAAAAGCTGGCCGAACGCCAGGAAGCGCGGCTGGCAAAGCTGTATGAAAACCACCTGCGCCCTTGGAGCGTGCACCTGCCCTTCGGGCCGGGCTGGGACATCGCGCACGTGCTGTCCGGCGAGCGCGCGGAGGTCTGCGCCTCGCTCAAGCGCCTGATCGACATCACGAGCGCCTGGAAGCCGAAGGTATACGTGCTGCACGGCTGTTTGGAGCCGGTGAAGCCGGAGGATCGGGCGCTGCGCATCGCCCGGTCCATCCTGAGCCTCAGGGAACTCGACGCGCACGCGGCGCGCTGCGGCGCGAGGATCGCGCTGGAAAACCTGCCGCGCTCCTGCCTGGCCAACAGCTCGGAGGAGACGCTGGCGATGAGCGAGGCGGCGGGCAACGTGCCCATCGTTTTTGACGTGAACCACCTGCTGGGTGAAAGCCACGCGTCGTTTCTGGACGCCCTGGCCGACCGCGTGATCTCGACCCATCTGTCCGATTACGACGGCATCGACGAGAGGCACCGCCTGCCTGGGAAGGGCATCGTGCCGTGGCGCCTGGTCGTCACCCGGCTGTGCGAGGCGGGCTACCGGGGGCCGCTGCTGTTTGAACTGCGCACCGGAGAGAACGGGCCTTATGACGCAAAGACCGTTCTGAAGGCGTTTGAAAGCGCGCTTTCGCGGGAGCAATAGAGCCCTGGCGCGCGCTGTACCGAAGGAGGTGCCTGTATGCTGAGAGGTTACACGATCCCGCTGCTGGATCTGGCAAACGATACCTTCCGCCAAAGCGTGGTGGACAGGGAAGAAGGGCAGTATCTTGGACACCCGACCACCGCTTTGCTGGACGACGGCCGGACGATCATCGCGGTCTATCCCAAGAGCCACGGGCGCGGCCCTATCGTGATGAAGAAAAGCCCCGACGGCGGAAAGACCTGGGGCGAGCGCCTGCCGGTGCCCGCGTCCTGGGCTACGTCGCTGGAGGTTCCAACGCTCTACCGCACGGTCGGGCCGGACGGGAAAAAACACCTGATCCTGTTTTCCGGCCTCTACCCGATCCGCATGGCCCATTCCGAAGACGAAGGGGAGAACTGGAGCGAGCTGGAGCCCATCGGCGATTTCGGCGGCATCGTGGCGATGGCCGACTTAACGGAGGTGGGCAAGGGCGAATACCTGGCCTTCTTCCACGACGACGGGCGCTTCATTAAGCCCGACGGAACCGACCTGACCGAAGTCTACGTGACGGGGGAGGGCCCAGACGCCGCTTCGCGCATCGTGTATTCCGCCACCGACGGAAAGGGCGGATGGGTGCCCTACAGCGTGTGGAATTCCTCGAAAAAAGCGGAAAGCGTCCCAGGGACGCGGTGGGTCAAGCGCTTTACGACCGTTTCGGATGTGGAGGGCTCCGCCGACAGGCGCGGCCGCTTCACGGTCTACAGTGTGCGCAGCCGGGACGGCGGACTGAGCTGGGGAGACCTCAGGGTGGTGTGCAGCCATGAAAGCGCGAGCCTGTGCGAACCCGGCGTGGTGCGCTCGCCGGATGGGAAACAGCTGGCCATGCTGCTGAGGGAGAACTCCCGCAGATACAACTCGTTCGTGACGTTTTCGGACGACAACGGCCTGAACTGGAGCAAGCCGCGCGAGCTGCCCGGCGCGCTGACCGGGGACCGCCATACGATCCGCCGCCTGAAGGACGGGCGTCTGTTCGTCTCCTTCCGGGATATGTGCCACGAATCGCCCACGCGCGGCGACTGGTGCGGCTGGGTCGGCACCTATGAGGACATCGCTTGCGGGCGGGAGGGCGAGTACCGCGTGCGCCTGATGAAGAACCATGACGGCTGCGACTGCGCGTATCCGGGTGTGCTGGTGCTGCCGGACGGCACCGTCGCCGCCACCACCTACGGGGCGTGGACGAAGGGAGAAAAACAGTACATCGTCACCGTGCGCTTCAAGCCCCCGGTGATCTCGGCGTGAGCAGGACGAAAGGAGAGGCTTTCATGCCTGGCTTGTGGATGTGGGCGGACAGCCTGAAGGCGTCCGGCGCGGATAAAGCCTTTGACGATTGCGCGCTGATCGGGGCGACGGACGTTTATTTTCTGACCAAAGGCCTGAGCGGACGCTGCGCGTTCCGGTCGGAGGAGGCGCCCGCCATGGACGAAGGGCGCGACCTGCTGGAGGAAGCCGTGCGGGCCGCGCACGCGCGCGGGATGCGCCTGCACGCCTGGTTCACTTCCGCGCAGGACGCGAGCTACTGCGCCGCCCATCC
>JAIKYG010000012.1:0-84919 GCA_024683475.1 Clostridiales bacterium | reverse complement strand
CGACGAAGTTGTTTTCGTGGGATCCTCGGTAAATCGGCATGGGTTTTCTCCTTTCGGTGACGGCATAAAAAACGCGCCCGCACCCAAGTGCGAACGCGCCGTTCATGATTTTTGATGATACTATTATACCACTTCCAAAAGCCCAAAAAGGCAAGCAGAGTCAAGCGGGGGTTAAGAGTTTGTTAAATGTGGAGGGCGGCTTCGCCGCCGTCAGCCCTTCAGTATCTCCTTCAGAAACCGGCCGGTGTAGCTGGCGTCGCAGGCGGCGACCTGTTCGGGAGTGCCGCAGGCGACCACGCTGCCGCCCATGTCCCCGCCCTCGGGGCCCATGTCGATTATCCAGTCCGCGCACTTGATCACGTCCGGGTTGTGCTCGATTATGACCAGGGTGTTGCCCGCGTCCACCAGGCGCAGCAGCACTTCGTTCAGCCTTTCCACGTCCGCGGGATGCAGGCCGGTGGTGGGCTCGTCCAGCACGTACAGGGTGCGCCCCGTGGCCTTGCGGGAGAGTTCGCTGGCCAGCTTGACCCTCTGCGCTTCGCCGCCCGAGAGCTGCGTCGCGGGCTGGCCGAGCTTGACGTAGCCCAGGCCCACGTCCACCATGGTCTGCAGCTTGTTCCTGAGCTTGGGCAGCGCGTCGAAGAAACTGAGCGCCTCTTCGCAGGTCATCTCCAGCACCTCGTGGATGCTCTTGCCGCGGTACTTGACTTCCAGCGTCTCGCGGTTGTAGCGCCGCCCGCCGCACACCTCGCAGGGCACGTACAGGTCGGGCATGAAGTGCATCTCTATCTTTATCACGCCGTCGCCGGAACAGCTTTCGCACCTGCCGCCCTTGACGTTGAAGGAGAAGCGGCTGGACTTGTAGCCCCGGGCGCGGGCGTCGGCGGTGGAGGCGTACAGCTCGCGGATCAGGTCGAACAGCCCGGTGTAAGTGGCGGGATTGCTGCGGGGGGAGCGGCCTATGGGGCTCTGGTCGATGGAGATCACCTTGTCCAGCCGGCTCAGCCCCTCTATGCCGTCGAACCTGCCGGGGCGCTCGTGGGAGCGGTTCAGGTCGCGGGAGAGCGCCTTGAAGAGTATGTCGTTCACCAGGCTGCTCTTGCCCGAGCCGCTCACGCCCGTGACGCAGGTGAACACGCCCAGGGGGAAGTTTACGTCCATGCCCTTAAGGTTGTGGGCGCGGGGGTTTTTGACGGTTATGAAGCCCCTGGGGGCGCGCCTTGCCGCGGGCATGGGCACGCTGCGCTTTCCGGACAGGAACTGGCCCGTCACGGACTCGTTTACTTTCATCACCTCTTCGGGCGTGCCGCAGGCCACCAGATAGCCCCCGCGGCTGCCCGCGCCGGGGCCGATGTCCACCAGGTAGTCCGCCGCGCGCATGGTGGCGGTGTCGTGCTCCACGACTATAAGCGTGTTGCCCAGCGCCTGCAGCTTCCTCAGGGTCTTCAGCAGCTTTTCGCTGTCCCGCATGTGCAGGCCGATGGAGGGCTCGTCCAGTATGTACACCACGCCCACCAGCCCGCTGCCGATCTGGGTGGCCAGGCGGATGCGCTGCGCCTCGCCGCCGGACAGGGTGGCCGCGCCGCGGGAGAGGGTGAGGTACTCGAGCCCCACGTCCTTAAGGAAGCTGAGGCGCGAGGTGACTTCTCTGAGTATGGGGCGGGCGATAAAGCTCTCCCTCTGGGGCAGGGACAGGTTCTCGAAGAAGCCCAGGCTGTCGCGTATGGACAGGTCGCTCACGTCCGCGATGGACCTGCCGCCCACGGTGACCGCGAGCGCCTCGGGCTTTAAGCGCCTGCCGCCGCACTCCGGGCAGGGGGTCTCGCTCATGTACTCGCTTATGCCCTCGCGGCTGAAGTCGCTGTCCGTCTCGCGGAAGCGGCGCTCCAGGTTGGTGACTATGCCCTCGAAGGGGACGTTGAAGCTGCCCCTGCGCCCGTCCCGCTCGTACTCGCAGTTGATCTTTTCGCCCTTGGTGCCGTACAGGATCGCGTCCAGCTGGGTCTTGTCGAGCGTCTTTACCGGCGCGTCCATGGAAAAGCCGTAATGCCTGGCCAGCCCTTCCAGGTACATGCGCGCCATCTGGCCGCCGCCCTCGCCGCTGTCCCAGCCGCTCACGCGTATCGCGCCCTCGTTTAAGGACTTGTCCGGGTCCGGGATCACGCTGTTTATGTCCACGGTGGTCAGGTAGCCCAGCCCGCCGCACACGGGGCACGCGCCGTAGGGGTTGTTGAAGGAGAACATGCGGGGGGAGAGCTCCTCTATGGAGATGCCGCAGTCGGGGCAGGCGTAGTTCATGGAGAACAGGATCTCCTCCCCGTCCACGAACGCCGCCAGGCACAGCCCGCCGCCCAGTTTCAGCGCGGTCTCCACGCTGTCGCTCAGGCGGGAGAGCACGCCCTCCCTCAGCACCAGGCGGTCCACCACTATCTCTATGTCGTGCTTTTTGTTCTTGTCCAGGGGCGGAGTTTCGCTTAATTCATACATTATGCCGTCTATCCGGCAGCGCACGAAGCCCTTTTTAAGGCTGTCCTCCAGCAGCTTCGCGTACTCGCCCTTGCGCCCCCTGACCACCGGCGCCAAAAGCACCAGGCGGCTGCCCTCGGGCTGCTCCATGATGCGGGAAGTGATCTCGTCCACGCTCACCCGCTTTATCACCCGCCCGCACTTGGGGCAGTGGGGAGTGCCCGCGCGGGAAAACAGCAGGCGCAGGTAGTCGTGGATCTCCGTGACCGTGCCCACGGTGGAGCGGGGGGAGCGGGCGGTGGTCTTCTGGTCGATGGATATGGCGGGGGAGAGCCCGTCGATGGAGTCCACGTCCGGCTTGTCCATCTGGCCCAGGAACTGGCGGGCGTAGGAGGACAGGCTCTCCACGTACCGGCGCTGCCCCTCGGCGAAGATGGTGTCGAACGCCAGGGAGCTCTTGCCCGAGCCGGACAGCCCGGTGATGACCGTGAACTTGTCGCGGGGTATCTTCACGTCGATATTTTTCAGGTTGTTTACCCTTACGCCCCTGCAGGTGATGAATTTGTCCATATATGAGGTCCTTTCGTGGTAGGAAAATGGGGAGAGACACCGTCAGCTGTTAGCTGTTAGCTGTTAGCTGTGAGAGCGGCGGCAGACGCCGCCGCGTCCGAAGTCGTTGGTCATTGGTCATTGGTCGTCCGCCGTTGGCGGACAAAGTTAGCCGGGAACGGCCCGGTTCAGTATTGCGGAGACGAACTTATCTTTGCCGGGATTATGTGTCGCTTGCGCAGCGGTGAACGGTCGCTGGTCGGCGGGCAGGAGCCGAAGTCGTTGGTCATTGGTCATTGGTCGTCCGCCGTTGGCGGACAAAGTTAGCCGGGAGCGGCTCGGTTCAGTATTGCGGAGATGAACTTATGGTGTCTGCGAAAGAGACCAGCATACGGGCGATCTTTTCGCAGTTTTGCACCGTTTCCTGTATCTGTTCCGGGGAAAGGTATCCTATCCTGGCGCACAGTATCAGCTGAGTTTCCAGCTCGGATACGGAACCCATCGCGATGTTCAGGTAGCGTAAGCGTTCCTTCGCGCCTGCCCGGCTGTTGCCTTCGGCTATGTTGGACGGTATAGACACTGCCGCGCGGCGCATCTGATCCGAAAGTGAGTACAGCTCTTCCTTCGGCAGGAGCTTTGTCAAAGAATATACCGAGCAGACCAGATCCATGCTTTCGTTCCATACTCTCAGTTCTTTAAAGCTTTTCATATCAGCCTCTTCCCGATGTTTATCTGCTGTTGCGTCAGCTCACACTTTTTGCCTGCGCCTGCGCAGGCGACCAACGACCAATGACCAACGACCAATGACCGATGACGCCTGACAATCAGCCTCTTCCCGATATTTATCTGCTGTTGCGTCAGCTCACACTTTTTGCCTGCGCCTGCGCAGGCGACCAATGACCAATGACCAATGACCAACGACCAATGACCCGTCGTCACGAGCGCCGTTTCCGGCGGGCGCGGCGGCTCTTTTCGTTGGTAGCCATGGGGGCGGCGCCCTGCAGTTCCAGCATGCGGTCCCTGAGGCGGGCGGCTTTCTCGAAGTCGAGCTGGGAGGCGGCTTCCAGCATCATCTCGTTCAGGCGCCCGATAGCCACCTGCTTTTCCTCCTCGTCCATGGGCGCGTCGGCGGAAGCATCCGCCTTGCGGGACACGCTCAGCGCCTCCTTTATCGCGGCCTTCACGCTCTCGGGCTTTATGCCGTGCTCCTGGTTGTAGCGGCTCTGTATCTCGCGGCGGCGGTTGGTCTCGTCTATCGCGAACTGCATGGAGGGGGTGACGCTGTCCGCGTACATTATCACGCGCCCGTCCACGTTGCGGGCGGCGCGGCCAATGGTCTGCACCAGGCTGGTCTCGCTGCGCAGGAAGCCCTCCTTGTCCGCGTCCAGGATGGCGACCAGTTCCACTTCGGGCAGGTCCAGACCCTCTCTAAGCAGGTTTATTCCCACCAGGACGTCAAAAACGCCCTGTCTTAGGTTCTTAAGCAGCTCTATGCGATCCAGCGTTTCCACATCGGAGTGCATGTACTCCACCTTCACGCCCATGTCCCGCAGGTATTCGGTGAGGCTTTCGGCGGTGCGCTTGGTAAGCGTGGTGACCAGCGCCCTGCCCCCCTTTTCCGCCACCAGGCGCAGTTCGCCCAGCAGGTCATCCACCTGGTAGGCGGCGGGGCGCACGATGATCTCGGGGTCTATGAGCCCGGTGGGGCGGATCAGCTGCTCCACCACCTGCTCCGCCCGCTCCCTTTCGTAGGGACCGGGGGTGGCGGACACATAGATGGTCTGCCCGATGCGCTGCTCGAACTCGTAGAACTTGAGCGGACGGTTGTCGAAGGCGCTCTTCATGCGGAAGCCGAACTCCACCAGGGTGCTCTTGCGCGCGAAGTCGCCGTTGTACATGGCGCGGATCTGGGGGATGGTCACGTGGCTCTCGTCAATGAACACCACGTAGTCACGGGGGAAGTAGTCCAATAGGGTGAACGGCGGCTCGCCCGGCTGCCGCCCGTCGAAGTAGCGGGAGTAGTTTTCTATGCCGTTGACAAAGCCGATCTCCCTGAGCATCTCAAGGTCGTAGGTGGTGCGCTGCCTTAGGCGCTGCGCCTCCAGCAGGCGGCCGTTGTTTTCCAGCTCACCAGCCTCGACGGGCAGGTCGTTTTCTATCATCTCAAGGCCCAGGCGCAGTTTTTCGGAGGAGGTCACGTAGTTGGTGGCGGGGTAGAGGATCACGTGGTTTAAGAGCGTGACCGTCTTGCCCGTGAGCGCGTCGGCGTGGCTGATGCGCTCTATCTCGTCCCCGAAAAACTCGATCCGCACGGTCTTGTCGAACTGGGAGGCGGGCACGATCTCCACCGTCTCGCCCTTCACGCGGAAGCTGCCCCGCTTGGGCTCGAAGTCGTTGCGCTCGTACTGGATGTCCACCAGGCGGCGGATCAGCTCGTCGCGGTCTATCCTCTGGCCCTCCCTCAGGCTTATGGACTGGGAGCGGTACTCCTCGGGGTCGCCCATGCCGTAGATGCAGGACACCGACGCCACGATTATCACGTCCCGCCTCTCGGAGAGCCAGGAGGTGGCGGAGTGGCGCATGCGGTCGATTTCGTCGTTGATGGAGGAGTCCTTTTCTATGTAGGTGTCCGTGGCGGGGATGTACGCCTCGGGCTGGTAGTAGTCGTAATACGACACGAAGTAGCCCACGGCGGAGTCGGGGAAGAACTCCTTGAATTCCGCCGCCAGCTGCGCCGCCAGGGTCTTGTTGTGGGCGATCACCAGCGCGGGGCGCTGCAGCTGTTTTATCACGTTTGCCATGGTGAAGGTCTTGCCCGAACCGGTCACGCCCAGCAGCACCTGGTTTTTCATGCCGCTTTCGACGCCCTTCACCAGTTTTTCGATGGCCTCGGGCTGGTCGCCCCGGGGAGAAAAGCGGCTTTTGAGCTCGAACATCACTTTTTGCCCCCTTCCCTGCGCCGGCGGGCGATAAAGTAGGCGTCCATCAGCGCGCTGGCGAGCTCGTCCTCGTCCCGGGGGGAGAGGCTGCCGCCCGCGTACAGCGCCCGGACCCGGTCGAGCACCTTCTCGGCTTCGGAGGCGGAGTCGGGCAGGGCAGGATCGTCTTCCGTCAGGAAGTAGTTGCGCTCCACGCCGAATATGCCGCTCAGGCGGTCGTAGACCTCCCGCTTCTTGGGGTAGAACCGGCACGCCTCGTAGCCTTCCACCGTGCGCTTGCTAAGGCCCAGCATTTCGCTTAACTGCTCCTGGGTGTAGCCCATGCGCGTGCGCTGGCAGCGCAGTTTTTCGCCGAATTTCATCTGTCTCCTCCCGGGAGGCGCCGCCGCCCCCTTTGTGTATATCCCACAATAATATCGCAAAATATTTTCGGTTTTGCCCGCTTGTGCATCACAAGTGAATTGCGGTATAATGCGCAAGTCGCAAAAAACCTGCGACATGTATTATACAGTTGCGCTTGGATCAAGTCAACTGTTGTTTTGTGAAATAAACGTAAGCCGCACAGCTTACGCAGGTATGGAGTCGGAGGTGAAAAGATGAAGATAGGCACGGAGTATCCGAAAGCGGCTGTTTTAAAGCGCAGCCTGGACCAAAAGCGCCTGCGCCTTGCCGCCGCCCGGGCGAGGTATTACGCGCGCAGGGCGAAGGCGGAGGGCGGTGTGAGCCGCATAAGCGCCGCCCCGGGGCACGGAAAGGCGGACATGGGGGCGGTTTTGGCGGATCTTGCGGACTGCAAAACCGAGCTTGACAGTGCGGAAAGGGAGTATGCGGGCGAGACCGCCCGGGTAAAACGCTGCTGGAAGCGATCGGCGACCCGGTGAACGGCGCGCTGCTCAGCGGCGTGCTGATAGGCGGGGACGAAATAAAGACGCTCAGGTGCGCCCTGGGCATGAGCAAGCAGGGGGTGTACGGCCGCGCGAAGGCGGCGCTAAAGCAGCTGGAAGACGTGATGGAGGCAGAAGGATATGGGGAATCTCGGCATCAGGGAACTTAGGCGGCTCGCGGACAGGCTAAGCCGCTTTACGGGCGCGCGGGCGGTGACGGACAGGGAGCTGTATCGCAATTATTTTGCGAAAATACCCGTGCCCATAATCGCGAAGGGGCGGGACAGCACCCTGTGGGTGGACAGGTATTACGCCGCGTACCAGAAAGGCGGCGGGGGAGTAAAGTACGTCTACGTGGCGCTTAGGCACGCCTGCGAGGAGCTGGGGGGCGTGCCGGGCGGACCAGAGCCTGGAAGGGCAGGCGCCGCCCGAGGTGCTTAGGCAGCTCAGAAGCGCGCTGGACAGCATGAAAAAGGCGGGCAGCAGCGTGTGGACGGCGGGAAACGGCGGCGTCAATGATTAAACTTATATTACGGCGGCGCTATTACTTGAAAAGGCAATAAAATAATGATATAATTATAAGATGTGTATCGTCACCGAAACGGGGACGCGGGCGGTCAGGACCCGCTTCCGCCCCGGGAACAGAACGAAATAACCTCAGCAAAGGATAACATATGGTCTGCGTGAAATTCGGCGGCACGTCCCTGGCGGACGCGGTCCAGTTCAAAAAAGTCAGGGACATCATCGAAAGCGACCCCCGCAGGAGGTTCGTGGTGGTGTCCGCCCCCGGCAAGCGCTATTCGGGCGACATCAAGATCACCGACATGCTGGAGGAAGTGTGGCAGCGGGCGCTTAAGGGAGGACGCGTATCGATCGCGATGAAGCCCGTCACCCAGCGCTACGCCGCCATCGCCAAAGAGCTCGGGCTGGACTTCGACGCCGAAAAGGAAGCCGGGCAGATCGTATCCGCGCTCGTCGCGTGCCCCGACAGGGACTACTGCATGAGCCGCGGCGAGTATTTAAGCGGCAAGCTCATGAGCCTGTACCTGGGAAGGAAATTCGTCGACCCCGCCCGCCACGTGTTTTTCGACCGGGACGGCAGCCTGGACAGCGAAAAGACCTTAAAGTCCCTGGGCAGGGCGCTTAGCGGCCTTGACGGCGCGGTGATCCCCGGCTTTTACGGCTCCACCCCCACGGGCGGCATAAAGACCTTCTCAAGGGGCGGCAGCGACATAACCGGCGCGCTGGTGGCCGCCGCTGTGGGCGCGGAGCAGTACGAAAACTGGACGGACGTGAACGGCCTGCTGGCGGCGGACCCCCGTGTGGTCGAAAAGCCCGAGACCGTAAGGAACTTAAGCTACCGCGAGCTGCGCATACTGTCCTACATGGGCGCCAGCGTCATGCACGCCGACGCCGCCCGTCCCGTAAGGGAAGCGGGCATCCCCATCAGGATACTCAACACCAACTGCCCCGAAGACGAAGGCACGCTGATAGTGCCCGTGTCCCGCCTTGACGCGGGCAGGCAGGCGGTGACGGGCGTGGCGGGCAGGAAGGGCTTAAGCGTGCTGCAGGTGGAAAAGCAGTTCGTATCCGACGGCGCGGGCTTCATGGCAACGCTGCTCGAGCTGTTCAAGGCGCGCCGCCTGCCCTTCGAGCAGTGCTTAAACGGCATCGACACCATATCCATCGTCATTAGGAGCGACCTGCTCAGGCCCCGCAAAAAGGAGATCCTGGGCGACATCCGCCGGGTGCTCGCTCCCGACATACTCCACGTGACGGAGGGCCTGAGCATGATAACGGTGGTGGGCGAAAACGTGCCCGAGAGCGAAAACATGACCGTAAGGATACTGGCGGCGGTGGGCGCGCAGGGGATAACCATCTCCACCATCAACCAGGGCGCGGGGCGCCTTAACCTGATACTGGGCGTGCACGACGACGATTACGAAAAGGCGATCAAAACCATTTACCAGACCATAAGAGCATAAAAAACGGAGGAAGATACTATGGCGAAGCACGGCGGTTTTCCCGGCATGGGCATGGGAGGCAATCTTCAGAATCTGGCCCGTCAGGCCCAGAAGCTGCAGCAGCAGATGACCGAAAAGCAGCAGGAGCTGGAGGCGCGCGAGTTCGAGGCGTCCGCGGGCGGCGGCATGGTCACCGCGAAAGTGACCGGCAAAAAGCAGCTGGCGGCGCTGACCATCAAGCCCGAAGCGGTGGATCCCGACGACGTGGATATGCTGCAGGACATGATAATGGCCGCGGTCAACGAGGCCATCAAGGCCGCCGACGAGGCCGTTGAGAGCGAAATGGGCCGCCTGACCGGCGGGCTGAGCATGCCGGGGCTGTTTTAATGGCGGGCATCGAGTCCATAGACAAACTCGCCAACGAGCTGTCCCGCCTGCCCGGCATAGGCAAAAAGACGGCGCAGCGCCTGGCGTTCCACATCGTGGGCATGCCCGAGGAGCAGGTCCGCGAGCTTGCCGTGGCCATATACAACGGCAAGAAGAACGTGCACCTGTGCCCCGTGTGCTATAACCTGACCGACCGGGAGATCTGCTCCGTGTGCGGCGACGATTCCCGTGACAGAAGCATCATCTGCGTGGTCAGGGACGCCCGGGACGTGAACGCCCTGGAGCGGGTGAGGGACTATAACGGCCTGTACCACGTGCTGGGGGGCGTGATCTCGCCCATGGACGGCATCGGTCCGGACGACATACGCATCCGCGAGCTGATGAGTCGCCTGGCTTCGGGAGAGGTCAAGGAGGTGGTGCTCGCCACCAACCCGGACGTGGAGGGCGAAGCCACCGCATCGTACATAAGCCGGCTGATCAAGCCCATGGGCATAAAGGTGACCCGCATCGCCCACGGCGTGCCGGTGGGGGGCGAACTGGAGTACACGGACGAGATCACGCTTCTGCGCGCCTTCGAGGGCCGCAGGGAAGTGTAACGCCCGAAACACGTACAAATTCTCCGAAAGGACTATAATACATGAATTCCAACATCAAGTCCGCGGCCGACCTGCGCCGCATGTACCTCAAATTCTTCGAGAGCAAGGGCCACAAGGTGATCCCCTCCGCCTCCGTCATACCGGAGAACGACCCCACCGTGCTGTTCACCACCGCGGGCATGCATCCCCTGGTGCCCTACCTGCTGGGCGCGAAGCACCCCATGGGCACCCGCCTGACGGACGTGCAGAAGTGCATCCGCACCGGCGACATCGACGAAGTGGGCGACGCCAGCCACTGCACCTTCTTCGAGATGCTGGGCAACTGGTCCCTGGGCGACTACTTCAAGAAGGAAGCCATCTCCTGGAGCTGGGAGTTCCTGACCAGCCCCGAGTACCTGGGCCTGGACAAGGACAAACTGGCCTTCACCGTGTTCGCGGGCGACGACAAGGCGCCCCGCGACGAAGAGGCCGCGTCCTACTGGAAAGAGTGCGGCGTAAAGGAAGACCACATCTTCTACCTGGGCGCCAAACACAACTGGTGGGGACCCGCCGGCACCACCGGCCCCTGCGGCCCCGACACCGAGATGTTCATAATCAAGGACGTGCCGCCCTGCTCTCCCGAGTGCTCTCCCGCGTGTTCCTGCGGCAGGTACCTGGAGATCTGGAACGACGTGTTCATGCAGTACAACAAGCAGGCGGACGGCTCTTTCCCGCCCCTGGAGCAGAAGAACGTGGACACCGGCATGGGTCTTGAGCGCACCATCGGCGTGCTGCTGGGCGCGAAGACCGTGTACGAGACCGACCTGTTCAGCGGCATAATCGCGAAGATCGAGGAACTGAGCGGCAAAAAGTACGCCGACAACGACGAATACACCCGCTCCTTCCGCATCATCGCCGACCATATGCGCACCGCCACCATGATAATCGGCGACGACAGGGGCATCACCCCCTCCAACGTGGACCAGGGCTACGTGTTAAGGCGCCTCATCCGCCGCAGCGTGCGCCACGGCATGAAGCTGGACATGCCCGAAGGCTTCACCGCCCTTCTCGCCGAGGTCATAGTGGATCAGTACAGGGACGTGTATCCCGAGCTCACCCGCAACAGCGAGTTCATAAAGACCCAGCTGCTGCTGGAGGAGGAGCGCTTCCAGAAGACGCTCAAGCAGGGCATGAAGGAGTTCGACAAGCTGATAGGCAACATCGCCCGCCAGAAGGGCGCCGTCGCTCCCGTGCTGGAGAAGCTGAATGCCAAAGAAGACGCCTCCGAAGCCATCGCCGCCGCCCTAAAGCAGCTGCCGCCCCGCCCGGAATTTCTGCCCCTTATCGAGCAGCTCAAACAGGGAGAAAATGCGCCCGAGCTCAAAACCGAGTGCGAAAAGTTCCTTGCGGGCCTTGAGATGATCGACGGACGCAGCGCCTTCAAGCTTTACGACACCTACGGCTTCCCCATCGAGATCACCGTGGAACTCGCGGCGGAAAAGGGCCTTAAGGTGGACGAAGAGGGCTTCAACGAGCGCTTCAAGCAGCACCAGCAGGCATCCCACGCCGGCGCCGAGCAGAAGTTCGCTTCCGGCATGGCCGACCACCAGGACAAGACCGTCAAGCTCCACACCGCCACCCACCTGCTCCACGCCGCGCTCAGGAAGGTGCTGGGCGACGAAGTGGCCCAGAAGGGCTCCAACATCACCACCGAGCGCCTGAGGTTCGACTTCTCCTTCGGCAGGAAGATGACCCCCGAAGAGATAAAGGAAGTCGAAGGCCTGGTAAACGAGTGGATCAAGGCCGCCGCGCCCATCTCCTGCGAGGAGATGACCGTGCCCGAAGCCAAGGCGCAGGGCGCCATCGGCCTGTTCGAGAGCAAGTACGGCGAGAGGGTCCGGGTGTACACCATGGGCAGCTACTCCAAGGAGATCTGCTCCGGCCCCCACGCGGGCAACACCTCCGAGCTCAAGAGCTTCAGGATACTGAAAGAGGAGTCTTCCTCCGCAGGCGTGCGCCGCATCAAGGCCGTCATCGAAGGCTAAAAATACAAAACATATGCCCGTCCGCGGAAACTGCGCGGGCGGGCGTTTTATGAGGAAAAGCATGAAAAACATGGCGATAATCACCGGGGCGTCGTCCGGCATGGGCAAAAGGTTCGTCGAGACGCTTAACGAGTACGGCGTGTTCGACGAGGTGTGGGCGGCGGCGCGCAGGAAGGAAGCGCTGGAAAAACTGGCCTGCCCCTATCCCGTAAAGCCCGTGGCGCTGGACCTGGCAAAGCCGGAGGCGGCGGAGGAGTTTTCCCGCCTGCTGGAAGCGGAAAAGCCGCAGGTGGGGCTGCTGATAAACGCGGCGGGCTACGGCAAGTTCGACGCGGTCACGGACGTCCCGCTTAACGACAACCTGGGCATGGTGGACCTTAACTGCCGGGCGCTGATCGCCCTGAATCAGCTGTGCGTCCCGTATATGGCGAAGGGCGGGCTTATCATCAACATCGCCTCCATGGCGGCGTTCCAGCCTATACCATACATCGCCGTGTACGGCGCCACAAAGGCGTTCGTGCTCAGCTACAGCCGCGCCCTCAACCGCGAGCTTAAGGACGTCGACGTGATGGCGGTGTGCCCGTTCTGGACGAAGACCGCGTTTTTCGAGCGCGCGGTGAGCGAAAACAGCGTGGTAAAGAAGTATGCCGTGATGTACAGGCCCGAGGACATAGTCGCACAAACCTGGAAGGACGCGAAAAAGCGCAGGGAAGTGAGCGTGTACGGCTTTACCGCGAAGGGACAGAGGCTGCTGGTCAAACTGCTGCCCCACAGTCTCGTGATGCGGGTGTGGATGAAGCAGCAGGGGCTGAAGGCGAAGTGAGGGGTTGATAGCTGTTAGCTGTTAGCTTTTAGCTGTCAGAGCGGCTTCGCCGCCGTCGTTGGTCATTAGTCATTGGTCGTCCGCTATGCAGCGGACAAAGCAACCCGGCTGACGCGCCGCCGAATAAGAAAAACCGCCCGAAAGGCGGTTTTTTCATGCAGTCGCGATCATCGTCCGCGCAGCGTCATTGCGAGGCAAGCCTCACAATGACGCGGCAAATGTGGTTAAGCGTCAGCCTTGCTGAACTGCGTCTCGTACAGCTCCTGATACGTGCCGCCCGCGTGCACGAGGTCGCTGTGCTTTCCGCGTTCGACGATCCGCCCGTCCCGGACCACCAGTATCTCGTCCGCGGCCAGAATGGTGGACAGGCGGTGGGCGATGAGTATGCTGGTGCGCTCCTCGATAAGCGGGTTGATGGCGGCCTGTATGGCGGCTTCACTTATGGAGTCCAGCGCGGAGGTGGCTTCGTCGAATATCAGCAGGGCGGGGTCCTTGAGCAGCACGCGGGCGATGGAGATGCGCTGCTTTTCGCCGCCGGAGAGCTTGAGCCCGCGGTTGCCCACCATGGTGTCCAGTCCGTCGGGCTGGTTCTTAATGAAGTCGTAGATATTCGCCTTTTTGCAGGCTTCCACCATCTCCTCCTCGGTGGCGCCGGGCTTGGCGTAGCTCAGGTTGTCGCGTATGGTGCCGTTGAACAGGTAGGTCTCCTGGGTCACCACGCCGATCTCGTCCCTTAAGGAGGCCAGGGTGTAGTCCCTTACGTCGCCGCCGTCGAACTTGACCGAGCCGCCGCACACGTCCCACAGGCGGGGGATCAGGTTGACTATGGTGCTCTTGCCGCTTCCGCTGGGGCCGACGATCGCGATGCAGTCGCCGCTTTTGAGCTCAAAGGAAATGTCCTTAAGTATGTCCCGCTTGCCGTCGTAGGAAAAGTCCACGTGCTCGAAGCGGACTTCGCCTTTGGCGTTTGTGAGCTCCTTCGCGCCGGGCTTGTCGTCTATCTCCGGCTTCATGTCGTAATACTCGAATATGCGGGTGAACATGGCCATGGAGCGGATCCAGTCCACCTGGATGTTGAGCAGGCTGTTCACGGGGCCGTACATGCGCCCCAGCAGCGCCACCAGCACGGTGATGTCGCCCACGGTCAGGTCGTAGCCGTGCTCCATCATAAGTATGCCGCCCACCAGGTACAGCAGCATGGGTCCGATGGCGGTCAGGGTGCTCAGCAGCATGAAGAACCAGCGGCCCGCCATCCTTTCGCGGATGTTCAGCTTTATCATGCGGCCGTTGGCTTCCTCATAGCGCCGGTACTCCGCCTTTTCCCGCCCGAACAGCTTGGTCAGCAGCTGGCCGCTCACGGAGAGCGTCTCGTTGAGTATGCCGTTTATCTCGTCGTTGCACGCCTGGGCTTCGCTGGCGAGCTTCCAGCGGGTCTTGCCCGCCATGCGGGTGGGCAGGGTGAACAGGGGCACCACCACCAGGCCCACCAGCGCCAGTATCCAGTTTTTCTGGAACATGGCGATCACCGCCACCACCAGGGTGATGGTGTTGGACAGGATGGAGGCGAAGGTGCCGGTCACCACCGACTCCACGCCCGATATGTCGCTGGTCATGCGGGTGATTATGTCGCCCTGGTTGGCGGAGGTGTAGAAGCGCTGGCTCATCTTCTGCAGGTGGCGGTACATCTGGTTGCGCATGTCGTAGGAGATGTGCTGGGCGATCCAGGTGTTCAGGTAATTCTGGCCCACGCCTATCAGGTTGCTCATGAGGTGCAGCCCCAGGGACAGGATTATCAGCCTTACCAGCGCCGCGACGCCCGCGCCTATCCAGCCGCCTATGCTCTTGCCCGTCAGAACGTCGACTATGCTGCCGGTCAGTATGGAGGGGAACAGGCTGCACACGCTGGCCACCGCGATGCACGCCAGCACCAGCGCCAGCTGCTTCCAGTAAGGCTTAAGGTAGGAAAACACCCGCTTGAGCAGCGCCCCGGTGACTTTGGGGGAGTTCTTTTTTTCCTCGTCGGTCAGGTAACTTGCCCGGCCCATGTGCCCGCGTCCGCCCTGCATATGACCACTCCTTTTATGTTCGTCTTTGCGGAAATAATAGCACAACGGCGCCGCCTTTTCAAGCGCAAGCCTTACATACCGGCGCGATTGCACAGACGCGGGCATACTTGCGGCGTTCTTCGTTTTGTGCTATAATTAAATATCTGTTTATAATTGGGGGATCAGGTATGAACGGCACATATATTCCCGAAGGATACAAAAGCCTGCTGGACGTCCGTGAGACCCAGAAGGCCATCAAATACGTGAAGGACAGCTTCGAAAGGGTGTTCTCTTCCGCCATGGGGCTGGAGAGGGTGTCCGCGCCTTTGTTCGTGGACGCGTCCAGCGGCCTTAACGACAACTTGAACGGCGTGGAGCGCCCCGTGAGCTTCGGAGTCAAGAACGCGGACGCCGCCACCATGGAGATCGTCCACTCCCTGGCCAAGTGGAAGCGCCAGGCGCTCAGGGATTACGGCTTCAAGCCCGGCGAAGGCCTGTATACGGACATGAACGCCATCCGCCGGGACGAGGACATGGACAACCTGCACTCCATATACGTGGACCAGTGGGACTGGGAAAAGGTGATCACCCGCGCCCAGCGCACCAGGGAATACCTGGAGGACACCGTAAAGGTGATCTGCCGCGCCCTGGCCGCCACGGAGCTGGCCGCCACCGCCATGTTCCCCGCGCTGACGCCTTCCATAAACCCCTCCGTCACATTCATAAGCGCCTTCGAGCTGGAGGAGATGTATCCCGGCCTCACGCCCCGCCAGAGGGAGGACGCCGCCGCCCGCAGGTTCGGCACCATATTCATAGAGAACATCGGCTGCCCCCTGAAGAGCGGCCAGCCCCACGACGGGCGCGCCCCGGACTACGACGACTGGAGCCTGAACGGGGACATCATCGTGTGGAACGAGGTGCTGGGCAGAGCGTTTGAGATCAGCTCCATGGGCATCCGCGTGGACGAGGAGTCCCTAAGGCGCCAGCTGGAGGCCAGCGGGCACACCGAGCGGGCGGAGCTGCCCTTCCACAGGGACCTGCTTAACGGCAACATGCCCCTCACCATAGGCGGAGGCCTGGGCCAGAGCCGCATCTGCATGCTGATACTCAAAAAGTGCCACATAGGCGAAGTGCAGTCCAGCTTCTGGGACGAGGAGACGCGGTCTATCTGCGAGAAGAACGACGTAAGGCTATTGTAGCTTTCAGCTGTCAGCTTTTAGCTGCGAGAGACGCCTGCGGCGTCATTGCGAGGCCGCATGCCGCGGCATACAGCCGTCTTCCGGGCGGACATTCAAAAACAGTTTAGCGGCGGCGGAACGCCTCCGCAGGGAACACTAATCATTAGAAGGAGCAAGAAATCATGAAATTAGGCGTGGTCGGGCTTCCCAACGTGGGCAAATCCACTCTGTTCAACGCCATCACCAACGCGGGCGCGCAGGCGGCCAACTATCCCTTCTGCACCATCGAGCCCAACACGGGCGTGGTGGCGGTGCCGGACGAAAGGCTGGACGTGCTGGCCAAAATGTACAATCCCGAAAAATACACTCCCGCCACTCTGGAGTTCGTGGACATCGCGGGCCTGGTAAAGGGCGCCAGCCGGGGCGAGGGCCTGGGCAACAAGTTCCTGTCCCACATCCGCGAGGTGGACGCCATAGTGCACGTGGTGCGCTGCTTTGAGGACGAGAACGTGATCCACGTGGACGGCAGCGTCGACCCCGCCCGCGACATAGAGACCATACAGACCGAGCTGGTGCTGGCGGACATGGAGACCGTGCAGAAGCGCCAGGAAAAGGCCAGCCACCTGCTGAAAAACGGCGACAAGAAGTACGCGGACGAAGTGGAGACCGCGAACATCGTGCTGGAGCATTTGAACGCCCTCAAGCCCGCCCGCACCGCGCCCCTCAACAAGGAGCAGCGCGAGATAATGGAAAGCTGGCTGCTGCTCACCTCCAAGAAGGTGGTCTACGCCGCCAACATCTCCGAGGACGACGTGGGCGAAGGCCAGGACGAGCTGCCCATGGTCAAAAAGGTGCGCGAGATCGCCGAACAGGAGAGCAGCGAAGTGCTGGTTATCTCCGCCAAGATAGAGGAGGAGATCGCGTCCCTCGACCCGGAGGAAAAGCAGATGTTCCTGGACGAGATGGGCATAGGCAAAAGCGGTCTGGACCGGCTGGTGAAGCTGGGGTACGAACTGCTGGGCTACATCTCCTTCCTTACCGCCGGACCCAAGGAAGTGCGCGCCTGGACCATAGTCAACGGCACCAAGGCGCCCCAGGCGGCGGGCAAGATCCACACAGACTTTGAAAAGGGCTTTATCCGCGCCGAGATAGTGGCCTACGACGACCTGGTCAGGGAAGGCTCCATGGCCGCCTGCAAGGAGAAGGGGCTTATCCGTTCCGAAGGCAAGGACTACGTGATGAAGGACGGGGACGTGACCCTGTTCCGCTTCAACGTTTAAGGAGTCAGAAATGTTCAAGACGATCATCGCTTTGCTGCTGGCCGCCTGCATGGCGTTTTCCGCCTGCCTGGCAGAAGCCCCGCGCACGTTTGAGCTGCTGGGGCAGACCTGGGACGCGGACGCGGAGGAGATCGACCTGGACACCGCGGAGGGCACGCTCACCAAAGCGGACCTGGAGTACGTCATCTCCGTGATGCCGAACCTTAAGACCCTCAAAGTGAAGGCGCACAAGGAGCTCCAAAACGACGACGTGACGCCCCTGGTGGACGCGCACCCGGAGATCACCTTCGTGTGGACGGTGCGCATGAAGGGCTACGAGATCCCCTCCGACGCCACCGCGTTTTCCACCATGGTGGGGCTCAAGCCCTACACCTGCCTTGTGGACGGCGATCCCGAGATACTCAGGTACGTGCCGGGACTGAGGGCGCTGGACCTGGGGCACCACCACCTGAAGGACCTGAGCTTTTTAAGGTTCTTCCCCGAGATGCGCATACTGATACTGGCGGACAACCATATCACCGACATCACCTGGGTGGGCGAGTGCAGGAAGCTGGAGTACCTGGAGCTGTTCGTGAACAAGATCACGGATATATCCCCCCTGGCAAACTGCACCGAACTGCTGGACGTGAACCTGAGCTGGAACTGGTTTTTGAACGTGGAGGTGCTTAACAGCTGCCCCAAGCTGGAACGCTTCTGGGACATTGCGGGCTACACTCCCTACACCAAGCAGGTGCAGGCGCTGAGGGACGCCCACCCGAACGGCATCGAGATCTACATCCGCAAGGAGGGCGGCTCCACGGACGGTCCCTGGCGCAGCCATCCCCGCTACTTCCAGTACAAGGAAATGTTCGACACGGAAACGTGGAAAGAGTTTACTGATTAAAATGCATCGCTGATGCATTTTAATCAAAAATATTGTTTCCGGCGTTTGTCAAACGCCGGAAACAATTAAGGAACGCTTTTTGCTGAAAATCTGCGGATTTTCCGAGCGCAAAAAGCGCAGGGAAAGCTTTTTTACTCCCGGACGGCAAGCTGTCCTTCGTAAAAAAGCATCCTCGGGGCAGCAAAGCCGCCCCTGCGGATAAGAGCAGTACGAAGAGCAGAACGGAAAGCAGAACGGAAAGCAGAACGGAAAGCCTTCCCCCGAAGCGTCATTGCGAAGGCGACTTGTCGCCTGTGGCAATCCGTACCACATCAGAAAAAGAAACGGATCGCCACGGCATTCCGCAGTCGCGGAAGCCTCGCGATGACGCACAGACCAATACCGCACGAAAGACCATTGACCATCGACCGCTGACCGCCGGCTGACGCCGCGGCAATCCGTATTATAGAATCGAAGAACGGGGAAAAGCCATGTACAGAAAACTGCTGTCGCTTTTACTGGCCGCACTGATGTGCCTGTCTTCGGGCGCGCTCGCGGATATCGGGTCCGCCGTGTCCGGCGACATAGGCAGGTCGGACATGACGCCGGAGCAGATAAGGGAGTTTGCCGCTTCCCTGCCCGGGGACGTGCCCCTCACGGGGGAATTCAGCCTGCTGGGCGAATGGTTCGACGTCTCCGCCGAGGAGCTGGACCTGGACGCGGCCGAAGGCGCGCTTACGGGCGAAGACGTCAAGTGCCTGGTCTCCTTTATGCCCAATCTTAAAAAGCTCACGCTGAAAGCGCACACGGAGCTCACCAACGAGGACATGATCCCCATCGTGGACGCGCATCCGGAGATCACCTTCGTCTGGACGCTCAGGCTGCAGACCTACGAGCTGCCCACGGACCTGACCGCGTTCTCCACCAAGGTGGGGGAGGTGCGCACGTCCACCCTGACCAGCGAGGACTGCCAGCTGCTCAGATACGCGCCGAACCTGAAGGCGCTGGACCTGGGGCACCACCACATAGGCGACTTAAGCTTCCTGGAATACCTGCCCGAGCTCAGGATACTCATACTGGTGGACAACAACGTGAGGGACATAACCCCCATAGGCAGCCTTGAGCACCTGCAGTACCTGGAGCTGTTCGTGAACCCCATATCCGACATAAGCCCCCTTGCAAACTGCACCGAGCTGCTGGACCTTAACCTGAGCTACCTGTGGTTCCACACGCTCAAGCCCCTGGAGGCGTGCACGAAGCTGGAGCGCTTCTGGTGCGTGTACACCAGCCTGAGATACACCGAAAAGCAGAACTTCAAAAAGGCGCATCCGGGCTGCGACTGCCTGTTCCTTTCCGAGGGCAGCTCCACCTACGGCACCTGGCGCAAGCATCCCCGCTATTTCCAGTACAGGGAAATGTTCGATACGGGAGTGTGGAAGGAATTTACTGATTGAAATGAATCGGGGATTCATTTCAATCAAAAATATTCCGCCCCGTTTTTGATAAAAACGGGGCGGAAACAGGGAACGCTTTTTGCTGAAAATCTGCGGATTTTCCGACCGATGTGGCGCTCGCGGCTCTAACAGCCCACTGGGCTGTTATTCACTACCGCTCGCGGGCGCAAAAAGCGCAGGGAAAGCTTTTTTACTCCCGGACGGCAAGCTGTCCTTCGTAAAAAAGCATCCTCGGGGCAGCAAAGCCGCCCCTGCGGATAAGAGCAGAACGAAGAGCAGAACGGTTTACGCGTCATTGCGAGCCGACTATGTCGGCGTGGCAATCCGTTCCTTACGCCCCGCAGGAAAAAAGAACGCTTTTTGCTGAAAATCTGCGGATTTTCCGACCGATGTGGCGCTCGCGGCTCTAACAGCCCACTGGGCTGTTATTCACTACCGCTCGCGGGCGCAAAAAGCGCAAGGAAAGCTTTTTTACTTTCGGACGGCAAGCTGTCCTTCGTAAAAAAAGCATCCTCAGACCGGCGCAGCCGGTCTTGCGGATAAGAGCAGAACGGAAAGCAGAACGGAAAGCCTTCCCCCGAAGCGTCATTGCGAGGAGCACACGAAGTGTGTGACGCGGCAATCCTTACTCCATCATAAAAAGGACGGATCGCCACGGCTTGCAACGCAAGCCTCGCGATGACGCACGGACCAACGACGCACGAAAGACCAATAATTGCCGACCGCCGACCGCTGACCGCCGGGTAACGCCGCGGCAGTCCGTATTATTTAACGAAGAACAGGTAAATGCCATGTACAGAAAACTGCTGTCACTTTTTCTGGCCGCGCTGATATGCCTTTCCGCATTCGCTTTCGCGGAAGAGGCGGCGCCTGCCAAAGCGGACATAGGCCGGGTGTGGTGGCCGCTGGACAAGATAAGGGAATACTATGAAGGCCTGCCCGAGGGCACGGTGATGACCGGGGAATTCAGCTACAAAGGCAAGTTCTTTTCCGTGGACGCGGAGGAACTTAACCTTGATACGGTGAGCGGACCCGTAAAGAGCGAGGACCTGGAAAACCTGATCGCCTTCATGCCCAACCTTAAGAAGATAATCGCCAAGTGGCACCCGGAGCTCACCAACGCCGTGATGATCCCGCTGGTGGAAAAATACCCGGACGTGTTCTTCGTGTGGGCACTCAGGATCAACAAATACAAGATCTACACGGACGTCACCGCGTTTTCCACCATGTCCACCGACTCCGACGCCCGCTTCCTCAAAAGCAGGGACTGCGAGCTGTTCAAGTATCTGCCGAACCTAAGGGCGCTGGACCTGGGGCACCACGACATAACGGACATAAGCTTCGTAAGGTACATGCCCGAGCTGCGCATACTGATCCTGGCGGACAACAACATAAAGGACATTTCCCCCATAGGCGAGCTCAAGCACCTGGAGTACCTGGAACTGTTCATGAACTACTACATAACGGACTTGAGCCCGCTCGCGAACTGCCCCGAGCTGCTGGACCTGAACCTGAGCTACCTTAAGTTTACGAGCCTTCAGCCCCTGGAAAGCTGCACGAAACTGGAACGCCTTTGGGACGCGGGCGCCAAGGTCTCCGCCGAGGAAAGGGAAGCCTTCATTGCGTCGCACCCGAACTGCGAAGTGCTGTTCCGCCCCCGGGGCAGCTCCACCTACGGCACCTGGCGCAGCCATCCCCGCTACGCCCAGTACCGCAGGATGTTCGAAACGGGCGTGTGGAAGGAATTCGAATAGACCGGATGAACGTACTTGACATAGACCTGGACTTTTTCCTAAGCGACGTGTGCCCGCTGGCGGAAGAGGGGGAGCGCCCCGCGCTTACGGGCCGCGAGCCCTGGGAGGAAGCCCGGGTCCGCCGTTTTCTGGAGGAGAATTGCGGCCTTAATGAGGCGCGTCCCGTGCCCGGCAGGATATTCGAGACCCACGACCGGGCGCTGGACTTCTGGCGGGACATGATGCTTGAGGGGCGGCTGAGCGCGCCGTTTCGCGTCACCCACGTCGACGCCCATTCGGACCTGGGCGTGGGGCAGACCGAATACGTACTGAATGCGCTGCTGGCGCTGCCTCCCGAAAAGCGGGCGGACATCGACGCCTTAAGGCGTGAGGGGCACATAAGCGAAGCCAACTACCTGCTGTTCGCGCTGGCGTTCCGCTGGACGGACCGGCTGGAGAACGTGCGCAACCCCCGCTCGCTGCCCGACGTGCCGAAGGAGATACTGGAGGGGGAGGACATCCGCCTAAATTCCTTCGTGTCGCGGCTGATGGAAAACAGGCACGGCAGGGAGCCCCTGGTGCCCTTTATAAACTACCCGGATCACACGCTGTTCAAAGCCAAGGAGCCGTACGGCTTCATGTCCGTGGCGGTGTCGCCGAGATACGCGCCCCGGGAGGCGGACCGCCTGCTGCCCCTGTTCGCCCGGTATATGATAAATTGTTAATTATTCATTTCAGGGTTGACATAAACGGGGGCTGAGAATATAATATATAAGTCGATCGGGCACGTTGTGTTCGGTTGACTATTGGCGAATGGTGTAACGGCAACACTAACGACTCTGACTCGTTCATTCTAGGTTCGAATCCTAGTTCGCCAGCTTTTTTGCCTCCATAGTCAAGCGGTCTAAGACGTCGCCCTCTCACGGCGAAGACCGGGGTTCGATTCCCCGTGGAGGTGCTTAGCGGACACCCGAGAGGGTGTCTTTTGTTGTATTATCGGAAAACAGTCAGTTCCGGGGCGCGCCCCGGATGTCCGCGCTTAAATAAGGCGCACAGACGAGGTCAATTATGCGTATCATACTCACCAACGACGACGGATTCGACGCGCCGGGCATCGCCGCCATGGCTAAGGCGCTGGTAAGCGCGGGGCACGAGGTGCGCGTTTCCGCCCCCGACAGGGAGAACTCCGCCGTGTCCCACGGCATCAGCATCACCCGCCCGCTCAGGGCAAGGAAGGTCACCGTGGAAGGCTGCCCGGGCTGGGGAGTGGACGGCACTCCCACGGACGCGGCGCGCCTGGGGCTGCACCTGCTCAAGGACTGGCAGCCGGACGCCTGCGTGTCGGGCGTGAACCGGGGGCCCAACCTGGGCGGCGCGTGCATCTATTCCGGCACGGTCAATTCGGCCATGGAGGCGTCCATGGCGGGCTGTCCCGCGCTGGCGGTGAGCCTGGACAGCTTCACCTGGGAAAACTACGCGCCCGCGGCGAAGCTGGCCGTGAAGGTGCTTGAGTGGATGAAGGATCACCCGCTCAAACGCGGCGAGATCTACAACCTAAACGTGCCCGCGATCGAGGACGTCAGGGGCGTAAAGTTCACCCAGACGCTGGCGCCCGAATTCCTGACCGACGCCAACTACCAGGAGTTCACCAGCCACTACAACAACACCTACTACTTCCTGGACGACGGGGAGAACCCCCACTATTTCCCCGAGGACTGCGACAAATCCCTGGTCAAGCAGGGCTGGGCCAGCCTGTCCGCCCTCACCTGGGACATCGCCGCCCGGCGGGAAGGCCTGCCCGGGGCGGGCGAGATAAGCCTGTAAGGAGACGGTTATGAAGAAAGCCACCAAACGCACGGTCTGGGCGGGAGTGAACCTGCTGGCGGGGATAATGAGCCTTGCGCTCTACCTGTGGTTCATGAGCAAGTTCGGCCCCACCTTCGACTGGCTGAGCCGATACAGCTTCGCCAAGTGGCCATACATCGGCATGCTGGCGCTGGACGCGGCGCTGCTGGGCATACAGTTTATAGGCAAAGACGCCGCAAAGGCGCGCAAAACGGCGCAAAAGCTGCTCTTCGCGCTGCTTGCCGCGCTGTTCATCGTGACGGCGGTGTTCACCTGGCGGGCGGCGTATCCCCAGTATGTGGGCGACACGCGGGACACCATGTTCTATCCGCCCCTGGCGATAAAGGGCTGGGTCACGGGCGCGGCGTTCGCCTGCGCCGCCGTTATCGGGTGCTTTTTCGACACCAAACTGGCGAAAAAGCGGTTCGGCACTTTTGCCCTCGTCACGGCGGCGGTGCTGTTCGTGTTCATGGGCGCGTTCTATGCCATGAACAAGGACCTGATGGAGCTGCTGGAGATATTCGTAGCCGGCTGGAAGAGCTACGCGGCGGTGGCGGGCATCGCGGTGGTGCAGTGCCTGCCCCAGGTGCTCAGGCTGATCGCGCTGAAGGGCATGGTCAGGTAAGGCTATCGGGCTTCAGCTTACGCAGGCGGCGCCGGGCTTGCCATTTGGTGCGGGATATGTTATCATACCCCCGGATACCCTACGGAAGGACGTGATATGATGCAAATGAGCGAAAGCCGGGAGATGTACCTGGAGACGATACTCATCCTGTCCGCGACCCATCCCAACATCCACGCCATAGACATCTGCGAATACATGGACTTTTCCCGCCCCAGCGTGAGCCGCGCCCTTAAGCAGCTCAAGGAAGCGGGGCTGATAGACGTGGACGGTAACAACCACGTCACCCTCACCCCGCAGGGGGAAAAGATCGCGCACACCGTGTACGAACGCCACAAGGTGCTCACCAAGGCGCTTATGTTCCTGGGCGTGGAAAAGGAAGTGGCGCAGGAGGATGCCTGCCGCATTGAGCACGTGATAAGCCCCGAATCTTTCGAGGCGATAAAGCGGAAGATGAACGAATAGGGGCGGCGCTTGCCGCCCCTTTTAGCTTTCAGCTTTCAGCTGTCAGCTGTGAGAACCTCATCCGTCACGGCTTTCGCCGTGCCGCCAACGCCAATGCGCTCTCGTGGCTCTTGAAGTCCACAGGACTTCCATTCACTACCACTACGAGCCCCTTCAGGGAAGGCTTAATTGGACGCAACTGCCTGGAAGCCTTCCCCCTTGGGGGGAGGTGTCGCCCGCATAGCGGGTGACGGAGGAGGTCGTCATTGCGAAGGCTGCAAAGCGGCCTGTGGCAATCCGTCCTCCCGTGACCGTAGGGGCGCGAACGGTAGTGAATTTGCGTCCAGTGGACGCAAAGAGCCGTGAGCGTTCGTATTTGGCTTCCACCGTTCTTGCAACATGCGGGGTGACGTGGAGCCCAAAGGGCTCCGCTACGATAACAACCGTCCGCGCAGGCCTAAATCCTTCCCCACACCGAAAAGAGAGGTCATATCCGTGAAACGCCTTTTCGCCATGTTATTGGCGCTGCTGATGAGCGCGCTGGCGCCTGTGAGCGAGCCCCGCGAATGCGACGGCTTCGAGTACCGTGTGCTCTACGACGGAACTGCGGAGATCACGGGCTGGAGCTGGCTGGCGGACAGTACCGCGATCCCCTCCGAACTGGACGGGCATAAGGTGACGAGGATAGGAGACGAGGCATTCGCAGGCTGGTATCTGCTGACGGATGCCGTGATCCCGGACGGCGTCACCTCTATCGGCGAAGAAGCTTTTTACGGCTGCCGCTGCCTGACCAGAGTGACTCTTCCGGGCAGCGTGAAGAGCATAGGAAGAGAGGCGTTCCATTTCTGTGACAGCCTGACCGAAGTCGATTTCAGCGAAGGCCTTGTAAGTATAGGTGAGTATGCTTTTTCATATTGTTACAGCCTGCCTGACGTTGAGCCGCCTCAGAGCCTGAAGGTCCTGGGCCGAGGCGTGTTCACAGGCTGTAAAAGCTTAGTTTCCGCCGAATTGCCTCACAGCATGACGGCTATCGGCGGTGATGTGTTCAGCAGCTGCAGCAGCCTGACTGCCGTGACGATCCCGGAAGGAATAAAAGTCATTGCCGACGGCATGTTTTATGATTGTGTAAGCCTCACGAGCGTCACGATACCCGACAGTGTGACAGATATTGCTGACCGGTTTACGGATAATCCGTTTAACTCTTGCGAAAGCCTGACGGAGATTAACGTGTCGCCGACGCATCCGTGTTTCGAGGTTATAGACGGCGTACTGTTCGACAGGCGCGATGACCGGCTGGTAAGCTTTCCGCGCGCCCTTCTGACGACCGAGTACAGTATACCGCAGGGCACAAGAATGATAGGGGAAGAAGCTTTTTACGGCTGTGACAACCTTGCCGTCGTGACTGTTCCCGGAAGCGTGACGAGCATAGGCAAAATGGCATTTGAGGAATGCAAAAACCTGAAAAGCGTCGCAATCGTCGACGGCGTGGAAAACATCGAGATTTTGGCTTTCGGGTGGTGCGAGAAACTGAGCAGCGTAAATATCCCCGACAGTGTGACGAAAATTGGGGCTGAGGCGTTCTTCGGCTGCCATGACCTTGCCTCAGTGACGATCCCCGCCAGCGTGACGGAGATAGGCGAAAACGCGTTTTACGGCTGCGCGGAGAGGGAGATCGTCATAACTGTCGAAAAAGGCTCCTATGCCGAGGAATACTGCAAAAACAGCGGCTGGATAGAGTACAGGTATCCAGAAGCGTAGGACGGTTTGAATGGCATAGGTACGGATTGCCACGTTGCCTTCGGCAACTCGCAATGACGCATAAAGACAGGTGTTACGTTGTTTCCCGCCTGTCCGCGCCAGCAAGTAACTAAAGGCTGACAGCTAAAAGCTAATAGCTGACAGCTCACGCCCCAATTTACCCCAAAATAATAAAAATCTATTGCAAAAGCTTTAATTATATGGCATAATAATCCCATTCTCCACCGAAAGGAAGCGAAAACTCCATTTTATGGACGATATTCCCCGAAGTTTGATCCTTATCCTCTGTCTTATCCCCTTCGCGGGTTTCTTTGCCGGCAGCGAGACCGCGTTTTCCTTCTGCAACGAGGCGCGCATCCGCGCCCTTGCGGACAACGGCAAGGCAGGTGCGAAGCGTCTTACGAAACTGCTGGACGACTTTGACCGCACCATCGTCACGCTGCTCATAGTCATCAACATCTGCTACATCTTAATATCCGCCGTGGCTACAGTGGCCGCGGTAAAGCTCATGTCCAGCGACGCGGGCGGCGCGGTGGCTACCGTTGCGGCTACGCTCATAGTGTTCATGTTCTGCGAGACGATCCCCAAGAACATCGCGCGCGTGAACGCGGACGGCTGGGCGCTGTTCGCGGCGTACCCCGTGAGCCTGTTCAAGCTGATCCTCGCGCCGCTGAGCGCGCTGTTCACCTATGTGGGCGAGGCGTTCAAAAAGCTGCTGCCCGGGGGAGAGGCGCTGCCGGACGTGACCGAGGACGAGTTTGAGGAAATGGTCGAGTCCGTAGAGGGCGAAGGCCTGATAGAGCCCGTGGAAAAGGAGATAATCAAGTCCACTATCCACTTCGGCGACATACTGGCAGGCCAGGTGATGACGCCCATAGACGGCGTGGTGACCGTGCCCCTGGACATAGACAAGGACGCGCTCAAGGCCGTGCTGCTGGAGGAAAAATACTCCCGCATACCCGTGACCGGAGACGACATAGACGACATCGTGGGCGTGCTGCCCGCCGCCAAGGCGCTCTCCCGCCTAAGCAGCGACACGTTCGGCGACATACGGGACATAATGACCCGCCCCTACATAATCCGCCCGGACATCCCCGTGAGCAAGGTGTTCGAGGGCATGAGCGGCCGGCGCACCCACCTGGCCGTGGTGCAGGACGACGGACATACCCTGGGCATAGTGACCATGGAAGACATACTGGAGGAGATCGCCGGGGAGATCTACGACGAGGACGACGAAAAGGGGGCAGCGGAAAATGCCCGTTAAACTCATTTTCGTCGCGGTATACGCGCTGCTCATAATGCTCAGCGGCTTCTTTTCCGGCAGCGAGATCAGCTTCGCCCGCGCCAACAAGCGCCGTGTGGAAAAGGACGCCCAGAAGGGCGACCGCAGAGCCAAAAACGTCAAGTACATACAGGACAACTACACCCGCAGCCTGTCCACCATACTCGTGGGCAACGACCTGGTCAACATCGCCGCGTCCTCCGTGGCCACGATCTTCTTCGTGAGCCTGCTGGGGCTCAAGAGCCGGGGCGAGTTTTACGCCACCGTCGTCACTACGCTGCTGCTCATCACCTTCGGCGAGACCATGCCCAAGATAATCGCCGCGGAGAGAGCGGACTCCATGGCGCGCCGCGCCGCCGCGCCGCTCAGGGCGCTGATGCTGGTGTTCAAACCCCTGGTGGCGGGTGTTGAAAAGCTGGTCAAGTGGCTCAGTCCCATCTGGACGCCCCGGGAAAAGGCGCCCCAGACCACCACGGACGAGCTGCGCATAATCCTTGAGGACGCGGAAGAGCAGGGCGTGTTCACCGAGGAGGAAGGCGAACTCATAGACAACGCCATCGAGTTCTCCGACACCATGGCGATGGAAGTCATGACCCCCCGCGTGGACGTCGTGTCCATAGACGTGGAGCATCCCCCGGAGGAGCTCACCGAGGACATGATGCGCCACAGCCGTATCCCCGTGTACGAAGGCAGCATAGACAACATAATCGGCGTGCTGCCCACCAAGGCGTTCCTTAAGCACAGGCTGCTCAGCGACGACACGCCCTTTAACGAGCTGCTGGTGGACGTGATCTACGTGCACAAGACCCGCATGGTGTCCTCCATCATCCGCGAGTTCCGCCGCAGGCGGCTGCAGATGGCGGTGGTGCTGGACGAGTTCGGCGGCACCATGGGCATACTGACCATGGAAGACATAATGGAAGAGATCGTGGGCGAGATCTTTGACGAACGGGACGACGTGGAGGAGGAGATGGTGGAGATCAGCGATTCCACCTGGCAGTTCGACGGCGGCATGAACATATACGACATGTTCGGCGCCCTGGACTACACGCCCCCGCAGGACTTTTCCACCCACTACACCACCGTGGGCGGCTGGGTCACGGAGCTGCTGGACCGCTTCCCCCACAGGGATGACAAGGCATCCTACGACCGGCTGACCATAACCGTGCTGGAAGCCGACCCCCACAGGGTGAACACGGTGCGGGTGGACTTAAAGCCCGAAGAGGAATGATCTCACTCTTGAACGGCAAAACAAAAACGAAAGCAGGTAAAGGAAAATGATCGATTTTATAGTGGATCTGTTTACGGACATAGGAGCGTTTTTCGTCGAGCTGTGGGTGAAGAACAAGATCCTGGGAAAAAAGCGTAAGAAAAACGAACAGCAGGACGAAAAAGAGCCGCTCATGGAATGACGGGCGGCTGAAAAACCCGCCTCCCCTGGATCTGGCATGACGGCACCCGGAACCCCCGGGTGTCTTTCTTGACGTTTCGTATTGGCAAAGCGCGCGGACACGCCGGAGGTCAACCGGACAGACCTTGTAAAGGGAGCCGCGCCCGGCTCGCAACAGCATGACTGACCTGCGTCCGCGGCAGCGGGCAGCGGATCCCGATCCGAATGACAAGACCGGCGCGGCATTACTGCCGCGCCGGTCTCATATCCTTTTGAACGGCCCGCGCAAAGGCGGGCTGTTCCTTTGATCCGGGTCGGTTACGCCATCCACAGGCCGTGGAGGTTGCAGTAGGCGTACACGTTTTCCACCCTCTCGCCGGGCAGCAGGGCGAACTCGGCTGCGGGGGCGCTTTTGGGGGAGAGGGTCTTTCTCTGGTTGCCCCTGTCGGTCCTTAAAAGGATCCACTCGATATAGTGGGCTTCGGTCATGGGATGCTCGGCGCTGCCCACCTTTACGGAGACGACGCCGTCCTTCACTTCGTACACGGGCACGTGCTTTTCGCCCGACGCGTCGGTGGTGTTGGGCACGAGCTGCTCCATGGGCTGGCCGCAGCACATTATGTCGCAGCCCTTTTTCTTTATCGCGGCTACCATCTGGCCGCACTTGGCGCATCTGTAGATCTTTATTTCCATATCGTACCTCCTATTTGATGGGTTCGAAGTCGCTGGCGGGATGCTTGCACAGGGGGCAGATGAAGTCCTCGGGCAGGGTGTCGCCCTCGTACACGTAGCCGCACACGGTGCACACGTAGCCCTTCTTGCCCTCGGTGGCGGGCTTGGGCTTCACGTTCTCCTGATAGTAGGTGTAGGTCATGGTGGGCTTGTCGGAGAGCACGCGTGCCTCGGTGACCTGGCAGATGAACATGCCGTGGGTGTCCAGGTCCACGTACTGCTCCACCTTCAGGCTCATGAACGCGTTGATGTACTTGGGCAGGAACGTAAGCCCGTTGTCGCTTCTGAGTATCTCCCAGCCCTCGAATTTGTTCGCCGTCCTGCCGGAGCGGAAGCCGAAGTCCTCAAACATGGAGAAGGGCGCCTCGGTGGACAGGCAGTTCACGTTCATCACGCCCGTCTGCTGTATCACGTGGTGGGAGTAATTCTGCTTGTTTATGCACACGGCTACGCGGTTGGGGGTGTTGGTCACCTGGGTGACGGTGTTCACGATTAGGCCGTTGTCCTTCTTGCCGTCGTTGGACGTGACCACGTACAGGCCGTAGCCGATCCTGAACAGGGCGGTAAGGTCGTTTTTGTTGGCGGTCTTGTCGCTCTGGGCCAGGTAGTCCCGGCACAGCTCGTCCGACAGCGCTTCCAGCTGGGTCTTGCTTATGTCGTCCAGCGCGCCTGTCAGCCTCACTGCGGGCTCCAGCACGGTCAGGTTTTTGCACTCGGCGAGCATGCCCTTTATCACCTTTGCCGCCTGGGGCGCCCAGGAGCCGTTTTCGATTATGCCCACGGTGCGGTTCTGGAAGTTCCTTTCGCTCAGCGCCTCCACGAACCGGCGCATGTAGGGGAATATGTCCGCGTTGTAGGTGGTGGTGGCCAGCACGATCCTGCCGTAGCTGAAGGCGCGGCTCACGGCTTCGCTCATGTCGCTCCTGGCCAGGTCCATAACGCTCACGTCGGGGCAGCCCTTGTTCTTCAGGCTGTCCGCCAGCAGCTCCGCCGCCTTCTTCGTGTTGCCGTATACGGAGGTGTAGAACACCGCCACGCCCGCCTTCTCCACGCCGTAGGAGGACCAGGTGTTGTAAAGGTTAAGGTAATAGCCCAGGTTTTCCGTGAGCTCTTTGCCGTGCAGGGGATATATCTTGCTGATCTCCAGCCCCGCGGCCTTTTTGAGCACCGCCTGCACCTGCTGGCCGTACTTGCCCACGATGCCGATATAGTACCTGCGCGCCTCGTCCGGCCACATGTCCCTGGCCGCGTCCCGCGCGCCGAAGGAGCCGAACCCGTCCGCGGAGAACAGGATCTTTTCGGTGGATTCGTAGCTCATCATCACCTCGGGCCAGTGCACCATGGGCGCCGCCACGAAGGAGAGGGTGTAGCCCTCCAGGTCCAGCGTGTCGCCCTCTTTTATGACCACGCGGCGGTTCTCGAAGTCGTCACCGTAGAACTGCTTCATCATGGTGAAAGCCTTCTGGGAGGACACGACCTTGCAGTCGGGATAGGTCTGGGTGAAGGCGAGGATGTTGGCGGAATGGTCGGGCTCCATGTGATGGATCACCAGGTAGTCGGGTTTGCGCCCGGAAAGCGCCTTTTCGATGTTGTCCAGCCATTCGTGGGTGAAGCGGCGGTCCACCGTGTCCGTCACGGCGACTTTGCCGCCGATTATCGCCCAGGAATTGTAGCTCATGCCGTCGGGGACTTTGTACTGTCCCTCGAACAGGTCGATCTTGTGGTCGTTTACGCCCACGTATGTTATGGCCATGGTTATCGCTCCCCTCAAGTAATTGTCGCCGCATCATTATACCCAATCGGGCGGGGGATAGTCAAGGGAGAAAACGCGGCTGCCGGTGCTTGCGTCAGGGCGGCGCGGCCCGAAACAAAACGGCCGGAAGCTTTACTTTTTGCCGCGGATGTGGTATAATACATCTTACTTTTGTTTTGGAGGAAACGCCGATGTCTTGGTTTGCCTTCGCGCTGCTCTGCCTGCTGGGCTGGGGCTTCGCGGATCTGTTCTATAAGCTCGGGTCGGACGAAAACGACCGCTATTCCCACCTGAAGATCACCGTGTGGGTGGGCCTGGTGATGGGCGTGTGCGCGCTGGTCATGCTGCCCTTCTCCGAGAGCTTCGCGCCCGGAAGGCAGGCGGTCAATGAAAAAGGGACCTATATGTACGAAAACGGCGCGCTGACCCTCACTTCCGAAAGCGGCAGCGTGTTTGCCGCCGAAGAGGAGGACGGGGAATACCTGATCTCCTACGTTTTCGAGGACGACGAGGACGCGGGCGGCGAGTACTGCATAGACCCGGAGGAGCTGCTGGACGCGCAGGAAGCGGGAGAAGCTTATAAGATCCGCGGCGAAGGGCTGTTTAAGACGCTTACGCTCAATTCCGACGGCACTTACGAGTTCAGCCGTCCCGGAGCGAGCTTTGGTGACTTTATCACCGCGGCGCTCAAGTACACCCCCGCGTCTTTGTGCTACATCATCTCCATGGTGATAGGCTACGCGGGCTTAAGGTATCTGGAGCTGTCCATCGTGTCCCCCGTGCAGAACGCGTCCGGCGCGTTTTCCGCCGTGGCGATGCTGGTGTTCTTCTCCCTTAAGGGCACGCTTTCCGACCACACGGAAGACTTTAGCGCCATTAACGTGATAGGCGTACTCTTCGTCGCGGTGGGCATGGTGGCCCTGGCGGTGGTCGAGAACCGCGTGAACGGACGGGAGCTCGGCAAAGAGGAGCGGCGGCTGCGCTACGGCGCGCTGGCGCTGATCTTCCCCATACTCTACTGCATATTCGACACCATCGGCACCGCCGCGGACGGCATCATACTGGACGAGAGCACGGGCCTGGGAGTGGGCGAGATAGACGTGCTGATACTCTACGGCCTCACCTTCCTGCTGGCGGGCATAGTCGCCTGGGTATACATGTTAATAAAGACGAAAAAGGCCTACAATCCCTTCGCTAAGAGCGAGAAATACAAGGGCATCGCGGCAGTGTGCGAGGAGTGCGGCCAGATATTCTACGTGTACGCCATGGCGGCAAAGCCCGTGCTGGCTGCGCCCGTGGTGGCAAGCTACTGCATTGTGAGCGTGATACTGAGCCGCGTGTTCGTGAAGGAAAAGCTGAAGACGAGCCAGTATCTGTGCGTCATCGCGGTTATCATCGGCATCGTGCTGATGGGTATCGCGGAGGGTATCGGAGAGGCTTAAGCTGTCAGCTTTTAGCTGTTAGCTTTCAGAGGGCGGCGCGGAGGCGCCGCCTTTGTTTATGCAGCTTATGGTTATTGGCATCGCCGCGGAAGGTGCATTTTCCCGCGTATGGGCGCACGCAGGCGCTCCGAAAGCTAAAAGCTCACGGCTGACAGCTAAAAAACAAGCAGGACAGCTTATGTCATGCTTGTTTTAATTAAGCTTCCTGCTTTGCCTCTATCGCCTCGGGCGGCTTCTTGGCGTATTCCAGCGCGGGAGGGGCGGTGCGGTCCACCGCGTCCTTCGTGATGGTGCACTTGGTCACGCCCTTCTTTTCCGGCAGCTCGAACATGGTGTCGGTCATGATCTCTTCGATTATGGCCCTCAGACCCCTGGCGCCGCTTTTGCGGGCCATGGCCTTGCGGGCGATCTCCCTGAGCGCGTCGTCGGTGAACTCCAGCTGCACGCCGTCCATGGACAGCAGCTTGGCGTACTGACGGCACAGGGCGTTGCGGGGCTTGGTGAGTATGTTCACCAGCGCCTCCTCGTCCAGGGGGCTCAGGGTCACGATCAGGGGCAGACGGCCGATGAATTCCGGGATCAGGCCGAAGGCCAGCAGATCCTGGGGCTCGATCATCTTGAGCACGTCGTCACGGGAGCGCTCCTCGCGGGTCTTCACGTCCGCGCCGAAGCCCATGGTCTTTTCGCCCACGCGGTTCATGACTATCTTTTCCATGCCCTCGAAGGCGCCGCCGCAGATGAACAGGATGTTGGTGGTGTCGATCTTGATGAACTCCTGCTGGGGATGCTTGCGCCCGCCCTGGGGAGGCACGTTCACCACGGCGCCTTCCAGCATTTTGAGCAGCGCCTGCTGCACGCCCTCGCCGGACACGTCGCGGGTGATGGAGCGGTTCTCGCTTTTGCGGGCGATCTTGTCGATCTCGTCGATGTAGATGATGCCCTTCTCCGCCCGGGACACGTCGTAGTCCGCGTTCTGGATCAGGCGCAGCAGCACGTTTTCCACGTCCTCGCCCACGTAGCCCGCCTCGGTGATGCTGGTGGCGTCGCCGATGGCGAAGGGCACGTTAAGGATCTTTGCCAGGGTCTGCGCAAGGTAAGTCTTGCCGCAGCCGGTGGGGCCCAGCATGACTATGTTGCTCTTCTGCAGCTCCACGTCGTTCTTGGCGCCCCGGTAGCTGATGCGCTTGTAGTGGTTGTACACCGCCACGCTCAGCGCCTTCTTGGCCGCGTCCTGACCCACAACGTACTGGTCCAGCACGCTCTTGATCTGGTACGGGGTCATTATGCCCTCGAACTCCTTGGGAGTCACAAAATCGTTGGCCATAAGGTCCTGGCACAGGAACACGCACTCGTCGCAGATGCACGCGTCGCCGTTGCCGCGGATGAGCCGGCGCACTTTATAGCCGGGCTTGCCGCAGAAGGAGCATACGGTCTCTTTATTTACGTCCATAATTATACCTTTCGGAAAAAACCGGACGGGCATTCGACCCGCCCGGTCTGCTTTGTGCGGGGGATCACCTTCTGGGTGCTATTATCTCGTCGATAATGCCGTACTTGAGCGCCTGTTCGGCGGTCATGAAGTTGTCCCTCTCCGTGTCTTTTTCCACGGTCCTGACGGGTTTGCCGGTGTTCTTAGCCAGCTCCTCGTTCATGCGCTGCTTGATGAAGCGCATGTGCTCCGCGTGGATCAGCACGTCGGTGGCCTGGCCTTCGGCGCCGCCCAGAGGCTGGTGGATCATTATCTCGCTGTTGGGCAGGGCCTTCCTTTTGCCCTTGGCGCCCGCGGCCAGCAGGAAAGCGCCCATGGACGCCGCCATGCCGATGCACAGGGTGCTGACCTCGCACTTTAAGTACTTCATGGTGTCGTAGATCGCCATGCCCGCGGAAATGGAGCCGCCGGGGGAGTTTATGTAGAGCATTATGTCCCTGTCCGGGTCTTCCATCTCAAGGAAGAGCATCTGCGCCACCACGGTGTTGGCGACTCCGTCGTCGATGGGGCCGGAAAGGAATATGATCCGGTCCTTCAGAAGGCGGGAGTAGATGTCATAAGCGCGCTCGCCCATGTCGTTTTTTTCGATTACTGTGGGTATAAGGTAGTTTTTCATTGTTCCTCCGCAGGGGAAGGCGGGCTTATTCGGCGTCCGCCTTGGGGGCGACGGCGTTGTCCTTGAGGAAGGATACCACTTTCTGCATGGTGGTCATGCTCTTAAAGTAGTTCAGCGTGCTTTCGCCCATGGTCTTTTTGTAGTCTTCCAGGCTCTTTTTGCGGCTCTCGGCGGCCTTGGCGATCTCCGCGTCCACTTCTTCGTCGGTGGCTTCGATGCCTTCGGCGTTCTTGATCGCCTCAAGCACCAGCTGGCCCTTCACCCTCTGGGTGGCCTGCTCTTTGTACATGCCGCGGATCTGCTCCTCGGTCTGGCCGGTGTACATGAGGTAGTCGGAGAACTTGAGGCCCTGATAGGACAGGCGCATCTCCATGTCCTTCATCATGCCGTCGATCTCGCTGTTGATCATGGCTTCGGGGATGTCCACCTGGCACGCCTCAACGGCCTTTTCGATCACGTCGTTCTCGAACTGGTTGTCGGCGCGGGTCTCGGCGTCCTTGACCAGCTTGGCCTTCACGTCGGCCTTGTACTCGTCCAGGGTGTCGAAGCTCAGGTCGTTGGCGAAGTCGTCGTTAAGCTCGGGGAGCTCCTTTTCCTTGATGGAGTTGATCTTGACCTTGAACACCACGGGATGGCCCGCCAGGCTCTTCTCGTGATAGTCCTCGGGGAAGGTGACGTTGACGTCCACGTCTTCGCCCACGCTGTGGCCGATCAGCTGCTCTTCGAAACCGGGGATGAAGGTGCCGCTGCCCAGCACGAGGTTCTGCTTCTCGGCGGTGCCGCCGGCGAACTGGTTGTCGCCGTCAAAGCCCGCGTAGTCGATGTTCACTTCGTCGTCCAGCTTGGCGGGGCGGTCGGTGACGTCGATGAACCTGGCGTTGCGCTCCCTCTGGCGCTCGATCTCGGCGGTGACGTCGTCGTCGGTCACTTCGGCCACGGTCTTCTCGGCCTCGACGCCCTTGTAGGCGCCCAGGGTGACGTCGGGCTTCACGAACACTTCGACGGAGAACTTGAGTTCCTTGCCCTGCTCCATCTGCTCCACGTCCAGCTCGGGCCTGTCAACGGGCTCCAGCTTGTATTCGTCGATGGCGGCCTGGTACTCGGCGGGGAAGAGCTCGTCCAGCGCGTCCTCGTAGAACACGCCCTTGCCGTAGTGCATCTCGATCACGTGGCGGGGAGCCTTGCCGCGGCGGAAGCCGGGGATGTTGATGCGGGATACGTTCTTTTTATAGGCGGCGGATATGGCCGCGTCGAATTCCTCCGCGCTGATGACGAAGGACAGCTTTGCCTTGTTTGAGGATAGTTTTTCGTAAGTTGCGGACATGGTGATTTCTCCTTTTACATAACATATCAGCGTGTATTATAACATACCGCCTGAGAAGTTGTCTTTATAAGTAGGTAAATTCTTGGAGAGGGAGGGCATGCAAAAGCGCCGCCCCCGCCGGGCGGCGCCTTTCGCGTCACGCTTCGATCAGACGATCTCCACGAACACGGGCTTCTCGTTCTTGACGGTGGCGGCTTTGACTATGGCGCGGATGGACTTCGCTATCCGGCCCTGCTTGCCTATCACCTTGCCCATGTCGTCGGCGTCCACGCGCAGCTCGATGACGATGTTCTCTTCGTTCTCGACTTCGCGCACGTCAACGGCGTCAGGCTTGTCAACCAGGCTTTGAGCCACAAACCTGACCAGTTCAACTGCGTTCATGATTTACAGCAAACCGCTCTTCTTGAGCAGGGAGCGCACGGTGTCGGTGGGCTGGGCGCCGGTGGAGAGCCACTTCTTGGCCTTTTCCTCGTCAAACTTGATTACGGCGGGATCGCTTACGGGGTTGTAGTAGCCGATCTCTTCGATGAAGCGGCCGTCACGGGGGGTGCGGCTGTCGCTGACGACTACGCGGTAGAAGGGCTGCTTCTTCATGCCCATTCTCTTAAGACGGATCTTTACCATGGTATTCCTCCTGAAAATAATAGCTGTATTTATGTGGAAAGCCTTAAAGGCGGTATCCCGATTGTGTGTTCGGCTGTGAAGCGCCGGTGCGGGGGGGAGGGGCGGTTTTATCTTAAGCCCTTCATCAGGCCGCGCAGGTTCTTGCCCTTGGAGTTCATGACCTGCTTCATCATGTCCCTCGCCTGCTCGAACTGCTTTATCAGCAGGTTGACCTGCTGCACGGTGACGCCCGCGCCCTGGGCGATCCTTCTGCGGCGGGAGGCGTTTAAGATGTCGGGGTTCCGGCGCTCGGCGCGGGTCATGGCCAGTATGATGGCCTCGTTGCGGGCCTGTTCCTTGGCGACCTTGTCCTCGTCGATCTCCACGCTGTTAAGCTTTGCGCCCAGGCCGGGGATCATCTTGAGCAAGTCGCGCACGGAGCCCATTTTCTTTATCTGCTTGAGCTGGGAGAGGTAGTCTTCCAGGGTGAAGCGGTTGGCCTTAAGGCTCTTTTCCAGCTGCTCGGCGGCCTTTTCGTCCACCATTTCCTGGGCCTTGTCGATCAGGCTGAGCACGTCGCCCATGCCCAGTATGCGGCCCGCCATGCGGTCGGGGTGGAAGGGCTCGATGTCGGTCAGCTTTTCGCCGGTGCCGGAGAACTTGATGGGCTTGCCGGTGACGGCCTTTACGGAGATCGCCGCGCCGCCGCGGGTGTCGCCGTCCAGCTTGGTGAGGATCACGCCGTCCACGCCCAGTTCTTTGTTGAAGGTGTCGGCCACGGTCACGGCGTCCTGGCCGGTCATGGCGTCGACCACCAGCAAGATCTCGGTGGGCTTTACGGCGGCCTTTATGTTCTTAAGCTCGTCCATGAGCTTTTCGTCTATGTGCAGGCGGCCGGCAGTATCGATTATCACGGTGTCGAAGCCGTAATACCTGGCCCGGTCCACCGCTTCCTTAGCAATCTGGACGGGGTCGCCCTGGCCTTTTTCAAAGACTTCCACGCCGGCCTGGCTGCCCACTATCTGCAGCTGGCGGATGGCGGCGGGACGGTACACGTCGCACGCGGCCAGCATGGGCTTTTTGCCTTCCTTGACCAGCATTTTGCCGATCTTGGCGCACATGGTGGTCTTGCCCGCGCCCTGCAGGCCGCACATCATGTATATGGTGGGCACGCTGGAGGAACGGGTGAGCTTCACGTTCTGGCCGCCCATGAGGGCAGTGAGCTCTTCGTTGACGATCTTTATTACCTGCTGGGCGGGGGTGAGGGACTCGAGTATCTCGCCGCCTACGGCGCGCTCGGTGACCTTTTTGGTGAAGTCCTTGACGATGGCGTAGTTTACGTCCGCCTCCAGCAGCGCCATGCGCACGTCGCGCATCGCTTCTTTTACGTCGGCTTCGGTGAGCTTGCCCCGGGAGGTAAGTTTCTTGAACGCTCCCTGTATTTTTTCCGCAAGACCTTCAAACGCCATTCGTGTCACCTCCCGTCAAGGTATTTGACTTTATGCTTCAGTCCTCTTTGATCTGTTTAAGCGCTTCTTCCGCTTCGGCAAGCGCCTGCCGGGCGCTCTCGAGCCGGGATTCGCACAGGTTCAGGGCGGCTTTCATGCGCCTGAAGCGCTCCAGCAGGCCCAGCTTTTCCTCGTACTCGTTGAGCTGCCTTTCGCTGCGGAGGATCAGCTCGTGCACCGCCTGGCGGGAAACGCCCTGCTCCTGGGCGATCTCCATGAGGCTCATGTCCTCGTCCAGGTACATTTTAAGGGTGCTGAGCGCGTGGGGAGTGAGCAGGTTCCCGTAAAAGTCCATCAAAAGCCCGGTATTTACGCGTCTTTCCATGTTCTCCCCCTTCGCAGCCTGCGTATTATAGCAGAGGCGGACAGCCGTGTCAAGTTAAATGTATTGACATAGTGCGGGAAAACGGGGGAAGCCGCGGCGCAAAAAAACGGGAGCCGCAGGGCAGCTCCCGTTTTCGCAAAAGCGCTTATTCGTATTTTTCAAGCCAGTCGCCGTGGGCTTCGATCAGGGCGTCGCACAGCTTTACCGTGTCGTCCATGTCCAGTTCGCTGGAGGTGTGGGGATCCATCAGCGCGGCCTGGTAGATATAATCCTTTTTATGGGTCACCGCCGCCTCGATGGTCAGCAGCTGCACGTTTATGTTGCTGCGGTTCAGCGCCGCGCACTGCTCGGGCAGGTCGCCCACGAAGGTGGGAGTGACGCCGCTTGCGTCCACCATGCAGGGCACTTCCACGCAGGCGTTGCGGGGCAGGTTGGTGATAAGGCCGGTGTTCAGCACGTTGCCGCCGATCTTGTAGGGCTTGTTGGTGACCACCGCGTCCATTATGTAACTGGCATATTCCTTAGTGCGGGTGTGCTCGAGCACGTCCTTGGTCACCAGCTCCTCGCGCTGTTTTTCCCACTTGGCGATCTGGTTCACACAGCGCCTGGGGTACTCGTCCAGGGGGATGTTGAATTTTTCGATGTTCTGGGGATACTTGTCCTTTATGAACCAGGGAGTGTACTCGCTGGAGTGTTCGGAGGACTCGGTCACATAGTAGCCGAAGCGGCGCATGAGCTCCAGGCGGACCATGTCGGAGTGCTTTTCCTTATTCTTTTCCAGGGCGCGGCGCTTGATCTCGGGGTACAGGTCCACGCCGTCTTTTTCTATCTCCAGCAGCCAGGCCTGGTGGTTTATGCCGGCGATCTTGGTCTTTATGGTGTCGTCATACTCCATGCCAAGTTCGCCCAGCAGCCCGGGAGCGCAGGACTGCACGCTGTGGCACAGGCCCACGGTCTGTACGCCCGTGTAGCGCTGCATGTAGCCGCTTAACATGGCCATGGGGTTGGTGTAGTTCAGAAACAGCACGTTCGGGGCGACTTCCTCCATGTCGCGGGCGAAGTCCCGCATCACGGGAATGGTCCTTAACGCCCTGAATATGCCGCCTATGCCCAGGGTGTCGGCGATGGTCTGCTTGAGGCCGAACTTCTTGGGGATCTCGAAGTCCGTGACGGTGCAGGGCTCGTAGCCGCCCACCTGTATGGCGTTCACGGCGAAATCCGCGCCTTCCAGGGCCGCCTTGCGGTTTTCGACGCCCAGATAGGTCCTGATCGTTGCGGGATTGCCAAGCCAGTTGTTTATGGCTTTGAGCATGTTTTCGCTTTCCTCCAGGCGCTTGGCGTCGATGTCGTACAGCGCGATGTCGGAGTGGGCGAGGGAGGGGGTGAGCAGGCTGTCGCCCAGCACGTTTTTGGCGAACACGGTGGAACCCGCGCCCATGAATGTGATCTTCGGCATAAGCTTCCTCCAATGAAATAATGAGGTCTCCGCACGGGGTATTCTATCCTCTGCGGGGGTGGATTGTCAAGAAATATCGGTTTGTTGACACAAAGCGCCCGAGCCCGTAAAATAGAGGCATAAACGCGATCCGGGGGCAGTAAAAATGACCAAGGGCATAAGGGAACTGGAAATAAAGAACCGATACCTGCGCAAGCGGCCGGACCTGGTGCTGTTCGGGCCCGCGGGGGAACGCCTGTGGGCGGACGCCCTGATGCGCGTGCCCGGGTTCATGGGCTGCATAGACTTTATCCACAAAATGAACTTCCCGCTGCTGTTCACGGTAGGCATCCGGGGCAGCATCGACTGGGACATGCCCTCCGCCGACTGCCTGTGGCGGCCCTGGGAGGGAGAATTCGCGTACGAAGGCGCCGGCGTGCGCTTAAGCGAAAAAAAGACCATCTCCCGGGACGACGTCGCCCTGTCACTGCAGACGTGGGAAAACATGTCCGACCGGCCCGTTGTGCTGGAGCTTATGTTCGCCAGCGGGCCGGAACAGGGGAAGATATACCGTTTTCCCGCCTGCACCCACGGGCTTGATGTGATAATGGCCGGCCGGGCGGACAAAGGGTTTCCGGGCTGGGAATACGCGCTGAAACCCGGGGAGAAGCGGCAGTTCCTTTTCGCCGCCGCCGTGGGGGTGGTCGGTGAGGAAGAAAAACTGGCGCGCCGGCTGGAGGACGTGTTCGCCCTTCCGGCGGAAGAGGCGTATTCAAAGGCGGTGGCTTCCCAGACCGGGTGGTACGAGGGCCTGCCCGTATTCGAGTGCTCCAACCCCTTCATACAGCGCTGCTTTTACTACAGGATGTACATACTGTGCTCGAACATGGCGAAGCCGGACGCGGGTTATCTTAAGCATCAGACGCTGTACGAGGGCAGGAGCCACAGGGACGCCAAGATCCCCAATGCCCCCAGGGGCTGGGAGTTTTCAAGGCTCATCCCCCTGTCGGTGCCCCACGCGCTTAAGGACCTTATGTGGCTGGACAAGCGGGAGGACTGCCGCCAGGCGTTTTTGTCGCTCGCGGACAGCGTGAACGAGTACGGCGCGTTCTCCGTGTGCTCGGCGGACGGGAAGGGCAAGGAGTATACGAATTACGCCGCTTGGGCGCTGTACAATTACCACCTGGTCTACGGAGACATGGAGTTCATAAGGGAAGTCCTGCCCGCCTTCAAGCGGGACACGCTTAGCGTGTTCAGCCGCCACAAGGGGGAGAACGACAGCCTGCAGGTGTGCTATACCCACCAGCTGACGGGCAAGGAATACCAGCCCGGCTACTGGTATTTTTCCGGCTATCCCGACAAGGTGAAGGGTACGAAAGAGGGCTATACTCCGCTTAAGCGGGTAGACTCCAGCGTGTACATGTATTTGAACTGCCTGGGGCTCAAGAGCCTGTGCGAAAAGGCGGGGGACGGGGACGCCGCGGAGTTTTCCGGTATCGCGGAGGACATCAGGGCGCAGATCCTTGATAAGATGTGGGACAGCGGGGATGGCTGCTTTTACGACCTTCACTACCAGACGGACGAGAAGGCCCGGGTAAAGCACATCGTGTCCGTGTACCCCCTCTGGGCGGACATCTCGGACGAAAGGCACCTGATCCAGCTGTATTGGCTGTTCAGCCCGGACAGCTTCCTGACGGGCAGCGGCTTTGCCTCCACCGCCAAAGACTGCCCCGTGTATTCTCCCTGCGGCGGTTGGAAAGGGGACTTTTTCAAGGGCAGGGACGGCTGCATGTGGAACGGCCCGTCCTGGCCGTACACCACCTGCATCGCGCTGGACGCGGCGGCGGCCCAAAGCAAAAAGCACGGGCATAAGTTCGACCTGATGTTCGGTGGGGTATTTAAGCAATACACCCTGCAGCACTTCCGGGGCGGGGACCCGGACCAGCCGTATCTCGTGGAGTTTTACGACGCCGAAACGGGGGAGCCGCTGAGCGACGAGGCGGACTACAGCCATTCGTATTACATCGACCTGGTGGTCAGGCACATAGCGGGCATACAGCCCTGTGAGGGCGGGTTCCGCTTCAGGCCCGTGAACGCGGGGCTCGGATCCTTCAGCCTGAAGGGCATAAAGCTGCTGGGGCACACGCTGGATGCGGAGTTTTCCGCCCGCGAAGGCTACGTTCTGAAAGTGGACGGGGAAGTGCGCGCAAGGCTTGGTAAAGGGGAATACGACGGCGGGTTCATTCCGCTGGAAACGGCCTGGTGAGGCGGACGCAAACTTGACTTTTTGCGTCCGTGACGGTAGAATGTAAAAAGGGGACGTTCGGCAGTCCCCGCTTTCGCGCATTTATGAGCGCGAGGCAAAAACAGATCCGGCCGCTAAGGCACATACGCCCGGCGCCCCGGGCGAAAACGGAGGAAACGCGTGAAAACACTCGCTCTGGTACTGTTCGTTCTGATGTACGTGCTAATGATCGCCAAGCCCAAATACCGTCCGGCTTACGCCCTGACGCTGGCGGTCATCTTTCTGATCTCGGGCATACTGCCCGTAAAGCGCCTGCTTTCCACCATCAACTGGAACGTGCTGATGATGATAACGGGCACCATGATAATCGTCGATTATTTCATTTCGTCCCAGATGCCCAACCGCCTGGCGGAGATACTTCTGGGCAAATCCAAAAACGTCATGTGGGTGACCATACTGATGTCGCTGTTTTCCGGCGCGATCTCCGCGTTCATAGACAACGTGGCCACGGTGCTGATAGTCGCGCCCGTGGGACTGGCCATCTGCAAAAAGCTTAAGCTCAACCCGGTGGGGATGATCCTTTCCATCGCGGTGTCCTCGAACCTGCAGGGCGCCGCCACACTGGTGGGCGACACCACGTCCATAATGCTGGGCGACTACGCGGGCATGAACTTCATGGACTTCTTCTGGATGAAGGGCCGTCCGGGCATATTCTTTGCCGTTGAGCTGGGCGCCCTGGCCACCGTGCCCGTGATGATGATCCTGTTCAGGAAGGACAAAGAGCCGGTCTCCTCCTCCGAAAAGACGCCGGTCAGGGACTACCTGCCCACGTACATGCTGCTGCTGATGGTGCTGGCGCTCATAACCGCGTCCTTCATACCCGGCACGCCCGAAGTGATCAACGGCATCATATGCTGCTCGCTGGCGGTGGTCACGGTCATATTCGACATCATCCGCTCCGGGAAGGCGGACGGCGCGGCAAATGCTGTCAAGCACCTGGACTTCGAGACGCTGGCGCTGCTGCTGGGCCTGTTCATAGTCATAGGCGGTCTGGGCACCGTGGGCATAATAGACGACTTTGCCGGGCTGATAGTCAAATACGGCGGGAACAACGTGTTTTTGCTCTACACCATAGTGGTCTGGGGCTCGGTGCTGATTTCGGCGTTCGTTGACAACATCCCCTACGTAGCCACCATGCTGCCCGTACTGGCCGCGGTGACCTCCACGCTGGGTATACAGCCGTACCTGCTGTACTTCGGACTGCTGACCGGCGCCACCCTGGGCGGCAACATCACGCCCATCGGCGCGTCCGCCAACATCGCCGCGGTTGGACTGCTGAAAAGGGAAGGCCACAAGGTCTCCTTCGGCGACTTCATGCGCATTGGCATCCCCTACACCTTTACCGCCGTTATGACGGGCTATCTGTACCTGTGGATCTTCTGGTCCTGACGGGTAAAGGCGCCTTCTGAGCTATAAACACTTGACGGCCCCGGCGCGGCGGGTCCGAAAGGAGAAAACATGAGCGTAAATCTTGTCAAAGGGCAGAAAATCGGCCTTACCGCCGATAAGGGCCTTAAAAAGATACTGGTGGGCCTGGGCTGGGACGCGGCGGAGCAGACGGGAAGCTTTCTTAAAAACCTGTTCATAGGGAAGCCGGCGCCCATAGACTACGACTGTTCCTGCATACTGCTGGGAGCGGACGGCAAGGTGATAAGCGACGAGCTGAGCCGGACGGCGGTGTATTTCAACAACCTTACCGACGCCTCTGGCGCGATCGTGCACCGGGGGGACAACCTGACCGGCGAAGGCGAGGGCGACGACGAGCAGATAACGGTGGACTTGAGCCGTGTGCCCGAAAACGTGGAGCGGCTGGTGTTCGCGGTGAACATATACAACGCCAACGTGCGTGAGCAGCACTTCGGCATGATCAAAAACGCGTTCATCCGCCTGCAGGACATGGACAGCGGCGAAGAGATCTGCCGTTTCAGCCTGGCGGACGACTATTCCGGTATGACGGGCATGATAATGGGCGAGATCTACCGCCAGGACGGCGAATGGAAGTTCAACGCCATAGGCCAGGGACTGCGCCAGGCGAGCCGCCTGGGCAGCATAGTGAACCTGTACAGGTGACAGGAAAGCCGCCCGCGCGGCCAGAAGTAACGAGGAGAAAATGACTTCGAGAGAACGGCTGCTCACGGTTATGAAAGGCGGGATACCCGACTGCGTGCCCGTCAGCCCCGACGTGTCCAACATGATACCCGCCCGCCTGACGGGACTGCCTTTCTGGGACATCTACCTGTACCAGAAGATACCCCAGTGGAAGGCGTATATCGACTGCGTCAAGTATTTCGGCTTCGATTCCTTCATGGACGGCTACGCCAAGATACTGTTCGAAGAGCTGGGCGAGATAGACCGGGAAGTAAGGGAAGCGGTGGTCTTTAAAAACGAGGACAGGATAGTGACCCGGAAATACCGCACGGCGAACGGCAAGGTGTTCTGGGAAAAGCAGGCCAACGTGTATTTCAGGGACAATCCCCCCGTCAGGGACATAGACCCCGCCCGGGTGGGCGCCGACTTTATACCCTCCCATTTCGAGCCCGTGGTGAGCCAGAATCCCTACGAGGGCATAGAGGGCGAGGAACTGCTCAAACTCGCCAGGCACGAGATGGGCGACCACGGCGTGGTGGGCGTGTGGTGCGGAAGGTCCACTTTCGTGACGAATACCGAGCAGGTCTACGAATATTACGACGATCCGGAGCCGTTTATCGAGGCGAGCCGGGAATATTTAAGAAAGTCCATCATCCGCTTTGACAAACTGATGAGCCTTGAGACGAAGCCGGACTTCATCTGCACCGGCGGCTCAGGCACGCTGGTGTACCAGACCCCGGAAATGTTCAGGCGCATGGGGCTGCCCGTGGTAAAGACCATGGCGGAACTGTGTTTTAAGCACGGCATCCACTCCTACGTGCACTCCTGCGGTCCGGAAAAAGAGCTGGTAAAGATATGCTACGAGGAAACGCAGCTCACGGTCATAGACCCGCTTGAGATCCCGCCCATGGGCAACTGCGACTTAAGGGAGATCAAGCGCCTGTACGGGGACCGCCTGGTGCTCAAGGGCAACCTGCACACCACCGACGTCATGCTCAGGGGCAGCGTAAGCGACGTAAAGGACGCCTGCCGCAGGGCGATAGACGACGCCGCGGAGGGCGGCAGGTTCATCCTTTCCACCGGCGACCAGTGCGGCAGGGATACCCCCGACGCAAACATATTCGCCATGATCGAGACCGCCCGCACCTACGGAAAATATACCTGATCCGGGATATAGGGGAGCATATACATGAAAAACCGGCGCCTTCTCACGGCGTTCCTGCTGCTGGGCATGGTGTTTCTGTCCACGCTGTTCGCCCTGCAGGGCATACTTTTATCCAGCATAATCTACGCGTTCGGCCTGACCTCCTCGGACCAGGGGCTGCCCAACTCCGCCGCCTTCCTGGGCGGCATAGCGGCGCTTTTTATCGCCTTCGTGCTGAGCCACAGGATACCCAAGTGGACGGCGCTGCTTCTGTCTTTGGCGCTGTGCGGCGCCGCCGTGTTCTGCCTTAAGCTCGCTTCGGGCCTCATGGCGTTCATAGCCGTATGGGGCGTGCTGGGCTTTGGCATGGGCATGATGGACACGCTTCTGTCCGCGTGCATGGCGCAGCTTTACGAGGGAAAGCTCCGTATCTGCATGATGTGCTTCCTGCACACCGCCTACGGCATCACAAGCGCGGCTGCGCCCGTGCTGTTCGAAGCGCTGATGAAACGCGGGCTCGCGTGGAGGGACGTGTACCTGTTCCCCACGGTTTTGGCCTGCGCGCTGGTCATAGCGGGACTGCTGCTGCGCCCGGGCAGGGCGGACAGGGAGGCGGACGCGCCCCGCGCATCGGCATCGCTTAAGGCGGTAAAGCAGGCGAAACTCTGGAACTATATGGCTGCGGCGTTTTTCCACGGCGTGTTCCTGTCGGGACTCAACACCTGGATAAACCGCTTTTCGGAAGTGTACACCGCCGCCCGCTTAGCCGTGCCGCCCATGTCCTTCATGTTCATAGGGCTCATGTGCTCCCGTATCGTGATCCCGTTTCTGCCCCTTAAGACCGAGACCTACGTGCGCGCGGCCGGGTTTGCCGCGGGGGCCGCGACGCTGGCGGGCATATTATTCCCCGAATGGCTGAGCCCCTGCATACTGGTGTCCGGCTTCCTGTTCGGGGCGCTTCTGCCCTGCGTGCTGAGCCTCGCCTGCGAGCGCATCCCTTCCCAGACGCTCACGTGCACCACGGCGCTCATGCTCTCGCTGTACGTCGGCCAGTCCGTGTCCTCCCCCATAATAGGCGCGCTGGAGGCGGCGGTCAGCCTGAAGGCGGGCATGGGGGTGTGCTGCTTAAGCATGGCGCTGACGAGCCTGTTCTGCCTGCCGGGCAGCGGGGAAAAAGCGCCCGGGACCGCGCTCAAGGCCTGAAAAGCCGCATTCACGTCCCGCCTGAACAGTGTGCGGACTAAAGAACTCCCCCGGCGGCGGCCGGTGAAAAGGACGCGCTTATGTCAAAACTCAGATTAAGGATAACCCTGAATTCCCCGGCGGTGCTGGGCTTCGCGGCCATATGCCTGGCGGCGATGGGCCTGGACCTGCTCACTCACGGCAGGACCAACATACTGCTGTTCAGCGTCTACCCCGCAAGCCTTTTAAGTCCCCTGACCTGGCTCAGGTTCGTGACCCACGTGTTCGGCCACGCGGACTCGGACCATCTGCTGGGCAATATGATGTATTTCCTGATACTGGGGCCCATGCTGGAGGAAAAGTACGGCACCGGGCGGCTGATAACCGTGATGCTGGCCACCGCGCTGGTGACGGGAGTGCTGAGCTTTTTCCTGTTCCCGGGCGTCAGGCTGCTGGGCGCCAGCGGCATAGTGTTCGCGTTCATACTTTTGTCTTCCATAACCCAGGGCAGCCGGGGCGAGATACCCCTGACTTTCCTGCTGGTGGCGGCCATATACATAGGCCAGCAGCTGTACACCGGGCTGTTCATAAAGGACAACGTGTCCCAGCTCACCCACGTGGCGGGAGGCGTAGTGGGTACCGTGCTGGGCTTCTGCATGAACGTCGGGGACAGGAAGGCGGGACGTTAGCCCGCGAAAACCGGATAAGGCATACGAATAACACCCTTTTTTCCACTTGCAATACGGGAAAAAGGGTGTTATAATTAAGAGTGGATTAAACTGGAAAAGGTGTTTGGATGCGGCTGGTTTCGTGGAACGTGAACGGACTGAGGGCGTGCGCCGAGAAGGGCTTCGGCGAAAGCGTTGCCGCGCTTGACGCGGACTGCGTGTGCCTGCAGGAGATAAAGCTCAAGCCCGAACAGTTCGTCAACCCTCTTGATGGGTATCAGGCGTACATCAACTCCGCCGACAAGCCCGGTTATTCCGGCACCGCGGTGCTGACCAGGACGCCGCCTCTCAGCGTGAAAAACGGGATAGGAGAAGACGAGTTCGACCACGAAGGCCGCGTGATCGCCTGCGAGTTCGAAAAGTTCTTCCTGGTGTGCTGCTACACCCCCAATTCCCAGGACGGCTTAAGGCGGCTGGACTACCGGATGCGGTGGGAGGACGCGTTCCTCAAGTACCTGAAGCGGCTGGAAGAGACCAAGCCCGTGGTGCTGTGCGGGGACCTAAACGTGGCGCACGAGGAGATAGACCTTAAGAATCCCCAGACCAACCACGAAAACCCCGGTTTTACCGATCAGGAGCGGGAGAAGATGACGCGGCTGCTCGCCAGCGGCTTCACCGACACCTTCCGCCACTTCTATCCGGACAAAGAGGGCGCCTACAGCTGGTGGAGCTACCGCATGCGCGCCCGGGACCGGAACGCGGGCTGGCGCATCGACTATTTCATCGTTTCGGACAGCCTTAGACCCTGCCTTAAAGAGGCCAGAATACACACGGACATATTCGGCAGCGACCACTGCCCCGTGTCGCTGGACATAAACATTTGACGGAGGAAGCATGAGACAGATCAAGACGGTACATATAAACAGCGCGCTGCCGTATTTCGGCGCGGCGATAGCAGTGGTGCTTTTCAGCCTCATCCTTCCCATATACCGCCTGTGGGCGTGCCTGCTGACCGCGGCGATTACCGTGGGCGCGTTCTTCGCCCTGAAAGCCGCCTTCCCCGGCAGGGACGTGACCGTCGAGGAAGAGATCTTCACCGGCGACAAGGAGCTGGACGACCAGATCAAGGCCGCCCGCGCCACCTTCAAAAAGTTCCGCACCGCCGCCGAGGAAGCCAAGGACGAAAAGGTCGCCTCCTCCATACGCCGCATCGCCGACGCGGGCGAGAACGTGATAGACGAAGTGATAAAGGACAAGGGCGACCGCAGCGACGCGTACACCTTCTTCAGCTACTACACTCCCACCCTGGACACACTGCTCAGCCACTACAAAGGCTTCGCGCTTTCCGGCAAGGGCGAAAACGCCGCTGAGAGCCGCAGGCGCATAGAGGACTGCTTAAGCATGGTGGCGGGCTCCTTCGAGAAGTTCCAGGACAAGCTGTACCGCAACGAGGCGGTGGAGATCAAGGCCAGCGTGGACACCATGAAGCTCATGCTCTCCACCGACGGCCTGAGGACGAAAGTGTCGCCCACTGCCGATCCCATCAAGCAGCTCGAGCAGATCGCCAAGGGTCTTAAGACCGAGACCGAGATGGAACAGCAGGCCAGGGGCCAGGTGATGGGCGGACACTAAGCGCCGCCCGGCATAACGAGGTTTGGACAGCTTAAGGCTATAAGCCCGGCTTTCAAATATACCAACACATGCATACAATGATAGAAGGAGAGATATTACCATGAGCGAAGAGAATTACTCCGCAGCCACCGCCATCGTGCCCGAGTTTGAGGCCGCGCTTAAGTCCATCGACGTTGAGATCGATACCAACCAGGACGCGGAAAAGCAGGAGAAAGAGCGCCGCGCCATCTACACCGCCATCCGTGACGTCGAGAAGACCGACATCAAGGAGACCGCGGACGTATTCGCCTTCGGCAGCGAGATCCAGGGCGACTTAAGCCGTTTCTCCGACACCGCGCTGTCCCGCGTAAAGGCCAAGGACCTGGGCGAAGTGGGCGACATGATCTCCAAGCTGGTGCTCGAGCTCAAGGGCTTCACCACCGAAGAGACCAAGAAGGGCTTCTTCTCCTGGTTCAAGAAAAAGGCCAGCAAGATCCAGCTGCTCAAGACCCGCTACGAGGAAGCCACCGTTAACGTGGACGAGATCGTAAAGGCCCTGAATTCCCATAAGATCACCCTGCTCAACGACATCGTGCTGCTGGACGAGCTGTACGACGAGAACCAGGCCTACTTCAAGACTCTGACCGTGTACATCGCCATGGGCAAGAAGAAGCTGGAAGCGTTCCGCAACGGCGAGATCGCCGAGGCTGTGGCGCTGGCGCAGCGCACCAACCTGCCCGAGGACGCCCAGGCCGCCAAGGACCTGAACGACAAGGCCGACCGCTTTGAGAAGAAACTCTACGACCTGGAGCTCACCCGCAACATATCCATCCAGATGGCGCCCCAGATCCGCCTGATCCAGTCCTCCGACACCGTGATGGTGGAGAAGATCCAGTCCACCGTGGTGAACACCATCCCCGTGTGGAAGAGCCAGATGGTGATGGCGCTGGGCATTGAGCACAGCCAGCAGGCCATGGAGGCCCAGCAGGCGGTCACCAACCTGACCAACGAACTGCTCAAGAAGAACGCCGACGCCCTGCACATGGCCACCGTCGAGACCGCCAAGGCCGCCGAGAGGGGCATCATCGACATCGAGACCCTGAACTACACCAACCAGCAGTTGATCGACACCATGGACGAAGTGCTGAAGATCCAGAACGAGGGCAAGGAAGCCCGCCGCGCCGCCGAGGAGCAGCTCAAGAACATCGAGAACGAGCTCAAGGCGAAGCTGCTCGAGTTCAAAGGCTGATAATACGCTTTAATGCCGCGGGGCGGGATGTTTCCCGCCCCTTGGCGGTAAGAGAACCTTTCACCGACTTGCCGCGCGCGACCGGCGCGAGAAGGATAAGATATGAGCCAGACTGCGTATCAGAAAGCTCCTCAGCAGGAGGAGACCCCTAAGGAAAAGACTGCTTTGACTGAAAACACCACCCTTGCCCGCAGAGTGTTGGCCGCGGCGATCGCTCTGTCGCTGCTGGTGATCGGGCCCATCAAACTCAGGGCTCTGAGAAACAGCGCGGTCAAGGATTTGAAATACAATTCTTCGGTCACCACCGAGTACCGTGACGACTCGGTAGGCTATTACGTGGAACGCTCCGTGGATTCCGCCCAGCAGATACTGAACATGGTCAAGGCGGGGGGCGAGAGCGCCAAGGCGGACGAGCTGGAAAAGCTGATAAAGCAGATCCGCGACGCCGATGAGACCGAAAAAGTCACGCTGTACGACGAACTCTACGCAAAGGCCACGGAACTGTACACCGCCTATCTGCGGGACGATTCCTCGGCCAAAAGATATATGGACAACCTGACCAGCTACAGCAAGACCATCACCTCCAACGCCTACTGGGAGAAGGCGGACAAATTCAATTCCGCCCGCAATGACATCCCCGGCAGGCTGATGGCGCTGATCTGGGGCATAAAGGACGTGCCTTCCAAGTAAGGCGTCCGGGCAAGGCAAAAAACAACTGACCGTTACCGAGAATGCGCGAAGGAACGTATATGGATGATCCCGCAGACCGGGAGGAGTATAAACAGGCCGGACCCGTGAACGCGGCGGCCGCTTTGAGCCCGCAAAAGCCAGATGAAGCGCCGGAGGAACTGACCGTTTCGGAGATAGAGACCGCGCCCGCGCCGGCACCAAAGAAAGACAAGCTGCTCAAGGCGATATATCTGGTGGGCGCCGTTGCGGTCGCGTGCCTGCTGTTTGGGCTGCTGGATCCCGCCGTCAGGGCGCTGATGATCGCGCTGTGCGCCCTTATGGGCGTTACGGCGGCGCTGCTCGCCATCGCCCGGAGCGGCCACTGGGAAGTGTTCTGGTACGGCTTCGGCCGGGTGCTGATCGTGCTTTTGCGGTTCATTTTCGAGATACTGCTGGACGTGCTGCTCCACTCCGGAAGCGGCAGCCACGGCGGGTCGTCCCGCGGTTCGGGCGGCTTCGGCGGAGCCCGGGGCGGCGGAGGCCGCACCAGTGGCGGCGGCGCGGGCAGGAGAAAATAGACCTGCAGGCGCGCCAAAGCGGCGCAAACGAACGAAACACGTGTCATATGGCTAAACGGAGGTATGAAATGAAAAAACTGCTGAGCGTATGTCTTGCGCTGGCGCTTCTCATGTGTTCCTGGGCGCTCGCCTCATCCCTGCTGGAAAAGAGCAAGGATTTTTACTATAATGACGCGGCGGACGTGCTGGAATACGAAGCCAAGGCGGAGATATACTTTAACAACAAAAGCCTCGAAAAAGCGACCGGCAGCCAGATAGTCGTCGCCACCGTGCGCTCCACGGGCAGCCTGACCACCGACATGTACGCGGACAGGCTGTTCAACACCTGGGGCGTGGGCGACAAAAAGAAGGACAACGGCTTTCTGCTGCTGATGGTCATAGCCCGCAACCCCGACGACGGTGACTACTGGCTTAGCCAGGGCAGCGGCACCAACGCCATAATCGATCCCGGCGAGATAGGGGACTATCTTGAAAAATACCTGGAGCCGGACTTTGCCCGGGGCAGGTATTCCGACGGCACCCGGAAGGTCTTCCGGGAAATGTTCGAGCACGTGAGGGACTATTACGGGCTGAACTTGGCATATCTCAGCTACTCGGCGATCGAGGAATCGGGCCTGCTGGGCGGCCAGGACAGCGGCTTTACCGCCCAGAGGGCAGAAAAGAAGAGCGGCGGCATAAGCTGGTTCTGGATCATACTCATCATCGTCGTGATAGTGATTATCGTTTCCAGCCTGAAAAAGAAAAAGAGGGCCGCCGCGCCCGACCGTCCCGTGATCGTGACGCCGCCCGCGCCGCCGGTGCCTCCGATAGTGGTGGCGCCGCAGCCGCCGCGCCGCCGTCCCACGGCCTTCAGGAGCGGATATTACCACACCCCGGGCCAAACCTACGGCAGACCGTCCTCGGGTTCCGGGATACTGGGCGGATTCCTGGGCAGCCTGGGCAGGAGCATGTCCTCCTCGTCTTCGTCCAGGAGCTCGTCTTCCCGTTCATATTCATCGCGTTCCTCTTCCTCCTCTTCTTCTTACAGGAGCTCGTCTTCCTCCCGTCCGTCCTCTTTCGGTGGAGCTTCGGGCGGCGGCGGACGCACCAGCGGCGGCGGAGCGGGCCGCAGAAAGTAGGCTGCAATGAAGCGTGAAAGCGCATTTTTGAAGATAAAACCCGACCAGAAAAAGACGTTCGAGAACGTGATCTGGGCGGCAGCCCCGTATATAGACGAGAAGTGCGAGGAACTGGGGCTCAATAACTGCTCCGTGTGGAGCGTGGAAGACAGGGTGTACTTCTATGCCCAGAGCGCGGGCGAAAAGGGACTTAAGGACATAATGGACGCCTATTCCCGGGAGATCGGCCTGTATCTGGACGTGGTCGCGTACCCTGAGGACACCCGGCTGATGTACCACGACATAGGCGAGGAGAGGCAGGACAAGAGCCTTATCCGCCGCCGCGTGTTCGCCACGGTGCTCAAGGACGGCTGCGCGGACGAGTATTTCCGCAGGCACGAGGCGCTCATTAACGCCCGGGGTGGAGACACCTTCGGCAAGGAAAGCAATTTCACCATCCGCTGCGCTCAGGACAAATACATTTTCGGCTACTGCGAGATAGTCAGGGAACTGGACACGCCGCCCACGCTCGAGGAGCAGGCGGCATCCGACGCCTGGGAGACCCGTCAGCTCGAGATAATGGACTGGCTCACCGACGACGTGGACTACCTTACCGGGGAAAGCCATGAGAAGATGCGCTGCCTGTTCCAGCAGAGGGGATATTAAAGCGCTGAAAAGGAGATAGGCATGTCACAGGTACTGGATCTGTTCAGGAAATACATACACGTCCCTTCCGCTTCCGGCGAGGGCGGCGAAAGCAAGCCCACCACTCCCGCACAGGTAGAGATGGCGAAGGTGATCGAGCAGGACCTGATCGCTTACGGCTTTAAGGACGTATACCACGACGGGCATGCCTACGTGTACGCCCGCGTGCCCGCAAACTGCGAAGGTCAGCCCAATATCGGGCTGATCGCCCACCTTGACGTGGTGAGCAACGAGCCCTGCGCGCCCATGCACGAAAAGATATTCGAGAACTACGACGGCGGCGTGCTGGAGATTGGCAACGGCGAAAAACTGGATCCCGAAGTGTTCCCCGCGATGAAAAAGTGGGCAGGCAAGACCGTCATAACCACCGACGGCACCACCATACTGGGCGCGGACGACAAGGCGGGCGTGGCTGAGATAATGGCCGCGGGCATCCGCCTGCTTAACGACCCCTCGATAAAGCACGGCGAGGTGGAGATCTGCTTCACTCCCGACGAGGAAGTGGGCGGCGGCGCGGAAGACCTGGACCTTGAGCGCTTCGGAGCCGAGTTCGCCTACACCGTGGACGGCGGCGAACTGGGCGAGATAGAAAACGAGAACTTCAACGCTTCCTCCGCGAAGGTCAGCTTTACCGGCTTCGCCATCCATCCCGGCAGCGCGAAAAACCGCATGAAGAACGCCTGCCGCATGGCGGCGGACTTCGCTTCCCTGGTGCCCGAGTACGAAGCTCCCGAGCACACCGAGGGGCGGGAAGGCTTTTTCCACCTGGTGGGCATGAAGGGCAGCGCGGAAAACTGCATGCTGTTCTACATACTGAGGGATCACGACGCAGACAAGCTCGCCCGGAAAGAAGAGTACCTGCGCAGGACCGCCGATATGATCAACTTTAAGTACGGCGGGGACGTGTGCAAGGTGGAGATCCGCGAAAGTTACCGCAACATGATAGAGGTATTACGGGACCGTCCCGACATAATGGCGCGGGCGGAAGCCGCCTTCAGGAGCGTGGGCGTGGAGCCCGTCTCCCGTCCCATCCGCGGGGGCACCGACGGCGCGAGGCTGTCCTTCCGGGGACTGCCCTGCCCCAACCTGTCCACCGGCGGCATAAACGCCCACGGCAGGCTGGAGTGCGCCTGCGTCACCGATATGGAAAAGATGGTGGACGTGCTGATCGAGATCGTAAGAGCCGGATGAAAAAACTGCTGGCGCTGCTGTTCTGCCTGATAAGCCTGTCAGGGCTTGCCGAAGGCACGCTTGCCGCCTGGGGCGCGCATGCGCTGTATGTTCAGGGAAGCACCCTGTGGGCATGGGGCTCCAACCACATGGGGGAAAGCGACCCCGCGTCAAGGCAGGCGGCGGTCACCCTTCCCGTAAAGCTTATGGAAAATGCCGTAAGCGTCGCCTGCGGACGGCAGTTTTCTTTATGCCTGGACGCGGACGGCAAGGTGTGGATATGGGGAAATATCCCCATGGGTCTGCTCGATGGAGCAAGCGGGCGCGCGGAAGAGATGAAGCTCTTGGCCGAGCACGTGTCCCGGATAAGCGCCTGCGAGGAGAGCCTGACGCTGATATACGAAAGCGGGCAGGGCAGGTACTTTGTGTCCGGCACCTGGTTCGAGCTGGGCGACGGCCTTGACGCCGCCTGCGGGGCGGATTTCGCGCTGTACCTGAATACGGACGGCGAAGCGTGGTTCATTGGAAACCCCGACTATTTGCCTTCCGGCTCCCCGACGCCCTGCAAGCTGGCGGACGGCGCGGCGTATGCGGCCGCGGGCGGACAGACGGGCATGATTGTTTCCGAAGACGGGCGCCTGTACGTGTTCGGCGCCTCCGGAACGGAAGGCCGCTTGGGGCTGGACACGGACGAATGGATATTTTCCCCGACGCAAAACGGCGTCATAAACGCGCTTGCCGCTGCCTGCGGGCCCACCGCCGGCGGCGCGGTGACGCAGGACGGCGGGTTCTGCGTATGGGGTGCGCTGTACAGCTACTTTACCGGTTTTGACGAAAGCGGCGCTCCCGCCGTTTCCGTGGCGGACGATGTGCTCATAAATTACGGCAAAACGCCCGTCACGCTTATTGAGGGCGTAAGGGCTATCGCTTTCGGCGACGCGTTCTGGCTGGCCGAGACCGCGGACGGGCATGTCCTGTGCTGCGGGTCCAACGACTGGGGCCAGATGGGCGACGGCAGCATAACGGTATTTGAGATATTGGAGGAAGACGACGAAGACGGCGGCACCGACTACGCCGCACAGGTCTGCGAAAACAACCAGCACGTGTTTTTCGGCGAAGTGATAATAGGGGAATGACCCCGTTTCACACAATAACGTTATTACACAGCCAGGAGGCTTAGAAATGTCTGAACAAAACTGCACCCACGACTGTTCTACCTGCGGAGCGAACTGCTCCTCCCGCGAGGGCGGTATCCCCAAGGAAAAGCTGAAGGACGGCTCTTCCGTCAAAAAGGTCATCGCCGTGGTGAGCGGCAAAGGCGGCGTAGGCAAAAGCCTGGTGACCGGACTGCTGGCAACGCTGGCCCGGCGCATGGACTATAAGACCGCCATCATGGACGCGGACGTTACCGGCCCGTCCATCCCCAAAATGTTCAAGTTCTCCAAACCCGCGGACAGCGACGAGGAGTCTCTGTTCCCCGCAGTGACCGCCACAGGCATCCGCGTGATGAGCGTGAACCTGCTGCTTGAAAACGAGACGGACCCCGTCATCTGGCGCGGCCCCGTTATCGCGGGCACCTTAAAGCAGTTCTGGACGGACGTGGTGTGGGGCGACAACGACATCATGTTCATCGACATGCCTCCCGGAACGGGCGACGTGCCGCTGACCGTGTTCCAGAGCCTGCCCGTGGACGGCATAGTGGTGGTCACCACTCCCCAGGAGCTGGTGGGCATGGTGGTGCAGAAGGCCGTGAACATGGCGGAGATGATGAACGTGCCGATACTGGGCGTGGTGGAAAACATGAGCTACATCGCCTGCCCGGACTGCGGCAAAAAGCTGTACCCCTACGGCGAGAGCCGCTTAAGCGAGGCCGCCAAGGCTGCCGGTACGGACAACACCGCCGCGCTGCCCATTAATCCCAAGCTGGCCGCCGCCTGCGACAAGGGCATGATAGAGATGTTCGAAGGCGACTGGCTGGACAAATTCATCGCCAAGCTATTAGGATAAAAATATAAAATCGGAGGAACAGTTATGGCCAAGATCATAGGCGCTTCCCTTCCCAACATCCCCTGGCAGGACAAGCCTCAGGGCTGCAGCGACGTGCTGTGGAGGTATTCAAACAACCCCATAGTCCAGAGAAACGCCATCCCCTGCTCCAACTCCATCTTCAATTCCGCCGTGGTGCCCTTTAAGGGCGAGTTCGCGGGCGTGTTCCGCGTGGACGACAAACGCAGGGAAATGCGCATCCACTCCGCCCTCTCCAAGGACGGCTTCAACTGGAACATCGACCACGAGCCCTGGGTGCTGCTCAACGAGCGCGCCAAGGAAGTCGGTCCCTTCATTTACGGCTACGATCCCCGCTGCTGCCAGATAGACGGCGAGTACATCGTCACCTGGTGCAACTGCTATCACGGTCCCACCATCGGCGTGGCCAAGACCGAGGACTTCAGGACCTACTACCAGCTGGAGAACGCGTTCCTTCCCTTTAACCGCAACGGCGTGATGTTCCCCGAGAAGATTAACGGCAATTACGCCATGCTCTCCCGTCCCTCCGACAACGGGCACACTCCCTTCGGCGACATATTCTACTCCGAGTCTCCCGACCTGTGCTACTGGGGCAAGCACCGCCACGTGATGGGCACCCGGGGTTCCTGGCAGTCCACCAAGGTGGGCGCGGGTCCGATCCCGATCAAGACGGACGAAGGCTGGCTGCTGTTCTACCACGGCGTGCTCACCAGCTGCAACGGCTTCGTGTACCACTTCGGCGCGGCGCTGCTGGATCTGGACCAGCCCTGGAAGGTCATCTACCGCACCGAGCCCTACCTGCTGTCCCCCCAGATGCCCTACGAGCAGATCGGCGACGTGCCCAACGTCACCTTCCCCTGCGCGGCGCTGGCGGACGCGGACACCGGAAGGATCGCCATCTACTACGGCGGCGCGGACACGGTCATCTGCATGTGCTTCGGCCAGGTGGACGAGATCGTGGACTTCGTCAAACACAACAGCAAATTATAAACAGTGAATGGGCGGGGAAGTTCCCCGCCCAAGTCAAATGTATTACGACAGACCCAAGAAGCGCGGGGAAGCCAAGATTGCGGCTCCGCGAAAACCGAAAACACGGCCCAAACCGGCTAAGAAACAGGCAAAAACGGCCAAGACGACCGCGCCGAAACGGGAGAAAAAGCAGGATAAGCGGAACAGTAAGCATATCCTGCTCAGGTTCATCGCGCTGCTGCTCGTGCTGGCGCTTTTGGCGGGAGGCGGGCTGTATATCATGCCGACAAACGTTTTCGCGAGCCACACCGCTTACGGAGCCGTGCAGAAGCTGCCCTCGGGCTGCGTCCACGTGCTTTTGATCGGCCTGGACCTGGACGGCAACAACACCTCCCGCTCCGACACCATGATGATCCTGTCCATAGGCAAGGGCGGGGTGAAGCTCACCTCCCTGCAAAGGGACACCGGGGTGTACATAGAGGGGCATAACGGCTTAAGGCGCCTGAACGCCGCCTACGCCTACGGGGGCGAGGAAGGGCTGATACGCACTGTAAACGGGAATTTCGGTTTCGACCTGTCCCGCTGGGCGACGGTGGACTACAACAGCTTCCCGGAGATAATCGACTCCCTGGGCGGGGTTCGCATAAGCGGCATCAGCGACGACGAGGCGGCCGAGATCAACTCCAACATGAAGGAGCAGCTGCTCAAAAAGTACCGTGCGGGGAAAATGAGCCAGGAAGAGGTGCTCAAGACCTATTACGCCAACGAGCTGGCGTGCGGCGGGGACTATGTTTTGAGCGGCATGCAGGCGCTGGGTTACGCCCGCATAAGGAAGACCGACAGCGATTACGGCCGCACCAACCGCCAGAGGAAGGTGGTAAGCGCCTGCGTGAGCAAGCTCAAGAGCTTTGACCCTGTCACGCTCATCCGCTTTTTCAAAGCCGTGAAGCGCAGCGTCAGGACCAATATGGGCACGCTGGAACTGCTCTCGCTGGGCGAAAAAGCGCTTTTCGCGGGCGGCATCACGCAGATGCGCCTGCCCGTGAACGGCACTTACAGGGACGACGGCGGCATGTTCTACGACGTAGACTACAATATGAACCGGGAGGCGTTCATAAGCTTCGTGTACGGGGAACGCTAAGGCGTATCTGACGGGAGGTATTTGCCGTGAACAACAAACTCAAGACGTTTATCGCGCTCATGCTGGCGCTGGCGCTGCTGCCCGGCGCGCTGGCGGGCGGGTTTTTCAGCGGACTGCTCAGCGGCGGTTCCGACAAGCTGCGCTTCGTGTCCGTGAAGGACAAGGCGTTCAGCACAGACAATTCCCGCGTCATCGCCGCCACGGGCGACGGCAGGAACGTGCTGATAATGAATGCGTTCGAGCTGTACCTCTGGGACACCATGTCGGGCAAGCGCTTCCCCGTGTGGTTCAGCGGGGAGAAGGATATAGAGCAGCTGAACTTCACGGTGCAGACGGCGTACGCGCGGCGGTCCAACGTGAAGAAAGAGCAGATGGAAGCGCTTAAGCAGAAGTACGACGAGATCACGGGCGCATACTTCGGGCGCAGCGGGATAACCCGTTTTACCACCCTGGACGAAGTCAGCGAATGCTTCCCGATGATCATATCGATAGGCGCCAGGACGAAGGAGCTGGGCTCCCGCTGGGCGCTGGTGGAGGCGACATACCTGTCCGCGATGCTGCTGATCGACCTTGAGACAGGCGAGGCCCGCTTTACGGAAGACAGGTACGCGTCAATAAACGGGGACAGGCTTCTGAACTCTGACGACGGCAGCGTGACCGACCTTGTCACCGGGGAGACGTATTATCCCGAGTACAAAAGGGCGGAAACTGACTACTTTTTTGGCAATTCCAAGGCAATAAGACTGCTGGATGACGACAGCGTTCTGGTGTTGATCCCGAAATCGGAGATCAGGGAAGACAAGACACAGGACATGCTGCTGCATCATATTTCCGTGGACGGCGGCCAGATAACAGACTTGGGCTCCTTTGATTTCATGCGCGAGCCCTCCGAACTGCTGGTGACCGGAAACGGCAGGTACGCGGCGGCGTACTATCCGCAGGTGTACTACGCGGACCAGGAGGTGATAGTCGACCTTGAGACCGGGGAAGTCATTACGCCGGAGATCGAAGATCTGCTGTTCACGGCAGCCACCGAAGACGCTTTCCTGTGCTATGACTTCAAAAACGCCGAAATGGTCAAACTGGACCCTGAGACGCTAAAGCGGAGCAAACTCGGCGTGTCAGGTCTGGGCAGGGGCAGCTATGCGTCTTACACCATGATGGGCAGTTTGGTGGGCAACGGCAGGGGACTGTACTTTTCCCAGGGCGAAATACTGCGCGGCTACTTTGAACTTGACAAATAATAAAGCGGAGGAGAGCATATGAAACACGCAAGCCTTATTCTGGACAGGGACTTCGCGATCTCAAAGGTCGACGAAAGGATATACGGCTCGTTCATAGAGCACCTGGGCAGGGCGGTATATACGGGCATATACGAGCCCGGCCATCCCCGGGCAGACGAAAACGGCTTCAGGAAGGACGTTATCGAGCTGATCAAAAAGCTGGGCATCAGCTGCGTAAGGTATCCCGGCGGCAACTTCGTGAGCGGCTTCAACTGGGAAGACTCGGTGGGAGAGAACCGCCCCGCCCGTCTGGACCTGGCCTGGAAGACCACGGAAAGCAACGCCTTCGGCCTGCACGAGTTCGTGCGCTGGTGCGAAAAAGCGGTCACCAAGCCCATGTACGCGGTGAACCTGGGCACGAGAGGCCCCAAGGAAGCCAAGGAAGTGGTGGAGTACTGCAACCATCCCTCCGGCACTTTCCTGAGCGACATGCGCATAAAGAACGGCGCCAATGATCCCCTGAACATCAAGCTCTGGTGCCTGGGCAACGAGATGGACGGCTCATGGCAGATGGGCGCCAAGACCGCCCAGGAGTACGCCCGCACCGCCTGCGAGGCGTCCAAGCTAATGAAGTGGGTGGATCCCTCCATAGAGACCGTGGCCTGCGGCTCCTCCCACAGCCATATGCCCACCTTCGGGGACTGGGAGTACAAGGTGCTCAGCGAGTGCTACGACACGGTGGACTACATGAGCCTTCACCGCTACTACGGCAATCCCACCGGCGACACCAACGACTTCCTGGCCTCCACGCTGGACCTGGACGGCTTTATCAAGACTGTGGCGGGCATCTCCAGGGCGGTCAAGGGCAAGAAGCACACCAAGCGCACGGTGAACCTGTCCCTGGACGAGTGGAACGTGTGGTACCATTCCAACCAGGACGACCAGAAGCTGTACAAAGAGCAGCCCTGGGGCAGCGCTCTGCCGCTGCTGCAGGACGTTTACAACTTTGAGGACGCGCTGCTGGTGGGCCTGACACTGATAACCATACTCAAAAACGCGGACACCGTGAAGATCGCCTGCATGGCGCAGCTGGTGAACGTGATCGCGCCCATTATGACCCGGGCGGGCGGCGGCGCGTGGGCGCAGACCATATACTATCCGCTGATGCACGCCTCCAAGTACGGCCGGGGCACCAGCCTCATGCCGCTGATCACCAGTCCGACCTTCTCCACCAAGAGCTTTACCGACGTGCCCACCGTGGACGCGGCGGCGGTGACGGACGACGAGGGCAACCTGACCGTGTTCGCCGTGAACCGCGACCTCGAAGAGGACGCCCTGCTGAAACTGGACCTGCGCGCGTACGACACAGCGACGTTCGCGGGGCATACGGTGCTGACCAACGGCGACCTCAAGGCGGTAAACACCGAGGACAAGCCTTTCAACGTGGCTCCGGAGGAGCTCAAGCCCGCGACGGAGGACGGCTGCGTAAGGCTGCCCAGGGCCAGCTGGAACGTGCTGAGATTCAGGACGGCCTGACAAAACGGCCCTCACGGGCGTTCGGAATGTAAATTTCAGGATAAAGATTGACAGACGCGGCAGATTATGATATCATATCTGTCACGTCATGCGGTAGTAGCTCAGTTGGTAGAGCGCCACCTTGCCAAGGTGGAGGTCGCGAGTCCGAGTCTCGTCTACCGCTCCATGCGGGTGTAACTCAATGGCAGAGCGCCAGCCTTCCAAGCTGGATACGTGGGTTCGATTCCCATCACCCGCTCTGCGCGGTAGTAGCTCAGTTGGTAGAGCGCCACCTTGCCAAGGTGGAGGTCGCGAGTCCGAGTCTCGTCTACCGCTTAAAAAAACCTCCGTTTCCGGAGGTTTTTTCTTTTTGCGTCACCGCTTATTTCGCGGGCAGGACGGTCACCTTGATGTCCCTATAGCTTCCGTCGAAGGCGGTGGCCCTTATCACGCATTCGCCGGGAGCCACCGCGTAAACGGTGCCCGAGGCGGGGTCGGGATACGCGACCGCAGGATCGCTGCTTTCGTAGAACAGCGTCTCGAGCATGCGTGTCGGGTGCATCTGCTTGGTGTAGCTTTTGTGCTTGCCTGCCTTAAGCGTGACTTTGCTTATGTTGAGTTTCCATCTGCTGTCGAGCTTATACTGGGTCTCATAGGTCATTTCTTCGCCGTCGGTTTTGAAAATGATGGTGCCGGCGTTGGTGTAGGAGGTGATCATGACCCTTGCTCCGGCGCGGCGCGCCTTGTTTATCTGTTCGTACTTGGGCGGGTAATCGCTGGAGGTGGAAAAGATAAAGTATTTGCATTTCAGCACGCTATACAGCGTATCGTGCAGCCCGACGTTATGGTGGGGGCTTTTAAGCACGTCGCAGCAGAGCAGTTCGCTGTCCTGCTTGACCAGGTCTTTCAGTATCATGTTGGTTGTGTCGGAGCAGAACAGAAAGCTTTTTTGAAAAAAAGTCAGCCTGAATATCAGGGAGTTGTCGTTTTCAGCGGCTTCGGTATACTTGTCGCAGCGGACTATCTTATCGGGACCCACGCAGGTGAGCACCGCGCCGCCGAGCATGAATTCGTCTCCCTTTTTGACCTTGACATAAGGAGTGGAGTTGATGATATCCCGTTCCTGCTTGGTGTGGGCATTGTCCCGCATGGCAGAGACGGCCAGGTCGTAATTGGTCAGTATGGCGCCGGTCTTGAGCTTTCCCATTATCGCGGGAGCGCCCGCCACGTGGTCCGTGTGCGCGTGGGTGCCGATGTAGTATTTAAGCTCGGTGACTCCACGGGACTGTATGTATTCGGCGCACTTTGTGCCCCAGCTGTATGAGCCGCCGTCTATAAAGGCGGCTTCCCCGCCGCATATGATAAGGATGCCGTCATTGCGCCCGACATTCAGAAAATGCACTTCGAGGATATCGCGCTCTTCTTCTTCGGCAAAAGCCGTGCAGCTAAGCGCCAGTACCAGCGCCAGCGCGAAAAGTGATATGCGACGGAACATGTGCCCCTCCGTTTCAGGTAAAATGCCCGCCAATTGTAACATATGCGGCAAAAACATGTCAACCGCAGCCCCGGCGGCGCCGCGGCGGGGCGGCATCCCGCGGATCTGCGCGGGATTGACTTTTTAAGGCGGAATGTTGTATAATATAAGGCAGTTTTTGTAAATCTGTGGAGAAAGTTTTCGTGAGGTCGATTGGCTCAAAACACAGGCCTTTATGGCAGGTGCTTATAGCGGATGTTTTGATCGCAGGCGCGGCGCTTTTGGTATTTGCGTACTTTCATCACGTGCGCCCCGCAAGGCTCGCCAGCGAAGACGTGGTGATAGAGCGCCCCGTGCTGACGGCATATTCGGTTTCTCCCGTCCCCGAAGCGGACGTGACACCCGCGCCTGCCGCGACGGACGATCCGACTCCCGTGCCGGAACCGACAGCGCATCAGGAGCCGACTCCGGTGCCCACGCCGGACCCGGTAGGCGTGTTTGCCCTGCGCCACGAAGGCAAGTTTACCGACGGGGAAGTGATCACTTTCTCCGAAGACGGCGTATATACCTACAAAAGCAAATACCTGAACATCGCCGTATCCAGGCAGAGGGTGCCCGAGGATAGCAGTTCCGGTACCTGGGAAAGCACCGTGTACGTCACGGACTTTTACGTAAGGGACATCACCTGCCTGCAGGGCGTATTCGCGGGGGACAGCTTCAGCCAGGGCAATTACGAATGGCTGGCGCGCATTGCGGAAAGGACCGGCGCCGTAGCGGCTGTGAACGGGGATTTCTGCACCATGCGGAAATACGGGATAGTCGTAAGAAACGGCAAGCTTTACCGTTCCACCCATTCCTCGTTCGACGCTTGCGCCATATACTGGGACGGCACCATGGAGACCTATTATTCCGACGACTGGAACGGCAAGGACATAGCCAAAAGGGGCGCATACCTAGCGTTTTCCTTCGGGCCCAAACTGCTGGACAAAAGCGGACAGCCGCTTAAGAAGTTCAACCAGACCGACGCGGTTATCGGCCGGAATCCCCGCACCGCGATAGGCTATTTCGAGCCGGGACATTACTGCTTTGTGACCGTGGACGGACGCACGTCCGTTTCCAGGGGGCTGACGCTCGGCGGCCTGTCGAACTTCATGGCGAGCTTGGGCTGCAAGGCGGCATACAACCTGGACGGAGGCGAGTCCGCAAGCCTGTGGTTCATGGGGGACATCGTCTCACAGCCTTACAACGACGGACGAAAGATCTCCGACGCGCTGATACTTAAGGACCTTGCGGAGGACTGACATGAAAAAACGCAGGGCTGTCAAGCTTCTGAACACCGTTACGCTGAACGCGGCGATAGTGATATCGCTCATGTACCTGGTGTTTTTCGGTATAGACAGGGTAAACACCGCGATGGAGTTCATAAACAACGACATCACCAAATGGCTGCTGGTGATACTGGCCGTGATAACCATATACAACTCGGTGGCGCGAATGTGCCTGGACAGAAGACTTGACCGGAAAAGAAAGATCAAAGAGCACAAATAAGGAGCAAAACGATGGATAAGCCCAAATTCTATATAACTACCCCCATATACTACCCGTCCGGCAATATGCACATCGGCCACACCTACACCACCGTGGCTGCCGACACCATGACCCGCTACAAGAAGCTCAGGGGCTATGAGACGTATTTCCTCACCGGCACGGACGAGCACGGCCAGAAGATAGAGCGCAAGGCCGCCGAAAAGGGCGTGACTCCCCAGCAGTACGTGGACAAGATCGTCGCCGAGACCAAAGAGCTGTGGAAGCTGATGGACATCGAGTACGACGACTTCATCCGCACCACCGACGACAGGCACATAAAGGCGGTGCAGAAGATATTCCGCCGCTTCTATGAGCAGGGCGACATATACAAAAGCGCGTACGAAGGCTATTACTGCACTCCCTGCGAAAGCTTCTGGACCCAGACCCAGCTCAAGGAAAAGGACGGCCAGAAGGTATGCCCCGACTGCGGCAGGCCCGTGGAGCTTACCAAGGAAGAAAGCTACTTCTTCCGCATGAGCAAGTACCAGGACTGGCTGATCGACTATATCGAGACCCATCCGGACTTCATACAGCCCCCGTCCCGCGCCAACGAGATGCTCAATAACTTCCTGCGTCCCGGGCTGCAGGATCTGTGCGTGAGCCGCACCGCCTTCAAGTGGGGCGTGCCTGTGGACTTCGATCCCGGCCACGTGGTGTACGTGTGGATAGACGCCCTGTCCAACTACATAAGCGCCCTGGGCTACGGCACCGACCATGACGAGCTGTATCAGAAGTTCTGGCCGGCGGACATCCACCTGGTGGGCAAGGAGATCGTGCGTTTCCACACCATTTACTGGCCCATCATGCTCCACGCCCTGGGCCTGCCCCTGCCCAAGCAGGTGTTCGGCCACGGCTGGCTGCTGTTCGGCGGGGACAAGATGAGCAAGTCCAAGGGCAACGTGGAATATCCCGAGCCCATAGTGCGCCGCTACGGCACGGATGCGCTCAGGTATTACCTTATGAGGGAGATGCCCTTCGGTTCCGACGGCAACTACACCAACGAAGCCATGCTGCAGCGCATGAACTCCGACCTGTGCAACGACCTGGGCAACCTGGTGAGCCGCACGGTGGCGATGGTGGAGAAGTACTTCGGCGCACAGGTGCCCGCGCCCGGCGAGTACGACGAAAACGACAGGCATATAATCGACATGTTCGAGGCGCTGCCGGCTCTGGTGGACACGCAGATGAACGCGCTGCAGTTCTCCCTGGCGCTGGGCGAGATATGGAAGTTCATAGGCGAGCTCAACCGCTACATCGACATCACCCAGCCCTGGGTGCTGGGCAAGACCGAAGAGGGCAGGGAGCGCCTGAAGACCGTCATGTACGTGCTGTGCGAAGGCGTAAGGGCGGTGGCGGTGCATATCAGCCCCGTTATGACCCGTACGCCCGTAAGGATCTACGAGCAGCTGGGTGTCAAAGACGACGCGCTCAAGACCTGGGAGAGCGTGCAGAAGTTCGGTGGGCTTGTGCCGGGCACTACGGTCAAGAAGGGCGACGCGCTGTTCCCCAGGGTGGATATAAAGAAAGAGATCGAAGCCATGGAGGCGGAAAAGGCCGCCCAGAAAGCCGCGAGCCAGCCCGAAGCGCCCAAGCAGGACACCATCACCATCGACGACTTCGCCAAGGTGAAGCTGATCGCCGTAAAGGTGGAGGCCTGCGAAAAGGTGGAAGGCAGCGACAAGCTGTTAAAGTTCACCCTTAACGACGGCAGCGGCACCCGCACGGTCTTAAGCGGCATAGCCAAGTGGTATAAGCCCGAGGACACCGTGGGCAAGACGCTGATACTTGTGAGCAACCTGGCGCCCCGCAAGATGAAGGGCATAATGTCGGAAGGCATGCTCCTGAGCGCCGAGGACGACAAGGGCGATCTTAAGCTCCTGACCGTGGACGGAGACACCGCCCCCGGCAGCAGAGTGGGCTGATAAACGGTAAAACGATATAAGCGGCGGGACGCGTCCCGCCGCTTTTTGCGTACGTTTTTACCTGTGCCGGGTGAAGGTGTGAGATTCGTCGTTCATGTCGTAAACGGCGCCGCCCGTTTCGGCGATATACATCTGCTGCCATTTGAGCAGCAGGTCGCGCAGGCGGAACAGCTGCTGATTGCCGGGGTCGCCGTAACGCTCCGCAAGGGACAGGGCGGAAGGCATTTGGGCGAGAAAGCGGTCGTCCATGTCTTCCAGTTCCTTCAGTATGCCTTCGGCGGTCATACCGCTGTAATGCGCGAAGTTGTCCGGGGTGAGCACCAGGGTGGGCACCCGCGTTTCGGGATCTGCGATCCCGCCGCCCGATAGCCACTCCGCTTCCGTGAGGTGTTTGGCGCGCACGAAGGAACTGCGGACGAATTCGGGCAGCTCCTCAAATTCCCGGCGGGTGATGCGCAGGTCTTTTAAAGCTATCCCCCTGCCTTCGCTGTGGGGCAGGAAATACATGGTGCTGCCGGTCTCGTATTTTGACAGGATGCGGCGGAGCTCCTCCATCTGAGCCAGGTTTTCCCTTATCAGCGGCACGCTCACGTTCACCCTGAGCCCCGCCCTGTTCGCCGAAGCGAGCATGCGCAGCAAAAAGCCGAAATCCCCCTGCCTGCCCGCGAACCGGTCGTGATACTTTTCGGTGCCGTAAAACGTCAGGTCTATGAGTTCCACTCCGCTGCCGCGTACGGACTCCATAAGCGCGTCCAGTTTCCTGCCGTCCCTGAAACCGAAGCCGTTCATCTGCAGGAACGAGGCGCCGGGGCAGCGATGCTCTGCGCAGAAGGCGATGTATTCCGCCAGGCGCGGAGTATCCATGCAGTAGCCGATATAGTAAAAGGCGCTTATGTCGGGACGCGTTTTGTTCAGTTCCTTAAGCACCCTTCCGGCGAATTCCATTCCTTCCGTTTCGCCGACTCCGCTTGCTTTTCCGCAGGAGGAGAGCAGACAGTAGCGGCAGTGCGCGCGGCAGGGCACGCAGTAATTGGCTATGCCGAAAGATGTCGTTCTCATCCGATGACCTCCCTGAGATCTGTTTTTCCGCATTTTTGACGCGGGAATGCCATTATACGGCATTTTATGCGGCTTTTCAAGCGGAAACTGCGGATTTTGAGTTTGACAAGGTGCGCTTCGGAATGATAAAATGATATATGTAAAATTATACCCGTTCCGGCACATGTGCCGGCATATTATCGCACCCTGAAGGAGACGCCGTGAAAAAGCTTGCCGCCGCGCTGATGACGCTGCTTGCGCTGCTGGGGCTCACTGCCCTGGCGGACGGGCTCGTTTTGCCCGAAAGCGCGGTCAGGATCGAGTCCGAGGCGTTTTCGGGCGCCCCGGCGAGCTGGGTGTACATCCCCGAAGGGGTCACCTATGTGGCTCCCGACGCTTTCTCCGACAGCGTCGCGACCGTTTACGGCTACAGGGACAGCGCGGGGCAGGCGTACGCTTCGGATACCGGGCGCGAGTTTTTTGACGTGGGCATTTACGATATAGAGGTCGCCTGTCCTCCCCACGTGCCCGCGGGCATGGGCTTTACGGCGAGCGTGACGTACGAGAGCCTGCTGGATGTCAGCGCCGTGTGGGAACTCGTTAAGGACGGGCAGACAGTGTCTTCCTCCGTAAGCGGAGCGCTGACCATGGGCCAGGAAGGGGAGTTCGACCTTAGATTGACCCTCACCAACGCCTACGCCCGGGTGACCAAACTGTACCCTGCGTTCGTGAGCGTGATGCAGCCCGCGCTGCCCGTGAGCGAACACGCGGAAGTGGCGCTGGGATACGAAGCCGCGATAATCAGCCCCGACGAGACGCGGCAGTACACGCTGGTCTCGTCGAATACCAAGGCGCTGTCGGTGAACGGCACCAAGGTGAAGGGACTGAAGGAAGGCGTTTACGACGTAAGCGTTATGGTGTTCGAAGGCGAGTATTCGGTCTCATCGGTGATGCCCGTGGAGGTCTACCCGCCCGTCACGTCCATAGACTGCCCCGCGCCGGAATTCTTGTACCCCGGGGAAAACTGCCGCCTGGTGCCCGTGGCGCTGCCGGAAAGGGCCAGGTACAGGGACGTGGAAATTACCCTGCTCAGCGGTCCTGCGGTACTGGGCGAGGACGGATATGCGGAGTTTACGGGGGTGGGCACGGCGGTGTTCAGCCTCTCCTCGGTCGATATGAGCGTTACGCTGGAGATCCCCGTGGTGCCATATCCTACGGCTCTTGCGTTTGAGGAAGACAGCGTCAAGGTGGCTATCGGAGGCAGCATCGCCCCGTATCCCACGGTATATCCCGAGGGCAGCCGCATAAGGCTCACCTGGCACAGCGTGAATTCCCAGGTGGCGAGCGTGGACGCGTCCGGACGGGTGTACGGCCTGAGCCTGGGCGACAGTCTTATTTCTTGCCAAGGCGAGGGGCTGACGGCTTCATATACCGCCAAAGCGCGCAGGGGCTATGACAGCCTGGTGATGTCCAGCCCGTTCACGCACCTGCGCCCGGGGGAGAGCGACACGCTGGAGCTGCAGTGCTACCCCGAGGACGCTGAAATGCAGGGCGTCACCTGGACGAGCGCGGACACCTCCGTGGCCGTGGTGGACCAGTTTGGGCGGGTCACCGCCGCGGGTCCCGGCTCATCCGTGATCACCGCCCGGGCGGACTCCGGCGTAAGCGCGGCGTTCACCGTAAGGGTGTTCAACTACGGCACGGTCACGGGCATAAGCCTGGGACACGACAGGATATATGTGGAAGCCGGACAGACTAAGCCGCTGGAACTGACGGTGTACCCGGAGGGCGAGATTCCGGTGATTTGGACGTCTTCCGCGCCGGGCACCCTGACGGTGGATTCTGAGGGCAACATAACGGGCGTAAAGAGCGGCACGGCCACCGTGACCGCGAAGATGGAGGGCAATTCCTCCGTCGCGGCGAGCGTGCAGGTCAACGTGCTGAGCACGGACGTGGTGCTCACGATGCCCCGGATGCGGACGGGCTTGAGCGAGATAGAAGCCAATCGCGCCAAGATAAACGCGGTCAGGAACTGCGCGCTCAACGAAGTGGACCGCATGCACGCCGCGGGCAAGTTTTCCGCGAGTCAGGCCAGCGGGCGCAAGCAGGTGATAAACAACGCCTTCGACTGCCTGGACTTCCCCTGGATGACCCTTTCCAACCAGGCATACTGGAAGAAAGCCAACGACGAGGGCGGACTCAAGATCTTCCGCCCCGGCGTGGTGTACTACGGCATGCCCTACATAAGCGGCGTATACGAATACCAGCGCCAGTACAACCCCGCAAAGGCGGTGCGCGAAAACAGGTTCTACCTGTCGGACAGCGGCAGGTACTACATACTCAACCAGAACAACCTGTACGAGGGCAAGTATGTGGGAAGCGACTGCTCCAGCCTGGTGGCCATGTGCTATTACGGCACGGAGCGCAAGTGGCTGAACACCCACTGGTTCTACACGGACAGCAGCTTCTACACCCTGCAGAAGACGGCGGAACTGCGCCCGGGCGACATCATCGTAAAGGATTACAGCCACGTGGTCATGTTCCTGTATTACGCCAACGAGGAGCATACCCAGATCGTCATGATCGAAAACGGCGGAGACGCCTGGGGCACCAACACGGTGAGCGTGAACACGTACCCGATAAGCTATTATTACAACAGGGGCTTTATCCCCAGAAGATGCAGCGGATGGTAAACAAAAGGCGGCCGTAAGGCCGCCTTTTCGGCATCCGGTTTTTATTTGTACAGCATTATTTCCTTCGCGTCTTCGTACCAGGCGAGGAGCTTGGGAGCTTCGCCCGAAATGAGCTCTTCGGGCGATCTGTCCGTTTCTGCAAAGTCTTTTATGCCCGTAAGGCGGTCTATCGAGCCGGTCCAGCCGAAACTTTCGCCCGCCAGTTTCCTTATCTCGTCCAGCAGGGTGAAACCCATGAGGGGAGCGTCCGTCCGCTCCGGGTCCGTCACATAGATCTGTACGCCGCAGCAGAGCTCGCCCGCGAACTTGCTGCACGAGGGGGTAAAGTACGCGCTCCTGAAATAATAGCCGGGCAGTTTTTTGCCGTTCATAACTGCCACGAGCGCGTCGCCGTCTATAAACGGCGCGCCTATCAGCTCGAAGGGCAGCACCGTGCCGCGCCCCTCGGAAATGTTGGTGCCCTCGAATATGCAGGTGCCGGGGTAAACGTTGAGCGCGTGCAGCGTGGACAGGTTGGGGGAGGGCGGCACGAACAGGCGGCCGGTGTCCGCGTAGTACATGCTCCTGTTCCAGCCCTCCATGGGGATCACCGTCAGGTCCAGGTCGAGCTTCAGCCTGCGCTTCACCCACAGGGCGTATTCGCCCACGGTCAAAGCGTAACGGGTGGGGATGGGGAAGCGCCCCACGAAAGAGGAGACGCTTTCGTCCAGCAGCGTGCCCTGCACCTGCAGGCCGCCCAGGGGGTTGGGCCGGTCCAGCACCACAACTTTCTTGCCCGCCTTCGCGCAGTCCTCCATGGCGTCGGACAGGGAATAGATGAACGTGTAGAAGCGCGCGCCGGCATCCTGTATGTCGTAGACCAGGGTATCGAAGGCGCCAAGCGCGGCCTCGGGCAGGTGGGTGCTGCCGCCGTAGCAGGAATACACGGTCACGCCGGTCTTTTCGTCGGTGAAGCTGTCCACCTTTTCGCCGGCGGGCACGCAGCCGCGCACGCCGTGCTCGCAGGCCAGAAGCGCGGTAAGGCGGCCGCTTGCGGCCAGTATGTCCACCGCGGACACGCCGCGGGCGTCGATGCCCGTGGGGTTGGTCATCAGGCCTATGCGCCCCGGGGCGGCTGCGGGAAACGAAGGCAGCTGGTCTAAGCCCAGCAGCACCATCAGACTTCACCCCTCGTGCGCTTCATGTATCCGTCTATATCGAAGGCGGTGGCGTACTCGCACTTGTTGAGCGCGCCGCGCATGCGGGCGAGCCCCTCGTAGAACTGCAGGTACTTGAAGTCGCGGCTGTGCTCGGTGAGGTACAGCTGCTTTACGGCGGCCTTCCAGTCCTCGAACACATCGCTCACGTCGAAGTACATGTAGGGCGTGAAGCCTTCGGAATCCTCCCAGTTCTCGGCGTACAGCCACCTTTTTATCGGCGCGGGAGGCATGGGACGGGCAAACGTGGGCAGGGAAGCGAAGAATACCGCGTCCTGAGCCAGGTGGCTGGCAACGATGTGATCCTTGTGCATGGAGTTTTTCCAGTGGCACAGCACCGTGTCCACCTTGTAGGAGCGCATTATGTCGCCGATCTTTACGGCCAGGTCCTGGGAATAGTTGAGCTCCCCGTCGGGGGTGTCCAGCACCACGCTGTCCCCGGAAAACGCTTTGGCGAATGAAGCCGCGCTTTCCACGTTCATCTGCCTGAATTCATCCATGGGGATGTGGGGCGGACAGCCCCTTTCTCCCGCCGTCAGGTCCAGCGTAACGATCTTGTGTCCCTTTGAGGCGGCTTTGGCCAGATACAGCCCCATCGTGAGCTGCGCGTCGCCGGTGTGCGCGCCTACAGCCATTACAGTGCCCATTTCTTACAGCTCCTTTCTCATCATGTCGAACCTGCGCACCGGCCTGAACCCCGTTTTGATGTACAGGCGCTGGGCGTGGTTTTCCGTGCCGGTGAACAGGGAAGTATATTTCGCGCCGATCTTTATGAATTCGCCCATCAGGTCGTTGAACAGCACCGTGGCGATCCCCCTCTGTTCGTACAGGGGGTCGGTGCAGATGCCCGTGAACCAGCCCCTGCCGTTGGGCTGCACATCCGCGGGGCCGGTAAAGCCCACTATCTGACCGTTCGTCCTGGCCGCGAGTATGGGGCGCGGCGCGGGGGAGGAGGTCTCGTCCTTAAGCACCTTGCGCCAGTATTCGCTGCCCACCCGGTCGCACATGCCGTCCCAGGAGCAGTTTTCGCTTACGTCGTACAGGCCCGCGGTGATGCCTTCCGACCTGAGCCTTGCGCGCGCTTCCTCCACGCGGGGCGCCTTCTCGTAAGTCGCAAGGTCGATGTACATGGCCACTTCGCCCACGTAGGAGACATAGCCGCGCTTCTCCAGGAACGGATAGGCCATCGACTGGGTGTCCAGGCCGGGCATGTTGTTGTGGCCGTGCCCGGGGGTGCCGGGGATCATCCAGTCCAGATTCACGGGACTCAGGCTCGAGATCTCCGCACGGGACTTGTCAAGCGCCTTCGCCCTGTTTTCGAACGCGGACAAAAGCGCGGAACCGATGCCTTCGCCGCGCCTGTCCCGCTTTACCAACAGCATGCTCAGGAACGCGGGGGTGTTTAGCGGGGTCTCGCCCCGCAGAAACTCGGTCTTTACGCTGCCTAGGCAGAAGCCCAGTATTTCGCCGTTCTCTTCCGCGGTGAAATACAGGCGGGACTCGTCCAGGGGCAGGAATTTCCGGGAGAAATACTCTTCGTCCAGGGGCACGTTCAGGATCTCTCCCGCTTTGGCGCAGTCGTTCCACAGCCCGATCAGCTGCTTAAGGTCGCTTAAGCGAAACTCACGTATGTCCATTTAAACACAGATCCTCCGAAATATCAGATTTCCATCCTTCTATAATTCTCCCGGCGCTGGCATAAATCCTGCACGGATGCGGCAGACGGACGATAAAAAGATATCCGGCATGCGTCCCGCTCATGGGCGGCATAAGCCACGTGCGGCGGCAATATGCCGCAATGTTAAAAACAGATGTTGACAGATGATAAAAAGTATATTATAATACAGAGTACGTTAATCGTAACATACTCTGCAAACTACACAAAAAAGCATATAAAAACAGCATACGCCGGACATAGTGTTTAGAAAATCTCATCATATCCGGCAAATGCAGGTTAATAAATCAAAAGAAACGGAAACGAAAGGAAGGGATTTTGTGAACAAAGCCGTGACCCAGACTCCCCGAAAGGTGGTAAAGCCCAAAAAAGGCGACAACGGCGGCAGCACGGGATCTTCCTTTGACGACGTGGAGCTTTTCCTGCTGCATCTGCCCACCACCATCTGGTTCCTGATCTTCTGCTACGCCCCCATGTTCGGCGTGGTCATCGCGTTCATGAACTACAAACTGGCGCCCGGACACAGCTTTTTGTACAGCCTGTTCATCAACAGCCGTTTCAGCGGCCTGGGCAACTTCCGTTTCCTGTTCAATACCCCGGACTTCAGCATAATGCTCAGGAACACGGTGGTCTACAACCTGATCTTCATCGTGCTGGGCGTCGTCATTCCCGTCACGCTGGCCATACTGATCAGCCAGATGTATTCCAAGAAGCTGGCCAAGGTGTGCCAGACCATGATGTTCCTGCCCCACTTCCTGAGCTGGGTCGTCATCGGTTACTTCGTGTACGCCTTCCTGGCTACCGACAAGGGCCTGTTCAACCGCGTTTTCTCATCTCTCGGCATAGGCGAAGCCAAACACCAATGGTACGGCGACGTGCCTTTCTGGCGCTGGTTCCTGGTGTTTTTGAGCCAGTGGAAGGGCATGGGCTACGGCATGGTAGTCTACCTTGCCTCCATCAGCGGCATTGACGGCGAGCTTTACGAAGCCGCGCTGATAGACGGCGCCAGCAAGTGGAAACAGACCAAGTACATAACCATCCCGCTGCTCAGACCCATAATGTCCATCATGCTCATACTTGCCGTGGGCAGCGTGTTCAGAAGCGACTTCGGTCTGTTCTATCAGGCGACCCGCAACGACGGCCGACTGGTGTCCATCACCAACACCATCGACGTGTTCGTGTATAAGGCGCTACTGGTAAACAGCAACATCAACATCTCCTCTTCGTCCTCCTTCCTGCAGTCCGTCTGCGGCTGTATAATGGTCGTCGCCGCAAACCTGGCGGTCAAGAAGATCGACCCCGAAGCGGGACTGTTCTAAAACCGGGGAAAGGAGATAAAGCAATGACTACAGCCGAAACCAAAAAAGCCAAGAAAATGGGCGACGCCGTGCTCAAGTATACCCGCGTCTCCCCGGTGACCAACATATTCATCTCCGCGCTGTTCATAATCCTGGCGCTCATGTGCCTGATGCCCGCGCTGCTGGTGCTGATAGTGTCCTTCTCCTCGGAGAGCAGTGTACTGAACAAGGGCTACAGCTACATACCCTACGAGTGGAGCCTGGAGAGCTACAAATACCTGCTGCACCAGGGAGAATATATAACCCATTCCTTCGTGAACTCCCTGGGCATCACTCTGGTGGGCACGATCATCGGTCTGGTGCTGTGCTCCACCATGGGCTACGCGCTTAGCCGCCCCAACTACAGACTCAGGAACTTCTTTACCTGGTTCATATTCATCCCCATGCTCTTCAGCGGCGGCCTGGTGGCCAGCTACATGATAAATACCCAGCTGCTGGGGATGAAGAACACATACGCGGCGCTGGTGTTCCCCATGTGCTGTTCCAGCTTCTACATAATCATAATGCGCACCTTCTTCCAGACTTCGGTACCGGACGCCATAATCGAGTCCGCGAAGATAGACGGCGCCAGGCAGATCAGGATATTCGCCCAGATAGTGCTGCCTATCTCCCTGCCCGCCATCGCCACCATAGGCCTGTTCTACACCTTCGCCTACTGGAACGACTGGATGCTGGCCATGTACTACCTGAACACCAACCGGCAGGAACTGTTCCCCATGCAGTACGTGCTGATCAACCTGGAGAACAACATAGACTTCCTGTCCAGGAACAGCCAGTTCATGACTCCCGGCGAAAACAACAACCTGCCCAGCGAGACCGTGCGTATGACTATGGTCGTCATAAGCGTGGTGCCCATCGCCTGCTCCTATCCCTTCTTCCAGAAGTACTTTATCAGCGGCCTGACCATCGGCGCCGTAAAGGGATAAAGGCGCACACTTTCCAGCGAATCTTAGCCCATTGGGCTTAGATATAACAAAACAGGAGGAAAACCTGAATGAAGAAACTCTTGACTCTGGTCCTGGCTCTCGCTCTGGTATTTACCTGCATGAGCATGGTAAGCGCCGAAGAAGAGCTCACCAAGATCGTCTGGGTTTCCGGCTCCAGCGCCGTGAAAGACAACCAGATGATTCTCGACTATCTGAATGAGCACTTCCTGAACGAGATGGGCATCCAGCTGGACATCCAGTACTATGACAGCGATGCTACTCTGAGGACCGACATCAACAACGGCACCGTGTTCGACATCTACTTCACCTGCTCCTGGTACAACAATACCAACCAGGCCATCTCCGACGGTCTGTTCGTAGGCCTGGATCCCCAGTTCATCCAGGAAGAAGCCCCCGGCCTGTGGGCGGCTCTGCCTGAGAGCGTGTGGGAGACCGCTGCCAGCGCGGACGGCAAGATCTATGCCATCCCGAACTGGAAGGACTACGCCGCTGAGAACTTCATCACCTACCCCGCCGACGTCGCCAAAGAGCTCGGCTACGAGATCCCCGATAAGATCTCTGCCTGGGGCGAACTGACCGACTTCCTGGTAGACTGGAAAGCCACTCTGCCCGAAGGCGAGTATCCCGTGCTGGTAGGCGGCAACCCCGCCGGTCTGGAGTCCTCCTTCGACTTCATCGATAGGACCGCCATGGTAGGCTGCATCTTCGGCACCACCGAAGTGAAGTTCGTGTTTGACGATCCCGAGGTCATGGAGCGCTACGAGACCATGGCTGAGTGGATGAAGCTGGGTCTTGTCAATCCCGACGCCGCTCAGCTGACCGAGGAAGCCATCGACTCCAAGAAGCCCCACATCGGCTTTGCCCAGGCTTGGGACGGCTACGATGGATACACCGTGTCCAACGGCTACAACACCGCTATGACCCGCTACGCCGGCCCCCAGCTGTCCGTGGACTCCATCCAGGGCTCCATGAACGCTTTCGGCGCCCACCTCGCCAATGACGAGGACAAGCTGTCCAAGTGCCTGCAGCTCTTCGAGCTCATCCACACCGACAAGCTCTTCGCTGACTGCCTGCGCTACGGCGTACCCGGATATCACTGGAACTATGTAGACGGCGAGAAGTATCCTGACTTTGCCGGCGGCGTGCTGCGCACTCAGGAAGGTAAAGACAGCGGCGGATGCCCCTGGGCCTTCGCTCAGCCCGCTTACTTCTTCACCTCCATCGCTGTAGGCGATCCCGAGGATCCCAACACTCAGATCCCCAACTTCGCTCAGTATGACCAGTACCTGGCCACCATCGCCGCGGAAGGCAAGTCCTCCGCTATGGGCGGCTTCAAGATGGACACCTCCGAGTGGAAGGAAGCCCTGGCTCAGTTCAGCGCCATTAAGGATTCCTACTACAAGAATTTCTGCTCCGGCACCACTCCCATCGACGAAGTCAAGGACGAGTTCCTGGCCAAGATGAATGCTGTTGGTCTGCAGGAGTTCATCGCCGACGCTCAGCGCCAGCTCGATGAGTACCTCGCCAATCAGTAATCTGATCTAAGCGATCTCGCCCTGCCGCAAGGCAGGGCGATTTTTTGTCATAAAAAGAGGAGGAACGGTATGCCGTTCCTCCTTGTTGTTTATCGGTCTATCCTTTCAGCGCGACGTACAGGTCGTTTACGTTGGTGCCGGTGGGGCCGGTGACTATCAGGTTTCCGACAGCCTTCAGCGCGTTATAGGCGTCGTGGGAACCAAGCGCGAAAGCGTAGTCCGCTCCGGCTTGCTTAAGGTCCTTAAGCGTGTCCCCGTCCGCGTAGCCGCCCGCCGCGTCGGTGGGGCCGTCGGTGCCGTCCGAGCCAAATGCGAACACCGCCGCGCCGGGTCTGCCGGAAAGGAAGCCAGCGGCGGAAAGCGCCGCTTCCTGGCTGCGGCCGCCCCTGCCGTGGGGGTCGCTCAAGCGCACCACCGTCTCGCCGCCCGCGATAAAGGCAGTTTTGCCTTCGGGAGCGCTCAGGGCGCTTTCGGCCAGGAGCTTCCCGGCGTCCTTAGCTTCGCAGCGCAATTCGCGGCTCAGAATGACGGGGGAGTAGCCCTTTTCCGCGCACGCCCGCGCCGCCGCGTCTATAAGCGAGTTCACGTCGCCTATTATACTGCAGCGGGCGTTGGGGACGCTTTTCGGGGTCTCGTTTGCCAGCAGGCGGCGGATATCTTCGCTTACGGGTATGGAGTAGCCGTCTATCACCCTGAGCGCGTCTTCGCAGGAGGAGGAATCGGCGGCGCAGGGACCGGACGCGATCATGTCCAGCCTGTTGCCTATCACGTCCGAAAGCACCAGACACTCCACATGCGCGGGGTTGCACCACAGGGCGAACCTGCCGCCCTTCACCCGGGACAGGCGCTTGCGCACGGCGTTTATCTCTTCTATGCCGCAGCCGCTCGCCAACAGGCCGTCCGTGAGCCGCTTAAGGTCTTCAAGGGGGATCAGCGGGTCCTCGAACAGACTGCTGCCACCGCCGGAGAGCAGCACGAGCACCGTGTCGGATGGAGAAAGATCCCTTGTCATCTCCAGCGCGGCGCGGGTGGCCCTGACGGTGTTTTCGTCGGGCACGGGATGCCCGGCCTCAAAGCACTCAAAAGGCGGCAGGGGATGGGGGATGTGGCCGTATTTGCTTATCACGATGCCCCGGTCCGGCGGTGTTTTCAGCGTTTCCAGCGCGGCCCGCGCCATGGGGAACGCGGCCTTGCCCACGCTGAGCACCAGCACCCTGCCCGGAAACTCCATGCCTGACAGGGCGTCGGCCGCTTTTTTGTCGGGGATGTTCGCGTTTATCGCTTCGCGGACTATGTATTCCGCGTCGGCGCGCAGGTGTGCGTTCATGCGTTTGGCTCCTTATAGTGTGTCACCGCTCTATGAACCAGCGGCCTATGTGGTTGCCTTCCAGTTCGCTTATGCGCTCGTAGAACAGGTATCTTTCCTGGCCGCATACGCGTATGGTGAAGCGGTCGCCCATGCCGCCCGCCTTGGAGGAGTGCAGAAAGCGCACGTCGAGCACCCGGTCGATGTCGTACACCTGGCCGTCGCTCCAGATTATGGCCCGGGGATGCACGAAGCCGTCCTTGTCGAACTCCGCCCGGACGCGTACGTATACCTTGTGCGGATTTGTGTAAGCCATATCATTCTCCCATAAATGCGTTGGGCGGCAGGTAGGGCAGGGCATAGCGGCCGCCCCGGCGGTTCATTTCCGCCAGCTCGATTATAAGCAGATTCACGTTCACGTTCAGCGTGCCCGCGCAGGCGTACAGGTCCATGCCCTGGCCCAGGCACTCCTGCATTTCGTCCGGGTCTATGAGCAGGTGGGCGGCGAACACGTTGGCTTCGTATTCCACGCTGGTCTTCAGGTTGAACAGATCGTATTCGCACAGCGCGCCCTTTTGCGCCAGGTCAAGGTGCAGGCGCGAATGTCCCAGCTCGTGGGCCAGCACGGCGGCGGCTTCGTGCTCGTCCAGGGAGGCGTTCAGAAATATGAACGGCTGCCCCAGCACCAGGCTGAAGGCGCCCTTCTGCGCCTCGAAATTCCGGTACAGCACGGTCACGCCCGTCCGCTCGGCCAACAGGAAGGGATCCCGGGTGCCGAAACGCCTTACCAGCTTTTCCGCTTCAAGCCGGGCAAGCTCAGTCGTCTTCACTGTCGGCGGCCTCCGGCGCGCTGTTTATGCGCTTTTTCGCGATCCAGTAGGCGTCCTGTATGGCGAGCATCATCTCGTCCATGTCCTTGGAACTCAGGCTGCCCCCCGCGTACAGGCTCTTGATCTGGCCTATCAGCCGGGCGGCTTCCTGCTTGGCGCCTTCGCCGTAGGTCTCGCCCGCCTTGTAGATGAAGTCGCAGTTTTCGTCCATGAGCTCGCCGCTGTCCACGTTCAGCGCGTGGGACAGCGCCTCTATGGTGGCGCGGTGGCGGGGCAGCCTTTCCCCGCTCTCGTAATACGCCAGCGCCCGGCGGCTCAGCCCCGAAAGGCGGCTCAGGTCCTGCTGGCTCAGCCCCCGGCTTTTGCGGATCTTTATAAGCTTGTCTGCGAACTGCATATTCAGTGCTCCTTTTTGCACATTTCTTGGTTTTTGCACACATAGTATAATGCAATTGTTCCCGCGTGTCAAGCGAAATTCTGCACAATTTCCCGAATATTTTTTCAATATGTGCAAAATTGCGCAATCAGCCGCCCGCGCTTCCGAGTGCCATCATTCTTAATACTATCGTGCTTGCATTTAACCTTGCATATGATACAATGTATGCCGAATTTGAAGGAAGGTGCAAAAAATGACTGACGTAACTATAATTTCCGGTTTTCTGGGCGCGGGCAAGACCACGCTTATAAAAAAACTCCTTTCCGAAGTGTTCAAAGGGCAGAAAGTGGTGCTGCTGGAAAACGAATACGGCGAGGTGGGCATAGACGGCGGCTTCATGAAGGACAGCGGCATACAGATCACCGAGCTCAACAGCGGCTGCATCTGCTGCACCCTGGCGGGTGACTTCCAGGACGCCATAAACGAGATAGTTGACAAATTCGCGCCCGACAGGCTGATCATCGAGCCCAGCGGCGTAGGCAAACTCAGCGACATCCGCCGCGTGGTGGAGGAAGTTGCCCGTGAAGGCAGGATCCGCCTGGGCGGCAGCGCCACGGTGGTGGACGCCAACAAGTGCAAAATGTACCTCAAAAACTTCGGCGAGTTCTTCATCGACCAGGTGAAGTGCGCCGAAACGGTGATCTTCTCCCGCTCCCAGCTGGTGAGCGAGGACAAGCTCAAGACCGCCTTCGACATGATCCACGAGCTCAACCCCGACGCGCGCATAATCACCACGCCCTGGAGCGAGATCTCCGGCCAGATAATCTTTGACGCCATCGAGCATCCCACTTCCCTTATCGACGTGGACAGTGTGGTGCCGCCGCACGAGCATCATCACGACGATGACGACGATGACGACGAGCACGAGGAGCACGAGCATCATCATCACCATGACGACGATGACGATGAGCACGAGAAGCACGAGCATCATCACCATCATCATGACGACGATGACGACGACGATGAGCACGAGGAGCACGAGCATCATCACCATCACCACGACGACGATGATGACGACGATGATGACGACGAGCACGAAGAACATCATCATCACCATGACGACGACGATGACGATGAGCATGAGGAGCACGAGCATCACCACCATCACGACGAGCACGGCCATCACCATCATCACCATCACCATCATCACGACGGCGAGCACGACGCGGACGAGGTCTTTGACGACATCGGCCTGGAGACCGCCGCGAAACTGGACGTTGAGGTGCTCAAAAACGCGTTCGCCGCGCTGGAGGACGAGGAGAAATACGGCGCGGTGCTGCGCATGAAGGGCATCATGCCCACCACCGACGGCAGGTGGATCCACTTCGACTACACCCCCGGCGAAAGCGAGATACGCGATGGCGGCGCGGACTACACCGGCCGGCTGTGCGTGATCGGCGTGGGCCTGAAGCGGGAAAACATACTGGAGCTTTTGAAGATTTAGAGGTAAACCATGTCACAGGGCGCAAACGAGTACAAGACCCCGGTATATCTGGTCACGGGCTTCCTGGAGAGCGGCAAGACCAGCCTTATAAAGAGCATGCTGGAGGACGAGAACTTCTCTTCCGGCGAGCGCACGCTGATAATCATGTGCGAAGAGGGCATAGAGGAGCTGGACAAGCAGCTGCTCAGAAAGTCCAACGCGGTGCTGGAATTGATAGAGGAAAAGGAAGACCTGACCTCCAACAACCTGAACTCCATGAACCGCAGATATATGCCCGAGCGGGTCATAATCGAGTACAACAGCGTGTGGGGCATTGACGACCTGTTCAAGGTCAAAAAGCCCTCCGACTGGGAACTGGCGCAGATGGTGTCCATGATAGACGCCACTACCTTCGACAATTACATGACCAACATGCGGGTGCTCATGAGCGAGGCTCCCAAGCTGGCTGACCTGGTCATATTCAACCGCTGCGACGAAAACACGGAAAAAAGCCGCTTCCGCCGCATGATAAAAGCCATGAACAACAGCTGCAACCTGCTGTTCGAGAACGTGGACGGTTCCGCGGACGACGGCGTGGGGGAGGAAGACCTGCCCTACGATATGAAGAGCGAGGTCATCGAGATAAAGGACGAGGACTTCGGCATCTGGTACATAGACTGCATGGAGCACGCGGACAGGTATGACGGGCGCGTGGTAAAGATCAAGGCGCAGGCGTTCACGGTGGACGACCTGCCGCCCCGGACCTACCTGGTGGGCAGGTACGCCATGACCTGCTGCGCCGCGGACGTGGGCGGGATCGGCTTTATCTGCCGCTACGCGCAAAAGCGCCCCAAGGAAGCGGAGTGGATAACGGTCACTGCCAAGTGCGAAGCGGGTTTCAGCGCGGTGCACGGCCGGGACTGCGTGACGCTCACGGAGCTTACCCGGGAGCCTGCGGAAAAGCCCGAAGACGAGCTGGTATACTTTAACAGGTAGACTCAGGGCGGGGATACTTCCCCGCCCGATTCATATCCGCCGCCGGGAGATGCGCTGTTTCCGGGCGGAGCGGATCTGCAAACGGCTAAAGGAACGTAATACGGATGCTTGATTTTATACTCACCAGCGCGCTGCTGGGCGTGGGGCTGGCGATGGACGCGTTTACGGTCTCGCTGGCAAACGGCCTGAACGAGCCGGACATGAGGCGCTCGAGGCGTTTGCTCATAGCGGGCGTATTCGCGTTTTTCCAGTTCATCATGCCTCTGGCGGGCTATGCGGGCATGCGTCTGGCGGAAAAGGGCATAAGGCAGCTGGCGGAGATCGTGCCCTATATCGCCGCGGCGCTGCTGGGCTGGATAGGCGGCAAGATGATTTGGGAGGGCCTGCACGGCTCGCCGGAAGACAGTCCGCCGGCGCTGGGCATCGGCGCGCTGCTCATGCAGGGCATCGCTACGTCCCTGGACGCGCTTTCCAGCGGTTTTGTGCTGCTGGAACTGGGATATTCTCCCGTGCGGGCGCTGGGCGCCGCAGGCATAATCGCCGTGGTGACCTTCGCCATATGCGTGGCGGGCGTCGCGCTGGGCAAGCGCTTCGGCGTGCGCCTGGCGGGCAAAGCCCAGATCGCGGGCGGAGTGATACTTATCGCGATAGGCGTACGTATTCTTATAGGAAGTTTTATCTGATATCGGCACACAAAACAACGGACAGCCCTTCGGCTGTCCGTTGTTTGTTTTCTTCTTATTTAAATTCCCTTGCCAGCGGACCGTAGGAGCCCGTCACGGTCCCGCCCTCAAGCAGGAAGCGCTTGAGTGCTTTTTGCAGGCGGGTGTTTTCGGGCGCCTCGGCCATGAATTCCCTGCCGCGCTTTTCCCGGGGCATGTCGAACACCCAGCCCATCAGGCCTTCGAGGCAGTCCTCGTCGGTGTCGGTAAGGTCGAAAGCGCGCCTGAAACGGCGGATGCGGCTGTCTTCCGGCAGCAGCTTTTCGATCTGCGGAGCCAGCAGCCAGGTGTGCAGGGTGAAGGGGCAGGAGGCGTATTCCGGATAATATGTTTTCAGGAATTCCCGCGCCTTCGCGACTGAGGCGTTGAGCCTGTCCGGCTCCAGCACCGCGTCGGAAGGTATGTGCAGGGCCACGCCTTTGCCCGTTTCGCCGTTATCGGTCAGTTCGTACTCAAGTTCGCCTATCCTGAACAGTTTTGCGTTTATCTGCCTGGTGGTCCAGAAGCCTCTGTCGAAGCCATAGTAACCGTACTGCTTATAATGCTCGTTCACGAAGCGCGAAAAGCACTTCATGGTGTCGATCCATATATCTTCCGGCTTGCCCCTCCAGTCGCCCGCGTCCCTTTGCCTGAGGGCGGTGCGCAGCTGCGAGTTGAGCTCCCCGGCGCCGTTTGACGTATCGGCGCTCATGCTGCCGCAGTAGTCGGTAAGACAGCTGAAGCTTATGTCCCACACCTGACGGGCGAAGGAAAGGGGCATGCCGATCTTGTATGTGAGCTTTTCCATCGCTTCCAGCTCGATTATGCGGTCGCAGATGTCCAGCACCCGAGGCATGCCGGGCAGACTGCGCTTTGCTTCCTCCTTGGCTTTTGCGGCGGCCTGCTGTTCCGGGGTCATGCGCCATACGTCTTCGGGCGCCCAGGAGATGTCGGGCATCGCGTCGCGGTATTCCTTAAGCGCCGCAAAGGCGGTATCGGGGTCGTCCGCCCTGGGGTCGCCGTTCGCCTTCATGGCCACCAGCGCGAGCCTCGGGAACAGCATGTATTCCGCGTGGGCGGGGTTGGTGATCCTCTCGCCCCACAGCGGGGATTCCAGCCCGATAAGGCCCTCTTCATGGCCCTTGGCGTAGTCGGGCACGCGGGGCACATTGACCATTTCGTCTATGCCGCCCATATGGTAGGGACGGTTTATGTAGTACGTGCTCGCGTCGGACACGATCACCTGCCCGCCCTCCGCCAGGAACTGCGCGGTCTCCTTGTCGTTGCCCCACCAGTGCTGCACGATAAAGTAATGGGGCAGCATGCCTCCGTCGAGGGATTCGTTCCACACGATGGACTTTTTGCCGCGGGCGTTCAAAAACGCGCCGATACGCATCACCAGCCACCTTTGCAGCTGGTTTTCGTCCTTGAGCCCCAGCTTCTTCATGCGCCTTTGGCAGTCGGGACATCTGCGCCAGTGCATTTTGACGGCTTCGTCACCGCCTATGTGCACTTCCGGCCCGGGGAACAGCCGGGTGACCTCGTCCAGTATGTTTTCCAGGAACTCCACGGCGTCGTCCCGGCCCGCGCAGATAAGGGAGGGGAACACGCCCGCGATGGTCTGTACTTCGTAGGGATACGGTTTTTCGATTATCTTGTCTCCGTCAAAGCGGCGGCAGCCGAATTGGGGATACGCGGCCAGCATGGCGCTGGCATGGCCGGGCACCTCTATCTCGGGCACGATCTCTATCCCGCGTTCCCGGGCGTAGCTGACTGCCCGGCGCACTTCGTCCTGGGTGTAGTAGCCGCAGTTGTTCTCGGTCTCGCTTTCGCCCCAGAAACAGGATCTGCCCCTTACGCTGCCCACTTTGGTGAGCAGGGGATAGCGCTTGATTTCCAGCCTCCAGCCCTGGTCGTCGGTAAAGTGCCAGTGGAAGCGGTTCATGCCCAGACGCGCGGCGGCGTCGATCAGTTTAAGCACTTCTTCCAGGGGTATAAAGTGCCTGGCGGAGTCCAGCATGAAGCCCCGGTATGCGAAGGGAGCGTTCGACATACGTGTTTCCTCCTATAATATGGTGGCGCACGGCGCGCCCGGGGAAGGATGTGTCTATCATACCCTTAATCCGCCGAAATGGCAATAGCAAAGGCAGATTATGACCTGCAAATGCGCGGCAGACTTGCAAAACCGTGCCCGGAAGGGAAAATACGTCTTTAAATGTATGTTAAGATGAAGTAAATTTGGTTAAATTTTGCCAAATGACGCGGTTCTGAAGGGGTAAAGAAAGGTCATAGAGGCGTATTGTTACGGTTTCTGTAAATAATCTATGAAAATTTGTAATATAAGTAGACAAAAACGCCCCTTAAATGATAAAATTGAGGATGCGGGTTCCGGCAAATTTTTTTGTATTTGCATCAAAAAAACCTGCAAAACGTATCCATATACCGCAATAAAGTGCACTTAGCCCCGGTTTTCTGACAAATTGACTGATTTGTCGGGAAAGATGGGCTTCAGTGCGCGTGTGCCATATGGAGCAGCTTCGCAAAACGAAGCAAACCCAGCGCCGGAGCGCGTCCGGCAGCATCAACCTGTAACCAAACTCATTTCAGCAACAAAAGAAGAAAGGGTCGCAAAGCAATGAGTAAACGTATAATGTCGCTCATCCTTACCCTGGCGATGCTGATAACGGCACTGCCGTTTGGCGTATTCGCCG
>JAIKYG010000011.1:0-87695 GCA_024683475.1 Clostridiales bacterium | reverse complement strand
CGACGAAGTTGTTTTCGTGGGATCCTCGGTAAATCGGCATGGGTTTTCTCCTTTCGGTGACGGCATAAAAAACGCGCCCGCACCCAAGTGCGAACGCGCCGTTCATGATTTTTGATGATACTATTATACCACTTCCAAAAGTCCAAAAAGGCAAGCAGAGCCAAGCGGGGGTTAAGATTGCGTTAAATAAGGAGAGGAGCTGTCAGCTTTTAGCTGCGAGCTGTTAGAGAGCGGCGGCAGACGCCGCCGCGTCCGGAGTCATTGGTCGTTGGTCTTTGGTCGTTTGGCTGACGCCAAACAAAGATACCTGTTGGCACGACTGCCCTTCTCTCTGCGTCATGGCGAGGAAGGCGTTCCCCCGCGCAAAACGTGTCCGACGATCCGTCTGCGTCAGCGGAGAAACTTTGTCAAGCGTAAGCGCAGACGACTTTTGACCAATGACCAATGACCGATGACGGTGCTGAAAGCGCCTCTAAAAGCTAACAGCTAACAGCTCACACCCCCCTCCCCGTTTTTGACATCTTCCGGCTTTTATAGTATAATACCCCGAAAAGGGGTGAGGGTTTGGAGTGCCGGCTGTGTCCCCGCATGTGCGGGGTGGAAAGAAGCGAATACGAAGGCAGGGGCGTATGCCGCATGGGCACGCTGCCCCGGCTGGCGAGGTGCGCCCCTCACTACGACGAGGAGCCCTGCATAAGCGGCAGGACCGGCACCGGCGCGGTGTTTTTTTCCGGCTGCACGCTTAAGTGCGCCTTCTGCCAGAACTGGTCCGTGAGCCACGAAGGCTTCGGGGAGACGGTGAGCCCCGCCCGCCTGAGGGAGATATACTTTGAGCTGATAGATAAAGGCGTAACGTCCGTAAGCCTGATCAGCGGCACCCAGTTCATCCCCGCGATAATCGAGTCGCTTGACGGCGGGCTGCCCGTGCCCGTGGTGTGGAATTCCTCCGGCTACGAGCGGGTCGAGAGCCTGAAGATGCTGGAAGGGCTGGTGGACGTGTACCTGCCCGACTTTAAATACATGGATCCGCTGCTTGCGGAGCGTTTGAGCGGCGCAAGGGACTATCCGGACGTCGCCCTAAAGGCGATAGAGGAGATGCTAAGGCAGACCGGCAGCGCGGTTTACGGCGAAGACGGGCTCATGAAAAAGGGCACGCTGATCCGCCACCTGGTGCTGCCGAACCACGCGGAAAACACGCTTATGGTGCTCAGGCGCATAAAGTGGGACTTTGAGGGCGCGCCCGTGTCGCTGATGAGCCAGTATGTGCCTATGGGCGGCGCAGGTAAGTTCCCAGACATCTCCCGCCGGCTCACCAAAGAAGAATACGACACGGCGGCGGAAGCGTTTGACCGCCTGGACCTTGAGGGCTACACCCAGGAACTGGACAGCGCCCAGACCGCCTACACGCCCCTGTTCGACCTTACGGGCGTCAAAAAGGAGGCAACGTGAGACAGCTCGTGTTCACGCCGCTGTTCTCCGGCTCCAGCGGCAACGCCACATACATTTCCGACGGCACGGACGCGGTGATAGCCGACGCGGGAGTGAGCGCCAGCCACATCTTAAGCGAGATCGCGCGGCTGGGTCTTGACGCCTCCCTCGTGCGGGCGATAGTCGCCACCCACGAGCATTCCGACCACGTGAGCGGCATAGGTCCACTGGCGCGGAAGCTGAACGTGCCCATATACGCCACGCGCGGCACCTGGGAGGGCATGGGCCGCCAGGCGGGCAAGCTTGCCCCCGAACAGAAGCGCGTGATAGACGCGGGCAGCGGCTTTTCCGTGGGGGATATGGACATACTCTCCTTCCCCACGCCCCACGATGCTTTGGAAAGCTGCGGCTACGTGTTCAGCCTGGGGCGGGTGTCCGCCGCGATAGCCACCGACATAGGCCACATAAACGGGGACTGGCTCAGCTGCGTGTCCTCCTCCGGCATAGTGCTGCTGGAGGCGGATTACGACCGGGACATGCTTTTAAGCGGCCCCTATCCATTCGAGCTCAAGCGCAGGATACAGGGCAAAAAGGGCCACCTGTCCAACGACGACGCCGCCCAGGCCGCATATACCCTGGTGTGCTCCGGCGCAAGGCAGATAATCCTGGGCCACATGAGCAAGATAAACAACTTTCCCGCCCTGGCGCTCAAGACCGTGGAAAACTTCCTGGCGGAGGAGGGCGTGTGCCCGGGCCGGGACGTGTACGTATCCGCGGCGCTCAGGGAAGGCGCCAGCGGCGTGTATTCCATAAGGGAGGACTGAATGCGGGGCGACGGATTCGTTTTGCCGGGCACCAAGCGGCTGCCCGGCGTGTTCGCGGCGCTGGGGCTGATGTTCCTGGCCATGATCGGCAGGGTCGCGGCCCCGTTCCTGGGCGAGGGCACCGCTTTTCTGGCCGCCTTAGCCGGGATAAAGACCGGGAAAAGCGGCCTAAACGCGCTGGTCTCGTTTTACTATTACGCGTTTTTCATGCTGCTGCCCATGGGCATCTACCTGTACAGGCACCGGGGCGCGGGCGAGTACATACGCTTTAAACCCCTAAGCGGCAGGCACGCGGTGTACGCGGTGCTCTGCGGCGCGGCGGGAGTGATATTCGCCAGCGTCATAAGCGTGTTCTGGACGGACTTCATATACGCGCTGGGATTAAAGCCCGGGCAGGGCGGCTTTACCGCCTCCTCCGCCCCGGAGCTCGCGCTGCTGATATTCATGTCAGCGGTCGCGCCCGCCCTGTGCGAGGAACTGCTGTGCCGGGGCATGCTGCTTGCCGCATACGAAGACAGGGGCACCGTGAACGCGGTGATGATAAGCGCCGCGTGGTTCGCCTGCCTGCACGCCTCGGTCGAGGGGCTGCCCGCGGAGTTCATAGGCGGCCTTGGGCTGGGGCTGATAACAGTGTTTACAAGCAGCGTGTTCGCGGGTATAATATACCACACGGTGCACAATTCCGTGATACTGATACTGAATTACACCGCGTCTTCCGCCGCCTCCGCCGCCAAAGAAGCGGCCACGGAAGCGGCAGCTCAGACCGCACAAAGCGGCGCGTCGGCGTATCCGTCGCTGATAATGCTGGGGCTGGCGAGCGGGCTCACGCTGTACCTGCTTTTAAGGCGGCTGTACCGTTCCGGCGGCGACAGGGCGCTTCTGCCCCCCGGCTCGAAAGCCAAACGGGACGTGTTTGAGACCGTGGTGCTGGTGTGCGTATTGACGCTGGGCGCGATATTCTACCTGCTGGACATACTCGACATGACGGTGCTCGCCTCATGACCGCGCTGGTGCTGTGCGCGGGGCGCATAAAGGAAAAATGGTTAAAGGACGGCATAAGCGAGTACCGGAAGCGCCTAAGCCGCCTGGTCAGAACCGACATAACCGAGGTGGACGACCTGCCCGAGCCGGAAAACTCCTCCCCCGAGCTGGAGGAGCAGATAAAGCGCAAGGAGGGCGAAACGCTGCTTAGGCAGCTCAAAAGCGGGGACGAAGTGATCGCCCTGTGCGTGGAGGGCGAGCTTATCGACAGCCCGGGCATAGCGAAGATCCTCTCCGCCTGCGCCATGAACGGCAGGCGCCCCGTGTTCGTGATAGGCGGCTCGCTGGGGCTGAGCGACGAGGTCAAGCGCCGCGCCGCGAAAAAGATCAGCCTGGGCCGCGTGACACTGCCACACCGGCTGGCGAGGCTGGTGCTGATGGAACAGATATACCGCGCCGCGAAGATAAACGCGGGCGAAAAATACCACAAATGACTACGGAGGAATACCAAATGAAGCGTATCGTTTCCCTTCTGATCGCGCTTATCATGGCGCTCAGCCTGACCGCCTTTGCCGAAGACGCCGCCGGGGAAGCGCCTTCCCGCGTGCTGCTCATGACCATAGACGACGAGAACGTCTACCAGGACCAGGTGGAGGAGATCGCCCAGCTGCTGCTCCAGTACGGCTACACCGACGGCCTAAACCGCGAGCTGGCGCTCAAGTACGTGCTGCTCAACCAGGTGGCGCCCTTCCTGCTCACCCGCGACATACAGGAGGACCTGCTGGGCGCGGAAAAGTACGCCGAGCTTAAGGAAGAGTACGCCAACGAGTTCAACGACTATTTCCAACAGTACGCCGACAGCTTCGCCCATGAAGGCGACACCGAGGAGGACAAGGCCGCCCACCTCGCCCAGGCGCAGAAGGACTTCGAGGAGGCGGGGCTGAACGTAGACCAGTACGTGAGCGACATGATCTCCCAGGACGCCTTCGAGAAGTACCGCGAGCAGATCGACGTCGACATAACCGACGAGGAAGTCGACGCCAGGTATATTGAGTACATCGAGGAGGAAAAGGCGTTCTTCGAGGGCGACATACCGAAATACGAGGCCTACCAGCGCTACGGCTACACCCTGTACTGGCAGCCCGAGGGCTACAGGGGCATCATCCACATCCTCATAAACGCTGACGAGGCCGCCCTCGGCGAATACAAGGCCGCTTCCGACGACGAAGGCAGGCAGGCCGCGGCCGAAAAGGTGGTAGCCAGCGTGCAGGACACCCTGGACGAGATCTACAAGGCGCTGGAAGAGGGCGAGGAGTTCACTTCCCTCATCGAAAAGTACAACATCGACCCCGGCATGAAGAACGAAGAGAACCTTAAAAACGGCTACGCGGTGCATAAGGACAGCGACACCTTCATGAACGAGTTCACCCTGGGCGCGTTCTCCGACGAGATGCAGCAGGTGGGCGACGTGTCCAAGCCCGTGGTCACCAGCTACGGCGTGCACATCCTTTACTACCTGCGGGACATCCCCGAAGGCGCGAAGGAGCTTACCGAGGAGTTCGCCGGCGAGCTCAGGGACGAGCTTAAGAGCGCAAAGCTCAGCGAGATCATAAGTGAGAGACTGCGCGCCTTCCCCATCACTTACGCGGACGCTTACTTCGACGTAATCGGCGACGAGCTGCTGCCGTAATTTGTGACGAAAATATTACAAATATTTACAAATTTACATGGCGCGGTATTGATTATTCCGCGCCATGGGTGTATAATAACCTCGATTAATAATATAAATGGGGTCTGAGATATGGCTAACAAGCCTTCATTTGAGGAATTTATACGCCAGCACGAAGCTGCCAGACGGGAATACGTCAAGCGCATGGGGCTGGACTACGATACTTACTATCACGTAAACGAGCATCACGAGACCAAAAAGGTCTCCCTCACGCCCGAGGAGCTGGAGGAAGCCCGCTTAAGCAACGAGGAAGCCGACGAACAGGAGCTTAACGCCCCCGCCGACGAAAACGCGCTGTACGAAGGCGAAGAGGAAGAGGATCTCCCCGAAGAGGAGACCGAAGACGGCGAGTACGACGACGCCGAAGAGGACGAGGACGACGACGCTCCCCTCTCCCGCGCGGGCCGCGTGGTAGGCAAGTGGTTCGGCAAGGTCAGGGAAAAGTTCGCCGACGACGAGGAAGAAGACTCCAAGGACGCTCCCGCGGGCGAAGACGAAGCCTCCGAAGGCGAAGCGGACCAAGAGGACGCCGAGCCCGGCGAAGACGAAGAAGACGGGGATATAGACATCCTGGGCAAGGTCAAGGGCATTTTCGGCCGCTTTAAGAAGGGCTCAAAGGCCTCCAAGGAAGACTTTGACGAGGACTTCGAGGGCGGAGCCGAAGCAGAGCCCGAGGAAGAACCCGACGAAGAGCCGGAAGAGGAGCCCGAAGACGCTCAGGAGCCCGAAGAGGACACCGAAGCGGACGAGGATGAAGCCGAAGCCCCGGCGCCCGCCCAGCCAAAACAGACCATAGTCTCTTATGAGGACGACACCCCCGAAGGCGACTTCGAGGAAGAGATAAGCGAGCCGGAGTTCGGCGCGGACGACGGGGACGAAGACGAAGAGGAAGCGCCCGTGTCCGAGGAGACCGAGATCCATCCCGCGGACGAAGACGAGGGCATCAGCCTGAGCCGCGCCTTCAAAAAGCTGTTCGGCGGCCTTAAGCGCAAGCAGCCCGACAGCGAGTTCGATCCCGAGGAGGACGACGATCCCTTCTCCACCGACGACATACCCGACACCGACGAAACCGAAGACATGGACTGGGGCGACGAGGAAAAGCCCGCCCCCGCCAAACCCGCGGACACCGCGAAAGAAACCACTACCAGGGAGGACGAATCGATGGCGATCATCGGCAAAGAAGTATTGGGCGGACAAAAGGTGCTCACCCACAGGGAAAGACGGCTTCTGGAGCAGCAGGCCGCCCAGAAAGCCGACACCGCTCAGGAAGTCACCAAGGCGGAAGAGCCCTCGGGCGACGGCCGTCCCACCAAGGTGTTCACCCGCTTAAGCAAGCTGAGCGAGGAAGAAAAAGCCCAGGCGCTCAAGGAGTTGGAAGACGACACCGAGGAGACCAAGACCTACGTGCGCGCCGCGGCCAAGCCCGCCGAGCCCGACGAGGATGAGGACGAAGACGAAGACGAGGAAGAGGAAGAGGACGAAGCCCCCAGGAAGAAGGGCGGCCTGTTCAGCTTCTTCAGGCGCGGCAGGAAAGCCGACGACGAAGACGAGGAAGACGAAGACGAAGATGAAGACGACGAGGATGAGGATGAAGAGGACGAGGACGAAGACGAGGATTTTGACGCCGCTCCCGTAAAAAAAAAAGTAGAAGACGCTGAGCCCGCCCCCGCCCCCGAAGCCGAAGAAAAGGCTGAGGAAGACGAAGGCGTATCCTTCCCCGCAGCGCCCGAAAAGCCCTCCGAAGCCGAGGACGAAGACGAGGAAGAAGACGAAGAAGACGAAGAGGAAGACGTAAAGCCGAAAAAGCGCGGCTTCTTTTCCCGCCGCAAAGCCGACGAAGACGAAGATGAAGACGATGACGACGATGAAGACGAAGAGGATGAAGATGAAGACGGCGACGACGAAGAGGACGACGAAGAGGACGACGAAGAGGAAGAAGTAAAGCCGAAAAAGCGTGGCTTCTTCTCCCGCCGCAAGGCCGACGAAGACGAAGATGAAGACGATGAAGACGATGAAGAAGACGAGGAAGAGGACGAAGACGGCGATGACGAGGACGAGGACGAAGAGGAAGAAGTAAAGCCGAAAAAGCGCGGTTTCTTCTCCCGCCGCAAAGCCGACGAAGACGAAGATGAAGACGATGACGACGATGAAGACGACGAAGAAGATGACGAGGACGACGAAGACGACGAAGAGGAAGAAGTAAGGCCGAAAAAGCGCGGCTTCTTCTCCCGCCGCAAAGCCGACGAAGATGAAGATGACGAGGACGATGAAGACGACGGGGACGAGGATGAAGACGACGATGAAGATGAGGACGAGGACGAAGAGGAAGAGGTAAAGCCCTCCAAGCGCAGGAGCAGGGCTTCCCGCGACGAAGACGACGAAGACGAAGATGAAGACGACGAGGACGAAGACGAAGATGAGGACAACGACTTCGACGACGAGGAAGAGCTTTACGGCGACGACGAGGACGAGGATGACGACGACTACGACGAAGACGACGTGAGCTTCGGCCAGAACCTGCTGAGCATACTCAAGGGCGTGGCGGCGGTGGTGCTGCTGATCGCGGTAGCGGTAGTGGTGCTCAGGATCGTAGAAGCCGGCGCGAAGTCCTCCGGCGGCACCTTCAACCTCGACTGGTTCCGCGACCATCTGGGTGCGGTGGGCCGCTTCCTGTTCCCCGCGAAATAATAAGGCAAAACACCGGCGCTTCCCAAACGGGAGGCGCCGTTTTTATATGCTCTATATAGGTGCTTTCCTATGCGCCCGCTTCAGTTCGCCGCGGCTGCCGCCGTCGCGGGCGCAGTCCCTTCGTCTTCGATCAGCTTAAGCTTCCGGCTGTACGGGTAAAACATCACTTCATGAGTGGTCACGGGCTCCGCGCCGTCACGGCTCATGGCAAAGCTCACGTGGTGTACCAGCATCTCGCCTCCGTCTTCGGTGGGCAGTATCCACTGCTCGTAATCGATCAATTCGTATGTGTAAACAGTGGACGACCTCCACCCGTAACTGGTCTCAGAGAAGCCGGCGGTCTTGACTTCATCAAGCGCATACTGCGCGCAGGTGCCTGTCCGGCTGCTGTGGGCAGGCTCCCCGTACCGCGCCCTGAGCCAGGCGGAAACGGAAGGATAATCCAGGTCGTAAACGCTGCCGCTCATGTCCGCCGTCTGAAGCGATTCCAGACTGATGTGGCGTATCTGCCCGGTCTTGTAGGAAATACGCGCCATATACCGCGCGGTCTCGCTGCTTTGCTTTGCGAGGCGTTGTCAAACACCGTTGCCGTAATTTCATACGCAAGATCGTCGAAGTGTGACGTGCTTATGTACGCCTCCTCTTCAAATCCCTTCAGCGCTCCCAGCTCCGGCTCCGTCATGCTGAAAAGCACTTTCCCCGTGATGTCCGGCCAGAAGAACGGCGTCGCTTCCTCTGTTTCCGTTCCTGCAAAAACCGCGCCCAACAGGCACGCAAACAGGCACAGCAGCACAGCTTTTTTCATCGATGGATCCCTCCTTTTCTTACAGAGTAACAATTATACACATCCCGCCGCCGTTTATCAAGCGGCGCCGAAGCCAATCTTAAATCTTCTTAACGCCCCCGGATGCGCTTGCATCTTGCGCTGTGGGGGTGTATAATTAGGATAGAGTAATATTGGAGGCAAATATGAGCAGACCCGTCCCGGCCGCGTCCGGAAAAAAGAAAGCGCACAAGCGCAAAAAACAGAATTATTCACGCCTTTACGCCCTGCTGGCGGTGTTGGGCGTTTTGGTGATAGGCGCGCTGCTTTGGAGGATACTGCCCTCAGGCGGCAGCGGCAGCGCGGAGATACCCTTCCCCGTGGTGTTCAACGAGAGCCCCGTGGCGGAAGACGCTTCCGGCGACGGCGCCGAGACCGCCTACACGGATCCCGCCGTGAGCGGCGCGGCTCCGCAGAAGCTCGCTAACGAGCCCACCCCCACCGCCACGCCCGAACCCACGCCCACTCCCGTACCCACTCCCACGCCCACTCCAACTCCGGTGCCCACGCCTACGCCCGTCCCCACCCCCACTCCCGTGCCCACTCCCACGCCCAAGCCGGTCAAGCTTGACCACAAGTACGAGATCGAGGTGGACAAGTCAAAGCAGGTGGTCACCGTGTACACAGTGGGCGAGACGGGGCTGTACGACCTGATCGTAAAGCAGTTTCTTTGCTCCACGGGCCACTGCGACAAGGTGGTGGACGGCTGGTACAGGATCGGCCCCAAGTCGCGCTGGAAGCAGATGGGCAACGGTTCCTACGCCCAGTACGCCAGCCGCATCTCCGGCCCGTACCTGTTCCACTCCCCCTGCTACTACGAGGCGAAGATAAACAAGCTCAAGGTGCGCTATTACGAAAAGCTGGGCACCAACGCCTCCAGCGGCTGCATCCGCCTGGCCACCGGCGACGCGTTCTGGATCTACAACAACTGTCCGGAAGGCACGCCCATACACGTGATCACCTCCGGCGAACGGGACGAGGCGCTGATTGAGCAGCTCAGGCATATCCCGCTGATCAGCAAAAACTACGATCCCACCGACCCGGAAGCGCCCGAAAAGTACCGCGAAAAGTTCGAAGTCGAGCCTACGCCCGACCCCACGCCCTATCCGGGCGTGACTCCCGCGCCCACTCCCAAGTGGACGGTGCACCCGGTGCTCAAGGCCTGGGGCTACTGCTAAATACCAACCTGTATCCATGGGGCTGTTGTACGTTTCTTCCGCACGGCAGCCCCTTATTATGAGAATAAATCGGAGGTGCCTATGAGCGCGTGTCCCTGGCAAAACCCTTCAGTGACGTCCATAAACAAACTTGAACCCCGGGCGTCGTTTATCCCCTATCCGGACCCGGAAAGCGCCAAAGCGGGCAATCGGGCGTTCGACCCCATGTACAAGAGCCTGAACGGCGTATGGGACTTTAAGTACTTCGAAAAGGGCGACGGGCCCGCGGACATACAGTTCGACCGCCTGCCCGGCTGGGAAAAGATCGACGTGCCCTCCTCCTGGCAGATGCAGGGCTGGGACGTGCCCGACTACACCAACGTGGTGTACCCCATCCCCCTGGATCCCCCCTTCGTGCCCGACGACGACCCCGTGGGCGTGTACCGCAGGTCGTTCAGCCTTTCGGACAAAGAGGCGAAAACGGGCGTGTTCCTTAACTTCGAGGGCGTGAACGGCGCGTTCTTCGCCTATGTGAACGGGCAGCTGGCCGGCTTCAGCAAGGTGGCCCACATGCCCGCGGAGTTCGACATCAGCAAGCTGGTGAACGCGGGCGAAAACCTGCTCACCGTGGTAGTCCGCAAGTGGAGCGACTCCACCTATCTTGAGGACCAGGACTGCTGGCGCTTAAACGGCATCTTCCGCGACGCGTACCTGCTGTGCCGCCCTGCCTGCCATATACAGGACATAAACGCCCTTGCCACGCTGGAAAACGATTATACCGACGGGCGTCTTTGCGTCACCGCGCCCGTGACAGGCGGAAAAACTCAGTTTAAGCTGTTTGACGGCGACACCCTGATCGCGGAAAGCGAGAGCGCGGACGGCAAGTGGGAGACCGTTATCCCCGGCGTAAAAAAGTGGACCGCGGAGACCCCCCAACGATACTCCCTGTACGTGTCGGCGCTTAAAAACGGCAAACAGACCGAGTGCGCCCGGGTGTTCGTGGGCTTCAAGACCGTGGAGCTCAGGCCCGACGGGCTGTTCATAAACGGCGTTTCCGTCAAGCTCAAGGGCGTGAACCGCCACGACACCCACCACCGCCTGGGCCACGTGACGCCCATCGCCGCGCTGGTGAGGGACGTGCAGCTGATGAAGCAGATGAACGTGAACTGCGTGCGGACCAGCCACTACCCCAACGACCCCCGCTGGCTGGAGCTGTGCGACGAGTACGGCCTGTACGTGGTGGACGAGACCGACCTGGAGTGCCACGGCGCGATGCACGGCGGCTGGACCACCGGCGACAAGAGCATGGCCTTCCACTTCTCCGACTCACCCGAATGGGAAAAGCAGTATGTCGACCGCGCGTACCGCATGGTGAAACGGGACTTTAACCATCCTTCCATCATATTCTGGTCGCTGGGCAACGAAAGCTATTACGGCAGCAACCACGAAAAGATGTACGCCTGCATAAAGGCGCTGGATCCCACCCGCCCCGTGCACTACGAGGGCGACAGGCAGGGCCACCACGCCACGGACGTGATCTCCACCATGTATCCCCCCGTGGAGGAAGTGATAGCCCAGGGCAAAGACAAGACCGAAAAGCGGCCCTACTTCATGTGCGAGTACGGCCACGCCATGGGCCTCGGCCCCGGCAGCCTGCCCGAGTACTGGGACGCCATATACGCGTATCCCCGGCTGATCGGCGGCTGCATCTGGGAGTGGGTCGACCACGGCATGGAAGTGTTCACCGAGGACGGCGAAGCCTACTGGGCGTACGGCGGAGACTTCGGGGACTATCCCAACGACTCCAACTTCTGCGTGGACGCGCTCAACTACCCCGACCGCACGCCCCACACGGGCATGTGGGCGGTCAAGCAGGCCTACGAACCGGTCAAATTCGCGCTCAAGGACGGCAAGCTGGTCATCACCAACCGCCTGAGCTTCCTGTCCCTGGACGGTTACAGGGCGGTAGCGCGGGTGCTCAGGGACGGAAAAACGGTTTCCCAGTGCGAGATCGACTTAAAGGGCATAAAGCCGCTCAGGACCCGCCGGGTGAGCCTGCCACTTGAAGCGCCCGAAGACGGCGAGAACCTGCTGGATATCAGGGTCAGTCAGGCGTTCGACACGCTTTACGCCCCCGCCGGGCACGAAGTCGCCCACGCGCAGCTGAAGCTCCCGGGCGAAGCTAAAAAGACCTACATCCCCGTATCAAATATGGGCAAGCTGTCCGTCGACGGCGGCACGGTCACGGGCGAAGACTTTACCGTGTGCTTCGACACGCGCCTGGGCCGGCTGGAATACTTCGAGAAGGCGGGCGAAGCGCTGCTGACCCAGCCCTTCCTGCCCAACTTCATGCGCGCCATGACGGACAACGACCACCGCGCGTTCAAAGAATGGCAGAAGTACAAGCTGGACCACCTGTTCATAAAGCTGCGTTCCTTCGAGCTCAGGGAAGAAGGCGGCGCCGCGGTGGCGGAAGCCTGCCACGAGCTGGCGGGCGTCAACACCATGCCCCTCATACGCGTGGAGACCAAATGGACGGTGTTCCCCAACGCTGACATAAGGGTGAAATGCACGTTTACCGGACTTAAGGACTCCCTGCCGTATCTGGCGCGGGTAGGCCTCAAGACCGTGATCCCCGGCCAGTTCGAGCACCTGACCTGGTACGGCCTGGGCCCGAACGAGAGCTATCCCGACATCAAGGCCCACGCGCACGTCGGCATCTGGCAGGCGGACGCGGAGGACACCCACGAGCCCTATATCCGTCCCCAGGAGAACGGCTCCCACGCGGACACCCGCGCGCTGGCGCTCACGGACGAGAAGGGCGCTGGCCTGATGCTCATCTGCGAGGAAGCAGGCGGCGAGGGCTTCAGTTTCTCCGCCCACAACTACACCCAGGAGGCGCTGGAGAAGGCGACCCACACTCCCGAACTGGAGTACTCCGACGACATCACGCTGTGCGTGGACTGGCGGCAGGGCGGCATAGGCTCCAATTCCTGCGGTCCCGAGCCCCAGGAGAAGTACCGCTTGAGGCTGGACAAGCCCACGACGCTGAGCTTCGTCCTCAGGTACGTGAACCTGAACGACACGGATTTTGCCGGGGCGATGCGCGTGCTGCCCCAGGAGGTATAAGGTGTTTTTAGCCGACAAATGGACTGACTACCGCGTGCTGGACGCGGGCGACGGCATGAAGCTGGAATCCTGGGCGGGCAAGATCCTTTCCCGCCCGGACCCCCAGGTGATCTGGCCGAAGCAGGACCCCGGCATATGGGAGCGCGCCCACGCGGTGTACCACAGGTCCCAAAAGGGCGGCGGCGAATGGGAAAAGCGCCAGTCTCTGCCGGAAAGCTGGACGCTCAAGTATTCCGACCTTAACTTCATCGTCCGCCCCACTGGCTTCAAGCACACGGGCCTGTTCCCGGAGCAGGCGGTGAACTGGGACTGGATGCGCGGCCTGGTCTCTTCCTGCGGGCGGCAGGTGAGCGTGCTCAACCTCTTCGGCTACACCGGCGGCGCCACCTGCGCCCTGGCAAAGCAGGGCGCGCAGGTCACCCACGTGGACGCCGCGAAGGGCATGGTCGCCTGGGCAGGCGAGAACCGCAAGGCGTGCGGCATAGACGAGACGAAGGTGCGCTGGATCATAGACGACGCGGTCAAGTTCGTGCAGAGGGAGATCCGCCGGGGGCGCAGGTACGACGCACTGCTCATGGACCCGCCCTCCTACGGGCGCGGCCCTTCTGGGGAGATCTGGAAGCTGGAGGACGAACTGTTCCCCCTGGTGGAGCTGTGCGCGCAGGTGCTCAGCGACGAACCCCTGTTCATGCTGATCAACAGCTACACCACCGGGCTGCAGCCCGCGGTGCTGTCCAACATGCTGCGCCTCACGGTCATGAAGCGCTTCGGCGGCAGCGTGGACGCGGACGAAGTGGGCCTGCCCATTGAATCCGGCGGCGTGCTGCCCTGCGGGGCTTCGGGGCGCTGGACGCGCTGAAAATGCGCATTCCTGCCCAAAATAGCCCATCTTTCTCCCACTTCATCTGTTTTTTGGGCGTTTTTTTCGGATTTACCTCCACTTAAACGCCGATTATCCCAAATATGCTTGACATATTCCCCGTATAGCGCTATTATAAGGCGGTTATGGGGAATATGCTTTTTATTCCCTGAAATATCTGGATCAAAGGTGGAAAAATGCCCCGACAGGATGGATTTCAGACGCTGCCCATGCGCTCCGGCGGGCGGAAAGTGCGCTTTAACCCCGGCGCGTGGGTGACGGTGGCGCTCGTGATCGCCATCGTCGTGTTCGCGGTGCTGATCATCAAAGACGCCGTAAAAAAAGAAAGTCCCGACGCTCCCATGCAGATAACCGACCTGTACGGCAACCCCTACACGCCGGTCACGCCCACTCCCACTCCCCCGCTGCGCCCCCAGCCGGAAGGCGAGGGCCTGCTGCCCGTATTTTTCAGCGCGAACACACAGGACAACGTGGTCGCGCTCACCGTACAGAACGCAGACGCCCGGGCGATAGAGACGCTGCTTGACGCGTGCTCCCCGCTGGGCGCGCATCTCACCTTCTTCATGAAGGGCGAGGAGATGCAGGCGTTGTCCGAGAGCGTGGCGATCGCCTATCTGAGCGGTCACGAGATAGAGAGCCGCGGCATGAACGCGGGCAACCTCTCCTCCCTGCAGGACGAAGCCCTGGCCAACGAACTGGACGCGCCCCAGCAGCTTATGAACGCCATAGCCCCCGGCTACGTGTTCCACTTCCTGCGCACCGACAATTTCAGCGACGACAGCGACACGCGGCTGATGTCGTTCCTTTCGCTGCGCGGTTACAAGGGCATCTGCCGCTGGGCGCTCAACGAGCCGCGCAGCTTCGAGCAGGTCGCTCCCGGGCAGATAATCAACTTTGACCTGAACAACGTGAAGGCAGACCGGATCGTGTACGTGATCCAGTATCTGTACGAGAGCTCCTACCGGATCGTGAGCCTGAACGACCTGTTCGCCTACGAGTCCAACTTGGTGGACTGACCCCAAAACTTGACATATTCCCGTCACAGTTATATAATAAACTGTCCGAATATGTTACCGTAAACTGGCTGAAAGGCGAGTGAAATGCCCACAAATCCCAAGTCTTTCGATTCCTTCACCCGCTCCGGCAAACGGGGCAACCGACGCGGCGCGTCCTATTCCCGCCCCGTCAGCGACAACGCCATAAACCGGGACAAGCAGCAGGTCAGGTCGCTTATAATCGACCTTATTTTCTGTATGCTGCTGCCTCCCTACGGCATATACCGCGTGTGGACGCGCCCGGACCTGTTCCTGGCTGCCCGCGTGGTGTATTCCCTTGTTGCGGCAGTGTGCATGTACCTTCTGTTCTCCCTCATGCTGCCCACATTAAAGCCCGTGCCCCAGAGCGTGCCATTGAGCGCCAGCAGCGCGGTCGAAGTATACTCGTTTTCTGATTAGGAGGCTCGTATGTTCTGCTCAAATTGCGGAAAGAGCTTAAAAAGTGACGCCCTCATCTGCCCGAACTGCGGCATGACGGTGGGCGAAAGCCGTTTTGACTCCAGCCGCGGCTATACCGGCGCCCAGACGCGCCTTAAACCCGGGCAGGCAGTCAGGGTCAACTCCTCCTACGTCAACCACTATTCCCGTGAGGACACCGTCGAAAGCAGCGAAAACGATGTCCTGCCCTCCGACGAAGACAGCATGTACCGCTCCGTAAAGGGCGCAGGCATCACCGGCTACGGGGAAGACGACGACCGGGAGCCCCTGTTCGACAGCCGCAAAGACGACGAGCCCGCCGCGGACGAAGCGCCCGAGGACGAGGAACAGCCCGAAGCGCCCGCCGAGAAAAAGCCCTCCCTGTTCTCTTTCCTGTCCCGGAATTCCCGCGAAAGCGAAGACGACGACACGGACGACGAAACAAGGCTCCTTGCCGCCGACACGCCCGTAGACGAGATAACCGAGGAGGAACGCAAAAGCCTGCTGCACGAGGACGTGGAGTTCGCGCCTCCCGCGGGCATAAGCGAAGACATCCACGCGTTCATGGAAGGGCGGCGCCTGGCGCTGGACGCGGAGGACGACATTCCACCCATCAAGCTCAAAAAGCGCTCCAAGCCAGCAGTGAAAGACGAAGACTTCGAGGCGGACTTTGACGAGCTGCCCGAAGAGAAAGCCGGCGAGGATCCCTTCGATTTCGAGGACGAGTCCAAACCCAAAAAGCAGAAGAAACAGAAAAAGGCCAAAGCCAAAAAGACTAAGGAAAAGAAACCCGCCAAAAAGGAGCCCGCGCCCGAAGCTATCACAGACGAGCCCGGCGAAGACGACGCCCTGTACGGCGACGACGAGGAGTACACCGACGAGGCGCTCATGAACGACATAAAGCGGGACAAGCGCCTTAAGTACATGCGCTACGTGCTGGCGGGGCTTGCCGCGGTGCTGGTGATACTGGGCGTTGTGGCGCTGCTTGGCAACCTGCGCTCCAGCATGAACACCGCGCCCGTTGAAGAAGTGAGCTACGACCTGTGGAACGAGGGCGTGGCGCAGATGGAGCAGCGCGTGGGCCAGTCCTACCGCCGCAGCATGATGAACCTGTACGATCCCAGCGACATGAGCAGTTACGTCGCCCTGAGGGAGCAGATGACCCGCGACCTGGAGGGTCTGAACAGCCTGATGCCCTCCAATCCCCAGCGCAACGACAGGCGCTTCATAGACGCGCTCAGAGCCATACAGGAGAGCATAAACAACTGCCTGGCCAACGACGCGCTGGCCATGAGCGACAACACCCTTACCGCCGCCCAGAAGGAGACCCAGAGCGAAGCCCGCTGGAGCCAGGTGCGCCTGATGGTGGAGGCGCTCAAGGCTTCCACCAACACCGGACAGCTGGACGCCATAATCAAGCAGGAAAAGGTGGAGCTGATCCTTCAGGCCACTCCCACCCCCGCCCCCGGTGCTCCCACGCCCGTGCCCTATGTGAGCCTGCAGAAGGGTTCCAAGGGCGAGGACGTCACCAAGCTGCAGACGCGCCTGAGCGACCTGGGCTACCTGTCGGGCAAGATCGACGGCGAGTACGGCAACCAGACCAAGACCGCCGTGCAGAAGTTCCAGGAAAGGGCAGGGCTCAAAGCCGACGGCATCGCGGGCGTAGAGACCCAGACGCTGCTGTTCTCGGACGAAGCCCCCTACGCGAAATAGCGACACTTAAGCCCCCGGGCAGGCTCCGCGACCGCCCGGGGCATATTTTGCCCATCGGCGGGACCAAAGCGCGATTACTTATTAAACGTATTGACAGGCCATTAATAAAGTGATATGATTATGATATCATGAAGATTATGGAGGACGTATGCTGAAAATATCCCATCTCACCAAGATCTACGGCACCAAAAAGGCGGTGGACGACCTGTCCCTGCACATCAGGCCCGGGGTCATATACGGCTTTATCGGCCACAACGGCGCAGGCAAGACCACCACGCTCAAAAGCTGCGCGGGCATACTCAATTTCGAGGCGGGCGACATAGAGATCGCGGGCGTCTCCATAAAAAAGGACCCCCTGTTCTGCAAGCGCCAGACCGCGTTCCTGCCCGACAATCCGGACATTTACGGCTTCATGACGGGCATCCAGTTCCTTAATTTCATTGCCGACATATACTCCATCGACGCGAAGACCCGCCAGGAGCGCATAGACAAGTATGCCGGGATGTTCGAGATCCGCGACAGCCTGGGGCAGAGCGTGACGTCCTATTCCCACGGCATGAAGCAGAAGCTCGCCCTGATCAGCATGCTCATCCGCGAGCCTAAGCTGGTCATGATGGACGAGCCCTTCGTGGGTCTCGACCCCATCGCGTCCCACCTGCTCAAGGAGCTGATGCGGGACATCTGCAACAAGGGCGGCGCGATCTTCTTCTCCACGCACGTGCTGGAAGTGGCCCAGAAACTGTGCGACGAGGTGGCCATAATCCGCCAGGGCAAGCTGATAAAGAACGGTCCCATGGAAGAGATCGCCGGCGACGAAGGGCTGGAGAGCGTGTTCCTGGAAATGGAGGGGGAGACGCAGAATGTTTAAGGCACTGCTTAAAAAGCAGCTGATGGAGCTGAAGGAGGTCTACACCCCCCGCAGCCGCAAGAGCAAGCAGAAGACGGGCACGAAGGGCTTTGTGATACTCTTCGCGCTGCTCACCGTCAGCATTTCGTTTTCCTTTGTGGGCATAAGCTTCCTGTTCGCGGACGCGTTCCTGCCCCTGGGGCTTGACTGGGTATACTTCATGATGATGAGCGCTGTCGCGCTGGTGGTGAGCGTGGTAGGCAGCGTGTTCTCCGCCTATTCCATACTTTACAGCGCGAAGGACAACGAGTTTCTGATGGCCATGCCCATCCCGCCCGCGGTGATACTCTCGGTCAGGCTGATAGCCGTGTTCCTGTCGGGCTTCCTGTTCGAGTGCATGGCGCTGGTGCCCGCAATAGTGGTGTACGCCATAAAAGCCGGCATCAAGTGGTATCTGTTCATGCAGGTGCTCGACCTTTTGTGGATAGGCCTTATCGCGCTGGTGCTGACCAGCCTGCTGGGCTACGTCGTGGGCCTTGCCGTGGCGCACGCCCGCCACAAGAGCCTTACCACGATACTGATAAGCGTGGCGCTGCTGGCGCTGTACTACTTCGTCTACTTTAAGCTCAACACGTTTTTGCAGGCCATCGCCACCAACGCGCTGGTGATAGGCGAAAGCGTGAGCAGCAACGCAAAGCCCGTCATGTGGGTGTGCAAGTCCTTCATCGGGGACGTGCCGGGCTTCCTGCTGCTGGCGGGAACGTCCGTGATACTTATGGCGCTTACGGTGCTGCTTTTGAGCCGCCACTTCGGCAGGATCGCCTTCACCAACAAGGGCGTGAAAAAGACCGCGTACGTGGCGCGTCCCATGCACCAGAAAGGCGTGGCCTCCGCGCTGCTCAGGCGCGAGTTCCTGCGCTTCTTCCAGACGCCCGCCTACGTGCTCAACTGCGGTATGGGCGCGATGATCGCCCTGGCGCTGTGCGTGTATGCCGCCATACGTTTCGATTTCCTTAAGACCGGCATCGAATCCATACTCACCTCCCTGCCCCCGCAGTGGCGCAGCCTTGCCGCGTTCGTGCCTGCCCTGGGCGCGGGCTTCACCGGCTCCATGAACGTGATCACCGCGCCCTCCATCTCCCTGGAAGGCAACGCGATGTGGCTGCTCAGGAGCATGCCCGTGTCCTCCGCGCAGGTGTTCAACGCCAAGCAGGGGCTGCACCTGTACATCAACCTGCCCCCCGTCATACTGACCACCGCGCTGCTGAGCGCTCTGCTGGGCCTGACGGTGTGGGAAAGCGCGGTGAACGTGCTGTACGGCGTGTGCGTGGTGTTCTTAACCTCAGCGCTGGGGCTGTACATTGGGCTCAAAAAGCCCATGCTGGACTGGACCAACGAAACCGTGCCCATCAAGCAGTCCGCTTCGGTCGCCATAACCATGTTCGGCGCCTGGGCGCTGATAATGGCCGAATCCGTTGCGGCGTACTTCCTGAGGAACACCTTTAACGCGATCCCCTATCTGTTCATACTGCCCCTGGCGCTGTGCGTGCTGATCAACCGCCACCTGTACACGAAGGGCGACAGGGAGTTTTCCGAACTGTAAATAAAGGCAAAACAAAAGCCCGGGGCAAGACCCCGGGCTTTATTGTATGCGTACGCTTTATTCGAACAGGTCGTTCTCGCGGAACTGCAGGGAGTAGAGCTTTTTGTAGGTGCCGCCCTTGGCCATGAGCTCCTCGTGGGTGCCCTGCTCGGTCACCCTGCCGCCCAGTATCACGGCGATCTCGTCGGCGTTCCTTATGGTGGACAGCCTGTGCGCCACGACCAGCGTGGTCCTGCCCTTGCACAGCTCGTCCAGGGACTGCTGTATGAGCACCTCCGTGGTGTTGTCTAGGGCGCTGGTGGCCTCGTCCAGTATCAGTATCGCCGGGTCTTTAAGGAACACGCGCGCTATGGACAGGCGCTGCTTCTGGCCGCCGGAGAGCTTGACGCCCCTCTCGCCTATCTCGGTGTCGTAGCCCTTTTCCAGCGTCATGATGTAGTCGTGGATGTTGGCGCGCTTCGCCGCTTCCTGTATCTCTTCGTCCGTGGCGCCGGGACGGCCGTAAAGGATGTTCTCCTTTATGGTGCCCACGAACAGGAACACGTCCTGCTGCACAATGCCTATGCTCCTGCGCACGGATTCCAGCGTGAGCTCGCGGATGTCCTGGCCGTCGATCAGGATGCTGCCGCAGTCATCCCTGAGCTTGTAGAAGTTGGGCAGCAGGTGGCAGATGGTGGTCTTGCCGCCGCCGCTGGGGCCGACCAGCGCCAGTTTTTTGCCGACGGGCAGCTTAAGGGACACGTCGTTCAATACGGGCTGGGTCTCGTCGTAGGAGTAGGTCACGTGCCTGAACTCGATCTCGCCCTTCACGTCGGTAAGCTCGTGGGCGTCGGGACGGTCGGCTTCGGGCTGCTCGTCCATGATCTCCAGGAAGCGCTTAAAGCCGCTGACGCCGTTCTGGAACTGCTCCATGAAGTTGATAAGGGTATTCACGGGGCTTATGAACAGGTTGACGGAGACGATGAACGTGGAATAGTCGCCGAAGGTGATCTGGTCCGCGTAAAGGAACAGGCCGCCCGCGATAAGGATGATGACGTTGAACACGTCAGTCACGAAGCTGGTGGAGGAAAAGAACTTGGCCATGGCGTTGTAGGTGGCCTTGCTGGCCGCCACGAACTCCTTGTCCCCCACGGCGAACTTCTCTATCTCCAGCTGGCTGTTGGTGTACGCCTTGGTGACCCTTATGCCCGTAACGGAGCTTTCCACCGCCGCGTTTATGGTGGCGTTGGACTTGCGCCTCGCGTCGAACGCCTGGCGCATGGGCTTGCGGAAGTGCAGCGTCACGAACACCAGCAGCGGCACACAGGCGAACACTATGAGCGTCAGGTAGGGGTTGATGCTCATCAGGTAGCTGAAGGACAGGATTATCATCACGCTGCTTATCAGCAGGTTTTCAGGGCCGTGGTGCGCCAGCTCGCACACCTCGAACAGGTCGCCGGTCATGCGCGCCATTATGCGCCCCGTCTCGTGGTTGTCGTAGTATGAGAACGGCAGCTTCTCCAGGTGGGCGAACAGGTCACGGCGCATTTTGCTCTGCATGCCCACGCCGATCAGGTGGCCGTAATACTGCACGAAGAACCTGAGCAGCATCCTGACCGCGTACAGCGCCAGCACCGCCAGCCCCGCGACGACTATCGTGGAGTACATTTTCTCGGGTATAAAGGTGTTCAGCATGCTGCGGGTGATTATGGGATACACCATGCCGATCACGGAGATCAGCAGGCTGGCCAGCAGGTCCATTACCAGCATCTTTCTGTGGGGCTTGTAGTAAGCTATGAAACGCTTTAGCATGGCTTCTCCTTGTCTTGACTGCGTCCGTCGCGCGGCCGGCGCCCCGCGGGTCTTGCGCCCGCCTGCGGCATCCGTGCCGTTTTTAAGGTAAAATAGTTGCGTGTTGCAATTATATCACAACACGCAATGCCATTTCAACAGTTTATGCCGTTTTTTGAGAGCATTTTTCGGCGTCCCCGGCTTACGCTTCGGGCGCCTCCACGCGTTTTGCGAAATACTCCGCCACTTTCGCCGACAGGCGGTAGGCGTCCGTCATGAGCTCCTGGGGATAGAGCCACTGCATGGTGCCGATCTCCAGGGTCATCGCGCCTTTGTAGCCTATCGCCCTGAGGCCCTTTATGAACCTTTCCCAGTCCAGTATGCCCATATACGGCGCCACGTGTTTGTCGTCCATGCCGTCGTTGTCGTGCACGTGCAGCGCCACCACACGGTCTCCCAGCACCTTGAGCGTGGAATACACGTCCTGGCCTATCAGCAGGCCGTGGCCGGTGTCGTAGCAGTAGCCGAAGCGCGTCTCGCCCGCGATGTCGTTGAGCTCGTCCACGTACGCCGCCGCCTCCATGGGATCCTGGCAGATCGCCGCGTAGAGCTTGCGGCCCTTGTTCACGAACATGTTCTCGAGACACACGATCACGTCGTACTTTTTCGCGTCCTCGATCAGGGCGGAATAGAAGCGGATGTTAAGGTCCCACTCCTCGTCCGCTTCCAGCCTGTCGTCGTAGCCCGGGAAGGCGGGATGCACTATGAGCAGGCGGCAGTCCATCATTTTAAGCACCGGGAAGCACTTTTTGATCGCCTCCAGGGCGAAGGCGTTGGTGTTTTCGCTGTTCTCGATCTTTGTGTCTATCCAGGACGGGAAGGGCGCGTGGGCCTGGTGGATCTTTATGCCGTATTTGTCCGCGGCTTCCTTGAAGTGACGGAAGAACTCGGTTATCTCCTCCTGCGGACGGGTGAAGATGTTGCCCTCCGTGTCGCCCCGGCGGAATTTCCAGATGTTGCAGTACCAGTCGAAGCCGAAATCCACGCAGTTCATGCCCGCGTCGCGGAACATTTTGAAGCCCCCGTCGATCCCCAGCTTGTCGAAAACGGATGCAGTGCTGGCTCCTATAAGCATTTTGTGTCTCCTCCTGTCTGATTGATCTAAGTGTTTATGCGCACAGGAAAACGTTTCCTGCGGTTCGCCTGAAGCGCCAAAGCGCTATTTCGACCTGTGGATGAGAATAAAACCGCACACGGCTATCGCCGCCAGCTGCAGCACGCCTCCCCCCGCGTATACGAACGCGGGATTCAGCCTGCCGAAACACAGCTGCACGCTCAAGCACGCCGTCCACAGGGCTACGGAAAGCGTGCCGAACGCCCAGGCGTAGTCCTTCCACACCAGGAACGCCGTGCCGCCCAGGGAGAACATCACCGGCAGCGCCACTATGAACGCCAGCCACGCGCCCTGCGCCGCGGGGAACACCGCCCTTATGAGTATGTACGCCGCAAGGGCGCTCAGCATCACTATCGCCGCCATGGTAAGCAGCACCGCGGCGTGGCGGATCAGGGGATTTTTTTCGGGAGATTTCGTTTCCGGCTTTATTCCCAGCAGCTCGTCCGGCGTTTTGCCGTACAGTTCGCCCAGTTTGATCAGCACGCCCACGTCCGGCACGCCCTCGCCCCTTTCCCATTTGGACACGGACTTGTCGGAGTAATTCATTTTTTCGCCCAGCTCGGTCTGGGTCAGTCCTTTGCTTTTCCGCCCCTCGGCCAGGTTTTTTGCCAGGGCGTCTCTCCATTCTTCGCGACCGTTTTCCATTTCTCGGCCTCCTTTTGGCGCTCTACTGTGGGTAGAACAGGTTTTTTGGCGGTCTATCCATAGTAGAACCTTCTCTATTATACCCAAAATCCGCCCGTTTTCAAGTAATTTTTCTTCCGGAGCGGATTTTTGGACAGTAGAGCTTCCCGGCGCCACAGTAGCGTGACAAAGCCGGGCGCATGATGTAATATTGTACACAAGATGAGCGTGTAGCTCAAATCATCAACAAGCTGCGATCGGAGAGGAACAATGGGGAAGCTGATCACGATACTGGGAGATTCCATCGCCCGGGGGCTCATGTACGACTCCGCCGCCTCCCGTTATACCGTCTATCCGGACACGTACGCCACGAAGCTGAAAAGCCTGGGCTACAGCCTTAAAAACCTGGCGCGGGTGGGCGGCACCATAGACAACGCGCTGGACATGTTCGAAAAATGCGAAAAACAGCCCGGCGGACGGCTGGCCATCGAGCTGGGCGGCAACGATTCCGACCTTAACTGGAAGGAAGTGGCCGAAAACCCGGACATCTACCACGAGGCGAAGATACCGCTAAAGGAGTTCGGCGAAAAACTGCGCAGGCTCATCTCCCTCGCCCGCGCCGACGGACTCAAGCCCATAGTGGTCACGCCCCTGCCCGTGGTGGCCGAAAGGTACGTAAAGTGGATCTCACGGGGTCTGGACGCCGGGAAGATACTAAAGTACCTGGGCTCCTACGAATACATCTACCGCTGGCAGGAAAGGTACGCCCTGGAGGCGCTCAAGACCGCGCTCGCCACCGACACCGAAGTGTTCGACCTGCGCAGCCAGTTTCTGTATCAGCGCGACTTTGCCGATTTCATGTGCGAGGACGGCATCCATCCCAACCCCGCCGGCCACGCGCTAATCGCCCAGGCGGTGGGCAGCTACGTGCTGAACCGGGCGTAAACACAGTCCGCCACAGAACAAATAAAAGCCGGAGCGCTCACCGCTCCGGCTTTTTGATCTGCTCTTATTTCACGTAAAACACCGTGGGCAGGCGCCTGGACACGTCGTAACGGTAGGCGTGATACACGCTCTGTCCGTTCAGGTACAGGCAGGTGGAATGGCCGCCGTCCATGAGCCCCGCGTTCACGCAGCCCAGCTCCAGGAAGATGTCCGCCATGTCCTCGAACGTCGCCCCCAGGCTGTCGGGCTGCCGGCCCTTTATCACCACGAAATACACGCAGCCTTCGGCGTCCTGGCCCAGCGCCGTGCGGGCGGAATAGAGGTAGCTGCGCTTTACGTCGGGTATCTGCCAGCGCTCGCCGTCTGCCAGCAGCCCCGACTGGAACGCCAGCGCGTCACGCAGATTCAGCGTCTGCACTTCGGCTTCCGAAAACACGCCCACGTGCATTTTGTTGTCGGTGTCAAAGCCGGTGAGCACGCAGCACTCGGAGTTGTAGGGCTGGTTTTTGCGGCGGTAGTTGCCGTCGGTTATCACGCAGCCCAGCGGCACGGAGCCGTTTTTCATGTTGGTGCCGTCCAGGAACGCGCCGCCGTTTATCACCGCCTGCGCGCCCAGCCTTTCGGCGAAGTCGTTCACCCTCCAGCCGTAGCCGGACTCGCTGAAGTACGTTATCGCGCCCGCCTTCACCCGGGCAGGGTCGTTTATCTTGAGCACGAAGCCCTTGTACGTTTTGCCGTTGATGGCGGTCAGCTCCATGCCCTCCAAGCCGGGATTAAGGGTCTCCGCCGCCAGGCGGTCGGCTTCCGAAGGCAGGCAGAAGAAGTCGGTCATCATCCACTTGGGCGCCTCGGGAGTGCCCATGTTCTCGAAGCACAGGTGATACGCCACGTCGAACTCCGCATTGTAGTTGCCGAAGCTCAGCGTCAGCTTGTTAAGGCAGCGGTAATCGCACTCGAAGCTGTTTTCGCCCGTTTGGACGTAGTTTTCGGTCACCGTTTCGGTCAGGTCGTTCTTTTTCGGCGCGTTCCACCAGCCGTAGTCGTAATTCAGCACCACGTTCCAGGCGGGAGTATCCTTGGCCACCACCCGCGCCGCCCAGTCACGGTTGCGCTCGTTGGTGGCGTAATAGGTAAACAGACGCATGGCGGAATCCACCTGCTCCCCGTAAAGCGCCTTAAGGTCGCTTTCCTGCGCGTCCGCCTGCTCGGACAGGGCGCAGCCCGTCAGCAGGACCAGCGCCAGCAATACTGCGATAAGCTGTTTCACTTTGCGCTATTCCTCCTCGCTTAACGGCTTTACGTAAAACACCGTGGGCATGGGGCGGGACGTGCCGTAGTGGTAGGACGTGTACACCCTCTCCGGCCCCAGCATAAGCGCTGTGGAGTAGCCTCCGTCCAGCGTAGCCGCGTTCACGCAGCCCAGCTCCTCGTATATGTCCGCCATGTTTTCCATGCTGCAGCCCAGGCTGCCCGGATCGCGGCCCTGTACGATCAGGAAATACACCTTGCCGTCCGCGTCCTGGCCTATGCCCGTGCGGGCGGTGTAGGGGCGGCTGATGTGGTTCTGCACGATCTCCTGCCTCTCCCCGTCCTTTATAAGCGCCGCCTGGAACGCCAGCGCGTCCCTCAGGTGCAGCGCCTCCAGTTCGTCGTCCTTGTAGCGGCCCACGTGCAGTTTGTTGTCGTAGTCGAAGCCCATCACCACGAAGGCGTTCACGTTGCGCCACTCGTTTCTGCGCCTTAATACGCCGTCCGTCACCACGTAGCCTTCGGGGATGCCGCCCCTGGTGCCGTCGCCGTCCAGGAACGCGCCGCCGTTTATGGTAGCCGCGCCCTTGAATTCACTGTAGAATTTCTCCACCTGCCAGCCGCCGCTTTTGTCGCTGAACACCTTGATCGCCCCGGCTTTGACCCGGGCGGGGTCGTCCACCGTGAGCACGTAGCCCCGGTAGGTCATTCCGCTAATGGCTTCGATATGCATGCCTTCGTCCAGCGTTTGGTTGTATTCTTCCGCTTTCTGCTGCTCCACGTCGCAGGGCAGGTTGTAAAAGTCGTACAAGAACCAGTTCTGTTTGCCCTGGAAGGTGTGGTATTTTATGGTCACGTGATAGCGCAGATAGTAGCGCGCCTTGTAGTTCCACGCCACCCACTGGATGTCGTTGTTGCAGTAAAAATCGCATTCCACGGTGTCGTCGCCGGTCTTGACGTAATTGTCTGTGTATACGTCGTTTAAGTCGTTCTTCTTTATGCCGCTGCAGAAGCCCCAGTCATAGGTCTTGAGCGTGAGCCAGGCGGGCGAATCGATTATGATATAGTTGGTTATGGTCTGTATGTAATACTGGTTCACGGCGTAAAACGTCATCGCCCTCATGACGCGTATCATTTCCTGTTCGTAGGTCTGCTTAAGGTCCTCTTCCCCGGCGCAGCCGCAAAACGCGCCCGCAGCCAGGAGCAGAGCCAGTACAAACGCCAAAACCTTCTTCATTGCACACAACCTTCCATTATAATGCAGTTATTGTACAATGATTCCGCGGCGCCTGTCAATCCTTACTTATTAAACAATTAACATATGTCTCTTGACTTTAGCAAAGCAAAGTGCTAAAATCTGTTTAAACGCGCGGAGGGGAAACAAGTAGCCTCCGCCCGGCACACGCAGAGAGGGGCCGTCTGGTGCAAGGCCCTTGGCCGGCGGAGAGCGAATACATTCCCTTAGCGGCAGGCTGAAAGCGCAGGCAAGTAGGTCTTTCCGGGTCAGCCCGTTACAGCTTTCGAGGCTCCGTTTGCGGAGCGAACTGAGGTGGTACCGCGCTAATACGCCCTCTCGCTTATGCGAGGGGGTTTTGATATTCAAAGCATACAACGAAAGGAACACACAAATGCCTATTACCGACTTACTGCGACGCAACGCTTCCCTCTATCCCAACGATACCGCGCTGGTGGAGCTGAACCCCGAGGTGACCGAGCTGCACCGCACCACCTGGAAGGAATACGAGCTGATCGAGCGTCCCCTGGGCCGCGCCTTCAGGCGTGAGATCACCTGGAGCGTGTTCAACGAAAAGGCCAACCGCTGCGCCAACCTGCTTTTGTCCAGGGGCATCGGCAAGGGCGACAAGGTGGCCATCCTCATGATGAACGGCATCGAGTGGCTGCCCATATACTTCGGCGTGCTCAAGACCGGCGCGCTGGCGGTGCCGCTCAACTTCCGCTACACCTCTGAGGAGATACGCTACTGCCTGGAGCTGAGCGACGCGGACGCACTGTTCTTCGGCTACGAGTTCATAGGCCGCATCGAGGAGATCGCGGATCACATCCCGCGGGTCAAGCTGCTGTTCTACGTGGGCGACGGCTGCCCCGTGTTCGCGGAAAGCTACAGCAACCTGGTCTCCAACGAGTCCTCCCTGGACCCCATCATCCCGCTGACCGACGACGACTACGCCGCCATATACTTTTCCAGCGGCACCACCGGCTTCCCCAAGGCGATACTCCACAAGCACCGCAGCCTCTCCCACTCCGCCAAGGTGGAGCAGGCGCACCACGGTCAGACCAAGGACGACGTGTTCCTGTGCATCCCGCCCCTGTACCACACCGGCGCGAAAATGCACTGGTTCGGCTCGCTGATCTCCGGCGGCAAAGCGGTGCTGCTTACCGGCGCCAAGCCCAAGAACATACTTTCCGCCGCTTCCTCCGAAAAGTGCACCATAGTGTGGCTGCTGGTGCCCTGGGCGCAGGACATACTGGACGCCATCGAGTCCGGCAAGGTCGACCTGAAGGATTACGACCTGAGCCGCTGGAGGCTCATGCATATCGGTGCCCAACCCGTGCCGCCCTCCCTGATCAAGCGCTGGAAGAGCGTGTTCCCCAACCATGACTACGACACCAACTACGGCCTGAGCGAGAGCATCGGCCCCGGCTGCGTGCATCTGGGCATCGAAAACATAAATAAAGTGGGCGCCATCGGCGTGCCCGGCTACGGCTGGGAAGTCAAGATTGTTGACGAACAGCGCAATGAAGTCAAGCGCGGCGACGTGGGCGAGCTTGCGGTCAAGGGCCCCGGCGTCATGACCTGCTACTATCACGACGAAGCCGCCACAAAGGAAGTGCTGGAAGACGGCTGGCTGTTCACCGGCGACATGGCCATGCAGGACGAAGAGGGCTTCTACTACCTGGTGGACAGGAAAAAGGATGTCATCATCACCGGCGGTGAAAACCTGTACCCCGTGCAGATAGAGGACTTCCTGCGGGCGCATCCCGCCATCAAGGACGTGGCGGTCATAGGCCTGCCCGACGCCCGCCTGGGCGAGATCGCCGCCGCGATAATCGAGGTCAAGGAAGGCGACACGCTCACCGAAGAGGAAGTAAACACCTTCTGCATGGAGATGCCCCGCTACAAGCGCCCCCGCAAGATCATATTCGCGCCCGTGCCCAGGAACGCCACCGGCAAGATCGAAAAGCCCCGCTTAAGGCAGATCTACTGCGGCGAGAGCCTGGTAAAGACCCAGATAACCCATTAGTCCATATTCCCTTCCATACGAGGTATATATGAAGCAGCTGTTACTTGGCAACAAGGCCATTGCCCGGGGTCTTTGGGAGGCGGGCGTTAAGTACGTGTCCTCCTATCCGGGCACTCCCTCCACGGAGATCACCGAAGAGGTGGCGGAGTTCAACGAAGTGTACGCCGAATGGGCGCCCAACGAGAAGGTGGCGCTGGAAAGCGCCATGGGCGCGTCCCTGGCGGGCGCGAGGGCGTTTACTGCCATGAAGCACGTGGGCTTAAACGTGGCCGCCGACCCCCTGTTCACTTCCGCTTACACCGGCGTGAACGGCGGTCTGGTGGTGTGCGTGGCGGACGATCCCGCGATGCATTCCAGCCAGAACGAGCAGGACAGCCGCCACTACGCCCGCGCCGCCAAGCTGCCCATGCTGGAGCCCTCCGACTCCGTCGAGTGCCGGGACTCCACCTGCCTGGCTTACGAGATCAGCGAACGGTTCGACACGCCCGTGCTGCTAAGGACCTGCACGAGGGTCGCCCATTCCCAGAGCCTCGTGGAGCTTCACGAGCGCACCGAGCTGCCCCTTAAGGAATACAAAAAAGACCCGTCCAAGTACGTTATGAACCCGGGTTTCGGCTTCAAGCGCCACTTCGTCGTGGAAGACCGGCTGATAAAGCTCAAGGAGTATTCCGAAAACAGCCCCCTGAATTTCGAAGAGCTCAACGACACGAGCGTGGGCTATGTGTGCTCCGGCACCTGCTATGAATATATAAAGGAAGCCATACCCGGCGCCAGCGTGTTCAAGATCGGCATGAGCTTCCCCATGCCGCTGGAAAAGATCCGCGCCTTCGCCGCCAAGGTGGACAGGCTGATAGTGGTGGAGGAGCTGGACGGCGTGTTCGAAAGCGAGATCCGCGCCGCGGGCATCCGCGTGGACGGCGGCAAGGACATTTTCGGCTGCATCGGCGAGCTCTCCCAGAGCAAGATCCGCGCCGCCCTGGGCCTGGAACTGCCCGAGAGCGCCCAGTTCGACCAGCCCCTGCCCGCCCGTCCCCCGGTCATGTGCGCGGGCTGCCCCCACAGGGGCGTGTTCTACGTGCTCAACAAGCTTAAGCTGACCGTCACCGGCGACATCGGCTGCTACACCCTGGGCGCGTCCGCGCCACTTAGCGCGGTGGACAGCGTATTGTGCATGGGCGCCAGCATCGGCATGCTGCACGGCTTCAACACCGTGCGCCCGGAGACCTCCGGCAAGACCGTGGCCGTGATAGGCGACTCCACCTTCCTGCACTCCGGCATCACCGCCCTGACCGACGTGGCCTACAACCAAAGCGTGTCCACGGTGCTGATACTGGACAACTCCATAACCGGCATGACCGGCCATCAGCAGAATCCCGCCACCGGGCTGACGCTCAAGCTCAAGGAAGTGCCCCCGGTGAGCCTGGAAAAAGTGTGCGAAGCGGTGGGCATCAAGCGGGTCAGGAGCGTGGACGCGGGCAACCTTAAGGAGATCGAAGCGGCGCTGAAGGAAGAACTGGCTGCCGAAGAGCCTTCCGTCATCATCTGCCGCAAGCCCTGCCAGCTGCTCAAGTACGTCAAGCCCAAGCCCGCCCTTAATGTGGACGCGGACAAGTGCCGGGGCTGCAAGTCCTGCATGCGCATAGGCTGCCCGGCTGTCAGGTTCGCTTCCGGCAAGGCGGAGATAGACTCCGCCCAGTGCGTGGGCTGCGGCCTGTGCAGCCAGATGTGTGCTTTCGGAGCCATCGGGGAGGGTAAACATGAGTAATTCCATTATGATAGTCGGCGTGGGCGGCCAGGGCACACTTCTGGCCAGCCGCCTGATCGGCCACGTGCTGATCGAAAAAGGGTTTGACGTGAAACTGAGCGAGGTGCACGGCATGTCCCAGCGGGGCGGCAGCGTGGTCACCTATGTCAAGTACGGCGACAAGGTGTTTTCCCCCATAGTGGGCGAGGGCGAGGCGGACTTTATCCTCTCCTTTGAAGCCATAGAGGGCGCCCGGTACCTGAAAATGCTCAAAAAGGACGGCCTGCTCATCACCAACACGGCCGAGATCTACCCCATCACCGTGATCACCGGCCAGCAGGAATATCCCGCCGAGCCGATCCCCGCGCTGAAGCAGAAGTGCCGCGTGGCGGACGTGGATGCGCTTAAGATCGCCCGCGCCTGCGGCAGCGACAAGGCCCAGAACACCGTGCTGCTGGGAGTTTTGAGCCGCTACATGCCCGAGATCTCCCTGGAAAGCTGGCTCTCCGCCATCGAACAGCTGGTGAAGCCCAAGTTCGTGGAGCTGAACAAAAAAGCCTTCCTGGAAGGCCGGAACGCGTAAGCAAAGCAAAAGCAGAGCCCCTCAACCGAGGGGCTCTGCTTTTCTACGTACCCGACTGGATTCGAACCAGCGGCCTTTGGAGTCGGAGTCCAACGCTCTATCCAACTGAGCTACGGGTACACAGCCTTTGTATTATACCCATAACCCTGTTTTTTGTCAAGCCCGAAAACCTCGATCCTGCTTAAGCGCGCGGGTCTTCCGCTTATTTGGTGACGAGCGTCTCCTCCAGCGGTTTCCTTACGGGAGTATTGGCGGGCTTCGACCTCTTGCCCACAGCGATCACGCTCATTATCTGCTCGTTTTCGGGGATCGCGAATATCTCGCGCAGCGCCTTTTCGTTGCTCAGTCCCATTATCAGGCTGTCATAGCCCAGATCCTGCAGCGCCAGGATCAGATACGCGTCGTGCAGACCCAGGTCGTAGGCGCCCCAGCAGTCGCCTGCGCTGCCCGTGGGCTGTCCCGCGGCGGTAAAGCCCGCGATGCCCTTCACGAAGGTGGTCACTAAGAGCGCGGCGTTCGCGGAACTGTTTTTGTTGAAGTCCGGCAGGGCGTCGAACACCTGCTGTGTCGTCTCGGGCGTCACCGCGGCATAGACCCGGGACTCCTGGGAATTCTTCCAGGACGGGGCGAAGCGGGCGCGGCTCACGGCCTCCTTAAGCGCGGCTTCGTCTATGGCGCTTTCGTAGCCTCTGGCGCTCCTGCGCGCCATGATAAGTTTCTCAAATTCCATATTGACCTCCTTGTCGCCGTCAGTCTGTTGCCGGTCGCCTTTTATTGATTGTCCCTTACCAGTTGCCCCTTACGTGGCGGGAATAGAAGTCTTCGGTGAAATCCCTTAAGGAATCCTGTTCGATGGCGCTCCTTATGTCTTCCATAAGCTTGGTAAGGTACCTTAGGTTGTGTATGGAGCACAGCCTTAAGCCGAATATCTCCTCCGCCTTGAGCAGGTGGCGGATGTAGGCGCGGGAGTAGTTCCGGCAGGCGTAGCAGTCGCAGCTCTCTTCCAGGGGGCCGAAGTCCCGGGCGTAGGCGGCGTTTCTTATCACCAGGCGGCCGTTTCTGGTAAACACGGTGCCGTTCCTGGCGACGCGGGTAGCCAGCACGCAGTCGAACATGTCCACGCCCCTTAACACGCCCTCCACCAGGCAGTCGGGAGAGCCCACGCCCATAAGGTAGCGGGGCTTATTCTGGGGCATGACGGGATTCAGCGCGTCCAGCATGTCGTACATGATCTCCTTGGGCTCGCCCACGCTCAGTCCGCCTATGCCGTAGCCGGGCAGGTCGTACTCGGCCATCTGCCTGGCGCACTCCACGCGCAGGTCCTTGTAAAACGCGCCCTGCACTATGCCGAACAGCGCCTGGTCGGGCCGCTTCCAGGCCTTTACGCACCTGTCCAGCCACCTGACCGTGCGGCGCATGGCCTTGTCCGCGTCGTCGTAGGAACAGGGATACGCGCTGCACACGTCGAACTGCATCATTATGTCGCTGCCCAGCTTTTCCTGTATGCCTATGGACACCTCGGGGGAGAAGAAATGGCGGCTGCCGTCCAGGTGGGAGGCGAACATCACGCCCTCCTCCGTTATCTTCCTTAAGCTCGCCAGTGAAAACACCTGGAACCCGCCGGAGTCCGTAAGTATGGGGCGGTCCCAGTTCATAAAGCGGTGCAGGCCGCCCGCCTCCGCCACCAGGTCCTCCCCGGGCCGCAGGTGCAGATGGTAGGTGTTGGACAGGATGATCTGGGCGGACAGCTCCTTAAGCTCCTCCGGCGACACGGTCTTTACCGTGGCCTGGGTGCCTACGGGCATGTACACCGGGGTCTCTATCACGCCGTGGGGAGTGTGCAGGCGCCCCCTGCGCGCTCCCGTCTGCTTGCATACGTGCAAAAGCTCAAACCTGAAATTTTCGTTCATACCGTTTCCCTATGCTTTTCTTCTGAATGAGGACGCGCAGACCGCGATCAAAAGCACCGCAAGGCTGCTTATCACCACGCACGCGCCCACGGGCAGGTGCCGGGTGCCCAGTTCGCTCAGCGCGCTTATGCCCATGCCCAGCGTGAAGGACACTACGGCGCTGACTGCCGAGATGATTATCATTCCCTTAAAGGAGCGGGACAGCCTCCTCGCGGTCAGCGCGGGGAAGATGATAAAGCTGGAGATCATCATCGCGCCCAGCACGCGCATGCCCATCACCACCGCCACCGAAGTCATCAGCGACAGCAGGAACTGGAAACGATCGACCTTCATGCCGCAGGCGCGGCAGTAGGTCTCGTCGAACGTGACGGCGAACAGGCGGGTATACAATAGCGCGAACACTCCGCCCAGCACGATGCACAGCCCTATGACCGCCCACATGTAGCCCCGGGTCACGCCCATTATGGAGCCGAACATGCTGGTCTCCACGCTGTAACCGTCCGTGAACCGGCCCGCTATCACGCCCACCGCCAGCGCGACGGTGGAGAATATGCCTATGAACACGTCGCCGCCCATGCCGCTTTTGCGGTCGAACAGCATTATCAGCAGGCTGGTCAGGCACACCAGGGGTATGGAGACCGCGAGGGAGAAATTGCCCATTCCTATCAGCGCGGCCAGCGCGGTGGAGGCAAAGCCTATCTCGCCCAGCCCGTGGCCGATAAGCGCGTAACGCTTAAGTACGAGTATCACTCCCAGCACGCCCAGGCACAGGCTCATCAGCCCGCCCACCACGAACGCCCGCAGCGTAAGGGGACTGGACAGTATGTCCCACAAGCTTAATGATGACATGTATGTTCGTCCTCCCTGCCCTGCCAGTCGCTTATCTTGCCCAGGAATTCCACCGAGTGGTCCAGCACCAGCACCCGGTCGGCATGCTCCTTCACGAAGTGCCAGTCGTGGGTGGACACCACCACCGACACGCCCCTTTCGTCCCTTAGGCGGGTGAAAATGTGCTGGAGCTGGTGGGTCATGCGGGGATCCAGGGCGCTGGTGGGTTCGTCCAGCACCAGCAATTCCGGGTCGCCCGCCACGCAGCGCGCCAGAAGCACCCTCTGCATCTGCCCGCCGCTCAGCGCGCCCAGATAGCTTGAGGCCAGGTCCTTGACTTCCATAAGTTCCATCGCCGCGTCCGCTTTTTTGCGCTGCTCACGGGTGTAGAAGGGGAAGAAGCTGTCCTGCCGGGTGCCGCTTAGCACCACTTCCCTGACCGTGGCTGGAAAATCCCTGACCTGGGTGTGCATCTGGGCCATGTAGCCCACCTTCAGCCCCTTCTTCTGCTCCATTTCCCCGCAGGAAAAGGGCATGAGCTTGAGCATACCCTTCATCAGGGTGCTTTTGCCGGAGCCGTTGGATCCCACCAGCGCCAGTATCTCGCCTTTTCTCACGTCCACCGACACGTGCTCGATGGCGTCCTGACGCCCCGAGCCGTAGTTCATGGACACGTCGCGTATGCTTACAAGTACGTTTTCTTCCATATCAGTCCCCGCTTAGCGCGCCCGACACGGCGCGGTAGTTCCCGGTCATCAGCGAAACGAAGCTTTCGCCCGCCTCGGCTTTCGAAATGTTCTCCAGCGTGTGGAACACCAGCACCTTTGCGCCCGTTTCCTCGGCGATCTGCCTTGCCACGTCCCCGTTGGAATGCTCGTCGGTGAACACCGCCTTTGAGCCGGACTGCTTCATGCCGTCTATCACCCGTATCACCTGCCCCAGCGAAGGCTCGTCCTCCTCGGAGCAGCTGTCATAGGCGCTCAGATACTTTACGCCGTAATGGCGGATGAAGTGGCTGTAGGCGAACTGCCCCCCGAAGCACAGCACCGCGCCCGGATGCGCCTTGAACAGCTCGTAAAAGCGCCCGTCAAGGTCACTAAGCTGCTTTACCAGATTGGCGCAGTTGTCGCTGTAAATCTGTGCGCCCTCTTTGTCCAGCGCGGTCAGCGCGTCTTTTATGCTTTCGCACATCCTTGCCGCCAGGCTAAGGTCCAGCCAGATGTGGGCGTCGTATTTGTGGTGGTGATGCTCCTCCGCCTCCTCGTGGGGGTTTTCGATGGCCTCCCACTCCTCCTGCAGCGCTTCCAGGTCGATATTCGCGGCGCACCTGAGCGTTTTCACGTTTTCCAGGCTGCCGGACAGGTTTTTGACCCAGGTCTCCAGTTCGTCGTCCGTGTAGACGAACAGGTCCGCGCGGCTCACGGCGAAGGCGTCGCCCACAGAGGGCTCGTAATCGTGGCTGTCCACCCCGTAAGGCAGTATCAGCGACACGTTCGCCCTGTCGCCCGCGATCACGCGGGCAAAGTCGTACAGCGGGAACAGGGAGCACACTATGCTAAGTTTGCCCTTCTCCGCGGTCCCGGTTTCGGCAGGCGGCGTTTTCTGCCCGCAGCCCGCGAGCAGCACGATGAGCAGCAGCGCCAGCACGGCACAGACGTATCTTTTAAGCTTCATTCCCGGTCTCACCAAGTATCTCCTTTTCGAACTTCCCCCACACGCCTTTTGCCGGCGGCGGGCAGGTGAACGTCATTTCCGTTTTCAGAGTGGGGTGGGTCAGCGTGAGCCTGAACGCCCACAGCGCCACCGTTTCGCCCCTGCGCCCGTGGCCGTAGCGCATGTCCCCGTACAGGGGCAGGCCGATATGGGCGTGCTGCACCCGGATCTGGTGCTTGCGGCCCGTGTCCAGCTCGACGCGCACGAGCGTCAGGTAGTCTTTTACCGCCAGGGGAAACGTAGTGAGCCGCGCCGGTTTCGAGCCGTTCGTGCCTTCGGGGACCACCCTCACGTTCTGCCCCTGTTTGTCCAGCAGGCTGTTTTCCAGGGTGCGCTTTTCGCCCAGCTCGCCTTCCAGCACCGCCAGATACTGTTTTTTCGCCGTATGCAGGCGGAACTGTTCGCTCAGCCGCCCTGCCGCCTTGCTGGTCTTGGCGAACACCATCACCCCGCCCACGGGCCGGTCCAGCCGGTGCACCAGCCCCAGGTACGCGTCTCCGGGCTTGTTGTTGCTTTTGACCAGATAGTCCTTGAGCAGGCTCAGCATGTCTGGGTCGCCGCTTTTATCCCCCTGGGAGGGCAGGTTCGGCGGCTTCACCGCCACCAGCAGGTGGTTGTCCTCGTACAGGATGCCTATATCCCCGCAGTAAGAGGGTATCGTTTTCATTTGTCTTCCCCCGTCTTCATCAGCCGGTGGCAGAAGAACCATTTGTCTATCATGCGCGGATCTTTGAACTCGAAACGGTAGAAACCCGCCTGGGTGTTTACCATGACCGCGTTTATGTCGTCCAGCACCAGGAACAGGAAGTCGTCCATGGGGATGGTCCTGACCCCGTCCGCGCACGTGAGTTCCAGCCCCTCGCGGCTGAGCTTCAGCGTGCCCGGGCCCAGGCTTCGGGGCTTGTCCGCGGTGTTCATCCGGAAATACGCGCTGCTCAGTTCTTCCCTCAGCACGAAATCCGGGCGCGCGATTTCCTCCCGGGCGGACGCGATCTCCATGTCCACCCACTCGTCCATGCGGCGGGGGCAGGCGTCGGAGCCGTAGAAGAAGCCGTAATCGTCCCTGCGGCACGAAAAACCGCAGGCGGGACAGCTTATCTCGTATTTGCTTTCCTTAAGTTCCCCCTCCCGCAGGCAGGCGGGGCATTTGTACAACACTTTGGTCAGGTTTTTCACGCGGGTGATGCGCTTAAACGGCACCTTTTCCCGTTCCTGCCAGTCCCAGTCGTTAAAGTCTATGGCCTCGTCTATGCGCCTTTGGAGTTCGTCGGTCTTGAGGGACGCGACTTCTTCCTTAGTGAACAGGCGCCTTATCTCCACGTCCACCCGTCCCTTCGCCGGGGCGGAGTAGCGGGGACGCGACATGAAGCCCCCGTGCACGACGCAGGCGTACACGTCGCATCTCAAAAGTTTCGCCAGCGCGCCGGTGCCGTTTAGCGCCCGCCAGCCGGGGCGTCCGTCAAAGGACGTCATGCCCTGGGCGTATACCACGGGCATGCCGCCGTCCTTAACCGCTGCCATGAGTTCCCGAACGCACTTTACGTCCGTGGCGCCCTGGTTTTTGCGTATGATCCCCGCGTGCCTGAACAGCCACGCCCGGAAGCGCGATTTGTCGAACTGCACCCCCGTGGCGAGGAAGCGCTCGTCATAGCGGGGCATAAGCGCCCGCAGAAGGTGGGCAAAGTCCCAGACAGAGGTATGGTTGCCCACTATAAGGCTGCCCGGCGCAGGCTGATCTGTGATCTTGACCCGTGAATCAAACTTCCAGCGGCTGAGATTTCCGCTCCCCCACACCGCCAAACGGCGCAAACAGCGGTCAAATCCGGTCACCGCCACCACCTCCGACTATATATTATACGCTTTAAGTCAATACCGCAGGGCTCCCTCTACACTTCCAGCCGCCTGTTGCGGCTGATCAGGCAGATGTATGTGTGCCTGACTTCCCTGCCCGTCAGGCGGTTCAGCGCCCGGCGGTAAATGTCCAGCTGGGTGCCGTAGCGGGCAAGTATCTCGCTTTCGTCACCCGAGCGGTCGGTCTTGTAGTCCACCAGCACCCATTTGCCGTCCTCTTCGAAGCACATGTCCAGCGTGCCCTGCACGAGCACCGTGTCGTCGCTGCCCGAACCCAGCGCGTCGCTGAGCTTTAAGCGGATCACGAAGCTCCACTCCCTTTTGACCTCGTTTGAGGCGAGCGCCCGCCTGCCCGTGTCGGACAGCCAGAAGCGGGCAAGATCCCCTTCGCGGCACAGGCTGCGCTCCTCGGGGGAGATCAGCTGCCTTTCCAGCATGCCGTCCAGCTGGCGCGCGACTTCGCAAAGCATGTCCTTTTCGCCCGAACAGGCATTAAGCGCGTCCAGGTCGAACAGCCTGAGCGCCCTGTGGTTTGCGGTGCCCCGCTGGGTGTATATCTCGTCCCCCTCGCCGGAAAGGAACCTGGGCACGGTCTTGAGCCTGGGCAGCTCGCTGCCGCCCACCGTTTCCCTTTCAAGCCCCGTGACCGAGAGCTTGACCGGCAGCGCGCTTTGCTCCGACGCCGGATACTCCCACATGAGCCTTTCGAGTATGTCCTGCTCTGGGGCGGCTCCGCGGGCGGCATCGAACAGGTCGACCAGCTGCTTCGCGTCGGCAGAGACCGCCTTGAGCGCGTCCTTCTCGGAAAACACCTTCACGTTCACGCGGGGCAGGCTTTCGTCCGTTTCGCCTCCCAGCACCTCCGCGCCGGGGCAGCCGATCGCCGCCGAAGCCGCGATGTCCAGGGACGAGTAATACATGTCTGGCCGCGCCGCCGCCATTTTCCAGGAGACGAGGCTCTTTTCCAGCTCCTTCACGCTGCCCACGAGTATGAGCCGCTGCTGGGCGCGGGTGAGGGTCACGTACAGAACACGCAGTTCCTCCGCCCTGTCCCTGATCCGGCTTTCGTTCCTGACCGCCCTGGTCGCCAGCGTGGGCCGTGCGGTGCCCAGGCGTTCGTCCATGTGGACGAAGCCCGCGCCCAGCTGCTTGTCCAGGAACATGCTGCCGTCCTTTATGCCGGCGGAATACTTCCTTGCCAGCTGGGCGGCGAACACCACCTTGAACTCCAGCCCCTTGCTCTTGTGGGCGGTCATCAGGCGCACAACGTCGTCGTTTTCGCCCAGCTCGTGGGCGCCGTCGCCGTCGGAAGATCCGGCTACAAGCTCCATCAGCCGGGTAAAGCCCGCTATGGAGCAGCCTCCGTCGTTTTCATAGTCCTCCGCCCGCTTGCACAGCAGGTCCAGGTTCATCTGCCTGCGCCTGCCGCCCTCCAGCGCGCCGCAGAACACGTAAAAGCCCGTGTCCTCAAGTATGCGCCGTATCAGCGCCCTGACGCCCAGCCCGGGCGCCATCGCCCGCCAGTTTTCCATCATGGTCAGCAGGCGGTCTATCTCAGGATATTCCTGCCTCACGGCAGCGAACGCGTCCCATATAAGCCCTTCGGGGCAGCGGATGCGTGCCTGCGCCAAGGCGGAATTGGTCACGTAAAACATGGGCGAGCGCGCCACGCTCAGAAGCGCCACCTCGTTATAGCGGTTCACCAGCACCTTAAGTACGTTCAGCGTGACCGATACCTCGATGGCTTCGAAACTGTTCTCCGTACCGTCCGCGTAGGAGGGGATGCCCATTTCGCCGAGGGTCTCCGCCATGGGCGCCAGCACGTCCTTGCGAGTGCGGCAGATGACGCAGAAATCCCGATAGCGCAGGGACTTGTCCTCATCCATCAGTTCCTTTATGCGCTTGCCGATCAGCCGCGCCTCCAGCTGGGAAGACTTGAGCTCGTCCTCCTGCTGTACTTCACCGCCCTCCGTCTCCTCAGGCTCGTCCTCCTCTTCGCCCAAAGCGGACCTGTCAAGGATCATAAGCTCGCAGGGCACGGTAAACTCCCCCGCTTTCGGTCCCGGGTGCAGCATGGCGTCGTCGTCGTAGAGGATTTCGCTGTCTCCGCCCCGCATGACGCGCCCAAAGATCAGGTTCACCAGGTCTATGACCGGCTGGGAAGAGCGGTAGTTCCGGCTCAGCACCACCAGTTCGTTGTCGCCGCCCTGTTTGTACGTCTCGTACGCTTTGATAAACAGTTCCGGCTCCGCGTGCCTGAAACGGTATATGGACTGTTTTACGTCGCCCACCATGAAGCGGCTGCTGCCGCTCGCAAGCCGGCAGGCGATGGCTTCCTGTATGTCGCTGGTGTCCTGGTATTCGTCTATGAAAATGTAACTGTAGCGCTCCTTGAGCGCGGTCAGGGTGTCCGGGTCGTCAAGGATCTTGAGCGTAAGATGCTCAAGGTCGTTAAAGCTCACCGCCGCCTTTTCCTGTTTCATTTTCCCGAGCCTGCAGCGGAAGCCTAAGTACAGCTCCGCCAGCGCAGAAAACGCTTCCCTGTCGGAGTGTATGTCGTTTAGCGCCACTTCGAGAGGTATGTCGGTCAGCTCTTTTATCTCGCTAATCCGCTTTTTCGCGCTTTCCCGCAGGCTTTTGACCCTTTCCAGCTTGTCAATGTCAAAGTCCGCATTCTTGGACTTGCCCCCGGGAGCGCGGGCGGACTTAAACTCTTCCGCCCACACGCGCATCGTTTCGTAAGACTCGATGCCGCAGGCCTCTTTGAGCGCCTGCGTATCCTTTTCTATGCACGCCAGGTAATGGCCGGGGCCGTCCGTCTCCCGGCATACGTCGCCGGCGGTGTAAAGCAGGTCCAGCGCGTCATCCAGGCGCTTTTTGCAGGCCCTGACCAGCGCTTTTTGCCATTCCTCCCCCGCGCCGCCGAACACTTCCAGCGCGTCTGCCAGCCACTTGTCCGGGTCGCTGCGGGTGTCCAGAAAGTCCTTGAGCTCCCGCGCCATCTGCCTTACGGTCTCCGGTCCCCGCATGAGCATGAGCCTGTCCATGCCGGGGTCGTCCTTTTCGAGCAGTTCTTCCAGCGCCTGGGTCAGCGCGTCTTCGCACAGCAGCGCCTCTTCCGACTCTTCCATCACGCGGAAATTCGGGTCCACCTCCGCAGCCTCAAAGCTCATCTTTACCGCCGCGGAGCAGAAGGAGTGCAGTGTGGAGATCTGCGCCATATCCAGCTTTTCCAGCTGCTCGGCCATTTTTTCATCGCCGTTTTCCGCTTCTTTGCTCAGGCGCTCGAACAGCTTGTTTTTCATGTCCGCGCTGGCAGCCCGGGTGAAGGTGACGATTAGTATTTTGTCGATTTCCGTGCCCTCTTTAAGCAGACCCAACACCCGTTCCACCAGCACGGTGGTCTTTCCGCTGCCCGCCGCGGCGGATACCAGCAGGTTTTTCCCTCTGGAATCTATGACTCTTTGCTGCTCCGGAGACGGAGAAAAACTCATTTTGCACCTCATATGGTTAATTTTGGGTTAAGCTTTTGAGCCTTGCAGGAATAAAAGCGACTTTGGTCGAAATTATACGGGCTAAAACAGACCATCGTCTGAAAGGAGTTCTCCATGAACCGGAATGTACGGCGCAAAAAGCAGCGTATACGGGTCAACAAGAGCGGTTACGTGATCGTGGGCCTGCTCATAGTCGCCCTTGCCATCGGCATAATCTGCTTCAACGTCAGGATCGATTCTACCCGCGCCCGCATCAAGCAGGTCAGCCAGGAGAACGCCGCCCTGCAAAAGCAGCTGGACACTCTGGAAAGCGAGCTCGCCTTCATCAAGACCCCCGAAGGCATAGAGCTGTACGCCCGGGCTCAGGGCATGAGTATGCCCGGCGAGACCCGCTACACTCCCGTGGGTTCCAACTGACTTTAGTCCGCTTTTCCGCTCTCCCGGCTTTCTTCGGGGGAGCTTATTATTTCCTGCAAAAGGTAGCGGGGCCTCTGCTTGACCTCGAAATACGTCTTGCCCACGTATTCTCCCACCAGACCCACGCAGACCATAAGCGTTCCGCCCACGAACCACACGCTGAAGGCGGTGAAGCCCGGATCAAACGCGCTGCTTACAATGTCGATGAACCCGAACGCCAGCGCCGCCAGCATGAACGCCGCGCCCAGTTTCCAGATAAGGGAAATGGGCTTCGCGCTGAAGGAGCTTATGCCCTGCCAGGCAAAGGCGAGCATCTTCTTTAAGGGATACTTGCTCTCCCCCGCGGCGCGCTTGCCCCTTTGGTAGTACACCGTGGCGGTATTCAGGCCCACCAGCGGCACCATGCCCCGCAGAAACAGGTTGCTTTCCGGGTACTGCATCAGCGCCTCCACGGCTCTTCTGCTCATAAGGCGGTAGTCCGCGTGGTTGTACACGGTGGAGACGCCCATGCGCTCCATTAGTTTGTAAAAGCCCTCCGCGGTAAGGCGCTTGAAGGCGGTATCGGTCTCGCGCTTACTCCTGACTCCGTATACCACGTCCGCGCCCGCGCGGTATTCCTTCAAAAAACCGGCTATGGCGTTTATGTCGTCCTGCAGGTCCGCGTCTATGGTCACCAGGCAGTCGCACTTGTCCTTCGCCCAGTCCATGCCCGCCCACAAGGCGTTCTGGTGGCCCCGGTTGCGGCTTAATTTGAGCCCGGAAAACACCGTGTCTTCCGCGCACAGTTTTTTTATTATCTCCCAGGTCGCGTCACGGCTGCCGTCGTCCACGAACACTATGCGGGACGCTTCGGAAAGCTCGCTGTTGCCGCTTACAAACTCTTTTAGCGCTTTGGAAGTAAGGGGCAGCACCTCTTCCTCGTTATAACACGGCACCACTATATACAGGGTGATCTTTTCCATTTTGTCCTCCTATTTCAGCACCACCGCATCGTTTCCCAGCAGGGACTTGAGCGCGTTTTCGTCAAAGTCCGGGCTGACCCAAAGGTCTGACGGCGCCACGAAGTTTTTGCCTTCCGCGGGGAAGAAGAAATTGACTCTGATGCTGCCGGGAGTGGTGGCGAGTATGAAGCTCACCGCGTCCAGCTTGTCCCGGTCCAGCTTGAGGAACAGCTTGCGGGGTTTTTCCTGTTTGGGCGCTTCTGCCGGCTGTGTTTTGACCTGGGCGTCCGGCAGCATGGGCTCGAAGCTTTCCATTATAAGGTTGGGCGCCTTGCCGTCCCGGGCGGAGAGTCTGCCCTTTATCTTCAGCGCGTCGCCTTCGTTTACGCTCATGCCCGTGCTTTCGTACACCTTGGGGAAGGCCAGCACCTCTGTCACGCCGTACAGGTCCTCCAGGCCGAATATGCCCATCAGCTGGCCCTGGCGGGTGGCGCGCTGGGTCTTCTGGGAGATCAGGCCTCCCATCTCTACCCTCATGCCGTCTAGCGCCAGCGCGCTCTGTTCGTCTTCCATGGCTTCGGCGATCCTGGCCGAATCCATCTTAAGCCGCCCCAGCTGCTCCCTGTAATCGTCAAGCGGATGGCCGGACAGGTAAATGCCTGTCATTTCCTTTTCCATCGCCAGCGCTTCGCGGCGGCTCAGTTCCTCCGCGGGCGGGAATTCCTCCGGCGCGCCGGGCAGGTCGCTCTCCTCGAACAGGCTCATCTGCCCGGAAGACAGGCTGCCCGCCTTTTTGCCCGCCGCGTCCATGGACATGTCGAACACCAGCAGCTTCTGGGCCCGGCTGCCCCGCATGCGGTCGAAAGCGCCCGCCTTTATCAAGCTCTCCACCGCTTTTTTGTTTACCTGGGTGGAGCTCAAGCGGTCGATAAAGTCGTACAGGCCGGTGAACGGCGCGATGGCGCGCTCCTCGAGTATGGCGGCGATGGCGTTGTGGCCCAGGTTCTTTACGGCGTTAAGGCCGAAGCGGATCCCGCCCTCGTCCACGCTGAAGCGCTCCTGGGAGGCGTTCACGTCCGGCGGCGCGATCTTTATGCCCTTTTTGCGGCAGAACTGTATGTAATACGCCACCTTGGTGGAATTTCCCGCGATGGAATTCAGCATGGCAGCCATGAACTCCACCGGATAGTGGCACTTGAGCCATGCGGTCTGGAGCGCCACCAGCGCATAGCACGCCGCGTGGCTCTTGTTGAAGGCGTAAGAGGCGAACGCGGTCATTTCGTCGAATATGCGCTCCGCCGCCTCGCGGCTCACGCCCTTCCTGACCGCGCCGGGCACGTCGACCGAACCGTCGTCGTTCAGCTTGCCGTTTATGAAGTACTCCTTCTCCTTCTGCATCACGTCGTGCTTTTTCTTGGACATGGCGCGGCGCACCAGGTCGCTCCTGCCCATCGAATAGCCCGCCAGGTCCCTGACGATCTGCATGACCTGCTCCTGATACACCATGCAGCCGTAGGTCACGTTCAGTATGGGTTCCAGTTCGGGCGTGATGTAGGATATGGTGGACGGGTCGTGCTTGCCCTGTATGAAGCGGGGGATGGAGTCCATCGGTCCCGGACGGTACAGGGATATGGCGGCGACGATGTCCTCGAAACAGCGGGGCTTCATGCTCATTATGAACGAACGCATGCCGCCGCCTTCCAGCTGGAATACCCCGTCCACGTCTCCGGCGCAGATCATATCGTACACCTTGTCGTCGTCCACGGGGATGTCTTCCGGTTTTATGGAGGGGCCGCCGCCCTGACGGATATACTCCAGGCTGTCGCCTATAACGTTCAGGGTCCTCAGGCCCAGAAAGTCCATTTTCAGCAGCCCCAGGCTCTCCAGCGTGCCCATGGGGAACTGGGTGGTCACCACGTCCGCGTTCACCTGCAGGGGCACCAGGTCGCTCACCGGGCAGGCGCAGATCAGTACGCCCGCCGCGTGGGTGGAGGCGTGGCGCGGCATACCCTCCAGCTTCCGGGCGGTGTCTATCAGCTTTTTGACCTCTTCGTCCCCTTCATAGGCGCTTTTGAGCTCGGGATTCAGCACCATCGCCTTGTCTATGGTCATGTCCAGGGCGTTGGGGATCATTTTGCTTATCTGATCCGTGCGCCCGAAGCTCACGTCCAGCACCCTGCCCACGTCCTTTATGGCGGCCTTGGCGGCCATGGTGCCGAAGGTGATTATCTGGGACACGTGGTCGTGGCCGTACTTGTCCGCCACGTAGTCGATCACTTCGCTCCGGCGCTCGTAGTCGAAGTCTATGTCCAGATCGGGCATGCTCACCCTTTCCGGGTTCAGGAAACGCTCGAACAGCAGCGAGTATTTCAGCGGGTCAAGGGCGGTGATGTCCAGCGTATACGCCACTATGGAGCCCGCGCCGCTGCCCCTGCCGGGGCCCACCAGTATGCCCACGCTGCGGGCGTAGTTTATGTAGTCCCAGACTATGAGGAAATAGTCCACATAGCCCATTTTCTCTATCACGCCCAGCTCGTATTCCAGGCGTTCCCGGGCGTCCTGCCTGTCGGGAGCGTACTTGCGCCCAAGCCCCTCGTAGCACATGCGCCTGAGCATTTCGCTCGGGGTCTCCCCCGTGTCTATGGGATACGCGGGCAGGTGCTTGGTCTCAAAGTCGAAGGTGACATTGCAGCGGCGGGCGATCTCCTCCGTGCGGTCCAGCGCGTCCCGGAAAGCGGGGAACAGCTTTTGCATCTCCTCCTCGCTCTTCAGGTAGAGCTGGTCGGTGTTCATGCGCATGCGCTCGTCGTCGGAGAGTTTTTTGCCCGTCTGTATGCACATCAGTACTTCCTGGGCCGCCGCGTCCTCCCGGTTCAGGTAATGGCAGTCGTTGGTCACCACCATGGGTATGCCCAGCTCTTTGGACATATGGATGAGCGCGTTGGACACCCGCTTTTCCTCGCTCAGGCCGTGGTCCTGCAGTTCCAGGAAGAAATTGTTTTCTCCGAATATCTCCCGGTAGCGGTTGGCGTACTTGAGCGCCTCCCCGTACTGGTTGTCCAGTATCGCCTTGGGTATGTCGCCGCTTAGGCACGCGCTTAGGCAGATGAGGCCACCGGAATACTTTTTGAGCAGTTCGTAGTCCACCCTGGGCTTATAGTAGAAGCCGCGGGTGAAGCCCTCGCTCACCAGCTTGACCAGGTTCTTGTAGCCCTGCTGGTTCTCGCACAGCAGTATCAGGTGGCTGTTGCCCGAGGAGCCGCCGGTCTTGTCGTCCATGTCCCGGCACACGTAGACCTCGCAGCCTATGACTGGATGGATCCCCCGCTTTTTCGCCTCCACGTAAAAGTCCACCACGCCGTACATGGCGCCGTGGTCGGTGATGGCGCAGGATGTCATCCCCAGCTCCTTGACCCGGTCCAGCAGCTCGCCTATGCGGTTTGCGCCGTCCAGAAGGCTGTATTCCGTGTGCGTGTGCAGATGCGCGAACATTTACTTCTCCAAAAATTCTTTTATTATTTCGGACGCCCGGAGCACGGGCTCGTGTTCCATGTCCAGCCAGACGACGCTCTGGTCCTTTTTGAACCAGGTCACCTGCCGCTTGGCGAAGCGCTTTATGGCGAGGGAGAGCTCGTGAAGCATCTCATCCCGGCTTTGCCATTCTCCCCTCAAAAACTGGGTGAAGTAGCGGTATTCCAGCCCCAGCTTGAGCAGGAATTCGTCGGACACGCCGCTTTCCCTAAGGCGCGCCACCTCGTCTATCATGCCCTCGTTCACGCGCCGCTCGAGCCGCTCGTCTATGCGCCGTTTCAGCGTCTCCCTGTCCCACCTGACACCCAGAGTGAGCACGTCGTAGCGGGGGGTGTTATGTGACGGCTGCGTATCCCCCTGGTGGAGCTTTTCCAGCCTGCGCATCACGCGGTTGCGGTTTTTGGGGTCTATCTCGCTGTCAGGTTCCAGTTTTTTCAGCATCTCCCAGAGTTCCGGGGTGGAAAACGTCTCGAGCTCCTCCCGGTAACCAAAGTCGGGCACTATCTCGCTTAGGTTGTAGCCTTTCGTCACGCTGTCCACGTACAGCCCCGTGCCGCCCACTATGAACGGCAGCCTGCCCCGGGCGATTATGCCGTCTATGGCACTGTAGGCGCACTTCTGGAAGTCCGCCATGGAGAAGAACTCGCCGGGCTCAGCCACGTCAAGCAGGTGGTGGGGCACGCCTTTCATCCCATCGGGCGTGATCTTGCCGCTGCCCAGGTCCAGGCCTTTGAACACCTGGCGGCTGTCCGCGGACACTATCTCCCCGTCAAAACGCCCCGCCAGCTCCACGCCCAGCGAGCTTTTGCCCGAGGCGTTGGTACCCACTATCGCGATAAGCTTGTTCATTCAATCCTCCCCGTTCAGGGGCTTGTGCCGGAAGTAATATGGCGCGAACGCCGCCAGGCAGAAAAAGCAGATGCCCGCGGTGATATAGAACACACCCTGGCGGGTTATCACGTCGCTCAGCGCGCCGCCCGCGAGATACCCTATGCCCCGGGCCAGTCCGAAGCCGAACACGCCCAGAAGCAGCTGGCCCGTGGCCTTTTCCCCGTCTCCAGCCACTTTCTGTATGTATTTCGCCGCGCTCACGGTGATCACTATAAAGCCGAAGCCGTGCAGCACCTGGGCTGCCAGCGCCACGTAGGGGCTCGACGTGGTGGCCAGTATCATCCAGCGCACGGTCATCACCGCCGCCGCCATGCACATGAGTTTGCCCGCGCCCAGCTTTTTGATCAGCCGGTCGGAGAAGATCAGGAAAGGTGCTTCGGAGCAGGCGGATATGAAGAAGCTCCAGCCCACCAGGTTCTCGCCGCCCCCCAGGTCGTCCCTGAGCAGCGGGGAAAAGAAGGCGTAATAGTAGCCGTATGTGATCTGCAGCAGCACCATCAGCGCGAACAGGCGGATGACTTCCGGGTTCCTGAGCAGTTTGCCCGCGCCCTGGGCGGAGGCAGCCTGCCCCTTCGAGGACACCGTGGGCATGTTGAGCGCCGCGAGCGCCACCATAAGGCACATCGCTGCCGTGCCGTACACCACCGTCACGCTGCCGAAATAGTCGCTCACATAGCCGAACAGCGCCGCCACCACCGCGAAAGTGAGCCCGCCGGCCAGCCTTACGCCGCCGAAGGGCAGGCCCTCGCTGTCAAGGTTGGTGAGCACTATGCTGTCGCCCATGGGCTGCAGGCTGGTGTACACGCAGCCAAACAATCCCAGCACTCCCAGCGCGTACACGAAGCCGCCCTGCAGGGGCAGAAGCAGTATGACGGCCGTGCTGATCACAGCCATCGCCGCCAAAAGCCGGTTTCTGGACGCCGCCCGGTCACCCGCCCGCCCCCACAGGTACATGGTGGGCACGCTCACGAAGGCGATCACCGCGTTTATGGTGCCGATCTTGGCGCCGTTAAGCCCCCGGTCGGTCAGGTACAGGCTCATAAAGCTCTGGAACACCGCGTTTGCGGCGTAATACGCCATCAGAAACAGCGCGCCGGATATGAGCTTGGACTTAAAAAACTTCCTCATTCAGCCAGTTCCTTTATCAGCTCGGGCAGCCTGCCCGCTTTGATCTCCTCAAGGTCTATCACGCGTATGCCCATCTCCGCCGCCCGGCGCCGGGCCAGTTTCTGGCATGCGGAGGAGGACACTATCGCCGCCCGGGCGATGCCGCTGCCGAAGCGTTCCTTGAGCACGCCCAGCTCGTTTATCGCCTCGGTCTTCACCTGACCCGTCTTGCAGCTTATGAACAGGGGCGTGACTCCCCTGCTCGCCACCACGTCTATCTCGTTGCTCACGTCGCCCTGCAGGTTGTCGCCCTCCCAGTCCACGACCACGCTCGACGACACGTCGTCGAATATGCCCGTGTCCACGCAGGCTTTGTATACATAAAGCTCCAGCACGCTGCCGATGTCCCTGAGCCAGTAGCGGGTGCGCGCGTCCCTGAAGTAAAAGCTGACGCGCTCATCCTCTATCGACAGACGGCGGATAAAGCCGAGCTGCTCAAAGTCCCTTAGCGCCCTCTGGTCGCACATTATCCTGCCCCGGTCGCCCCTGACGCTCAGGGCGCCTTCCGCGAAATTGCTTCCGTCCCTGAGCGACGCCTGGCTGACCCGCTGGATATAGTTGATTATGTTCGTCCAGTTCTGCCTGTGCTTAAGGTACAATCTGAAAAACGGCTCGAAATAGTCTATGTATTCCTTAAGCGCGGCTTCCTCCACCCTGCCGGGCCTTACGGAACCGCCCGCCATTATAAAGCTGTCTTCCACGCTCAGCCTTACGTCGCAGTCCAGCCTGTCGCCGAATGGCGCGTCCTTTATGGAGAAATACGCGTTGTTCCTGCGGGAATAGGTGAACGCGGGCGTGCCCATCTCGCAGGACAGCACCCCCGAGGCGAACAGCGCCGCGTCCGTGCCTCCGGTTATGTCCATCACGCAGGGAGCGTACTTTTCGCACACTTCCTTGAGCGCGCGTTTGACGTCGCGCGCGGAAAACATGTCCGCAGCCACGAAACGGATCTCCCCGTTCCAGCCCTTGCGCTTAAGGTAGTTTTTTATGGCCGAGGTGCGCCGTCTTGAGGCTTTGACCTCTTCCGAACACAGGAACACCACCCTCACCGGGTCCAGCATCTCGCAGGCCAGCACGTTTTCCAGCGGACGCTCGTCGTACAGTTCTATAAGCGTACTGTTCATTTTTCCGCGCTTTCTTCCGGTGTTTCTTCCGGCGCTTCTTTCAGTGCTTCTTCCTGTGCTGCTTCATGCGCTTCTTCCCGCGCTTCAAGCCGCTTTTTCGCGCCGCGGGTAAGCAGCTCGTAGGCCACCGCGCTCAGCGGCACCGCGAGTATTATGCCCAGCATGCCGTTGATCTCGCCTCCGATCACAACCGCGCTGAGCACCAGCAGGCCGGACACCTTCATCTGCTTGCCCACTATCTTGGGATAGAACACGTTGTCTTCCACCTGCTGGATCACAAGTATGTACAGCGCGAACCACAGCGCCATGGTGGGGCTGTAGATCATGGTCAAAAGAATGCCGCTTATGGAGCCCGCCCAGGGGCCGATAACGGGCACTATGGCGCACACGCCCACCACCGCGCTTATTGCGGCGGGGTTGGGGAAGCCGAAGATCAGCATGCCTATAAAGCACATCAGCCCCAGTATCATCGCTTCCAGCACCTGGCCCTTGAAAAACTCCGAGAATTTCTCGTAGATCAGGGTCCTTAAGTCAAACAGCAAAGCCCGCGGCTTTTCCGGCATATAGGCGTTCAGCAACTCGCTGACGAACTTGCTTATGCGCTCCTTGCCCGCCAGTGCGTACACGCTTATGGCGATGGTGAGCACCACGTCCAGGATCCCGCCCACGAGGCCCGTGGTAAGGTCGAAGGCGAAGCCCGCGATGTCCGCGACGCTGCCCGAAATGTATTCCACCACCAGCGTGGCGGTGTTGTTGAGCGTCTCGTTTATGGAGGCGATCTTTTCGGGGGTCGCGCCCATGCGGGTGAGTATGTCCGTGACGAATCCGGGCATCATCTGGAACGCCTCGGGCACGCGGGTTATGGCCGTGTCCGCTACGTTCCTCAGGCTGGGGATTATGAAATACGCCGTAAGCGCGATCAGGGCGATGGCGATCACGTACGTCACCGACACGCTCACGCCCCGCCTGAAGCCCGGTTTTGCCTTTTTGAAGAGTTTGCCCATGCGCTGCTCTATGGGCGCCATGATGAGGTTCAGCACGAACGCCAGGAACAGACCCGCGATCACGCAGCTCAGCACGCCCCACACATATGACAGCACGCCCGAAAGCCTTTCGGGTCTCTGGGCGACGGAGTACACCACCCCCGCGAACACTATGAGCCACAGTGTGCGGCGGGTGGGAGATTTGCTTTTAAACATTCGCTATGCCCAGCTTTTCCAGGATGCTTTTCGCGGCCTTCTTGCCCGCGCCCATGGCGGATATGACCGTAGCCGCGCCGGTGACCGCGTCGCCGCCCGCATACACGCCCTCGCGGGAAGTCATGGCGTCTTCGTTTATGATTATGCCGCCCCGGCTGTTCACGTCAAGACCCTTGGTGGTGTTCCTTATCAGCGGGTTGGGGCTGGTGCCGATGGCCATTATGACCGCGTCGACCTTGAGCTCGTACTCGCTGCCCTTGATCTCCACGGGCCGCCTCCTGCCCCTTTCGTCCGGCTCGCCCAGTTCCATTTTGATCACTTTAATGCCGGTCACGAAGCCGTTTTTCGGGTCTCTGGGATCGTCGGGGTTATTGTAGCCCAGTAACTCCACGGGGTTGTTGAGCAGCCTGAACTCGATGCCTTCCTCCATGGCGTGCTCCACTTCTTCCTTACGGGCGGGCAGCTCCGTCATCGAGCGGCGGTAAACTATGTACACTTTTTCCGCCCCCAGCCTGAGCGCGGTGCGCGCCGCGTCCATCGCCACGTTGCCGCCGCCCACGACCGCCACGCGGCCGCCCTTCATTATCGGAGTGTCGCTGTCGTCGCGGTACGCCTTCATAAGGTTGGAGCGGGTCAGGAACTCGTTGGCGGAGTATACGCCGTTAAGCGCTTCGCCGGGGATCCCCATAAAGCCCGGCAGGCCCGCGCCGCTGCCTATGAACACGGCTTTATAGCCCTGCCCGAGCAGCTCGTCCACAGTCAGCGTGCGTCCGATCACCACGTTGGTGAAGAACTCCACGCCCATGGCTTCCAGGCCCTCTACCTCCCGGCTGACTATTGCCTTGGGCAGACGGAATTCGGGAATGCCGTACACCAGCACTCCGCCCGGGCGGTGCAGCGCCTCGAACACGCTCACCTTGACCCCGTGGCGCGCCAGCTCGCCCGCGCAGGACAGGCCGCTGGGGCCGGAACCCACCACCGCCACCTTCGGCGCGTCCTCTGCCGGTGTGTTCGCTTCTTTTATCCCCCGTTTGTTGTGTTCGTCCGCCGCGAAACGCTCCAGGCGCCCGATCGCCACGGGCTCGAACTTGATGCCCATGGTGCACTCCTTCTCGCACTGGCTCTCCTGGGGGCACACCCTGCCGCACACGGCGGGCAGGCTCGAGGACCGGGCTATCACCGCGTAGGCGCCTTCGCTGTCCCCGTTCTTAAGGCAGGAAATGAAACCGGGAATGTCGATGTTCACCGGGCAGCCCTGCACGCAGGGCTTGTTTTTGCAGTTCAGGCAGCGCTGCGCTTCCTCCCGGGCGATCTCGGGCGTGTAGCCCAGGGCTACTTCGTTGAAATTATGTGCCCTTTCCAGAGGATCCTGGGTAGGCATCGGATGTTTGTTCGGAATCAGCGGCATAGTCTTTCCCCTTTTACAGCATATAAATACCTAACTATAATTATACCACAATACGGGCACGTTTTTCAGACAAATGCCCGGTTTTTGCATATTTTTTCTATATTAAATTTTCTATCAGCGGCACATATTTTTATTTCGCCTGTTTACAAAACAATTTATGAATGGTATAATCGTTCCAATTTCATTTACAGCCGTATTTCAGCCGTAAATGCACTAAATATGAAGGAGATGCGACTATGACATTTCATAACAGCTACCTTGCGGGAGTATATGAGGCCGCTGTGAAGCGCGACCCGGAACAGAAGGAATATCTTCAGGCAGTGCGTGAAGTGCTGGAGAGCCTGCAGAACGTGTTCGACGTGCGTCCGGAGCTGGAGAAAGCCGGCATCGCCGAGAGGATAATCGAGCCCGAAAGGATCATCACCTTCCGCGTGAGCTGGGTGGACGACAAGGGTCAGGTGCAGGTGAACCGCGGCTACCGCGTGCAGTTCAACTCCGCCATCGGCCCGTACAAGGGCGGCATGCGCTTCCATCCCAGCGTGAACCTGTCCATTCTCAAGTTCCTGGGCTTTGAGCAGATATTCAAGAACTCCCTGACCGGACTGCCCATGGGCGGCGGCAAGGGCGGCAGCGACTTCGATCCCAAGGGCAAGAGCGACGGCGAAGTCATGCGCTTCTGCCAGGCGCTTATGACCGAGCTTTCCCGCCACATCGGCGCTGACACCGACGTGCCCGCCGGCGACATCGGCGTGGGCGCCCGCGAGATAGGCTACATGTTCGGCCAGTACAAAAAGCTCCGCAACGAGTTCACCGGCGTTTTGACCGGCAAGGGCCTGACCTACGGCGGCTCCCTCGCCCGCACCCAGGCCACCGGCTACGGCCTGTGCTACTTTACCGAGGAAGTGTTAAAGAGCGTGGGCGACAGCTTCAAGGGCAAGCGCGTGGTCATCTCCGGCAGCGGCAACGTGGCCATCTACGCCTGCGAAAAGGCGACCACCCTGGGCGCCAAGGTAGTGGCCATGAGCGACTCCAACGGCTACGTGGTGGACGAAAACGGCATCGACCTCAAGGTCGTGAAGCAGATCAAGGAAGTCGAGCGCGGCAGGATCAGCGAATACGCCAAGCGCGTGCCCGGCAGCGTGTACACGGCGGGCTGCGCCGGCATCTGGACCGTCAAGTGCGACATCGCCCTGCCCTGCGCTACCCAGAACGAGCTGGACGGCGAAAGCGCCAAGGCGCTGATCGCCAACGGAGTCAAGTGCGTATGCGAAGGCGCGAACATGCCCTCCACTCCCGAAGCGGTGGAAGCGTTCCAGAGCGCGGGCGTGCTCTTCGGGCCTGCCAAGGCTGCCAACGCGGGCGGCGTCGCCACCAGCGGTCTGGAAATGAGCCAGAACTCCATGCGCTTAAGCTGGACCTTCGAAGAGGTGGACGAGAAACTGCACGGCATCATGAAGAACATATATGCCAACGCCGCCAAGGCCGCAAAGGACTACGGCTGCGAGGGCAACCTGGTCGCGGGCGCCAACATCGCCGGCTTCCTGAAAGTCGCCGAAGCCATGCTGTATCAGGGCATCTGATCTCTCGATACAAAAACGGCGGGGATACGCTTCCCCGCCGTTTTTTCGTGCGCCCGCATCAGTCGAACTGGCTGGCGTACAGTTTATAGTAGAACCCTTTTCGGGCCATGAGCTCGTCGTGTCTGCCCATTTCCACCACGTCGCCGTGGTCCACCACGAGGATGTTGTCCGCGTGCTGGATGGTGGACAGGCGGTGGGCGATCACGAAGCAGGTGCGCCCCTTCATAAGCTCCGCCATTGCCTTCTGCACCTGGCGCTCGGTGCCCGTGTCGACGTTGCTGGTGGCTTCGTCGAGTATCAGCATGTTGGTGTCGTACAGCATCGCCCGGGCGATGGTCAGAAGCTGTTTCTGGCCCTTGCTTATGTTGCCGCCGTCCTCGCTTATGACCGTGTTGTAGCCCTGGGGCAGGCCCATGATGTAGGAATGGATCTTGGCCGCCTTGGCCGCCCTGACCACTTCTTCCATGGTGGCGTTTTCCTTGCCGTAGGCGATATTGTCGAATATGGTGCCGGAAAACACCCAGGTGTCCTGCAGCACCATCGCGTAGCTGCGCCGCAGGCTCTCCATTGTGTACTGCCTGTGCTCCCTGCCGTCCACATGTATTTCGCCGCTCTGCGGATCGTAAAAGCGCATGAGCAGGTTGATTATCGTGGTCTTGCCCGCGCCGGTGGGACCGACGATCGCTATGGTCTGACCGGGTTTCGCGGTAAAGCTCAGGTCCTTGAGTATGGTCTTGCCCGGCAGGTATCCGAAGGATACGTGCTGCATCTCAACTTCGCCTTTGCAGTCATTTAGCTCGACCGCGCCGTAAATGTCCTTGACTTCCTCAGTCTCGTCCAGCAGGGCAAACACGCGCTCGGACGCCGCCAGGGCGGAGAATATCTCGTTTATGATGTTGGCGATCTCGTTTATGGGGCCGGAGAACTTGCGGCTGTACAGCACGAAGGACGATATCTGCCCCAGGGTCACCCACCTGAACATGTACATTATCGCGCCGCCCATGCCTATCGCCGCCAGGCCCATGTTGCTTATCATGCCTATCGTGGGGCCCATGGTCATGCCCAGGCTGTCCGCGTTTTTGTAGGATTCGGCGGCGTTGCGGTTTATTTCAGAGAAGTTGCCGCACACCCGGTTTTCCCCGGCGTAAGCCAGGATCGTCTTCTGCCCGGAAAACATCTCCTCGGTAAAGCCGTTCATTCTGCCGTAGGACGCGGACCTCTTGGAGTACAGTGGCCGGGTCTTTTTGCTCATGTGGCGGGTGAACAGTATGGACACAGGTATGGTGAACACCATGCACACCACCAGCGGCGGCGATATGATGAGCATCATTATAAAGCTGCCCAGCACCGTGACCAGGCTGGTCACTATATGCACCACGTCCGTGGAAAGGCTCACGGTCACCACGTCTATGTCGTAGGACACACGGGAAATGATGTCGCCCGCCTGATGTCGGTCAAAGTAGCCCACGGGCAGCTTCATCAGCTTGTTGAACACGTCCCGGCGCATATTGCGGGAGATCTTTCGCCCCACCCGCATCATGCCTATGCTTACGATAAAGCTTGTCAGGCTGCCGCCCACGTAGAACAGCAGCATCAGCAGCGCGTAGCGGGTGACCTCCTTCATGTTTATGGGGCCGCCCTCCACGCTTATGGCGTCTATGGCTCTGCCCGCCAGGCGCGGCCCTATCAGGTTGCCCAGGTTGCTCACGAAGGTGAGGATTATGAACGCCAGCACCAGGTATTTGTACTTCATCAGGTAGCTGATTATGCGTTTTAATGCCCCGGCCGTATTTTTCGGTTTTTCCTTTATTCCGCCTCTGTCTCCCTTGCCCGGCATGTTTACACCTCCGCGCCCATCTGCACGTCGTATATCTCCCTGTACGCCGGGCAGGTCTTCAGCAGTTCCTCGTGAGTGCCCAGGCCGATTATCCGGCCCCCGTCCATAACCATCACCTTGGTCATGCCCATTATGCTGGACACTCGCTGGGCGATCATTATCAGCGTGGACCCGCCGTGGTTTTCGGCTATCGCCCTGCGCATCGCGGCGTCCGTCTTGTAATCCAGGGCGCTGGAAGAGTCGTCCAGTATCAGTATCTCCGGCTTGCCCGCCAGAGCCCGGGCCACCAGCAGGCGCTGCTTCTGCCCGCCGGACAGGTTGGCGCCCTTTATGCTGGCTTCGTACTCCAGACCCGCCTCGAGCCCGCGGATATACTCGCCCGCCTGGGCGTCCTCCGCGGCGTCCTCTATCTCTTCCAGGGCCAGCTCCCTGCCGAAATCGATGTTTTCCTTAAGCGTGTCCTGGAACACCATGTCGTTTTGCAGCGCTACGCCGAACTTGCGCCTGAGCTCGTCCTTTTCGTAGCTCCTTACGTCCCGGCCGTCCACGAACACGCCCCCGTCCTCCACGTCGTAAAAGCGCATCAGCAGGTTGATTATCGTGGTCTTGCCGCAGCCCGTGGGGCCGATTATGCCCAGGCTCTCGCCCCGGTTCAGGGAAAAGCTTATGTCCGTGAGCGCGCTGGCCTGTTTTTCTCCCGCGAAGCCCTCGGAATCCTCCTCCGCGGCGTTATAGCGGAAAGTCACGTGCTCAAAGCGGACAAAGCCCTCGCCGCCGGGCTGTTTCGCCTCATCGGCTGTGAGCGGCTGCTGCACCACCGGTGTCCTGAGCACTTCGTGTATGCGGTTGGCGCTGGCGGAAGCCTTGCTCATGGTCATGAATATGCGGTTTATGCCCATCACGCCCATGGTTATCATGTTGAAGTAGGTCAAAAACGCCAGTATCACGCCAGGTCTGGTCAGCCCCGCGTCCACGCGCCTGGCGCCCAGTATTATGACCAGCGCCAGCCCCGCGTTGAGGCTCAGCTGCATCAGGGGCGAAGGTATCGCCATCACGGTGGCGGCCTTTATATCTTCCCGGGTCATCTCCTGGTTGGCGTCCTCAAAGCGCTGCATCTCGTATTTTTCCTTGCTCAGCGCCTTGACCACCCTTATGCCGGTTATGTTCTCGCGCATTATCCGGACCACCTTGTCCAGCCGCCTCTGCACGCCGGTGAACAGCGGTATGCCCCGGGAGGACACGAACAGCACTATCGCCATAAGGAACGGCAGCATCACCACGAGTATCAGCGCCAGGTGCCTGTCCATGGACAGCGTCATGGTGAGCCCGCCTATTAGCATTATGGGCGCCCTCACGCACAGGCTCTGCAGCTGCTGGGTGGCGCTCTGCACGTTGTAGCTGTCGCTGGTCATGCGGCTGATCAGGCTGGGCAGCCCGAAGGTGTCGAACTGCTTGCCGGACAGGTTTATGGTCTTCTCAAACAGCGCCTGCCTTACGTCATAGCTCACCCGGTGGGCGTTGAACACCGCGCGGCGGTTGGCGAACACGTTGAACGTGCGGCACAGAAACGCCGCCAGGAACATGGCAAGTCCCCAGAAAATGACTTCGCTCAGCACGCCCCGGGGCACCACGTGGTCCACCATGTGTTCCAGTATGTAGGGCAGCAGCAGGTCGCACATGGTGGCGATCAGCTTTATGAATATGGCCAGCGCCACCGCCCATTTGTATTTGGATATCGCCCTGAATATCAGCTTCATTACTTATCCTTATCCCGCCCGGTCATCGCCCTGGCGTTCTCGCACAGCTTCTCTCCCAGGCGCATCACCTGCAGCCTGTCCTCCTCGGTCAGCCCCCGCATGAGCCCCTCGTAATACTCCTCGTAGGTCTCGCGGAGCAGCGGATACAGCTTTAATGCCTTTTCGGTGGGAAATACCAGGCGGCACCTGCCGTCCTCGGAGGACATGCGCCTCTCCACGTACCCCTTTTCCTCCAGCCGGCACAGGTGATGGGCGGCGGTGGTCTTGTCCACGCACACCTCGTCCGCAAGTTCCTCCTGGTTGAGCCCCGGATGCATGCAAACGTGGCTCACGAACAGGTACAGCGCGGGATAAATGTCCGCGTCCCTGAGCCTCTGCCTGCGGTAAGAATCGAAGCAGCGGCTGATCCTGAGCAGATTCCCCAGTTCCCTGTGTCCCATATAACACCTCGCGCAGTGATATACCGTGGATTATACCACGATTAGTTGCTGTTTGCAACCAAATCCGGCATTTTTACGCAAAGCAAAAGACCGGCACTTTCCGCGCCGGTCTTTTACAGCGGTTTTTGTTATTCGGGCAGGCTCGCCGCGGCCACGCTCTGGCCCACGCGGCGGCTGTTTTCGTCGGGTATGTGCAGGCAGATGTGCTTCGCCAGCTCTGGATACTCGCTGTCCAGCACCTGCTGCGCGGTGGCGAGCAGCGTTTTGCCGCCTTCGCCGCTGGTCACGCGGCCCATGATGAGCACGTGACTGATGTTGTAGAAGCGGGCGTAATAGGCGATCTGATAGCCGAAGTACGCGCCTATGGTCTGGTAAATACCCTCGGTGCGGCTGTCGCCCTGGGCGTGGAGGTTCTGAACGTACTTGAGCTTCTGGGCCAGGGTGAGGCTGTCGTCCAGCTCTATGCCCGCCTTGGGGCACAGCTTGATGACCGCGTCCTGGGAGAAGTACTTGACGCCGCAGCCCACGTCGCCGCTCCACTCGTCCACCAGCGCGTCCGGGTTCATGTCCACGGGCACGAAGGCCAGTTCGTTGAGCCAGCCGGTGATGTAGCCGTTGTCGTCCACGTAGCCGCCCGCCTCGCTGGTGCCCATGGCGATGCCCAGCACGTTGCCCTCGTTCAGCTCCATGGCGCCTGCCAGCGCGGTGACGTCGCCGTCGTTGGCCACTTCGATGGGCACATTACCCAGATCCCTCGCCACGTCGGTGTAGATGGTGCGGCACTTTTTCTTGTCCTCGTCGGACAGACTCATGAACAGGGACGCCACCATGGCGCGGTTGTCGATGTACACGCCCGCGGAAGACACGCCGATCTTGTCCACACGGGGCATGTGCTCCGCCGCCTTGAGCATGGCGTTCTTGATGCCGTTGTAGTGGTAGGTGGGGTCGGTCTGCTGCTTGGGCAGCCACACTATCTCCTCGCTGTACACGCTCTGCCCGTCGATCACGGCGGACACCTTGACGTCGCTTCCGCCCGCGTCGAAGCCTATGCGGCAGCCGTCCAGGTGCTTGCCCACCGGAGCGGAAGACTCGTTGGTGGCGGGGGCGGCGTTCACGTCGGGGATATACTCCACGGCAAACTCCGTCTCGTACACGCCGCTCATGAAGTCGTTGTCGAACGCGCGGGCGCCGTCTTTGGCGTAAGTCTTCGCCAGGTGTTCATACACGGGTCTGGAGCCGGAGATCGTTATCTTCCAGCCGCCGTACACCCACAAAAGCGTCTTGACCAGGCGCTCGACCACCCTGAAGTTGTCCTGGTCACGGGTGCCGTCCTTAAAGATGTCCATTTTCACCGTGTGCACGTAACCCTTGTTTCTTTCGACGCTCACGGCGATGGGCTGCTTTTCCGAAGAAGCGACCGCCTGCTCGTATTCCTCCACATATTTTATCATGGGGATAAAGCCGGGATCGTATACGGGAACCACCTTAAGCTGCATAACTATTTATCCTCCCCGCTGTAGATCGTGCGTCCGCGCAGTATGGTGCGGCTGATGTTGAAATCGTCGTCCGCGAAGCAGAAATCCGCGTCCTTGCCGGGCTTGATGGAGCCCTTCACGCCGTCTATGCCCAGCGCTTTGGCAGGGTTCAGGCTGGCCATTTTGACCACCTTGTGGATCGGCAGACGCTTTACGTTCAGGTGCATGTTGCGCACGGCTTCGTTGAGCTTAAGCACGCTGCCGGCGATGGTGCCGTCCGCCAGGCGGCACTCAATGCCCTTCACATATATGGGCTGTCCGCCCAGGGAGTACTCGCCGTCGGGCATGCCACCCGCGCGGGTGCAGTCGGTGATCAGCACCAGCTTGTCGCCCTTCAGCTCGCTGACTATCTTGAACAGGTTCCTGTTCACATGGAAGGTGTCGGCGATCAGTTCCGTGGACAGGCGGCTGTCGCTCAGGGCGCAGCCCACCACGCCGGGATCCCTGTGCATGAGGGGAGTCATGGCGTTGAACAGGTGGGTAACGTGCCTTACGCCCGCCCTTACGCCCTTCTGGGCCTGCTCAAAGGTGGCGGAAGTGTGGCCCATGGAGATGAGCAGCTCCGGGAATTCCTTATGGATGCGCCTTAACGCCGCCAGGTTGCCCTTCATTTCGGGAGCCACGGTGAACACCTTTATGATGTCCGCGTATTTCGCGATGAATTCGGGGTCGCAGGGGCGGATGTGCTCGCCCGCCTGGGCGCCCTTCTTGGATGGATTGATGAACGGACCTTCGGCGTTTATGCCCATTATCTGCGCGCCGTCGAACGCGTCGCCCTCCGTCTCCTTCTTGACGGTGCGGATGGCCTCGAACGCAGCCTCAAGCTCAGCGTAACTCACTGTCATGGTAGTGGGCAGCCAGCTTGTCACGCCGTTTTTGGCGATGCCCCTGGCCATGGTGCGGATGCCCTCCGCCTTGCCGTCGGAGGCGTCTTCGCCCAGGTAGCCGTGAATGTGCATGTCCACCAGGCCAGGCAGCACGTACTTGCCTTTCGCGTCGATGATCTCGCAGTCCTTGACCTCGTTTTCGGGCACAATGCCGACGATCTTACTGTCAAACAGCACCGCCTGCCCGGTAACGGTCGCGTTTTCCAGCACCACGCGCCCGTTCACTATAGCTTTCATGTGTTCCACCCCTTTTTATGCTATTTTATTTGACTTCCACCATTATTTCCCGGACGAGGGCGTTGTACGTCTCCACCCTGATCCGGGCGACGCCCTCCTTGAGCGCCACTATCTGCCCGTCTTCCACCCTTGCGACGTCCGGATCGAACGCCGTCACCGTGTAGGTTATGTGGGTGTAGGGCTGGCTGAATTCAGGCCTGAACGGCGCGCTTTCGCCCGCCTTCAGGCTCAGATAGTCGGTAAATATGCTATTCTGCTTGACTTCCTGGTATCCCAGAGTGAATCCGGTCGGCGCGGGCAGCGCCTCCAGTTCCACCTTCGCGCTGATCCCAAGGGACGTGGACGCCTCCGCCCAGCTTTTGCCCCCGGCGCCAAGCGCGGTCACGCGCCCGTCGGACACCTTGAACAGTTTGCCGTCTCCGACGGTCCAGGACAGTATGGAGTAACCGCCCCCGTCGAACCTCACCGGTATCTCCAGCGTGTCGCCCTCGCCTATCGCGGCGCGGGTCACTTCGGGCGTGAGCCCGGCGGCTGCGGGATAGACCTTGACTCTCAGCTCGACTTCCGTGCCGCTCATGAGCCGGGCGCGCACGGTGTATTCCCCGGGCTCGAGCGCGGTCAGCGTGCTGCCGTCGATCATGACTCCGGCAGAGGCGCACACGTACATTATCTCCCCCGCGCCGTCTATGGGGCGGGCGGAAAGCGTGACCCTGTCGCCCACGCCTGCCGCCAGTTCCTCAGTGTCGAACCTTAGCCCGGCTGCCAGCTTTTCGACCTTTACTTCGCGTTTCAGGCTGAGTCCGCCCACTTCCGCCACCAGTTCGCCTTCGCCCCTGGTCAGCGCCGAGATGCGGCCTTTGCCGTCCACGGTGAACACCTTGGGTTGGGTGGAATACAGCCTGAGCACCGCGCCCGGAAGCGCGTTCGGGCTCAGGCTCACTTCTGTGCTCTCGCCCACCGCCAAAGTGTCGGTATCAAGGATTATATCCAGGTCTTCGGGTCTGTCCCTGACTATCAGCAGGCTTTCCGCGAACGCTCCGCCCGGCGCGGTAAAGCGCACACGGGAAATGCCGGGTGCCAGAGCGTAAAGCGTCTTGCCTTCGTCCACCCGGGCGATTTCGCCGTCGGGGCATTGGGCGGAAAACGCGCCGCTGCCTCCCAGGGTGGAGGCGCCCAGCTTCACGCTTCCCCCCGCATAGAGGTAATACGTGCCCTGTTCCGGCACGACTTCATGGGCGGCGGGCAGCACGGTAAAGTATACCTGCGCCTGCCCGCCCTGCTGGGCGGTCACGGTTATCACGGCTTCCCCCGCCGCCAGGCAGGAAACGCAGCCGTTTTCGTCCACCGTCAGTATGCTCTCGTCCGAGGACGCGAAACTGACCTCCTCCTGCCAGCCGCCCTTGAGCTCCCAGACCAGTTGGGTCTGTTCGAAGGCGTAGCCCTCCGAGTATTTATCGGTCACTACTTCGGCCGGCCGGGGCAGCGGAACCGTCACGTCACACTTCACGCTCAGGCCGTTCTCCGTCTCCAGATACACCTGGCACTCGCCGGGCGCCACGCCCGTCACCGTGCCGTGGCGGTCCACGGTGGCCACTTCCTCGTCGGTGGAATACCACCTTATGGAGGAATAGGCGTTTTTGTTCATACGGTACCTGAGCCTGAAGCTCTCGCCTATCTGCAGCTCCATGCTGGTCTTTTCGATCTCCAGCTTGGTGGGGTTTTTATGTACTTTTATGGCCAGGTTGACGTACTTGTTGTCGTCGTAATACACGCTTATACGCGCGTCTCCCGCTTCGTAGGTGGTCAGTACGCCGTCCTCGTTCACTCGGACGATATAGTAGCGGTTGGTGCGGAATTCCCTCCAGTACACCCCTTCCACTTCTATAAGGCGGGTCTCGCCCCTGCCCAGGCTGAGGGTGGTGATGACTTCCCCGCCCTCGACTTCTCCCTGGGTCAGCACGATGGTGCCGTCAGCCTTTTCCCAGAACTGCCAGCCCTCGCCCAGCGCGGCGCACAGCAGAAGCCCGACAAGGCACGCCAGCAGGCAGCACAGTTTTTTCATCGCCAATGCGCCTTAAAACTCCATTTTGGCTTCGATCCAGGCAGCCAGGTCGTTTATGTCCACCAGTTCCTGCGCCATGGTGTCCCTGTCCCTCACGGTGACCTTGTTGGTCTCCAGGGTGTCAAAGTCCACAGTCACGCAGAAAGGCGTGCCCGCCTCGTCCTGCCTGCGGTAGCGCTTGCCGATGGAGCCGGTCTCGTCGTACTCGCACATGAAGCGCTTGCTGAGGATGGAGAACACTTCCTTCGCCTTGTCGCCCAGCTTGTTCTTCTGCAGGGGCAGCACGGCGCACTTGATAGGCGCCAGCGCGGGATGCAGGTGCAGCACGGTCCTCACGTCGCCGCCCTCCAGTTCCTGCTCCTCGTAGGCGTTGCACAGGAAGGCCAGCACGGCCCTGTCCACGCCCAGGGAGGGCTCCACGCAGTAGGGGATGTACTTTTCGTTGGTCACGGGATCCAGGTACTCCATGGACTTGCCGGAGTGCTCCTGGTGCTGCTTAAGGTCGTAGTCGGTGCGGTCCGCCACGCCCCACAGTTCGCCCCAGCCGAAGGGGAACAAGAATTCAAAGTCCGTGGTCGCTTTGGAATAGAAGGCAAGCTTGTCCTTCTCGTGGTCCCTCAGGCGCAGGTTCTCTTCCTTGATGCCCAGGGAAAGCAGCCAGTCGCGGCAGAAGGAGCGCCAGTAGTTGAACCACTCAAGGTCGGTGCCCGGCACGCAGAAGAACTCCAGCTCCATCTGCTCGAATTCCCTCACGCGGAAAATGAAGTTGCCGGGAGTGATCTCGTTGCGGAAGGACTTGCCTATCTGGGCGATGCCCGCGGGCAGCTTTTTGCGGGTGGTGCGCATTACGTTCTGGAAGTTCACGAATATGCCCTGCGCGGTCTCGGGGCGCAGATAGATCTCCGCCGCGGAATCCTCGTTCACGCCCTGATGGGTCTTGAACATCAGGTTGAACTGGCGGATGCCGGTAAAGTCGCTCTTGCCGCACACGGGGCAGGGAATGGCATGCTCTTTGATATAGTCTTCCAGTTCCTTGTTGCTCCAGCCGTCGCCCGTCTCCTTGCCGCCGGTAAAGTCCTCGATCAGCTTGTCCGCGCGGAAGCGGGCCTTGCACGCCTTGCAGTCCATGAGCGGGTCGTTAAAGCCGCCCACGTGTCCGGACGCCACCCACACCTCGCGGTTCATGAGTATGGCGCAGTCCACGCCCGTATTGTAGGGGCTCTCCTGCACGAATCTCTTCCACCAGGCCTTTTTCACGTTGTTTTTGAACTCAACGCCCAGGGGACCGTAGTCCCAGGTGTTGCTCAGGCCGCCGTATATCTCGCTTCCCGCGAATATATAGCCCTTATTTTTGCACAGTGCCACCAGTTTGTCCATGGTCAACGCAGCCATCAGAATAGTCCTCCAAATGTGAATTGATGTTATATGATAATATTATTCCGCCTTCCCGGGCGGTTAACGCCAGGAAAGGTCAATCGTTTTCCTGTCTTCTTAAGTACTTAAAGCACTCGCGGGCTTCGCTTATGCCGTCGGGCTTAAGGCTCTCGCTCTCCACCACCATCAGCATGTTGAGCGCTTTGGCGGTGTCGTAGGCTTCCCTTACGGGGGCGTTTCCGCAGCCCAGGGGCATGCCTTCGCCGCGGCGGAAGCCGTCCTTGATGTGGATAAAGTCTATCCTGTCCTTAAGTCTTTCCAGTATGCCTCTGGCGGAGATGCCCGTCTGGTCAAAGTACCAGAAAGTGTCTATCTCAAAGCGCAGGTCCGTCCTGTACACCAGCTGCTCGTGGATCATGCTGCCGTCGGGGTTGGCCCTGAACTCATGGCCGTGGTTGTGGTAGCCCAGGGTGATGCCTTCGTTTTTCAGCTTCGGGATGAGCTCGTTGACGTGCTTTACGAAGGCGTCCAGCTTTTCCTGGCAGGACAGGTCCGCGCCCGGTATGATTATGGCGGGGCAGCCGATGGCCTTGTGGTATTTTACCGTGCCTTCAAAGTCGTCAAGCAGAGGATTGATGCCCGTATGCGTGCCGCTGGCGGTAAGGCCGAATTCGTCCAGCCAGCCCTTGACTTCGTTTGCCTCATGGCCGAAAAAGCCCGCGAACTCCACGTATTTGTAGCCGATGTCCGCCACCTGTTTGAGCGCGCCTTTCAGGTCCTTGCCCGTAATGTCCCTTACGGAGTACATCTGCAGTCCGTATTCCATAGTCTACCCCCTATAAACTTCTTCTACCGTATCTCCAAGTACGCACATGGCGTACATGCTTCCCTTGCTTTCCCTTCGCTCTATCTTCACGTGGTCGGTGTTGAATATCTGGGTCTGGTCGCCCGTCAGGCGGCAGATAAAGTTGAACGGCTCCTTGACCTCCATCACAGCCGCGAGATAGCTGCCGTTGGAGGCGTTTTTGAGCAGGTTAAAGCACCTGACGCCCTTGCCGCCCCGGGCCTGCAGGTCGAAGTCTATCAGCAGCACCCGCTTCATAAAGCCCTTTTCGGTGACCAGCAGCACCTCGCCCTCGGAGGAATTGGGCAGCGCGAAAAGTATCTCGTCCCCTTCGCCCAGCCCCATGCCCTTGACGCCCGCGGCAGTGCGGCCGATAAGCGACACCTCGGAAAGGTTGAAATGTATGCTCATTCCCTGGCGGCTGATGAGCAGCAGGGTCTCTTCGCCGCTTAGGCGTTTGACGAAGGCGAGCTTGTCCCCGCCCTTCAGCCCGGTGCCCTGGAACTTGGCGCGGTTGATGTTGTATTCCTTGAGCTCCGCGCGCTTGACTATGCCGCCCTTCGTGACAAAGAGTATCTCGCCGGAAAAGTCGCCGTTTTCGATGAGCACCGCGCTGACCGGCGTCTCCCCGTGCTCAAGCCCGGCGAGCAGCGCCCCGGGAGGCGTGCCCCTGTCCTTTATCCGGCATTCGGGGATCTTTTCGGCGGGCAGCGTAAAGCAGGAGCCCTGGTCCGTAAAGTACAGCAGTTTCGCGTTGGTGTCCGTGCGGAACAGCTGCTCCCCGGCGTCGGTGGTCTCTCCCGCCGCCACCGCCTTATCGTATAGGCGGGGACTGACGCGCTTTATGAAGCCCTGGCGACTGATGTAGATCAGCGTCTCCTCGGCTTCTCTGGGCACGGGCTTGATCTCGGTCTCCTCGAAACCTTCCACCAGAAGCGTCCTGCGGGGATTGGCGTATTTCTGTTTGAGCTCCAGCAGTTCGTCCTTTATCACCTGGTTCAGCTTCTTTTCGCTTTTCAGTATCGCTTCAAGTTTTGATATCAGCTTGAGGATGTCGGCGTACTCCTGCCTTAATGTGACTATCTCCAGGTTCGTCAGACGCTGCAGGCGCATGTCCAGTATCGCCTGGGCCTGCTCTTCGGAAAGGCTGAACCTTTCCATCAGGCGCGCCTTGGCTTCCTTGGGGGTCTTGCTGGAACGGATAAGCGCTATCACTTCGTCCAGGTTGTCAACGGCGATTATGAGCCCTTCGAGTATGTGCGCCCTCGCCTTCGCCTTGTCCAGGTCGTACCTGGTGCGGCGGGTGACAACGTTTTTGCGGTGCTTAAGGTAGTAGGACAGTATGCTCTTGAGCCCCAGCTGCATGGGCTTGCCCTCCGCGATCACCACCATGTTTATGCCCACGGTGTCCTGCAGCTCGGAATACCTGTACAGCCCCGCCAGCACCCGCTCTGGGTCGCAGTCCTTTTTAAGTTCTATGACCGCCCGCATGCCCGTGCGGTCGGACTCGTCGCGTATGTCGTATATGTCGCTGAACAGCTCTTTCTTTTCTTCTGAGAGCCTGAGTATCTTTTCCAGCAGGGCGGCCTTGTTTTTGGCGTAGGTCATCTGGCTGATCACCAGCAGCGTCCTGCCCGCAGCGCCCTTTTCTATATCCACCTTGGCGCGCAGCTGCACCTTGCCGCGGCCAGTCTCGTACGCCTCGTACAGCTCCTCTCCCGCGGCCATCACGCCGCCAGTGGGGAAGTCCGGACCGGGAATGTACTTCATCAGTTCCCGCGTGGTTATGTCGGGATCGTCCATCAGCGCCACCGCGCCGTCAATGGTCTCGCCCAGGTTGTGGGGCGGGATGTTGGTGGCGAGGCCCACGGCGATGCCGTCCGCGCCGTTCACCAGTATGTTCGGGAATGAGCCGGGCAAAAGGTCCGGTTCCATCTGGGTATCGTCAAAGTTCAGGTGGAAATCCACCGTGTTTTTGTCGATATCCTTGAGCATCTCGACGGCCAGGGGCGTCATGCGGGCTTCGGTGTACCTCATGGCAGCGGGCGAATCCCCGTCTATGGAGCCGAAGTTGCCGTGGCCGTCCACCAGCGTCTCCCTGAGCGCGAAGTCCTGCGCCATGCGGGCCAGCGCGCCGTACACGGAAGAGTCGCCGTGGGGATGGTATTTTCCCAGGCAGTCGCCCACTATGCGGGCGCACTTCCTGTGGGGCTTGTCGGGGGTCAGCCCCAGTTCCTGCATGGTGTAAAGTATGCGCCTCTGCACGGGCTTTAAGCCGTCCTCCACCCGGGGCAGCGCCCGGTCGAGGATCACGTGCTCGGAGTAGGGCATCATGGAGGCGTGCATCACGCTTTCCATGGTCTTCTGGGTTATGACTTCGGTCTTTACGCCTTCCATGGGCTCGTTTTTTGGCCTTCTTGCCATTTACGCGCGGCCTCCTTCCTCGCCCACGGGCACGAAATCGTCTTTTTTATTAAAGTCTGCATAGGCGAAAATGTAGTCCTTGCGGGGCTCCACCTTGTCGCCCATAAGCACGGTGACCATGCGCTCTGCCTCCGCGTCGTCCTCTATCGACACCTGCGTCAGCTTGCGCCCGGCGGGGTTCATGGTGGTCTCCCAGAGCTGCTCGGGGTTCATTTCGCCCAGACCTTTATATCTCTGCAGCGTGTAGCCCTTGCCCACGCTCTTCATCACTTCGTTAAGTTCCTTGTCGTCGTAGCAGTATGTCGCCTTGTCGCCCTTCTGCACTTTGTAAAGCGGCGGCATGCCCATATACACGTGCCCCTCCGTGATCAGCGGCTTCATGTAGCGGTAGAAGAACGTGAGCAGAATCGCCCTTATGTGCGCGCCGTCCTGGTCCGCATCCGACAGGATTATGACCTTGTCGTACTTTAGGCGGCTTATGTCGAAATCCTCGCCTATGCCGGTGCCCAGCGCGGTTATCATGGAGCGAATCTCCTCGTTGGCCAGCACCTGCTCCAGGCGCTTTTTCTCGCTGTTCAGGGGTTTGCCCCTCAAAGGCAGTATCGCCTGGAAACGGCGGTCACGGCCCTGTTTGGCGCTGCCTCCGGCGGAATCGCCTTCGACTATGAACAGCTCGTTCAGTTTGGCGTCACGGCCCGTGCAGGCGGAAAGCTTGCCCACCAGCGGCGCGGCCTCCAGTTCGTTTTTCTGCCGGGCCACGTCCCTGGCTTTTCTTGCGGCCTCCCTCACCTTGGCTGCTTTCATGGCCTTTTCCAGTATCAGCCTGGCGGCGGCCTGGTTTTTAAGGTCCTCCAGGTACAGGCTCAGCTTCTCGGACAGCCAGCCTTCCACTATGGGCCTGACTTCGGTATTGCCCAGCCTGCCCTTGGTCTGCCCCTCGAACTGGGGGTTTTTCACGTTCACCGCCAGTATCGCGGTCATGCCCTCGCGGAAGTCCTCGCCGGACAGGTTGTTGTCCTTTTCCTTAAGGGCGCCCATCTTGCGGGCGTAGTCGTTGAACACCTTGGTCAGCGCGGCCTTGAAGCCCGTCTCGTGGGTGCCGCCCTCGGGCGTGGGGATGTTGTTCACGAAGGAAAACAGGCTCTCGGTGTAGCTGTCGGTGTACTGGCAGCAGGCGCGGATGCGCATGCCTCCGCTCTCCCCCTCGAACAGCATGGGCTCTGTTATGGTGGTCTTGCCCTCGTTAAGGTAGGCGACGAAGTCGGTCAGTCCGCCCTCGTACATGAACTCGCTCTTTCTGAGCGTCTCGTCCTTTATCCTTTCGTCCGTGAATATGAAGCGTATGCCCTTGTTGAGGTACGCCAGCTCCCTTATCCTGCGCCGCACGGTGTCGGTGTTGAAGTCCGTATCTTCAAACACCCGGTCGTCGGGCTTGAAGCAGATGGTGGTGCCCCGCTTCCTGGTGTTGCCCACCTTTTCCAGGGGCGCCACGGGATGGCCGGACATGATCTTGTGGGTCTTGGGATCTTCCACGCTCTCAAAGCGCATATAGTAGTGGGTGTAGTCCCTGTACACGTCGACGGTGCACCACTCGCTCAGGGCGTTCACCACGCTGGCGCCCACCCCGTGCAGACCGCCGGAGTACGCGTAGTTCTTGTCGTCGAACTTGCCGCCCGCGTGCAGCTGCGTGTAAATGACCTCCACCGCGCTCACGCCCAGTTTGGGATGGATGTCCACCGGCAGACCGCGCCCGTTGTCCGTGACCTCGCAGGAGCCGTCCTTTTTCAGCGTCACGCTTATCTCGGTGGCGTAGCCGTTGGCGGCTTCGTCTATGGCATTGTCCACGATCTCCCACACCAGGTGGTGCAGGCCCCGGGGACCCGTGGAGCCGATGTACATGCCCGGACGCATGCGCACCGCGTCCAGTCCTTCAAGTACGGTTATGTCTTTTGCGGTATAAGTCTGTGCCATTTATCGATTCCTTTTCAAGTTATAGCCGTTTCCCATTGCCCGCTTGCGCGGGACTTTATCGCCGCTTCCATCAGCCCCTGCAGCCTGAGCGCCTCGTCAAGCCCGCAGGGCGGCACGGTGCCGTTATATATCGCGTCCAGGAAGCTGTAATAGCAGTGGATGTGCCCCCTCTCCCAGCCCACGGCGTTCTTGGGGGGCGGGAAAGCCCCGGCAGGTGCGGGATAGCGCCCCACCGTCTCTATCTTCGTGAACCCGCGCCCGCCGCCCAGAGGCTGTTCGGGCAGGGTGTTGTCGTAAAACTCCAGGTGGGATGGCTCCATAAGGTCGAACTTTACTGCGCCCTTAGTGCCCCGGACCTCCACGGTCAGTTCGTCGTCCGCACCGGTGGATATCTTGCTTGCTTCGCAGTATCCCAGCGCCCCCGAAGGCATTTTGAGCAGCATCAGCGCGTGGTCTTCCCCCAGGTCTTCCGTCACTCCCCCGCCCTTCACGGGTCGGGTCGGATACAGCACACGGCTCGAGCACATCACCTTGTCAGGCCAGCCCGCGATATGGCAGATCAGGTCCAGCGCGTGGGAGGCCAGGTCCAGTATCACGCCGCCCTCACTCATCATCTTCCAGCCCGCGACCTTGTCGGGGCTTATGCTGCCGGAGTGCAGATAGCGCGCGGAAAACGTGAGTATGTCTCCTATCCTGCCCTCGTCCGCCAGCTGCTTCGCCCGCATCACCGCAGGCAGGAAGCGGTTGTTCATGACCACCTGCGCCTTTGCGCCGCTCTGCTTCCAGGCGTCATATATGCGTTTGGCGCTGTCGTAGGAAGTGGACAGCGGTTTGTCTATGTATATGTTCTTGCCCGCACGCAGCAGGCTGACTTCCATCTCCTCGTGCAGGGAATTTGGGGTGCACACGCTGACCGCGTCTATGTCATCCCGGGTCAGTATCTGCCTCCAGTCGTCGGTATACTCTTCAAAACCCGCGTCCAGCGCGCCCCTTCGGGCATTATCCAGATGGCCGCTGGCCAGCAGTTTCAGCTCCGGCCGCCAGGGCAGGTCCCTGTACATCAGCGGGATGCTTCTCAGGGCGTGGGCGTGCATCCTGCCCATAAATCCCCAGCCTATGACCGCCACATTGATTTTACGCATACTGCACTCCCCCCTATTATAAGATATTTTACCACTTTCCGGCTTTTTTGGCAACCCCAATTATCACTTGCCAAATCGCCGCGGATGGAGTATAATTAGACTGATAATTTATGTAAGGGAGTGCAAGCTAATGGGTCAGGTACACGTCATTGATCATCCCCTCGTACAGCACAAGCTGACGCTCATGCGCCAGATCGAAACCGGAGCCAAGGATTTCCGCGAGCTTTTGAGCGAGATTGCCACCCTCATGTGCTATGAGGTCACCCGCGACCTTCCAATGGAAGAGATCGAGATCGAGACCCCCATCTGCAAATGCAAAAGCAAAGTCATCAGCGGCAAAAAGCTGGGCATAGTGCCCATACTCAGAGCAGGTCTGGGCATGGTAGACGGCTTTGTGAGCCTGATCCCCACCTGCCGCGTGGGCCATATCGGCCTGTACCGCGATCCGGAGACCCATCTCCCCGTGGAATACTACTGCAAGCTGCCCCCGGACGCCTCCGAGCGTGAACTGATCGTGGTCGACCCCATGCTGGCCACCGGCGGTTCCTCCTGCGACGCCATCACCATGCTCAAGAAGCGCGGCTGCCACAACATCAAGCTGGTGTGCCTGGTGGGCTGCCCCGAAGGCATCAGCAAGGTCCAGGAGACGCATCCCGACGTGGACATCTTCATCGCCGCCATCGACGAAAAGCTCAACGAGAACAAATACATCGTGCCCGGCCTGGGCGATGCGGGCGACCGTATATTCGGTACCAAATAAACTATTGGAGCTGACAGTTATGACCACATACGAAATCTGGCTTAACAGCCCCTCCCTGGACGCCGCGCAGAAGGCGGAGCTCGAGGCTATAAAAAACGACCCCAAGCAGATCGAGGACCGGTTCTACAAGGACCTGGAGTTCGGCACCGGCGGCTTAAGGGGCATACTGGGCCTGGGCACCAACCGAATGAACGTGTTCACCGTGCGCCGCGCCGCCAAGGCGCTGGGCCTGCGTCTCAAGGAAGAGGCCCTGCCCGGCAAAACGGGCGTGGCCATCGCCCACGACAGCCGCAACTTCTCCCGGGAGTTCGCCTGCGACTCCGCGCGGGTGCTGGCGAAGATGGGGATCCCCGTATATCTGTTCGACTCCCTGCGCCCCACTCCCGAGCTTTCCTTCACCATCAAGCACCTGAACTGCGCGGCGGGCATAGTCATCACCGCCAGCCACAACCCCAAGGAATACAACGGCTTTAAAGCCTACGGCGCGGACGGCGGGCAGATAACTCCCGTCACCGCTTCCGCCGTGTTCGAACTGATGAGCGGGCTCGACCCATTAAACGTGGAAATGGCCGAAGAGAACGATCCCCTCATCACCGCCATCGGCAAGGAGGTGGACGAGGCTTACATCGAGCACGTGCTCTCCCTGCGTCCCGACAAGGATCTGCTCACCCGCACGGGCGTCAAGCTCAAGATCGTGTACACCCCCCTGCACGGCGCTGGCAACCTGCTGGTCAGGGAAGCGCTCAGGCGCGCGGGCTACACGGACGTGACCGTGGTCAGGGAGCAGGAGCTGCCCGACGGGAACTTCCCCACCGTGGCGAGCCCCAATCCCGAGAATCCCGAAGCCTTCACCATAGCCATCGGCTACGCGGATAAGATCGGCGCGGACGTGATCATCGGCACCGACCCGGACAGCGACCGCATGGGCATGATGATCAAGATAGACGGTGTGTGGACGCCCGTCACCGGCAACCAGGCGGGCTGCCTGATGCTGGAGTACATCCTCAGGGCCAAGCAGCCCCCGGAAGGCGCCTACGCGGTGACCACCATAGTGTCCACCCGCATGGTGGACTACATCGCCAAAGCCTACGGCATCACCATCGAGCGCGTGCTCACGGGCTTCAAGTTCATCGGCGAGACCATCGACAAAAAGGAAAAGCTCGGCAACCACGGTTTCCTGCTGGGCTTTGAGGAGAGCTACGGCTATCTGACCGGCGGCTACATCCGCGACAAGGACGCCGTGATCGCTTCCCTGCTGGCAGCGGAGCTCACCGCCTACTACAAGTCCAAGGGCATGAGCCTTATGGACGCGGTCAACGACATGTTCGCCCGCTACGGTTACTTCGCCGAAAAGACCGTGTCCGTGACCATGCCCGGACTGGACGGCGTAAAGAAGCGCGAGGAAGCCACCCGCCTGCTCAGGGAAATTCCCCCCAGCGAGGTCGCGGGCCGCAAGGTGCTCGAGGCGCTGGACTTCGCCAAAGGCGGCGTTATGGGCCTGCCCGCCAGCGACGTGCTGCTGTACAAGCTGGAAGGCGACGCGTGGGTCTGCGTAAGGCCCAGCGGCACCGAACCCAAGCTCAAGATCTACGCGGGCGTAAGGGAGGACAGCCGCGAAAAGGCGGCGGAAGCCATAAAGAAAGTGAGCGAAGGCTTCACTTCCCAGATAAGCGTCTGACAAACATAAAAGCGGCGGGGCCTGGCTCCGCCGCACGTTTTAGAACAAACCGGCCCTTCGCGGCGTCTAACCTAAAAACCACAGGAGATATTTATGGGCAGCAAAAAGCAAAAACGGCTTAAAAAGCAGAGGCAAAAGCGGATCATCATCGGCGTCGCGTGCGCGCTGGTGATCTGTCTGGCGTTTTTGGTGACGCTGCCGATACTCAGGGGCAGTTCCGACATCAGCGCCCGCGACAGCGACATAGTGGACGACGGCATGATCCGCGTCTACCTGCGCTCCCTGGGCAGCCCCAAGGCGCTGGGCCTTACACTGGACGGCATCTACACGGTGGACGGGGACGCGGGCTTCCGCTTTGCCAAGGGCACCGAGGTCACCGTTGCCGAAGACAGCGGCACCCTGTACCTAAGCGCTGGCGGCCTGACCATAGACATGGGCGGCGCGTTCACACTGAAGCGCCACGCGGCGGAAGACAATTCCGACCCCGGCGGCATATACATCCACGAAAGCGAGAAGGACAACCTGTTCAAGGGCGACCTGCGCCTAAGCTCTGACGGCAGGGGCATAAGCAGCGTGCTCTCCATACAGGTTGAGGACTATCTGTGCGGCGTCGTTGCTTACGAAATGAGCAATTCCTTCCCCCTGGAAGCCCTGAAAGCCCAGGCGGTGGCCGCCCGCACCTACGCCCTTAGAGCCAAGCAGAACGCTGGCAAAAGCGCCTACGACCTGGTAGACACCACCCAGGACCAGGTGTATAAGGGGCTTGATTCCTCCCTCACCAACGTCATCCGCGCCGTGGAACAGACCCGGGGCATCGTGGGCATGGCAAACGGCAAGTACGCCCAGTGCTACTACACCGCCTCCAACGGCGGGCAGGTGGCCGCCACCAAGCAGGTGTGGGGCGGAGTGGTCAGCTACATCCAGATGAAGGACGACCCCTACGACCTTGAAAACAGCTTAAGCCAGCAGAAGACCGCCTTTATCTCCCGAAAGCCTGCGGAGGACAGCCCACTGTATCCCCTGATAATGGATGAGCTCAAGCTGAGCCTGCCCGGAGCGCAGGAAGTCCGCCTGGACGAGATCGCCTCCGTCAAGCTTGCCGATCCCGATACCGAGGGCAGCCTTATGTACAAAACGCTGGAAGTGTATGTAAACGCCAGCGTGAGAAAGCTGGAAAAGGTCACGCCCGCTCCGACGCCCGAGCCGTCAGACGAGCCTTCCGCAACTCCCGCGCCTTCCGGCACTGCCGAACCCTCGCCCACCCCCGAAGAAAAGTGGGTGCTCGGGGAGTTCACGCCCGTTGAGGAGCCGGTAAAGATCACTTTCGGCACTTATTCCCAGCTTAAGGAGCTTCTGAACCTCAAGATCAATTCCACCAACTACGAAGTGTTCTATGTCGAGGAGGACGAAGACGGCTTCACCCTCATCTCCCGCCGCTTCGGCCACGGGGTAGGCATGAGCCAGCGCGGCGCCCAGACCATGGCGGGCAAGCACCACATGGACGCGGAAGCGATCCTCTCCTTCTACTATCCCGGCCTGGAATGGTACAGGATAGACTGGAAACAGATGTCCCTGCTGCCCCTGTCCGCGCTGCCGGATTCCCTGGGTTACGCCCGCGCCAAGCCCACTCCCCAGCCCACCCAGGCGCCGCTGCCTCCCCTTGAGGACGGCGAGTATTACGCCACCGTCACCGCCACCACGCTGAACGTGAGGACGGCGCCAACCACCCAGAGCCAGATCGCCGCGCTGCTGTACAGCGGCGAAAGGGTGATCGTCACCGGCCAGTACGAAGACAACTGGGTGAGCTTCAAGACCGTGGAGCTTACCGGCTACGTCAAGGCGGACTACCTGAAAAAGGATTGACCGCAGCCCAGATGAAGCGCCTTTTAGCCATTGTAATTATAATAATACTTCTGTCCCTGCCCGCGCTTGCGGACGCCCCCAGATACCGGGCGCTGTGCGCGGGCATGACCGTTTATGAGGACGGGCGCGCCCGCCTGGGAGGCCTTAACTCCATAGCGGGCGTGGCGGACGCGCTTACCTTCGCGCTTGACGGGGAGACCCGCTTTTCCGGCGAGATCATATTCGACATGACCCGGGAGGAGCTGTTTTCCGCCATCCGCCGGAGCTTTGCCTATGCGAAAGAGGACGACGTGAGCCTCATCTACCTGACCGCCCACGGCGGAAAGGACGCGGACACGGTCTACATCGAGCTGGCGGGAGACGACCGCCTCACTCCTCAGGAACTGGAGACGGTCACCCGGGAGATCCCCGGGCGGGTGATACTGTTCATAGACTGCTGTTTTTCCGGGGGCTTTGCCGAAGGCGAAGACGCGTCGGGCTGGCTGCTGCCCTCCTGCTTCGATTCCGGCAAATACCTGCTGCTCACCTCCTGCAGCTGGGACGAGGAGAGCTACCGGGTCACCGAGGGCGAACTAAATGAGGACACCGTGTCCACCGCCTTCGCCCGCAGCGTGTGCGAGGGGCTGGGCTGGGACATGATCAAGGACCGCCCCTGCGAGCTCAGGGCGGACTTCAACCTGGACGGGCGGGTCACCCTGTTCGAACTGTACGCCTACGCCCGCACGAGGGTGGGCTTTTACCTGTACGCCGACCCCGCCCACATGCAGACGGTGAGCCTGTATCCGAACCCCGCGCACTTCATACTGGCCCGCCGCGCCCCGGCGGAAGAACCGCTCATTGGTAGATAGCCGCCGGTCTTTTGCCATCCTATTTTGCCGAACAGGATCTCCCCTCCGACGCAAAAAACGCCCGAAAGGCGTTTTTTATTTTTCGGCATATGGGACAGCAGCCGCGCGTGATCGCGAAGGCGCGAAAGTGACCGCGGCGACCCATCTGCCCGTGCTATTCGACTTTCTGTTCTTTCTCTTTCTTTTCCGCTTCAAGTTTCTCTATGTACTTTGCTACGTATGCGCTCTTTTCCGCCGCTTCGCCTATGGCGTACAAACCGATGGAACCTAAATAGGACATAAACGAGCCAACTATCGCAACTGCTATTCCGGTAATGACTCCGCTATCGCCATTGCTGATCTCCGATCCCCGTCCGATAAGAACAATGCCATAGATAACGCTGCCGAAAATGCCCAGCCAGCACAAAGCCGCAGCCAGCGCTTTGCACTTTCCGCCGATATTCGCCCACATGCCGCGTTCCTCATCCGGCTGTTCGTTATTTTCGCGCTTATCCTCTGCCGTTTCGCATTTGGATCCTTCCGCTTCTTTATTCTTTTTTATGCTCCTTCCGGCAGCAACAAAGCACCATACTAATAGGCCAATGAGCGCCAGCAAAAGCAGGACACCGATCCAGTTTTCCATATGTCCATCCTCCTTGTTTTTTCTTCGTCATTGTACCATCCGCGCGAAAACAAAGCAAGCCGTTTCCCTCTCCCCTTGACTTTTCCTCCGTTTCGCGCTATGGTATTGTCCGAAAGAGGTGATCATCATGAGTGTAAAATCTTCCCGGTCGAAGATCGAAAAAACGTAAAGCGCATAAACGAAATGGAACCCCTGCTCAACGAGTGTCAGGAAGTTTTGTGCGGCCTGGAGACACAGCTGGACCGCATGGACGACGTGCGCAAGGGCATGATAAAGCTGTTTTCCTATTACGGCAGCAGCGCCTGGCGCAGCGACCTGGAACTGGACGAACAGGGACTGCTTCCCGAAGGTCTCCAGCGGGGCGTGCTTAGCGAGGACCTGGTGTACGACCAGATCGTGGCTGCCCGCGACGCCGCCTATAAAATGCTGGAACTGGCGGCGGACATACTTAAAAACCGCATCTGAAGCCGATCCGATATCGCGAAAGAAACATCCGCCCGAGGGCGGATGTTTCTGTTTCGGCTCGTCACATTTCAAACTCCCGGCAGCCGTTAAAGCGGCTGAAGCGCTTAAGCGTCCTTTCCAGCTCCGCGCCAAGCTTCCTGGTCTGCCTGACTCCCGGCTCCCACCAGAGTCCGTTCACTTTCAGCACGCCGCGCTTCCGGTCGACAGCCGTGTCTATGCGCCCGGCAAAGGTCTCGCCGCATAGTATCGGCAGCGTGTAGTAGCCGTATCTGCGCTTGTCCGCCGGAGTGTAGATCTCCCAGGAATACTTAAAATCCCACAGCGCGTTTACCAGCGCCTTGTCCCACATAAGCGGGTCAAGCGGCGCTATGAACTCCATGCGGGGCTTAAGGTCCGCCTGTCCGGCAATAACGCGGCTAAGCAGCTCTTCGTCTTCGGCGCGGAGGCAGAACTCGGTTTTGAAGCCTTCCACCCGCACCGGGATGACGAGCCCGTCGTTTTTCAGCCTTTCCAGCGCGCGGGCGCGTTTTTCCGCGTTGAGCCCGATGCCCAGGAACGCAGCGCTGTTTTTGTCCCAAAGCAGACCCGCGGCGCCTATCCGCCTGAGCACGCGCCAGCAGATAAAATCGTCTTCGGTTTCACAGGGATTCGGGGCAAAAAGGAGTTCGCCCGGCAGGTGCCTTTCCGCCAGGTCGTAGTACTTGCGGCTGCCCTGCTTGTGGTGGATCACCAGCGTGCCGTCCGTGTACAGCTGTTCCAGTGCCGACCTGGCCGCATGGGAGTTTTTGTCCCAGTTTCCGCTCCAGTGCATGGAGGAATGCCAGAATATCTCCCCCTCTATGGGCAGCGTGTCGCTGGAGACGGGCCCGTTTTCGCGGATGTAGTTTAACACCCGTTCCTCCAGCTGCTCAAGTCCTTCGAACGTCTCCCCCGTCCTGCGGCTGCGTTCCCGGTAGGAAGCGAAGTACGGCCAGTCCTCTGCAGGCCAGATGGAAAGCTCCTTGTCGGAATAGTCCACCAGCGCCCGGTCTTCGTATAACAGCTCCCAAAGCGCCTGTTTGGTAAAGCCCTTCACCCGGGACTGCAGCGTGAGTTCCGCGTTCTTGCCGCATACGTCCACAGGGTCAAACTGTATGCAGCCCGCCTGCTTTACGAAGGCGTAAGCGCCGCCCTTTCCCTCGAACCGGTGCGCGCCTATAAGCCCCTGCTTCGCCAGTATGAACTGCCGAGCCTGTGCTTTGGTTAGTTCGGTCATCGTGTCCTCTTTACGGTGTTTTTCTGTTCGCCAAGCCCGCCGTGGGCGTTCATTCCATATACTCGACCGTGACGGTCACGCCGGCAGCTTTCCCCCACGACTGCAGGGCGGCGGAAAACTCGGAGTAGCCCTCCCAGCAGACCCCGTCCTTAGAAGCTCTGCCCGAGCGGAAATCCATCCTGCAGCGTTTCACGCCCCGCGCCGTGCGCACCGCCATGCCGCGGAACACCGCCGGGGAATCGGCATTATAGATCCGGTCGGGAGAGATGCGGATGTCCAGTATCTCTCCCGCCGTGAACACGCTGTCGTCCACCTCGAGCCTGCCCGGGTATAGCGCGATCCTGCCGGGCACGTCCAATGCGAATTTCCTGTATATGCCCCACTGCGCGAGTATGCCGGGCACGCAGATCGCGCATGCGAACAGCAGTATGTACAGCAGCCTTACCGGGCTGCCGAACACGCCGCCCCACAGCGTGATCAGCGTTATGAGCGCGAACACGCCCAGCGCGGCAAGCGCCGTGCCTTTTATGACGCTTACGAACCTGCGGCGTGCCGCGCCAGTCAGCTTTTCCCGGGGCAGCACGAATTCCCTGCACCCGGTCCCGTCCGCTTCGCGCGGTGCCGGACGCGCTTCGTTCTGTGCCCTGAGTTTCTGTTCCGCTTTGTTTTCCTTCCGCGCCCATACGGCCCAGAGCACGCCGTAAAGCAACGCGAAGGCGCCCGTGATCTGCGCGAAGATAACGCATACGGACCTTATGCCCGTATCACCCAGCAGCCACGCCGTCCCCGATGCCGCCAGCGCTGCCGCGCACAGGCACGCGAATGTGACGCACAGGAATCTGTTTATCTTCCTGCCTTTGTAGATCGGGATCTCACTCATGTCATCAGCCCGCAAATGCTCCGCAGCCCGGCATGTCAGTCGAGGGGCAGCTCATTTTCCTCCGCCATAGCGCACACGAAGTCCACCGCGCCCAGGCAGTCGTTAAGGTCCGCCGTCTCAATGGGAGAATGGATATAGCGTGTCGCGACGGACACGCAGCCCGCGGGCTTGCCGCCTCTGGTGGTCTGCACGGCGCTGGCGTCGGTGCCTCCGTAGGGCAGCACCTCGTTCTGGACCTTTATGCCGTGCTTGTCGGCCACTTTGTGCATGAACTCGATCACCGGCCTGGTTATCACGGCGAAACGGTCCTTGTACTTGATGGTGGGGCCTTCGCCCAGCTTCATGGGCATGGGGCTGCACTCGGGAGTGTCCGCGGAAGCGGTCACGTCCAGGTTGATGCCGAAATCCGGGTCGATCCAGTACGCCGCCGCCTGGGCGCCCCGGCAGCCCACTTCTTCCTGGGAAGTGAACACGCAGTAGATGTCGTGGGGAGAACGCATCTTTTTCATCGCCGCCACCAGTATGGCGCAGCAGATGCGGTCGTCCAGCGCGCAGCACGCCACGCGGCTGCCCATGTCCACGAAGTGGGGAGCATACACGCAGATGTCGCCCATGGCGACGTGCGCTTCCGCTTCCTCACGGCTGGTGCAGCCTATGTCTATGAACATCTGGGTGAGCGCGGCGGGAGGCGTTACGTTCTTCTGCTCACGGCAGACTACGCCCCGGGTGCCGTTGTCGAACACCACGTCGCGGCCCACGGTCATTTCGGGGCTTATGCCGCCCACTGGGGCGAAACGCAGGAAGCCCTTGTCGTCTATGTCCAGCACTATGAGCCCGATCTGGTCCATGTGGGCGGAAAGCATCACTTTTTTGCCGCTGGTGCCCTTCTTGATCCCCACCGCGTTGCCCAGGGCGTCGAACCTGATCTCATCCACATAGGGACGGATCATGTCGGTCAGCAGCTGCCCCGCCTTGGTCTCCCTGCCGGAAGGGCCGTAGACCGCCGTGGCTTTCCTTACGATCTCCTTGAACTCGTTCATCATATTCCCAGCACCTCACAATACTTTTTGTCCCTTAAGAACGCGTCCGCCAGCAGTATCATATTCTTTAGATCGCTCCAGCTGGCGACGCTCTGCGCCGAGTGGATGTAGCGGCAGGGCAGGGATATGCCCCCCGCGCGGCAGCCGCCCAGGTCCGTATGTATCCTGCCCATGTCCGTCCTGCCGTTGGTGCCCTTCCTGAGCTGGAAGGGTATGCCGTGGGCTTTGGCGGTCTCCCTGAGGGCGTCAAACACCTTCACGTCCGCTATGGTGCCCCGGTCCATAAAGGTCAGCGCGGGGCCCTTGCCGACTGAGGTCACCGATTCGTGCCCCTTGACATCGGGCATGTCGTTGGCGGTCGTGCCCTCGAAGTTCAGCTCTATGGCCGGCTTGACGTGGTCTGCCACCAGGTTCGCGCCCCTGAGGCCCGCTTCTTCCTGCACGGTGAAGGCGGCGTAAAGGTCGCATTCGTAATCCTGGGTCAGCAGCGCCATCAGCACAGCGCAGCCCACCCGGTCATCCAGCGCCTTGCCGGTAAACAGCCCTTCGCCGAACTCCTCGAATTTGGTGGTAAAGCAGGCGTAATCGCCTATGTTCACGTACTTTTCGGCGTCTTCTTTGTTCTTCGCGCCAATGTCTATGGTCAGGCGTTTGTGGGGCACGCTGCTCTCGCGTTCCTCATCGGACTGCAGGTGGATGGCCTTGGTGCCTATCACTCCCGGCACCGCATCCTTGCCCACGTACACCCGCCTGCCGGGCATGACCCGGGGATCCAGCCCCGCGTAGTCGTACTCCAGTTCGCCGTCGTCACTTATCTTCTTTATCAGCATGCCCACTTCGTCCATGTGGGCGGTCAGGGCGACCACGGGCGTGCCTGTCTTCTTTTTGTGGGCGTACAGGTTGCCCATGGTGTCGGTGAACACCTCGTCGCACAGGGGCGTCACCTTTTCGCGGATGAACCTGCGCACCGCGCCCTCGTCGCCGCACACGCCGCGCAGCTCGGAAAGCTCCTTAAGGTATGTATCGCTTAAACCGATCTCATTCAGTCGAGGCACAGCTTATCCCTCCAGTCCCCGCCCAGCGCGGTAATGAATTCGGCGCACACCCTGCCGCAGTTGAAGAGCGTCTCGATCCTGATGACCTCCGCGTTGGTGTGCATGTATCTGAGCGGCGGCGACACCAGGCCGCAGGGCACGCCCACGCCGCTTATCTGCACGTCCGTGGCGTCGGTGCCGGTGGCGCCCATCACAGGCTCGTAGTCCCAGGCGACCCGGGCGCTGTCCGCCGCGTCTTTGAGCATCCCGAACATCTTCGGGTGGATGTTGGGGCCCAGTCCCAAGGCGATCTTGTCCATATCAAAGCAGTCGGGGCTGCATGCGGACTTGCCGAAGGTGACGTCCATCACTATCGCCATGTCCGGTTTCACGCTCCACGTGCCCGTTATGGCGCCCAGGCCCGAATGTTCCTCGTCCACGGAAGCGACCATGACCACCTTGCAGTCGAACCTGCGCTTTTTGAGCAGCTCCAGGCAGTAAAGCTCCGCCGCCACCAGCGCCCTGTCGTCCAGGGATTTGGAGGCCGCAAGCCCGTTTTTGAGCTCAAGCACGTCGTCGGGCCAGAAGGTCACCCGGTCGCCTACAGAAACGAACTCGCAGGCGCGTTCCCTGCTAAGACCCAGGTCGACCGTGAGCTCGTCCCACTTGTATGCCTTGTCCTTGGAGGCAGTCAGGTGGGGCGGCACGGCGCCTACCACGCCCATAAGCTCCTTTTTCCCGCACACGCGCACGCGGCTGCCCGGCAGCACCCGGGGATCCACTCCCGCCACGGAGGCGATGCGCAGCATGCCGTTGTCCTCTATCCTGGTGACCATCATGCCCACCTCGTCCATGTGGGCCATTATCATCACGGTGGGTCCGCTCTCGCCCACCTGCGCGAACGCGTTGCCGTTGACGTCCGACCATACCTTCGCTCCCGCAAAGCCTTCGGTGAACTCACAGAATAACTCTTTTACGGTCTGCGTGATGCCGGATCTCTCGAAGCCGGTGACGCCCTGCGCCTTTATCAGCCGATCGAGTATCTTTACTGTTTCCATGTACTCTCCTTTCCCGCGAACGGCGGCTGTTTTGAGGTATTATACCATATTCCGCACCGGAAAGGAACAGGATTTATTCTTACAAACCTGAAGCGATATACAAAAACCCCGGGAGCCGTACGCTTCCGGGGTCTGATGAAGGACCGGGGTTCCTGTCCTATGATATATAATTATCTCCCGTTGTCCCGTATCCGTCCGGTATCCTGATATAGGCCCGTATATGCTCATCTTTCGGGCGCTCTATGATCCCCGACGCATTGTTCAGGTTTCCTTCCGCGGCGATGATCGTGTCTCGGGAGTTCTGCAGGACGATGCCCATATGGTCATGCGCCCGGTCCTCAAAAACCCTGTCATAGATGACGATATCGCCGGCTTCCGGAACGAAGCTTTCTTCTGACTTGCGGTACTCTATCCGAGCATCCCCCTGCGCAAATTCTTCCCAGGCGATGCAGCCCGCCAGATGGCAGGTCTTGCATGCGTCCGGCTTGATGGGGATCTCAAATCCCGCCTCGCGGCAGCAGTAATATACAAATGCCGCGCACCATAATCCGTCGGCTTCTCTCAGCGTCCACTTCGGGAAAAACCGAACGATCGGCTCAAGATTTGATCCTTCCCCATCGATATAGCCGTGAAAAGGGACCTGAGCCGCTTTCCCGGCAACCTCCGCCAGGTGTCTTTTTGTCGCCTTTTCCATGTTGATCCCGCCTCCACATATTATTATACATACCTGAACATCCGATGGACGCCGATGCCGCATAAAAAACCCCGGAAACGCTGAATTTCCGGGGGTTTTCGTATATCGCTCGGTCTCGTTTAACGCTTGGAGAACTGGGGAGCCTTACGGGCCTTCTTGAGACCGTACTTTTTGCGCTCCTTCATTCTGGGATCGCGGGTCAGGAAGCCGGCCTTTTTGACGGCGGACTTGAGCTCTTCGTCAGCCTTTACAAGGGCCCTGGCGATGCCGTGACGGATAGCGCCGGCCTGGCCGGTGTAGCCGCCGCCGCGCACGGATACGACCACGTCGAACCTGCCGGCAGTCTCGGTGAGAGTCAGGGGCTGGCGGACCACGGTCTTAAGGGTCTCAAGACCGAAGTACTCGTCCAGGCTGCGCTTGTTTACGGTGATGTTGCCTTCGCCGGGGATAAGACGCACGCGGGCAACGGCCTTTTTCCTTCTGCCTACCGCGCTGAAGTTGATCTCTGACATTTTTTACGTCCTCCTCCCAATTACTTGATCACGAAGGTCTCGGGCTGCTGGGCGGCATGGGGATGCTCGCTGCCCGCGTAAACCTTGAGCTTTTTCAGCATTTTGCGGCCCAGGGGTCCCTTGGGGAGCATGCCGGCGACGGCCTTCTTAAGGGCAAATTCGCTCTTCTTGGCCATGAGGTCGCGGTACTTGGTCTCCTTGAGTCCGCCCGGATAACCGGAATGATGATAGTAAACCTTCTGATCCAGCTTGTTGCCGGTCAGGGCGATTTTATCGGTGTTTACGACGATGATGAAGTCGCCGGTGTCTACGTGGGGGGTAAAGGTGGGCTTATGCTTGCCGCGCAGCATAAGGGCTACCTGGCTGGCCAGCCTGCCCAGCACCACGCCGTCCGCGTCGATCAAGTACCACTTGCGCTCGACATTAGCGGGCTTTGCCATGAAAGTGCTCATTTCGTTTCCTCCAAAATCAATATCAATACTGATGTCTCCGGCATGAGGTCAAGCATGCCCGACAATTCATCAAACGCCCGGGGCTGTGAGCGGATTGACACGCAGATTATTATACCGCGCAGCGTATATCAATGTCAACGGTTCAAGAAAATTTAACCTGCCAAAGAGAAAGCACAGGGACTTTCCGCTATTCCGCGATGCGGATTGCTATCGTTATGCCCGTTATTTACCGCATATTCTTAGTTTCCGGAATATCCGGTGTCCAAAAAACAGACTACGGTCTGTAATTTCAGGTCGTTTATACAGACTATAGTCTTTTTATAACGGTTAAATTGCAGACTTTGGTCTGTATTTAGCGTGACCGTTTAGTGAGCTCAAATACAAACTACGGTCTGTTATTAAAGGTGCATATACCAGACTACGGTCTGTTTTCATGCTGAGGCACTAGCGAATCGGATAAAAAAGACCACAGTCGGTATTTCGCGGCACATATAGCCTTCAAAACAGACTGTGGTCTGTATTCATTTTCTGCCCTGATCGCGTCTGTCGATCCCTCGCCTCAGGTGCTTCCCGCGGCAAAGGCAAAAAGCTGCGGGCGGGAATTATCCCGCCCGTTTGTTTACAGCTGGTTCCTTATTATCTTTCCGCTTATGGTCTTGGGAAGTTCGGTGCGGAACTCCACTATGCGGGGATACTTGTACGGCGCTGTGCGGCTCTTCACGTAGTCCTGTATCTCCTTTTTCAGGGCGTCGGAAGGCTGTTTGCCTCTGGTGAGCACCACGCACGCCTTGACCACCTGGCCCCTTATCTCGTCGGGAGCGGCGCACACGCCGCACTCCAGCACGTAGGGCAGCTCCATTATGACGCTTTCGATCTCAAACGGCCCGATCCTGTAGCCGGAAGACTTGATAAGGTCGTCCACACGGCCCACATACCAGAAGTAGCCGTCCTCGTCCCGCCAGGCGGTGTCGCCGGTGTGGAAGTAGCCGTCCGAGCTGTCCATTTCGGGCTTGCCCGTCTCGTTGTTCCAGTAGCCCAGCATAAGCCCGCAGGGGCGTCCCTTTTCCAGCTTTATCACAATCTCGCCCGTCTCACCGTAGCCCACGGGATTGCCGTCGTGGTCGATTATGTCCACGTCGTAGCCCGGCACGGGTTTGCCCATGGAGCCCACCTTGGGGCGCATGCCGGACAGGTTGCCTATCACCAGCGTGGTCTCCGTCTGTCCGAAGCCCTCCATAAGGCTTATGCCCGTAGCCTCGCGGAAGCGGTGGAACACCTCCGGGTTCAGCGCTTCGCCTGCGATGGTGCCGTGCTCGATGGAAGACAGGTCGAACTTGCTCAAGTCTTCCTTTATCATGAAGCGGTACATGGTGGGCGGCGCGCAGAAGCTGGTGATGTGATACTTGGCGAACAGGGGCAGTATATCGCCCGCGTTAAAGCGGTCGAAGTCGTACACGAAGGAGGCGGTCTCGTTCATCCAGGGTCCGAACAGCTTGCCCCACAGTGCCTTGCCCCAGCCCGTGTCGGAAATGGTGAAGTGCAGCCCTTCCGGGGAGGAGCAGTGCCAGTACTTGCCCGTCATAAAATGGCCCAGCGGGTACTTGCAGCTGTGCACGGCGATCTTGGGATAGCCGGTGGTGCCGCTGGTGAACAGCATCAGCATGGGCTCGTCGCCCTTTATGCACTCGTCGGTGCGCTCGAAGGAACTGGAGTACATCTTGTACTCCGTGTCGAAGCTCTTCCAGCCTTCCCTTTCGCCCTCGACCAGCACCTTGGTCTTCAGCGTGGGAGACAGTTTTTCCGCCAGCTCCACCTGCTCCTTGACCCCGCCCAGAGCGGTGCACACTATCGCGCTCACTCCCGCGGCGTTGAAGCGGTAGGTCAGGTCGTGCTCCACCAGCTGGTTGGTGGCGGGAATGAATATCGCGCCGATCTTCATAAGCGCCAGCGCGCAGATCCAGAACTGGTAGTGCCGCCTCAGTATCAGCATGACCCGGTCGCCCTTCTTTATGCCCAGCGCCTTAAAATAGTTTGCGGCGCGGCCGGATTCCCGTGCCATCTGCTTGAACGTGAACAGCGTCTCGTGCTTTTCCCTGTCAAGGTGCAGCAGCGCCAGCTTGCCGGGCTTGGTATTGCCCAGCACGTCCACTATGTCGAAGGCGAAGTTGAAGGAATCTATGTTCTTGTAGGAAAGCTCCGTGGGCAGGCCTTCGGGCGTCTCCTTCGTGCTCACATAGCTGTCGTAGATCAGCTTTTCCGCGCTCCTCGCGGCGGCGATGGTCTGGCTGATCTCCTCCTGCACGGTCTCCTCACCCGGCAGCACCACCGCCAGGAACAGGCAGTCCCTGCCTTCCACAGCTATCATGCCGTGGGGCTTGGAGGAGTCATAATAGATGCTGTCGCCTTCGCGCAGCACTTCCGTATGCTCGCCCACCTGCACCTTCAGCGCGCCGGACAGGATCAGGTCGAACTCCTGACCGCTGTGGCGGGTCAGGTGGATGGGGCGGGACTGCTGCTTTTCGTCGAACTCGTACCTGACGTAATAGGGCTCGGCGATCTTGTTTTTGAACATGGGCGCCAGCTGGCGGATCTCAAGCCCCGTCTCCTTGGCGGTCATCATGCCCTGGCCGGCGCGGGTCACGGTGTACCCGCTTAGGTGGGCGGAGCGGCCTTCCATGATGTCCGTGATCTCCACGCCCATCTCCAGCGCGCACTTGTGTATGAAGGTGAAGGGAAAGTCCAGTTCACCCAGTTCGTAGCGCCGGTACAGTTCGGGGCTGACCTCGGTCTTCCGGGCCATCTCCTCCTGGGAATAGCCCGCGATCTCCCTTAGTTCCTTTATTCTGGACGCGATCTCCTTCAGCTGCTGGTCAACACCTGTGTTCATATTTTTCTCCTTACGCGTTAGTCCTGAAAACAAAAACCGCCTCAAGGAAACCCTTGAGGCGGGAATAAACTCCCGTGGTACCACTCAAATTGCGCTTATGCGCCGCTTTGTCAGGCTCTGTCAAGCCCTGCGCCCCTAACGCCGCGCCCGCGGGACGGGCTAATAAGGTTCACCCGTCCGGCTCGGAAGTGATAGGATCTGACCGCTCCCCCGCACCCGCTCTCACCAAACGCGGGCTCTCTTGGGCGGAATAGCGGACACCGTCTCCGTCATCGCCGTTGAACGAAATGATAGCACTTGCGAACGGATTTGTCAACGTTTTCTTTTTGTGAAATATATGTACATGTTTGGCGATATGATAGATTTTAACATTGCGGCATGCTATAATACGCCATACTTTTTTTGAAAGGCGGCAGGTTTATGGCAAGAAGCATGATAGCTATCGTGGATCTGGGCAGCAATCAGAACGCTTTCATCGCAAGGGAATTAAGAAAACTTGGCGTGTACAGCGAGATATTCAATTACGACGTCTCCCCCGCCGAGCTTAAGAACGCCCCCGGCATACAGGGCATCATCGTCAACGGCGGTCCCAACCATGTGCTGGACGGCAGGAATATCGACGTGGACCACGGCATCTACGCGCTGGGTCTGCCCGTGCTCAAGGCGGGTTACTCCGGCAGCGAAAAAGCGGACGTGGAAGCCTGGGACGAGGATCCCTCCAAACAGCTTGACGCTTTCATAACCAAGACCGGCGCCGAAAGGAACTGGAGCGTGAAAAGCTTCATCGAAGCCGAAGTCGAAGCGCTCAGAAAGCAGATTGGCTCCCGCAAGGTGCTGCTGGCGCTGTCCGGCGGCGTGGACTCCTCCGTGGTCGCGGCGCTGCTCATCAAGGCCGTGGGCGATCAGCTGACCTGCGTGCACGTGAACCACGGCCTGCTGCGCAAAAACGAGCCCGAGCAGGTCATCAAGGTGTTCAAGGAACAGCTGGGCGCGAACCTCATCTACGTGGACGCCGTTGACAGGTTCTTAAACCGCCTCGCGGGCGTGAGCGATCCCGAGCAGAAGCGCAAGATCATAGGCGACGAATTCATCGAGGTGTTCCGCGAGGAAGCGGGCAAGCTGGACGGCATAGAGCTGCTGGGCCAGGGCACCATCTATCCCGACATAGTCGAAAGCGGCACCAAGACAGCCAAGATAGTCAAGTCCCACCACAACGCGGGCGGCCTGCCCAAGGACATCGCCGAGAAGTTCGAGCTGGTCGAGCCGTTAAAGATGCTGTTCAAGGACGAAGTGCGCGCCGTCGGCCGCGCCCTGGGTCTGCTCGAAGGCATGGTGGAGCGCCAGCCCTTCCCCGGCCCCGGTCTGGGCGTAAGGTGCCTGGGCGCCATCACCCGCGAGCGGCTTGAAAAGGTGCGCGAAAGCGATGCCATCCTGCGCGAAGAGTTCGAAAAAGCCGGGCTTAAAGGCAAGGTATGGCAGTACTTCACCCTTATCCCCGACGTCACCTCCACCGGCGTAAGGGACGACGGACGCGTGGACGAGTATCCCGTGGTCATCCGCGCGGTCAACACCGTTGACGCCATGACCGCCTCCGTGCCCCGCCTGCCCTGGGAAGTGCTTGAGACCATCACCCTGCGCGTGACCAGCGAAGTCCCCGGCGTGAACCGCGTGCTGTACGACTTAAGTCCCAAGCCCGTCGCCACGATAGAGTGGGAATAAGGAAAAAGTGATTCTTCGAGACCGCGAGGCCTTGAAAATACTGGACTTTTGAGTTCCCGCTACTCCGAGTGATAGCAAATTGATAGCACGAGAATCTGAGATTTGTCGAGTGCAAATCCAAGGGTTTGCGAGTGTGCTGTCACCCAACATCCATAAACCAAAGAGGTCAACCTGACTTTTGCGTAAGTCGGGTTGACCTCTTTCTTTTTGCCTTTGGACAGACATTTATTCTTTTTTCAATTCTTCAATCAGCGCATCGGACAGAGCTTGCGTGGGCACTTTGGCCCACCGCCCGGATTGATCCAACTCCGGGTACTTATACCGCCAGCAATCATACTCCTCTTTGCAGATCTCTCCGCGCTCCAGCTTGGCGGCTTGTTCCCGCCAGGAACGAAACATATCAAAGAGCTGAAGATAAGTCGATCCTTTAGCCTTATCCAGCCGCAGGCAAACTTCGCCGTCGATCTCTCCGATCTTGAGTCCGTATATATCCTCCAGCGCAAAAAGCGTGTGCATCAGCCCAACATAGCTGTCGATCTCCGGCACATCCAGCGCTTTAGGAGATACATCCAGTACTCTGGCCAGCTCTGCGGTCAGATCGGCCTTGGGGGTTCGAGCGCCGGTTTCATACTGTGCCATGCGAACATCGGCCGTCTTTTCCGAAAAGCCGACCATCATACCCAAATACTTCTGCGTCATGCCCCGCAGGGAGCGGATGAAATGGATTCTTTCACCAATC
>JAIKYG010000093.1:0-2147 GCA_024683475.1 Clostridiales bacterium | reverse complement strand
GGCTGCGGGATATACGCAAGCCTGCTTGCCGTCACGGCCTTTGCGCTCGAAGCGCAGGATGCCGCTTTCCTTGGCGAACAGGGTATCGTCCTTGCCGATGCCCACGTTCAGGCCGGGCTGGATGGCGGTGCCGCGCTGGCGAACCAGGATGTTGCCGGCTTTCACGAACTGACCGTCCGCGCGCTTCGGGCCCAGACGCTTGCTTTCGCTCTCACGGCCGTTACGGGTGGAGCCCATACCTTTTTTATGGGCGAAAAGTTGCAGATTCAGCTGAAGCATTTGATTACCTCCATTCGGATACCGCCCTCATGTCGAGGCGGAAATGGTCGGGATACTGCGCTGCGATATCGCGCAGCCCCTCAGTCATACCGTTTAGCAATGTGTTCGCGTCCCGATTCCCGGTACCTTTCGGCAGCCTTGCTGCCAGGAAGCCCGGCCCTGTGCGGATGATCGGCGTCACGTGCGCCACGCGCTCCAGCGCGTTCACACAGGTTTCCGTCAGCACGGATACTGCTGCACAGACGATGTCCTGTCCTTCATCCGCGTAAGCCGCATGGCCTGCGCAGAGGAAACCGATCACCTGTCCGTCCTTGGCGGTATACAGGACGCAGCGGGTCATATCAGCCGTTGATACCGGTGATTTCCACCTGCGTATAGGCCTGGCGATGGCCAGCCTTGCGGCGATAGTTCTTCTTGCTCTTGTACTTGAGGATGCGGATCTTTTCACCGCGGAGTTGGCGGACGATCTTACCGGTCACGGTCGCACCCTCGATGAAGGGATTGCCGACCGCAATGGTCTCGCCGGAGAGCATCATCACCGGGAAGGTCACGATGTCGCCCGCTTCGTTGTCCAGCTTTTCCACATAGATGGTATCGCCCTCTGAAACGCGATACTGTTTGCCGCCTGTCGCAATAATAGCGTACACTTTAGCAGCACCTCCTTAATTAATTGTCCGCTGAGCTTGTCTCGAAGGCAAAGAACGGTGCCATACCGTGAGGCAGCGCGTAAAGCGCGCATTTAAAAGCCCCTCTCAAGCGGCTGCCCGAATAAGATATCATAAATGAAGTGCGCTGTCAACTGTTTTTTGGCCAATATGCCCCGACTTTCCGCATTGTGTTTTCACTTCGGGGAGCGCAGGTTACTTCGATCCCCATTCGCCATTCAGGAAGTCATACCGCTTGCTGATGAAATCCGTCAGGTACTCGATATTCGCCTTGAACGTTTTCCCGCAGCGGGCGATATTCTCGCTGCTCTGGCGCATGGGCCACAGGATGAAATTCATGGCCGCGCTCTTTTCAATCGCCGCAGCATATTCTTCAATGGACTGAAGACGGCTCGTCTTATCCTTTTCCATGCCCAGCACGACCCGCAGCGCCGGCGCATAGCGTTCCTGCCACATGCGGCGGACAGCGTCATAATATTCCGGCTTAGCGTACAAATGCGGCCACCAATAGCCCAGACGGTCGATGGTGTTGTGATAAAAGCCTGTCGGCACCACAAGGCCCTTGCTGTCCTTGGCACGGCCGTAATCGCCGAAAGTGGAGTCATAGTCCCAGGCAGGACCTGCAAAAGCAGTAACGCTCACCGTATCATCGGGCTTGTAGAAGAATTGGCTGGATTTGTTGCCGTCCAGGTTCTTTGATATTTCCTCCAGCATGTATTTCAGCACCAACGATTCAAAATCGATGAACTCGTCGTACCGTTTCCCACTTTTCGGATCAATGCCGTCGTCTGAGAATATCGCGTTTTCAAATCCCTGCATGAAACCGGAAATATATTCCATCTGCGCCTTGGATGCGTTTTCCGGTTCCTGTACGACGATGAGCTTTCCCCGGTCTGTGGTATAGACGGACGGACCGCTGTTGTAGCGCTCCGCCGAGCATTCGTATTCCAACAGATATCCTCCCGAAATATCCTGTGGATTCTCCGGGATCTCGATATATTTGTACTTGCCTTTTACCGACTTTTTGCTGCCCGCTGCCGGATACTCGCCGAGTTCCTTTTTGTTGAGCGCCTGGGTAGCTTTTTCCAGATCCCGTATATCGATACGGTTTTCGCCAATCTCAACCTTTTCCTGCAGGATATACGCGCCGTTGTACTGATGGTTCAGATACAGTTCGACCGGCTTGCATTCCGATGTATAGGG
>JAIKYG010000075.1:0-13518 GCA_024683475.1 Clostridiales bacterium | reverse complement strand
GGGCCGCATCAACAAGTTCTATCAGGAAGTCTGCCTGCTTGAGCAGCTGTACGTCAAGGACGACAGCCTCACCGTGCAGAAGATGATCGACCAGGAGAACAAGGGCCTGAACATCGTCCGCTTCACCCGCTACCGCATGGGTGACGGCCTTGAGAAGAAGGTCAACGACCTGGCCGCCGAGGTTGCCGAGCAGGCCGCCAAGGTAAACAAGTAAACACCTGATACAGATAATAAAAGGGGACTTCTCCCCTTTTATTATTACCCGGAAAACACAGACCGGGCGTGATCCGGCCGATTATGTCGCCCGCGTGAGCGCCCGGTTTTATAAAGCTGATTGAGAGGTATAAATATGTATCGCCGCATTGTGCTCAAGCTCTCCGGTGAGACCCTTGCCCCCCTCGGTGCGGGCGGCAGCGTGTTTGACAAGGACCGGGTGGACGAATGCGCCCGCATGCTCAATAAGATCGCGTCCGAAGACATCCAGCTGGTGGTGATCCTGGGCGGCGGCAATATCTGGCGCGGCCGCTTCAATCCCGACATGGACGCCGTGACCGCCGACCAGATGGGCATGCTCGCCACGGTGCTTAACGCCCTGTGCTGCGCCGAGGCAGTGAACCGCCTGGGCGGCAAGGCCAGGGTGTTCACCGCCCAGGAGATGACCCGCTTCGCGGAACTGTACCGGGCGGACCGGGCGGACGAAGCCCTGGAAAACGGGAACATAGTGTTCGTGGCGGGCGGCACCGGCAACCCATTCTTCACCACCGACACCGGCGCGGCGCTCAGAGCCGCGGAGCTGAAGGCGGACGCGGTGTTCAAGGGCACCGGCGCGGAAGGCATATTCGACAAGGACCCCAACAAGTACCCCGACGCGGTCATGTACAAGGACATCACCTACAAAGAGGCCATCGACAAGCGCCTGGGCGTTATGGACACCTCCGCCTTCGTGCTGTGCATGGACAGGCATGTGCCCGCCATACGCGTGTTCAAGATGGACAGCCTCGAAAACATATATAAAGCCGCCATGGGTGAAGACATAGGCACCACCGCTCACCCGTAAAGGGAGGATATTATGGCCCTTTCTGTCCACGCGCTCATATACCTGCTTATCGCGGCGCTGGCGTTCGTGCCCCTGCCGCTTAAAAGCGCCCAGGCGCCCGCCGTCCCTGGCCCGGAACACGCGGAAAACAGCATCCGCATAAACGCCGGGGATCCTTTCATGCAGCTGGCAATAGACGAGGCGCTGTACGGCGTGACCTGCGGCCACGGCGGCCCTTTCGGCGCGGTTATAGTCAAGGACGGCGAAGTGGCGGGCCGCGGCCACAACATGGTGCTCAAAAACAACGACCCCACCTGCCACGGCGAGGTGGCGGCGATACGGGACACCTGCCTAAACCTGGGCACATACGACCTGAGCGGCTGCGAGATATACACCACGGGCGAACCCTGCCCCATGTGCCTGTACGCCTGCCTGTGGGCCAACATCGACAAGGTGTACTACGGCTGCACCATAGAGGACAACGCGCTTATCGGCTTCAGGGACGAGGAGTTCGATTCCCTGGCGGGCGGCCGGGAAAGTCTGAAAGACTACCTTGTGTGCCTGGACCGCGAAGCCTGCCTGGAGCTGTTCGCCGCATACGCCGAAATGGAGCACGTGATCTACTGACAACCCGTACCCCACGAAAACGCTGCTCACGGGAGGGCCTGTGCCATGTTTGGACCGCTTGCCGCATCCGCCGGGAAAGCCGAGGTAAAGCTTTCTGGCGACGCTTCGGGCTTCGTGCTTTTAAGCGACGCGGTGCCCGACGCGATACTGGAGATACGCTATTTTTCCACCTACAACTTCGTGGGCGACCGCATAGACGGCTATGAGGAACCCGTGGCGCTGCTGACAAAGCCGGCAGCCGAAGCGCTCAGGCGCATAAGCGACGACGTGATGCAAATGGGCTTCCGCCTTAAGATATTCGACGCCTACCGTCCCCAGAAGGCGGTGGACCGCTTCGTCGCCTGGGCACAGGACCTAAGCGATACCCGCATGAAAGCGTACTTTTATCCCGAACTGGAAAAGGACGAGCTCTTTCCCAAAGGTTTCATCGCCGAACATTCCGGGCACAGCCGGGGCAGCACGGTGGACCTCACCCTGTTCGACATGGCTTCGGGGCGGGAACTCGACATGGGCGGCCCCTTCGACTACTTCGGGGAACTCAGCCGCCCCGGTTACGCCGGCGTGACTGACGCGCAGCTCCAAAACCGCATGCTCCTCAGGGACGCCATGACGCGCCGGGGCTTTGCGCCCTACGAAGGCGAGTGGTGGCACTTCACCCTGAAAGACGAACCTTGCAAGGACGTGTACTTCACCTTCCCGGTGAGCCGCGCTTCCGTAAAATGATCTCAGACCGATCCGAGACCGGACCGGTATTTATTGAGGGTTTGAAACTATGAAGAATATACTCGTTTTCATCGTCGCGCTCGCGCTGGCGCTTGGCATTTCCGCCCTCGCGGAAGGCGAAACAGGCGCCTCTCCCCTCTTCGCCGATACGTACGGCGAGACCGCTTCCCCCGACTGGGTCTGCACCCTGCCCCAGGCAAAAGACGCCTCCCAGCTGTTCATAGTGGCCGGCATAGGCATGGACAAGACCACCGCTTACATATCCATGCACCGTAAGACCGGGGACGGCACCTGGATGCAGATCCTCTCCACTCCCGGTTTCGTGGGCAAAAACGGCCTGTGCGCCGACGCGGACCACAAGGAAGGCTGCGGCCAGACGCCCGCGGGCGTGTACCGCTTCAACAAAGCCTTCGGTATCGCCCCCGACCCCGGCTGCGCGCTGGATTACTTCCAAGTCGACGAAAACACCTACTGGTCCGGCGACCCCGAGCGCTTCTACAACCAGATGGTGGATATCCGCGACGTGCCGGAGCTGCTCATGGACGACAGCGAGCACATAGTGGATTACGAATTCCAGTACCGTTACTGCCTTAACATCTCCTTCAACGAGGACGGCACCCCCGGCCGCGGCTCCGCCATATTCCTGCACTGCTTCGGTCCCCAGAAGCCCTGGACGGGCGGCTGCGTGGCGGTGCCGGAGAACGTGATGAAGCGCATCATGCAAAGCGTGACGGAAGACTGCGTAGTGGTGATCGACACGCTGGAAAACCTGGGCGGCAGCCTGTAACGCTGTACCCCGCACGCCTTTGGGAGTATAATACTTAAGGAGCACAGCATATGAAACAGGCAAAGTTTTTGCTCACTGCGGTCCTGTGCCTGGCCGTCGCGCTGGTCTGCTGCGCGTTTGGCGAGGAAGCGGCGGTGTCCCCCGCTCAGGCGCTGATCGAGCGCGCCGTGGTCACCTACGCCGCCTACGGCGAGACCGATACCGAGTCTCTGGACGCGCTTAAGAAACTCAACCCCGAGCTGGGCGCAAAATGGGCGGCCATAATGGATATCTGGCAGACCCCGGTGGAAGTGAACTATGCAGTGCCTGAAGACCTGCCGGACGACGGCAGCCTGTGCTTTGTGGTGCTGGGCTTCCAACTGAACCCCGACGGCACCATGCGCGACGAGCTCATAGGGCGCCTGAACGTGGCGCTCGAATGCGCCAAACGGTATCCCAACGCGTATATCGTGTGCACCGGCGGCGGCACCGCCTTTAACGCTCCCGAAGCCACCGAGGCGGGACGCATGGCCGCCTGGCTCATCGATAACGGCGTGGACGAGGCGCGCGTGTTCGCGGAAGACAGGTCCCTGACCACCGCCCAGAACGCGATCTACACCTTCCAGATCCTGGCCGAAAACGCGCCGCAGGTCGATAAGCTCGCCATAGTCTCCAGCGACTACCACATCTTTACCGGCGCGCTTCTGTTCGGCGCCCGGGCGCTGCTCAACGGCAGCGACATCCGCGTAGTATCCAACGCCGCCTGGCAGGCGCCTTCCGGCAGCCTGTCCTCCATGTTCCAGGCGGGCGCGCTGATCGAGCTTTCTGGGGACGTCGAGACCGCCTACGACATCTATTTCGAGACCTACGACATTCACGAGCTGCCCTCCCGCGGAGGCGGTCACTAAGTGACCGCGCACGCCTTTGGGGCGCTTCTGAACATATCACAGCCGCATTCATCAAGGAGGTAAGAATATGACAATCACCAGGACCCAAGACGGCGATCGCCTCACCCTGGCGCCCGAAGGCCGCCTGGACACTCTGACCGCTCCCGAGTTCGAAAAAGAGCTGAAGGACTGCATGCCTTCCGCGCAAAGCCTCACGCTGGACATGGCAAAGCTCGATTACATCTCTTCCGCAGGGCTGCGGGCGATACTGTGGGCGTACAAGACGTTCAGCGACAAGGGCGGATTCAAGCTCATCAACGTCAACGAGATCGTGAAGGAAGTGCTGGACGTGACCGGCTTCTCCGACGTACTTTGCATAGAATGAGGTAAGCAGCATGAAGACTGACATCATCAGCGTATCCAGCAGCGGCAGGCAGATGGAGACCGCCCTGGCGCAGGTCGAAAAGGTCGCCGCGTACAAGGAACTGGGGCATAAGCAGGCCCTGCACTTAAGGCTCCTGGCCGAGGAAATGATGGGCATGATGCGCTCCATCACCGGCGAACAGGAAGGCGAGTTCTGGATCGAGGACGAGGACGGCGTGTACCGCCTGCACCTGAAGGTCGTAACTCCCATGGACAGCGACAAGCGCGAAAAGCTGCTCTCCGTGTCCAGCACCGGCAAAAACGAGTCCGCCAGAGGGCTTATGGGCCGGCTCAGGGACTTCTTCGACCAGAGCATGGACAGCGACGTGGCCTCCGTCACCAGCCCCCTGCTCGCCCCCGACATGTTCGAGCAGACCGGAATGACCTCCCTGGAAAAGGAATGGTCCCTGATCAGGTACGTGGGCGCGCTCTCCGACAAGGTGAAGGAAGACGATCCTGCCGCCAAGGAAGCCTGGGACGAACTGGAAAAGTCCGTGGTCGCCCGCGTGGCGGACGACGTGAAAGTGTCCATAAAGGGCCGCACGGTGGAAATGACCATAATCAAGAAGATGAACTGACCGCGCGCGGCTTAAGCGGCGCCCTTTCGGGACGCCGCTTAAGTTTGCCCTCGCATCCGCGCGGATAGACTGCAAAACACGGAGGAACCGCAAATGACCAAACTGTTAAGGACACTGACCTGTCTTGCTCTGGCGCTGCTTATCGCCTGCGCCGGGTCCGCCTTCGCGGAAGACGAAGAAAGCCCCTTCACCCTGTGGAAGCCGGACGCTCCCGCGCTTAACGCGCTGATCTCTTACGTGGAAGCGGTCACGGACGAAGAGTCCCCCGACTACATCCCCGAATTCGACCGCATCGCCGTGTTCGACATGGACGGCACCCTGATGGGCGAGCTCTACCCCACCTATCTCGAGTACTACATGCTCGCCTGGCGCATACTCAAGGATCCCGATATCGAGCCCGACTCCGAAATGCTGGAAGTGGGCCGCCTGTTAAGGGACTGCGCGCTTGACAACTCCTTCCCCTCCGACATGCCCATGCGCCACGCGGTCCAGGCCGCCCGCGCCTACGCCGGGATGAGCCTGTTCGAGTTCGAGGACTTCGTGAACCAAATCCTGCTCAGGGAAGCGGACGGCTTCGAAGGCATGACCTACGGCGAGGCATACTATCTTCCCATGGCGGAAGTGGTCGAGTATCTGCAGGACAACGGCTTCACCTGCTACGTGTGCTCCGGCAGCGACCGCTTCATCTGCCGCGTGTTCATTGAGGACATGGTCGACATCCCCTACGAAAACATAATCGGCATGGACGTGGAGCTGGAAGCCAGCGGACAGGGCGAAACGGACGGGCTGGATTACGTATTCAGCGACGCCGATGACGTGCTGCGCACCGACAGGCTGCTCATCAAGAACCTTTAGACCAACAAGGTGCTCCAGATCGCCCAGGAGATCGGGCGCCGCCCGGTGCTCTCCTTCGGCAACTCCTCCGGCGACGTGAGCATGCACAACTACGTCATCCACAACAACGCCTACAAAAGCGCGGCGTTCATGCTGGTTGCGGACGACGAGGTCAGGGACTACGGCAACGCCGAAAAGGCGGCGCCTCTGGCGGCAAAGTGGGAAGCCTCCGGTTACAACGTGATCTCCATGGCCAACGACTGGACCACCATCTACGGCGAAAACGTGGTGAAGACCGGCTCGTTCCACTGGCTCGAAGAACTGGCGGAAGACCGCGTGCCCTCCGACGCTCCCCGGGAGGAAGCCGTCACGGCAGACGCCGGTGAAGACAGCGAAGACGGCGCCGAAGACGTCCAGTACGTGCTGTACCTGGGCACCAACGGCAAGGACACCAACAAGCCCGTATACACCCAGAGCGAAGCTTTGGAAGTCGCCCGGAAGATCCTGATCGACCGTTTCGGCGGCTACACCATCCAGGAAGCCCAGGGCGGCTGGGTCGACGAAGGCACCGAGTACAGGGAATACACGCTGGTCATTTACCTGAGCGACGCCGACAAACAGGCGGTTTACGCCGCGGCGGACGAGCTAATCGCCGCCTTCGACCAGAGCTCCATACTGATACAGACAAATCCCACCCGGACCGAGTTCTACTCCGGCTCCGCCGAATGACGATAAAAAGCAGCTGCCGCGGAATATCCGCGGCGGTTTTTTTCATGCCTTCCCCCCCCCGCACGCACCCGCCGCATCCAAAGCGGCAGGCCCTGCACCCGACCGTGCGCGGCTGTTTACCCGGGACGGCGGACGCATTCGGTTATCGCGCCGTTTATGTTAATCTTTCGGTTCGGCGCATAAACCGCGCCCGCCGCGCTTGACAGGCGGGCGACCTTATGATATTATACTGTTAGCGTTGGCTAACATATATGGCAAGACTCGTGACGGATCCGACGCATACAGGCGGTTTTTCTGAGGATATTAGTTAGTCCCCGCTAACAAATATCACATGGAGGAAATATTATGAAGTCGAATTTGAGCAAATTCTTTTCTCTTGCGCTGGCGCAGCTCATGCTGTTCTCCTTCGGTCTTGCAGAAGAGAACGCTGAAGCGGACGATGCTGCCCGGGCAGCCGCCCTGCTTAAAGCGGTAAAAGGCACGTACGAGCCGCTGTTCCCCGTGATCACCGACCCACAGTACGACGAAAAATGGCTTGATCCCTGCGCCGCCGTGCTCGGCAGCGAAAACGCGCCCGTGTACGCGGAGCTCTTGAAGTCCGCCTGCAGCGGCACGCTCTACGGGCAGGAAGCGATCGACGCCTTCGGTGACGGCTCAAACGGCGCGCAGTTCGACTGCCTGTTCATAAACGGCGTGAACACCATCACCTTTGACGCTCCCGTGATAAGCGGCGCGGACAGAAACGGCGATAAGGTGTTCAGCCACGAGTATGCTTACGCGGGCACGCTGTCGCTGGGCGGCATGATGGAGGGCTTCCTGTATGAAACGGCGGACGAAGACGCGGGCGAATTCAGATACTTCTTCATGATGCCCGACACGCCCGAGGAGACTTACCATCTGGAATTCCGCTACGGCAGCGATCCCGACGCGCTTAAGCTGTACAACGCCGGACCTTACGCCTACTGGCTGGCGGCGGGCTTTCCCGTGGACGCGGACGCGCAGCTGACAGACGACGTAATAAATCTGTTCTGCCTTGAAAACCTGGATTACTCCGCCCATGCGCCGGAAGCGGCGGCGCAGCTGGAGGCGCTGGGCTTTACGGGCAGCTGGAAGGCGGACCTGAGCGCCTTCGGCGAGGAATACGCTTCTGCTGACCTCAGCATGACCATAGACTCGAACGGCCACGGCGAGACCTTTATGAACGGCGTCAAGACCGCCGATTTCGAGGCGTTCGCCGCGGATACGGGCGAAAAGGGAGACGGCGCGGGCCTGTATGTGGCGTTCAGCAACCTTGAAGGCGAAGCCGAATCCGCCCCCTACGCCCTGACGGTGAACGAGGCGGGAGAAACGGTGCTGACGCTTACCGCCGACGACGGCGCCATCAGCTGGATAAAGCAGGATGCCGTCGTGACAGAGATCGATTCCGCCGAAAAGCTGGCGGCGATCAGCGCGGATCTTTCCGGCAGTTACGTGCTTACTGCCGACATAGACCTGGCGGGGATCGACTGGACGCCCATAGGCGCCTTCGTGATGGGCGGCGGCGAGGAAGGCGAGGTGCCGGACATGGCAGCCGTTTTCACCGGCACGTTTGACGGGCAGGGCCACACCATCAGCAACCTGAGCGTCAAACAGCCCGAAGGCTGGGCGCTGGGCCTGTTCGGCTGCGCCGCAAACGCCAAAATAGGCAACTTCACGCTGGAGAACGCCTGCGTGGACGGCAGCGTGATGGCCGCCGACGCGGTGGGCTACGCCTACTGTTCCGCCATTTCAGACATCAAACTGGTAAACGGCAAAGTCACCGCGCACTATACCGAGCTCAGCCGGGAAGGCATGTACGGCGGCATCGTCGGCGCGGGTCTGGGCAGCCTGATAAGCGGCTGCGACGTTCAGGCCGACATCGTGATACCCGACGGCACCGCCAACGCGGGCATCGTGGGCGGCGGTCTGCAGATGACCAGCGTAGTAAACTGCACTGCCACCGGCAGCGTGACCGCCGGCAGCGGCTGCTACGGCATAGGCGGCATCTCCGGCTGCGGTTTCACCTCGGAGCAGTTCACTGATCTTACGGCGCAGGACGTGGTGCTGACCATGGGCGACGACTGCTTCTGGATCGGCGGCATCACCGGTTACGCGGGCGGCTATCCCGGCGAAGAGCTTGGCATGCCCGTGACCGTGTTTACCGACTGCAGGGCGCTGAACGTGAGCGTGAACGCCGGGGCGAACGTCGAAGGCATAGGCGACATCGTGGGCAGCGGCTTTTACAGCGACGAAATGGCAGCCATGGGCGCGCCTTTCGACGCTCCCACCGTGTTTGAGCTCATAAACTGCGAAGCGGTCCCCTCCCTGACCGTAAACGCAGAATAAAAAACTCAAACCGGCAAAAAGCGCGGGAGCCGGATCCTCCGGCTCCCTTTAATTATCGGCGCGTTATTTCCAGCGCGTTATCCGCCCGACGGCATATTCCGCGGTCTCCCTGTCGCGGATGCCCGAAATGTTCGAGAACCACACGCCTTCGGGGCGGAGCGTCTCGAATATCATGTCCAGCTCCTTTATATCGCACATCATCTGTATCCCCTTGCCTGCCGCCTGTATGCGCTTGTATACGTCCACCCACTTGTGGTAGCCCTGGTTGCCCTCGCCGCACACCCACTGCACCGCGTCGAGTTCGGGTATCTCAAGCAGCGCGTCCAGGTGCCTGAGTGCCCCGGGACCGTCCAGGTGGTATATGGAGCGCCCGTAGAACGCGCACTCCCGCGCGATGCCCGGCAGGAAGAACTCGTTGAACATCTCGCGGCTGATCATGCAGGAAAAGTCGTTGGAGGTGATGTAGTAGGTGCCGTCGTTTATCAGCGTGGTCCAGCTGGTGGTGGGCATGCCCGCCTCGTGTACCATGCGGTAAAACACCCCGTAAGCGGCGTAATACTCCCCTTCCGCCCGGGCAAGCGCCCTTTTGACCCAGTCCGGGTTTTCCAGCAGGTCCATGGCCAGGGTCTGCCCGCCGCGGAGCGCGGCTATATGGTCGCCGCCGGGATGGAAGTCCGTAAGCCCCACTATAAAGCGCCCCCTGCCCCGGGAGATCAGCTTCCGGGTGAACTCCTCCATGGTCCTGAACAGGGGATGGTCCATGTCAAGGCGCGTCTTTTCAAAGTCCCTCTCCCAGTCGTTTATCGCGGGACGGGACCAGGCGGTGGTCCTGCCGAAACTGTAGGGGCAGCCGCACCAGGCGGAAAAGATCTCCGGTCCCAGGTTGGGCCAGGCGACGGGCAGGGAGTCGTACAAAAACTCTGTGTTTTCAAGCCCCGCCGCCGTCTCCTCCACGCGCCCGTCTATGTCCAGCCACTTTTCTTCCAGTGATGCGTATGTCCTGCGCCCGTACGGTCTCGCCCCCGCTTTGGGCAGGGCGACGCACACGGGCGGACGGTCTACCATCTCCCGTTCCCAGAACGCCATGTACCGCTGTTTGACCTGTTCGTAGTCGGGCTTGAGTTCGAATGTCATATGCTTCTCCGAGTCAGTGATTAGTGATCCCTGCGGCGGCGTATATGCCTCCGCTACTTCTTGACCTGCTTCCTGTAGCGGTAAGTGGTCTGCCCGAACGTGCCCGGATAAGGCAGTTCCTCCCAACCGTCATTAAGCAGTTTTTCGTTCCTGCGGGCAGGCGTACGCTGGTCTCCGGGCACGTCCAGCAGCCAGCCGCCGTTTTTCGTGACGCGGGTGAGTTCGGCGACCTCCTCGCAAAACAGGTCCCCCACCACATGGCCGCTCATGGTCACATCGAAACTGTCGTCCGGGAAAGGCAGACTGTGGCACAGCCCGTCGCACACCCGCATGTTGGTAATGCCCCTTTTCGCGATCTCGTCCCGCATGAACTCCCTAAGGGCGTCCACCGGCTCGCTCGCCGCCACGAACGCGGCCTTTTGAGCCGCCGCGAACGCCAGCCGCCCCGTGCCGCTGCCCACGTCCAGCACCGTCCTGCCGGTAAGCTCGCAGATCTCGTACAGGCTTTCCGGTTTCCAGCCGCGTATGAAGTCGCACTTTTCGTTCATGACTTCGGGCGTGGTGTAGATGACGAAGTCCTCGTACCCGCCCAGGATGGTCTCTTCCGCTTGACGCACCCGGGCGGGGGCCATGCCGTCCGGGGCGAGGGCGGCGAGCGCGTCTATCTCCCCCGCGCGCTCGGGGCACTTTTGCTTCCACAGCCACGCCACCTTGGGATTATTTTTCAGCGCGATGCCCATAACGGGCCTGTCCGCTTCCTCCAGATAATCAAGTATCAGGCGTATCTGGAAGCGCTCCATGCGCAGCATGCAGTCGAAGGGATATTCACTCGGGTCTATCCAGCCCAGTTTCCACATGGCGCCCTCCCGTCACTCGTCCATAAGCGCGTTGAGCACCGTGAATTCCCGGAGGTACATACCCCGCTTTTCCTCGTTTTCGGCGGCAAACTCGGCGTGCTTCGAGAATATTTCCAGCGCCTCGGCGGGGAAAAGCCACTTTGGTTCCATGCCCGCCTGCTTTTCCCTTTCGGTCAGATGTTTTTCGGTCCTGCCTGCAGCGCGGCAGAAGAAATACAGGCTCACGTACCTGCAGTCCTCGTAATACTCGTCTATCTCCAGCTGCGGCAGCGAGGGCTCCACCACGAGACCCGTCTCCTCCCCCACTTCGCGCACGCAGCAGGCGCTTTCGCTCTCCCCCGCCTCCAGCCCGCCGCCCGGGAGCATCCAGGTGTCCGTATTTGTCTCGTAAGACAAAAGCAGCTTTCCGTCCCTGAGCACTATGCCGCGGCAGGCTGTACGGGTCTTGTCCCAGTGCCCGAAATAGTTATCGCCGATTATACTGATGGTCTTCATTTCCGTGTTTCCCTCTGTTTATTGAAATCTTACGTCTTATCCCCTCGCAGCCTGTATGTCCCGCCAGATGTATCCGGCAGCTTTCCAGCACCCCCATCCCATAAACAAACAGAAGATTATTACCACAAGAAAAAAGATTCCTGTTATGACCTTATTTCTGCTTATGTCGGGTTTACCCAGCATCACCCCTATGCTGTTTATCAGGTATATCGCCGCTTCAAACAACCCCCAGCAAGACGAGACCCAGCGAACGAGGCCTTCGGTGCTGTTATATTTTTCCCCCACGCCCCATTTGCCGTATCCGCCGCCGTATTCCAGCCCTTCGACCGGCTCAAGGGTCAGCGCCGTGTAAACGCAGAACGCTATGCACAGCACGCTGACGGAGTAAAGCACTATGCCCACAACGGTAAAACGCTGCCTGTTACCAGGCGGATTCTTGCCGCCCAGGAACGGCAGACGCCCCAGCACCAGCTTTGTCACGATGCTGTTATTTACGGTCACATAGCCCCTGATCATCAGGTCGTCTTCGTAGACCGACGCCGCCGAAGCGATGAAGAGCATTACCGCGAAAAAGAGAAGTATTATCATAAAAGCCTTTTGATTCCTACCTTGATCCGTCCCCGTCTGATGCTTACAGCGCAAAACACGATGATATTCCTGTAACGGATCGCCGCGCTCGCATTAACGAACGCTCATGGCTCTTTGCGTCCACCGTACGCAAATTCACTCCTATTCGCGCCCTCACAATGACGCGCCGGGGATCAGCCTTCCCGGTATCGGAAGGTTACGACAAGAGCCGCGCAGAAGCGCGGCTCCGTCTTTGGTTTGGGTTTATTCTTTCTCTCCGGCAAGCTTCCTGTAGCTCTCCAGGCGCTTGGCGGCGTCTTCTTCCGCAGCGGCGAACAGCTTCTCGGCGTCCGCGGGGAACTGACGGATAAGGGAGGCGTAGCGGTTCTCGCCCTTGATGAACTCCTGATAGCTGGCGGTGGGCGCCTTGGAATCCACGGTCATGGGATTCTCGTTATCGGGATTGTAGCGGTAGAGCTGCCAGTAGCCCGCCTGCACGGCCTTCTTGATCTCGGTCTGAGCCTGGTTCATCTTGATGCCGTGGTTGATGCAGGGCGCGTAGGCGATGATGAGGGAAGGTCCGTGATAGGCTTCAGCCTCGGTGACCGCCTTGAGCAGCTGGGCAGGATCGGCGCCCATGGCCACCTGAGCCACGTACACGTAGCCGTAGGACATGGCCATCATGCCCAGATCCTTCTTCTTGGTGCGCTTGCCCGCCGCGGCGAACTTCGCCACAGCGCCGGTGGGAGAGGACTTGGAGGCCTGTCCGCCGGTGTTGGAGTACACCTCGGTGTCCAGCACCAGGATGTTGACGTCCTGATTCTGCGCAAGCACGTGGTCGACTCCGCCGTAGCCGATGTCGTAGGCCCAGCCGTCACCGCCGAAGATCCACTGGCTCTTCTTGACCAGCAGGTCCTTGTCCTTGAGCACTTCGTCAGCCAGCTCGTCCTTCTTGGGCAGCACGGCCAAAAGTTCCTTGGAAGCGGCCTTGCTGGCTTCGCCCTCGTCCTTCACTTCGAACCACTTGTCGATGGCTTCGATCAGCTTCTTCTTGCGGGGGTTGGCTTCCTTGAGCTTTAAGAGGTTCTCGGCCAGCTTCTCGCGCCTCTGGGCGGTGGCCAGGAACATACCGTAACCGAACTCGGCGTTGTCCTCGAACAGGCTGTTCGCCCAGGCGGGACCGTGGCCTTCTTCGTTCACGGTGTAGGGGCAGGTGGGAGCGCTGCCGCCGTAGATGGAGGAGCAGCCGGTGGCGTTGGCGATGAGCATCCTGTCGCCGAAGAGCTGGGTGATCAGCTTGACGTAAGGCGTCTCGCCGCAGCCCGCGCACGCGCCGGAGAACTCGAACAGGGGCTTCTTGAACTGGCTGTCCTTGACGGTCTTCACGTTCAGCTCGCCCTTGAACTCAGGCAGCGTCTGGGCGAATTCCCAGTTGGCTTCTTCGGCCTTCTGGGTGGCCAGAGGCTTCATGACCAGCGCCTTTTCCTTGGCGGGGCAC
>JAIKYG010000065.1:0-26302 GCA_024683475.1 Clostridiales bacterium | reverse complement strand
TCAACTCCGCCATCGCCCAGGCCTTCTACGCCAAGCATCAGGGCCTCAAGGGCGTGACCACCGAGACCGGCGCCGGCCAGTGGGGCACCGCACTGTCCATGGCCTGTTCTTACCTGGGTCTGGACTGCAAAGTGTTCATGGTCAAGGTGTCCTATGAGCAGAAGCCCTTCCGCCGCGAGGTCATGCGCACCTACGGCGCCAACGTAACGCCTTCTCCGTCCACGACCACCGAGGTCGGCAAGAAGATCCTGGCCGAGTTCCCCGGCACCACGGGCTCCCTGGGCTGCGCTATCAGCGAGGCGGTCGAAGCCGCCGTTACCACTCCCGGTTACAGATACGTACTGGGCAGCGTGTTGAATCAGGTGCTCCTGCACCAGTCCATCATCGGCCTTGAGACCGAAGCCGCGCTCAAAAAGTACGACATCGAACCCGACATCATCATCGGCTGCGCCGGCGGCGGCAGTAACTTGGGCGGCCTTATCGCGCCTTTCATGCGTGACAAGATCAAGGGCCTCAAAAACTACCGCATCGTGGCAGTCGAGCCCGCTTCATGCCCCAGCCTCACCCGCGGCGTGTACGCTTACGACTTCTGCGACACCGGCAAAGTCTGCCCCCTGGCCAAGATGTACACCCTGGGCAGCGGCTTCATCCCCGCCCCCAACCATGCGGGCGGCCTGAGGTATCACGGCATGAGCTCCGTACTCAGCCAGCTGTATGACGACGGTTACATGGAGGCGGTCAGCGTTCCCCAGACCGATGTGTTCAAGGCTGCCGAGAAATTTGCCCGCGTGGAAGGCATCCTCCCCGCTCCCGAAAGCTCCCATGCCATCAAGGTGGCGATTGACGAAGCGGAGAAATGCCGCGAGACCGGTGAATCCAAGACCATCGTGTTCGGCCTGACCGGCACCGGTTACTTCGACCTGGTCGCGTACCAGAAATTCCATGACGGCCAGATGACCGACTATATCCCCAGCGACGAGGACCTCAAAAAGAGCATCGCGGCTCTTCCCAAGTTCTAAATCAAAAAGGGGCGGGAATCGATCCCGCCCCTTTTTTGTTTCCGTTTACCTTCTGTCAGGCTCCTCCCAGGAGCTTGTTTTTATTCTTTCGTATTCTTCGTCGCTTATTCTGATGACCGTGCCGTGTTTGAAACGGTAAGGGAAGCTGAAGTCCGCGTCCGCGAACCTGAAATCGGGTTTTTCAAGGCTGTCGCTCACATAAGGACGGTATCCCTGCTTCGCGCCCTTCACGCCGAAATAATCCACAAACAGCATCCATTTGCCTTCGTCGGTCCTGACCGCCGTCGGACCTTCGTATCTGCCCAGATCCTCTGTTTTAAGCAGTTCATACGGAGAAAGCACGGGTTCATACCCTCCCGTCAGAGTATCCGAAGCGTAAAGCATGACTCCTGCAGGCTCGCGGGAAGACTTGACGAACATGTAATACCTGCCGTTGTCCGCATAGATCGCGGAATCGATGACCCCTATGCCGTCCGGACGCTCAAACAGCAGTCTGGGCTTGGAAAAGGTCTCAAAGTCTCTGGTCTTGGAATAGTATATACCGTGCTCTTTATACCCGTCTTTGACGTTCGTGCTCGACCAGTGCACCATATAATCGTCTTCGGCTTCGTCGTATATGATATCCGGTGCCCAAACGCAGCCGTAATCATCGTCCGCCATTTTGACCAGCGTCTGCTCCGACCAGTTGACCAGGTCGCCGCTTTCCCATTTGGAAAGATGCTTGCTGCCGTGCATGCGTATGTTCATCCAGGAATGGTCGTAAACGCTTCTCATCCCGTAGCTAAGGCTCAGGTCCGTAGCGAGGATCACATACTTTCCCGTATGCTTGCAGAAGGTTATCGTATGGTCCCTCACGCCCTTGTCGCCGTAATACGCCCACAGCACGGGCTGACCGCCGTTGACTTCTTCCCATTTAAAGCCGTCCCGGCTGATGCCGAAATATACCTGCTCCCCGTCCGGGCTGGTTTTTTCCTTAAAATGCACGAACAAATATGCGCTCATTTGTCTTCTCCTCGGTATAGCTTCGCAGCGGATCAGAATCCGTCCTGTTCCGACATATAAAACGGCAGACCCAGCCAACTGCGCGGGATGCCCTCGTATCCAAGCATCATTTCGGCTACTCCGAAAAACGCTCTTCCTGCCGTGAGCAGGTCAAGTTTGATTGCTTTTCCGGACGGCAGACCCGCCTTTCCGACGCTCACTTTGCCCTGCGCGACCTTGATACTATACTCTTCTCCCTCTATCTCTATATCCGTGCAGCCGTCCTCTACAGGGCTGATAAACTTATGCTTGAACTCCAGGAACAGTTTTAATACCTTTTCCCAGTTCAGCACATGGACCATCTCCTGGGGACCCAGGGAAGAGTACTCGGCTATGTTCTTCAGAAACTCGATCCTGTCTTTCTGGTCGAGACCCGCGGTGAATGTGATCCGATCCGTGCCGTCCCGAGTGAGCAGTTTTTTCACAACCGCAGGCAGATATTTTTCATCTGTCAGAAGCAGCTCACCGCCCGCACGGTAGCCTATCCTCTCGCCGTCAAGCCTGATGATCTCGGGCTGGTTTCTCCAGCTTTGCAGGTCCAGCATGAACGTATCGCGTCCGCGCAGGGATGAAACGTTCCTTTTGTTCCACAGATCGAAGGCAAAACCCGTATCCTCTTCGCCCAGTTCGCAGATCTCAAGCCCGGTCGTGTCCGTATCTTTAAGCGCGTGGCGCACGTTTGTCTTGGACACGTCAAAGCGCATGAGCAGTCCGCCCTTTTCGAAGCCGAAATACTCATATCTCTGGCGCTGCCCGCCCAGTATGAGCATGTCATAATCCTGCTCACGGGCGTATGCAAGCATGTCCTGCATCAGCCTTTTCATGTGCCCTTCGCTTCTGTGGTACGGATGCACGCTTACGCTGCCCACAAAACCGCAGCTGAGCTTTTCTCCCGCGTAGAACAGCGTCGTGGGGCGAAGCGCGACGCAGCCGACAGTCTGCCCTTCCTGCAAGGCAAGAAAATGAAAATCCTCCTGGCCTTTGGGCGCCTCGTCCCCGTATACTTTGGGCAAAAGCCGTTTGAAATCGTGTGGAACGTGAGCCTGGGAGAACACATAGTTTATAAAATCGATTATCCTGGGCATTTCGCCCGGTTTTCCTCTTCTGTATACGGTATCCGGCATTTATCTCACCTCGGTTTTATAATACCATAAAACTGTCAGGTTTTCAACGAAAATTCACTTGAACAAAACGGCCGTTCGTGATAAAATCGACAAAAAGGTTTTACGAGGCAATAGATGTTAGAACGAATTCAGGAAGTCTGGCCGCTGATGCGGGATTCCTTCCCCGGCCTGCTGCTCAAGGGGCTTGAGGTCACGCTGCCGCTTGCCCTGATAGCTTTCAGCATAGGCCTCGTTATAGCCATAATAACCGCCCTGGTGCAGTTCGCAAAGATAAAAGTTCTCAGTCAGCTGGCCAGAGTATACATCTGGATAATCCGCGGCACGCCCCTTTTGGTGCAGCTTTACGTGCTGTTTTACATGTTCCCCAAGTTTTTCGACGTGGTGCTGGATCCTTTCCCTACTGCCATAATCGCGCTCTCCCTTAATGAAGGTGCCTACTGCGCTGAGACCATGCGTGCCGCACTGGAATCCGTGCCGTACGGCCAATTCGAGGCAGGTTACTGCGTCGGCATGAGCTATATGCAGATAATATTCAGGATAGTGCTGCCCCAGGCGCTCAGGACCGCGTTCCCGCCCCTGTCCAACAGCCTCATCAGCATGGTCAAGGACACTTCGCTCGTAGCCAACATCACGGTTATGGAGATGCTCTACGACGCCAGGCGCATCATGAGCCGCAAGCACGAAACGCTGGCGCTGTACATAGTCGTCGCCGTCATATACCTGCTGTTCTGCAGCGTGCTTACCCTGCTGCAGCGCTACGGCGAAAAGCTGCTCGCCCGCAAGGGAATGAAAAAAGCATAGTTTACGCGCAAAAAAGACCCCGGAGGGATTTCCTCCGGGGTCTTTCTTTATCGTTTACATGTTGTTCAGTTCCGCCGTCATGGCCTTTACGAGCTCGATCACGTTTTGCTTTACCGTATCGGGCTCCATCTTTTCCATGTAGCTCTTGTCGCGCTTGGAAACTTCCACAGTGCCCGCCTTGAGGCCCTTGGGGCTCACGACGACCCTTACGGGGATACCGGTCAGGTCGGCGTCGGAGAACATGAAGCCTGCGCTCACCTGCCTGTCGTCATAGAGCACTTCGATACCTGCGTTTTGCAGTTCCTCGTAGAGCTTGTCCGCGTATGCCTTGACCTGCTCGTCATCGCTCCTCAGAGCGCAGATCTGCACCTGCCAGGGCGCTATGGTAATGGGCCAGATGGGACCGTAATCGTCGTGCCTCGCCTCGCATATGGAAGCGGCCAGTCTGCCCACGCCTATGCCGTAGCAACCCATTATGGGAGTCTTCAGGCTGCCGTCCTTGTCCAGGTATTTCATACCCATGGAAGAAGTGTACCTGTCGCCCAGCTGGAAGATATTGCCTACTTCTATGCCCCTGGTGAGCTTGAGCGTCTTTTTGCCGCATACGGGGCAGATGCCGCCTTCTATGGCCTTGCCCACGTCGACGAACTGCACTTCGCCCAGATCCCTGGCTATGTTCAGCCCGGTAAAGTGGTAGTTTTCCTCGTTCGCGCCGCAGGTGTAGCTCTGACGGGTCTTAAGGGAGATGTCGAACACCATCCTGACCTTTTCGGGCAGCCCCTTAGGGCCGATGAATCCGGCCACGATTCCGTCTTTTTCAAGCTCCTCGGCGGGATAGACTTCGCTCTTAAGGTAATTCCTTAATTTGGTCTCATTGACTTCGATATCGCCCCGGATGAACACGATGCAGAGGCTGTCGTCCGTCTCCAGGCGGTAAGCGACGGCTTTTATGCTGTCGGATTTATCCTTGCCCAGGAAAGCGCATACGTCTTCGATCGTCTTCATTTCGGGCGTGAGCACCTTGTTAAGCTCCTCCGCGCTGCCCTCACAGGCGTCATACACGCACTCGGCAGTCTCCATGTTCGCCCTGAAGTCGCAGTCCGAGCATACCACAAGAGAATCTTCGCCTACGGGAGTGCACAGCATGAACTCATGGGCCACTTTGCCGCCCATCATGCCGCTGTCGCTCTGCACGGAAATGACCTCCGGCACGCCGCAGCGCGCGAAGATGCGCTCGTACGCCTTGTGGCACTTCCAGTAATACTGCTCGAGGTCCTCTTTGGAAGTGTGGAAAGAATACGCGTCCTTCATGGTAAATTCCCTGACCCTGATAAGACCGCCCCTGGCTCTGGGCTCGTCGCGGAACTTGGTCTGGATCTGGTAGATCATGAACGGATACTGGGTGTAGCTGTCAGCGGTCTCGCGGGCAAGCTGCACCGCCGCCTCCTCGTGGGTCATGCCCAGCACCATGTCGTTGCCGCCGCGGTCCCTGAAACGCACCAGCTCCGAGCCGATGGCGTCAAAGCGTCCGGATTCCTTCCAGATATTCGCGGGCATTGCCACGGGAAACAGCACTTCCTGCCCGTCGATGCGGTTCATCTCTTCGCGCATGATCGCCTCGATCTTTGAGGTTATGCGCTTGGTGATCGGGAACAGGGAATAAATGCCGTTGCCTACGTTTTTCATGTATCCGCCGCGGATCATGAAGATATGGCTGGCGATCTGGCAATCCGCGGGAGTATCCTTAAAGCGCTTGGTGAGCATTTGGGAAAACTTCATCTTATTCACCTCTTATCTTGATAGCAAAATTATACGCTTCGGCACGTTTTTCACAAGCAACAATTTGTAAAGTGTTGCATTTATTCATTTGTCGTGCTACAATCAAAACAAAAAACGGAGGCTTGTCATATGAAGATCTTCCCCGTCACCCATCCTGCCTTCCGCGCCTACGGCCGCGTGATAAAAGGCTACAGGCTCAAGGAACTCGATTCCGCCATGCAGGAAACCGAATGCCCCACCGATTCCGTCGTCTACTATCCCTCCATCAAGGCGCTGGAGGAACTCAAGATATACGAAAGGCTGACTGACGAAGTGTACGGCGGCATGCCCATACAGATTGGTTTCTGCAACGGCTACAACCACACGCTCAACGCCGTGGAGTACCACAGGGATTCGGAGCTCAACTACGCCGCCACCGACATGATCCTTCTGGTCGGTCTGCGCAAGGATATAGAAGACGACTTCAGCTACGACACCTCCAAGATGCAGGCGTTTTACGTGAAGAAGGGCACTCTTGTCGAAGTGTTCGCCACCACCCTGCATTACGCGCCCATATCCGCCGACCAGGATTCCACCTTCCGCGTGACCGTGGTGCTGCCCAAGGGCACCAACGAACCCCTCACAAAGAAGGTATCCGGCAAAAACCCCGAATACAAACTGCTTACCCATATCAACAAATGGCTCATCGCCCATCCGGACAGCGGGCTGGGCAGCACCGGCGCGTTCGTGGGACTCACCGGCGAGAACATCACGATCTGACACAGGCAGACACAAAACGCGGACCCGAACATCTCGGGTCCGCGCTGTTTTATGGATGTGCTATCTGAGGTTCGCGCCGTATTGCTTGCCGGTTTGAGAAAGCACCTTGTCCATCGCGGCGGTGATCTCCGCGTCGGTAAGGGTGTGGTCGGGACTTCTGAAGGACAAGCTGAACGCCAAAGACTTTTTGCCTTCGCCCAGGCGTTCTCCCCTGTAGACGTCGAACAGTTTGATCTCCTCCAGCAGCTTGCCGCCCGCCTTTTCCATGCACTTCATCAGGTCGCCAGCGGGCACCTCTTCGTTCACCACAAGCGCAATATCCCTGGATACCGCCGGGAACTTGGGCAGGGGCTTGACCGCTCCCACTTCAAGCTTGCAACTCTTGAGCGCCACCATGTCGATCTCCGCGATATACGCCCTGCCGGAGATGCCAAACCTCTCGGCGATCACGGGATGTATCTCGCCCATCTGGCCCAGAGCGACGCTGCCGCCTCTCAGGCTTAACGTCGCCTTGCGGCCGGGATGATAGTAGCTGTCGCCGCCCGCTTTCACGTCGGGCGTAAGGCCGTACCTGGCCAGCAGACACATGACCGTCTGCTTGAGGGTATAGAAATCCTCCTGCTCCCCGTACATGCCGATGATAAGGCTCTGCCTTTCCTCCGGCAGTTCGCCTTCGCCCTTGGGCAGGAACACGGGAGACACTTCCATGAGCCTTGCCTGAGCGTTGCCGCAGTTCATGTTGAGCGACAGGGCGTTCAGCATGCTGGGCACCAAAGTGGTGCGCATGACGGAGGTATCCTCTCCCAGAGGATTGCGGATCTTCACGGTATTGAGCCTGAAGTCGCCTTCCGCCAGACCCAGCTTCTCTATCCAGGAAGGAGAAATGAAGGAGAAGCACTGGGCTTCGTAGCACCCCATGCCCACCAGGCTCTTTTTGACGTCGGTAGCGAAAGACTGTTTTTCGTTCCTGAAGCCCGGCATGGTCACGCCCGTCATCAGGGTGGATGCGATATGCTCGTAGCCGTACATGCGCAGCACTTCTTCGCTCAGGTCCGCTTCGCCTTCGATGTCCTGGCGGTACACGGGCGGGCGGCAGGTCAGCGTGTCGCCGTCCACTTCGGTATCTATGTTCAGGTTTAGCAGGATGTCCTCCATGGTCTCTGTGGGAACGTCCACGCCGATACGCCTGCGGATCCTGTCCGCGCTGGCGGTTATCACCTTTTCGGGCGTGGGAGCGTGATAGTTGTCGTACGCTTCGGGCACGATCTCGCCGCAGCCCAGCATCTCCACCAGCATGCACGCCCTGTCCAGCGCTTCCATGCAGGTAGCCGCGCACACGCCCTTCTCAAAGCGTCCGGAGGATTCCGTGCGGATGCCCAGCGTCCTGGCGGTCACGCGGTTGTTGCCCCTCTCGAACGCGGCGCACTCGAACAGCACGCTTGCGGTGTCGGATACGATCTCGCTTTCCTCGCCGCCCATTATGCCCGCAAGACCCGTAGCTTTTTCCTCATCCGCGATCACCAGCATATCGGAAGAAAGCTTGTGCTCCTTGCCGTCCAAAGTCTTAAGGATCTCGCCGTCATGGGCTTTTCTCACGATTATGGTCTGGCCCTGCACCTTGCTCAGGTCGAACGCGTGCATGGGATGCCCCGTCTCCAGCATCACGAAATTCGTGATGTCAACTATATTGTTTATGGAGCGGACTCCCGCGCCGTACAGATATTCCCTCATCCATTTGGGCGACGGGCCGATCTTTACGTTGGTTATTATCCTGGCGCAGTAGCGGGGGCAGTTTTCGGTGTCCTCCACCTTTACCTTGGCATAGTCGGAAAACTTGCCCTTGCCGTTTTCGGCAAAACTTATCTCGGGCATCACGAAGTGCTCGTTCAACACCGCGGCGCTCTCGCGGGCGATGCCCCACACACTCAGGCAGTCGGGACGGTTGGCGAGGATTTCATACTCGATCACGTCGTCGCCCAGACCGAAAATGTCCTTTACGGGCGTTCCGGGCGCGTACTCCTCGTTAAGCAGTATGATGCCTTCGTTGCCGCAGTGGGGATACACATAGTCCGGCACTTCCAGTTCCGGTCCGGAGCACAGCATGCCGCAGCTTTCAACGCCGCGGATCTTGCCTTTTTTAATGGTCACGCCGCCGGGCAGCTGGGCGCCTTCCAGCGCGCAACATACGAGTTTGCCCGCAGCAACATTGGGCGCGCCGCAGACTATCTGGAGCGGTTCGCTGCCGCCCACGTCCACCGTGCACACATGCAGATGGTCGCTGTCGGGATGCATTTCGCAGGTCAGCACCCTGCCCACGACCACATTGGTGAAAGCGCAGGTGTTTTCCCAGCCTTCCACCGCAGTGCCGGTCATTATCATACGGCGGGCGTACTCTTCGGGGGTAAGGTCGATCCTGGTATATTCGTTTAGCCATCTCATGGGTATTTTCATTGCTTTATCCTCCTTATCCCCTGAACTGCTTTAAGAAGCGGATGTCGTTTTCGTAAAGGTAACGCATGTCAGGCACGTTGTATTTCAGGTTCGAAAGTCTTTCTACGCCCATTCCGAAAGCGAAGCCGGAGTACTTTTTGCTGTCTATGCCGCACATCTCCAGCACTTTGGGATTGACCATGCCGCTGCCCAGGACCTCTATCCAGCCGGTGCCCTTGCACACGCGGCAGCCCTTGCCCCTGCACGTCGCGCAGGTCAGGTCGACCTCGGCGCTGGGCTCCGTGAACGGGAAGAAGGAAGGACGGAAACGGGTGGTGACGCCCTCGCCGTACAGGCGGGTTGCAAAGGTGTCCAGCGTGCCCTTAAGGTCGGCCATGGTTATGTTTTCGTCTATAACCAGGCCTTCCAGCTGGTGGAACACGGGAGAATGCGTGGCGTCAGCCTCGTCGGCCCTGTAAACGCGCCCGAAGCTCACTATGCGGATGGGCGGCCTGCGGGTGGTCATTATACGGGCCTGAACGGGCGACGTATGGGTGCGCAGGACTATGTTGTCATCCACGTAGAACGTGTCCTGAGCGTCCCTGGCGGGGTGGTTCTTCGGGATGTTCATAAGCTCGAAATTGTAATGGTCGAGCTCGACTTCAGGGCCTTCCACGGCCTCGAAGCCCATGCCCGTGAATATGTCAAGCAGCTTTTCGAGCACCAGGCTCATGGGGTGCAGGCTGCCCTCGGACCGATCCTGCACCGGCAGGGTCACGTCCAGTTTCTCGCTATCGAGCCGCCTTTCAAGCTCCAGTTCGCTTATGCGTTTCTGCGCCTCGCCTATGGCCTGCTCAAGGCTCTCACGGGCTTCGTTCACCCACTGTCCGATCTGGGGACGCAGTTCCGCTGCCACCTGACCCATGGATCGAAGGATCCCCGTGAGCTCACCCTTCTTTCCCAGCACCTTGACGCGCAGGTCGTCCAAAGTGCGGGAATCCGTTACGGTTTTCAGCTGTTCCAGTGTTCTTTGCCTGATCTCGGCGATCGTATCCTTCATTACAGTTCCATCCTTCCTTTGTTTTGCAAAAAAGAAACGCTCCTGCTTCGGCAGGGGCGTGTCAGCGCGGTACCACCCTGTTTTCCGTCCGCAAACGCAAACGGCTCTGACCCTTAACGCGGGAAACGTCCCCGCCTACTTGGCGGCATCAGCCGCTTTCAGCGGGAAAGCTCCGGGATGAAAGCGAATACCCCTGCGCAGCGCGGGCTTTCAGCCCATGACCCACGCTCTCTTGGTGCGCTTTACGGAATACCGCGTCCCTTCACGGCCAAATGATTGTTATTCTTCGTCCTCTCCGGCTATCTCGAGATAGCGCTCAAAGACTTTCTCAAGCTCGTCCTCATCCTCTATGGAAGCGTAAACGTCGTTGCCTTCGTCATCGGTATCGATGCGCAGCACCACAGCTTCGTCCTGAGCGATGTCTTCCATTTCTTCGGCGGGAGCGAGCACGACGTATGACTTGCCCTCATACTCCAGGGTCATAAGGTGCACGAACCTGCACTCGTTGTCGTTTTCGTCCAGAAGGACTACCACGTCATCCTGTTCCATGTTCAGATCTTCCATAATCCTGAAAACCTCCGAGTCAAGGGAAAATGTGTGCCTGCGTTTATCTTCCAGCCTGGCTTTATCCAGATAAGCCTGAAGGATGTAAGTCGCGGCCAGCTTGTCTATCACGTTTTTCCGGTCTTCCCGGCGCATCCCGGATTCGACCAGCAGTTTTTCTGCGCTGACTGAGGTGAGCCTTTCATCTAGCAGCTCCACCTTCAGCCCTTTCCGTTCAAGCTCATCGCAGAAGCTCCTTACGGAGCCTGCCTGATGCCCTTCGATGCCGCTGAGCAGCTTGGGAAGTCCCGCCACGATACGGTCGGTATCATATGCGTGGCACAGCTCCAGCACCCTTTTGACGTCCCGCTCGCGGCCCTTGGTGAATATGGTCTCCACACCCTGCGCGGTAAGACCAAGCGGGTCGCTCACCGCTACCCCGATGCGCTTGTCTCCGATGTCAAGCCCCAGTATCCTGGAGCTCATTTTCCGCCTTTTTCCAGCATGTCGACGTAAACGCGCACCAGTTCTTCGACCAGTTCGTCCCTCTCGACCCTGCGGATAAGGGAACGGGCGGAATTGAAGTTGGTTATGTAGGTCGGATCGCCGCTTACGATGTAACCCACCAGCTGCATGATCGGGTCGTGGCCTTTGGCCTTAAGGGCGGAATAGACGTACCTTAAGACTTCGCCCGCATCATTGAGCTCGTCCATGTCGTTCATAAGCCACCCCCCCTATTGTTTTGATTATTGTATCACAAAAGGCCGATAAAGTCCATACCGCTTTAGTCAATATAGCTTGCCAAGTAGAAAATTAACAAACCTGGAGGGCAGAAATCGGCTTATAAACAGCAAAAAACCGTATTTGGCGCCTATGCATTTAAGCGGCGGAGGATTCCTGCGCGTAGCGGCTTTCACCACCTGCCTGGCGGCAAAAGCGGCGCTCATGCCGTTTATCTCGTCCCTCTCCATGGCTGCCACGCTCTTTTCTATGTGGCCCATGTAAATGTCGTCGCCGCGCGTCTGCTTCTGCCTGCTGTCGGTGAAACCCGTTTTGATGTCTCCGGGCAGGAGCACGGTCACTTCCACTCCGAAAGGTCTGACCTCGTTCCTGAGCGCGAGGGCATACGAAGTGAGCGCGGCTTTGCTTGCGGAGTACCATGCCTGGAACGGTATGGGAAAAGCCGCCGCCGCGGATGAAATGAACACTATGCGTCCGCCGCCCTCCCTTAAATACTTAAGGCAGGCGCGGGTAACGTTGTCCGCTCCCAGCAGGTTGACCTTTATCAGACGTTCCGCTTCCTCCGCCTGAGTGAACTCGACGCTGCCGCTGATGCCGAATCCCGCATTGTTCACCAGCAGATCTATATGCCCGGTTTTGGAATAGATCAGGTTGACCGCGGTCTTGACCCGGTCTTCATCCGCAATATCGCACGGAATGTGGTTCACGCCTTCCGCGCAGCGTTCCCTGCGTGAGAGGTCCCACACATCCATATTCATTTCCGAAAACAGCCTGGCAGTCTCGTAGCCTATGCCGCTGCCTGCGCCGGTAACTATGGCAATCAGTTTGTCGCTTGGCATTCCCATCACCCGCTATCATATGATATCATTATTGTACATTATATAAAGCCGCATGTCAAATGCGGTCCCGAAGAGTTTTGGCCGTTCGTGTTTACACGCGCGGCGTTTTGTGGTATAATACAAATATGAAACGTGTAATTTGTGTTCTCCTGGCCTTGGTGAGCTTATTCGGTCTCACCTTCGCACAGGCGGCTAATCAATCATATACGATGCCATATTGGCACAGCAGCGCGCTCACCCTGCCGTCGGGCGTAAAGCTTGTTGAGTCCGGCGCCTTTGAGGGCGTTGAGGCTTTGTATCTCGTAATACCCGAAAACGTGGAAAAGATCTGCACGGGCGCGTTCCCCGGCACCGCCCTGCCTCAGAAGATCGCTGTTTGCAATCCGAATACCATACTGGAGAACCTGTGCTTCGGCATGGGCGGCGGCGTTCGCGAGATCTGGGGTTTTAACGGCTCCACCGCGCAGGTCTACGCCAGTCAGTTCGGTTTTGTGTTCAAGAAATTCACTACCGGCATCGACACGCTGCTCGACGAGATCGCCTATCAGGTCTCGCACCCCCAGCAGTATCAATACGGCAGCACCGACTGCGTGGGATTTGCCAACATATGCTACTGGAGAGCCATGCACATAGACCTTCCCAACACCTGTCAGGCGATCTACAGCATGGGCACCGGTTCCCATATGACCAATCAGGGGCTTCACCCGGTCAAGATCACAGACTACAGGCAGCTCCAGCCCGGCGACGTCATCTGCTGGACCAACGACGATTACCGCAACGCCCATATAGTCAAGTGTACCCACGTGGGCATATACGTAGGCGCGGGCTATCCATACCGACCCAGCGCGGGCTTTAACGGGCACACCTATTACTCTGCCGGCGTGTTCGCCGAATCATCCCAGAGTTTCGGAACTTACAGATACAACATAATCCCCTTCAACAACTCCGGTGATTATTACCGCCGCAATTTCATGTGCGCGTGGCGCATACTGCCTTAGGAGATAAAATGCCTCTCATTCTGCCCGAAAACCTGCCCGCACGGCGTATACTTGAAAACGAAGGCATATACAGCGTCTGTTCGGACGCCTTTGTCCCATCATGCCCCCGCGTAAGCGTGGGCATACTTAATCTTATGCCCACAAAGGAAGCGACGGAGGTGCAGCTGCTGCGGCTGTTATCCGCTTCGGCGCTGCCAGTCGAAGTCACTTTCCTGAAGATGGCGTCTCATGTGACCAAAAACGCCTCTCCCGAGCATATGGCCGAATTCTATTCCACCCTGGACGGGGCGCTGAAAGCGGGCAAACGTTTCGACGGCATGGTCATAACCGGAGCTCCCGTGGAAAAGCTCGATTATGACAAGGTGGACTACTGGACGGAACTGACCGAGCTCATAAGCTGGGCCAACGTCAATTCCCGTTCCACGTTCTATATCTGCTGGGCGGCGCTGGCAGGTCTGTTTGCAAACCACGGGATTGAAAAGATCGTGCTTGGCCGCAAGATAGTGGGTCTATTTTGGCATGACACCTACATAAAGACCAATCCCCTCACCATCGGTTTTGACGACCGCTTTATCGCCCCCCATTCCCGTTTCGGCACCGTGCGCGAAGCAGATCTGCGCTCGGCGGACGGCCTTGATATACTGGCGGGCAGCGACAAGGCCGGCAGCCTGCTCGTTGCGTCCAAAGACTGCCGTCACGTATACGTCACCGGTCACATGGAATACGATCTTGAAACGCTGAAAAACGAGTATATCCGCGACATCAAAAAAGGCATTACCGATACTTTCCCCGTCAATTATTTCCCGGGCGACGATCCCGCCAACTCTCCCCGCCTTCTCTGGCGGTCTCATTCCGGCCTGCTGTGGCGCAACTGGGTGGACAGGGTGCTCGCGCCGTCGGTGACGATCAAATGAAAAAGCGCTGTATTATCGTTTTGCTCGTCTGCGCGCTGTTCTGCCTGAACTGCCTGGCAGAAAGAGCAGCCCCCTCTGTCATACAGGACGATTCCCCCGCCTCGGTCACCATTCGTGTCGCCGGGGATTTCGTCATACATTCCGGCGTGTTCAATTCCGCCATAAAAGCCGGCGGCGGCACGCCGGATTTTTCAGAAATGCTCTCGCCCATCGCGTTTTACCTGTCGCAGGCAGACTTTACCATCACCAACGTCGACGGAGTGATGGGTTCGGACGCGTTCCTCAAAAAGCATCCTTACAGCGGTTACCCGGCGTTTTCCACGCCCCGCCAGCTCATAGGCAACCTGAAAAGCTGCGGCGTGGATCTTATGACGCTGGCCAACAACCACGCGCTGGATTATTATTTCGACGGTCTTAAATCCACCATCTCCAGCATGGTCGAAGCGGGCATGCCTTACATCGGTGGGTATTCGACGCTTGAAGACAAGCGCACCGCGCGCGTGTTCGACGTCGGCGGCATCCGGATCGGTTTTCTTAACTATACCGATGGTCTCAATCAGATGGACAAGATCCCCAGCCTTGACCCGGACGCGCTCAAGTACGGCGTGGATTTCTGGCCTTACGCGGATATTGACGCCGACATCAGCCGTTTGAAAACGGAAGGCGCGGAGCTCATCGTATGCCTCATGCACTGGGGCATCGAATACCAGCTGCAGCCCGGACAATCGCAGCAGAATAAGGCTCAGAAGCTCGCCGACGCGGGCGTGGACGTCATAATCGGCGGGCATCCCCACGTGGTCCAGAAAGCGGAGTACGTAACGTCCAAAGCCACCGGCAAAAAGGTATTGTGCCTGTACAGCCTCGGAAACTTCTTAAGCGACCAGCGCAACGACGGCAAGGACTCCGGCCTGATCTTCGATTTTACCGTTACGAGGGATGAAGACGGGAACATCACGGTTTCCGATCCCTGCTATGTCGTTACGCACGTCTGGCGCAAGGCGAACGGCAGCGGCGGCTACACCTACCGCATAGTGTTTTCCGATGCTGACGAACCCTATCCCGGCATGAACACGAACGAATACAGGTATATGCTGGATGAAGCGCAAAAGATAGAAAAGCGCATGAACGCGGGCTGTGCGAAAAAGCGCAGTGCCGAAGATGCGCAGGCAGTTATCCTTTCCAGATAGATCCATTCACACTATACTAAACTGTCAAAGGAGCCGACATGAACAGTTTCGTTCCTTCTTGCGAGGGCGTTGACGCCCGCCTGGTACCCTGCCGCGTACTGTATAACGGGCAAAAGATCCCGTGTATCGGTCTGGGCACTTTCGGAAGCGACCATGTATCGCCTCAGGAAGTCGCTTCTGTGGTGAGCGAAGCCCTGAAACTTGGTTACCGCTATATAGACTGCGCCGCGTGCTACGGCAATGAAAAAGAAGTCGGCGAAGTGCTTGAAAAAGCGGTGAAAGGCGGACTTGACCGGCAGGAACTGTTTATCCTGTCCAAAGTCTGGAACGACAGCCACGCGCCGGATAAGCTTGTGCGGGCCTGCGAAAAGTCGCTTAATGACCTGAGGCTCGATTACCTGGATTGCTATCTTATCCATTGGCCTTTCCCCAATTATCATGCGCCGGGCTGTGACGTCAACAGCCGCAACCCCGAGTCAAGTCCGTATATCCATGAGGAATTCATGGACAGCTGGCGCGCCATGGAAGGGCTCGTCAAACGGGGACTTGTGAAAAGCATAGGCGTCAGCAACGTCACGATCCCAAAACTTGAGCTCATTCTGCGCGACGCCGATATAAAGCCCGCAGTGAACGAAATGGAGCTCCACCCCACCATGCAGCAGGGACGGCTGTTCCAGTACTGCATCGATCACGGCATACAGCCCATAGGCTACAGTCCAATAGGCTCCCCTGCCCGCCCCGAAAGAGACCGCACTCCCGAGGACATAAGCGACATAGAACTGCCCGAGATCGTGTCCATTGCCGGCAGGCACGAGATCCATCCCGCCACGGTCTGCGTAAAATGGGCATATCAGAGAGGCCAGATACCCATACCTTTCACGACCAAGCCCAGGAACGCCCTGAGCAATCTGAAAACCGTACTTTCAGACCCTCTTTCCCCGGAAGAAATGGAAGCTGTCGCAGCCTGCGAGCGCAACTGCCGCCTGATAAAAGGCCAGGTGTTCCTGTGGAAAGGCGCGAAAAGCTGGCTTGACCTTTGGGACGTTGACGGTACGATACCCGGCTGGGATTCATATAAATAAACAAAGGAGCGGATAATCAATGAGTAAAATGCTTGGAGCCACACTGCCCGGCGGCAGCCGCGTAGAGATGAAAGAATTCGATATCCCCACCCCCGGTTACCGGCAGGTGCTGGTTAAGACCATGGCGTCCACCATCTGCGGAAGCGACATCCGCTGTATATACAGAGAACACACCGGCAAGGGCGCGGAAGGCTACATAGACGGAATGATCGCCGGGCATGAACCCTGCGGCATCATAGTCGAGGAAGGCATCGGGCTCAACCGTTTCAAGAAGGGCGACCGGGTCATCGTGTATCACATCCACGGCTGCGGCGTGTGCCACGACTGCCGTATGGGCTATCAGATCTCCTGTTCCAGCAAGTTCCGCGCCGCCTATGGCTGGCAGCGTGACGGCGGTATGGCGGAGTATATGCTGTGCGACGAAAACGACCTTATCGCGCTGCCCGACGAACTCTCCTATGAAGACGGCGCGCAGGTGGCCTGCGGCTTTGGCACCGTATACGAAGCGATAATGAAGATCGGCGTAAGCGGAAACGACTCCGTGCTGGTAGTCGGCCTGGGTCCCGTGGGGCTTGCCGCGCTCATGCTTTCCAAGGCAATGGGCGCCAACCGCCTGTTCGGAGTGGAAATGAATCCCGAACGTATCGAGCTGGCCCGCAAGCTCGGGCTGGTAGACGAAGTGTTCACTCCGTCCGAGGACACCGTAAAGCTCATAAAGCAGGCCAACGGCGGCCACGGCGTGGAAAAGGCGTTCGACGCTTCCGCTTCCGACGGCGGCAGGCAGATCGCGATCCGCGCGACACGCGAGTGGGGCAAAATCGCCTTCGTGGGCGAAGGCAACTCTGTGACCTTCAATCCATCCCCCGACATCATACACGGCCAGAAATCCATTTACGGCAGCTGGGTGACCAGCCTCGCGCACATGGAGGATCTGGTCGAAAGGCTGGTAAGGTGGAACATCCATCCCGAAGACCTGATAACTCACCGTTTCGCGCTTAAGGATGCGGACAAGGCATACGCGCTTATGGCGAGCGGCAAATGCGGCAAGGTGGCCGTTGTGTTCGACGGTACCGAAAACGCGCAATAAATAACATTTCAGAGGTTAATATGCAGCTGCTTAAAGATCGTATCTTAAAAGACGGGAAAGCCCTGAACAAGGAAGTGCTCAAGGTCGACATGTTTCTGAACCAGCAGGTGGACACCGAGCTGACCTGGGAGATCGGCAGGGAATTTGCCCGCCTGTTCGCGGACGCGGGCATAACCCGCGTAGTCACCATCGAAGCCAGCGGCATCGCTCCCGCATATGCCGCCGCGCTTCAGATGAAACTTCCGCTGGTGATACTGAAAAAGGCGGTCTCGATCGCCATGGACGACAGCCTCATCCAGACCGAGGTATTCTCTTTCACCAAGCAGAAAAGCTATCAGCTCACGCTCCAGAAAGAGTATATCCGTCCGGACGACAAAGTGCTTATAATCGACGACTTCCTGGCTATGGGCGAAGCCGCGTTCGGCGCGATCTCGCTCGTTGAGAAGTGCGGCGCGACTGTGGGCGGCATCGGCGCGGTGATATGCAAAAGCCACCAGCCCGGGCTTAAAAAACTGAAGGAAGCGGGTTACAAGGTCCACGCGCTGGCAAAGATCGCCGAAATGGACAAGGGTTATATCCGCTTTGAGGAGGACTGAAATGAGCCCCCTGAAAGACATAAAGTGCTTCCTGCTGGACATGGACGGTACGTTCTACCTGGGGGACAGGATCATTCCCGGCTCGCTGGAGTTCATCGACAAAGTCGTCTCCGGCGGCAGGGATTTTCTGTTTCTTACCAACAATTCCTCCCACAACGCTCCGTTTTATGTAAAACGGCTGGAGCGGATGGGACTGACTGTCACCCGGGACAAGATCCTTACCAGCGGTGAAGCCGCCTGCGACTACCTGAACGCCGCTTTCTTTGGCAAGCGCATGTTCTGCCTGGGCAACGAATTTCTTAAGCAGGAACTCACCGATGCCGGCATAGTGATCGACGAAAACGCCCCGGAAGTCGTCCTGATCGGGTTTGACACGACCCTCGATTACAAAAAAATGTGCGCGGTCTGCGATTTTGTGCGCGCAGGCCTTCCCTATGTGGCCACTCACCCTGACTTCAACTGTCCCACCGAAACGGGTTTTATCCCCGATATCGGCGCTATCATCGCCTTTATAGAGGCGTCCACCGGCCGCAGGCCCGAAGTCATAATCGGCAAGCCCTATTCGGGCATAGTGGACGCGGCGCTCAAGCGCACAGGCTGCACCAAGGAGCAGCTGGCGATGGTGGGTGACAGACTGTACACCGACATCAAAACGGGCAATGTGAACAACATGATGAGCATACTGGTCATGAGCGGCGAGACTACGCCGGAAATGGCGGCAGCTTCCCCCATAAAGCCCACGCTGACTTTCGACCGACTGTACGATATGGTCCCCCTGCTGTAATATGAACAAAAAGATATTTCTGTGGCCGGGACAGGCCCCATACAGCGAATACTCGCCCGAACAGGCGCAGCCTTCACTGACTGCCTATGAAGCAAAAAACGCATCCTCCGCCATAGTGGTACTAGCGGGCGGAGGCTACGCCTTCAAGTCACCCCACGAAGCGTTCCCCGTGGCGGAAATGCTGCGTGACGCGGGCGTCAGCGCTTTCGTGCTGGATTACCGCGTGCATCCGTGTCACATGCTGGCGCCCCTCGCCGATGCAAGCCGTTCCATAAGGCTCCTAAGAAAGCTGGGCTACAAAAAGGTCGGCATCCTCGGTTTTTCCGCGGGCGGTCACCTGTGCTGCCAGGCTGCCACCCATTATGACGCGGGCGATCCCGACAGCCCTGATGAAACTGAACGCTTCTCCTCCCGCCCCGACGCCTTCTTCCCCTGCTATGCCGTAAGCAGTTTTATAAGCTATTCCCATCCCTGGACAGTCAAAAACCTGCTGGGTGAAGACTACTGCAACATAGACCTGCTTAAATACTTTTCGACGGAACTGAATGTTTCCGACGACACTCCGCCCGCCTTCATATGGCACACCGTGACAGACGCCACCGTGCCCTCGGAAGCTTCGCTTATCCTGGCAAAAGCGCTCAGCGACCATAAGATCGGGTATGAACTTCATCTGTTCCCCTGCGGGTCTCACGGGCTGGGGCTTGCTCCTAACGATCCTGTCGTGAGCAAATGGAGCGGGATGCTCGCCGAATACCTTAAGCGCGAGGGCTGGACCGTATGAAAAAACGTCCGCTGCCGTTTTTCAGCAAGCTTCTCATATTTGAGATAATCCTTGTGCTGCTCATCGTTGCGTTCGCTCTGGGCGGCTATATGCTCATAGAAGCATAATAATTTGATTTTTCGTAAATTATTGGTAATATAAATGCTGTAACATAGTCAAAGGAGGTGTCCGGCTTGATAGTATTGACCAAATACATAATTCAGGAATTCGAGCTTCACAACGAGCTTAACGACCGTAAGCCCGGTTCCATACAGCTGAATCCCCGGATAAACATGCAGGTGATGCCCATAAAAGACGCTCAGCCTGTGATCTGCGAAATGACAGTGGAGATCGGATCAATGGACGACGCGACTCCGCTTTATATAAAGCTTCGCCTAAGAGGCATTTTCTCAAGGGTCAACGAAGCGCCCGTAAACGAGGAATCCATCAAGCAGTTCCACCGCGTCTCCTTCCCCATCCTGTTCGACATAGCCCGCAGTTATATGGCAGGCGCTACGCTTATGGCAGGCATGGCTCCCTTTAACCTGCCTCCCATCAATCCCGACAACATCAACATCGAGCGCAAGAATTAGGAGGACTATATGGCAAAGCTGATAAAACGCTTCACCAAGAAAGAGTGGAGCTGGATAATGTACGACTGGGCCAACTCGGTGTATGCCACAAACATAATGGCCGCCATCTACCCCACGATTTTTGCCTCCCAGGTGCCTAACGGCGACATCCGCTGGGGTTACGCCACCAGCGCCGCCACGCTTATAGTCGCCCTGCTCGCGCCGATACTGGGCAGCATTGCGGACTATAAGGGCATGAAGAAAAAGCTTTTCACGCTGTTCATGCTTTTGGGCGTTCTGTTTACGCCCCTCATGGTGTTCACCGGGCACTGGAAACTTGCGCTCATGGGATATGTGATCAGCCGCATCGGTTTCTCAGGTTCCTGCCTGTTCTACGACAGCTTCCTGACCGACGTGACCACCGACGAGAGAATGGACGACGTCTCCTCCTGGGGCTACGCCATGGGCTATATAGGCGGCAGCACCATACCGTTCATTATCTCGATAGCCATGCTGCTCATTTTCGACTACTCCCCTGCCGCCATGGCGTTCAGCGTGCTTATAGTCAGCGCGTGGTGGCTGGTGTTCTCCATACCGATGCTCAAAAACGTCACCCACGAGCACTATGTGGAACGCTCCGGCAGCATTTCGCTCAAACTGATATTCAGCCGCGTGTTTGCGACGTTAAAACGCATCTGCTCCAATAAAGGTCTGTTGCTGTTCATAATCGCCTACTTCTTCTACATCGACGGCGTCGATACCATAATCTCCATTTCCACCGCCTACGGGACCATTTTGGGCCTCGGCGCGACCGGGATGATCCTTGCGCTGCTGGTAACGCAGATCGTCGCCATGCCCTGCTCCATCTTCTTTGCCAAGATCGCGGACAAGATCTCCGCACGCAGAGCGCTGATCGGCGCCGTAGCGGTGTATTTCTGCGTGACGATGGTGGGCTTCTACATGGGCCACAGCATAGAGCCGCCTCAGGACGCCTACGAAGCCGTGTTCCAAACCGCAGTCGAGAGCGTTGAAGTTCCCGAAGCCTATAAAGACGAAGCGGATGAATTCGTCTCTGCCTGGAAGACCGAGTATAAGTCCGTTGCTCCGGATACCGAAAAGCTCGCCGCCCTTACGATCAAACCCGTGAACGGAGACGAAGCAGCCGCCATAGCGTTGAAAGACAGCCTTACATCCGCGCTCACGGCTCAGACTGCCAGTCAAACCGATAAGATCGACGCCTTCCGCAGCGCCGTCAAGTTCTCCACCGTCCTCTTCTGGGCAATGGCCGTAATGGTCGGCACCGTGCAGGGCGGCATACAGGCGGTCAGCCGTTCCTACTACGGCAAGCTTATCCCCAAGGAGCGGTCCAACGAATACTACGGCTTCTTCGACATTTTCGGCAAGTTCGCCAGTTTCCTGGGGCCAGTCATTTACTCGGTAATGGCGCAGATCACCGGCCGTTCCAGCATGGGCGTGTTGGGTCTGGCCGTACTGTTTATCGCAGGTCTCGTTCTGCTGGCGGTATCCAAGAAGCACCTGGAAGCGCTGGAAAAACAGGCTGCCGCCAGATAACTTCCCCAATATGACAAAACAGCGCGGACACGATTTGGTGTCCGCGCTGCTATTTACCTTCCTATCTGCCTTTCCAGTTCCCTGAGTTCCGACGGCGACAGGTTGCGCCACTGGCCGAGCTTAAGGTTTCCGAGCCTCAGGTGCATTATCCTTATTCTTCTCAGGCTCCTTACCCTGTATCCCAGCGCTTCACACATGCGGCGTATCTGCCGGTTTAGACCCTGGGTCAGGATTATGTTGAACGCTTTTTCACCCTTTTTCATCAGGCGGCAGGGCAGCGTTTTGGTGCCCAGGATCTCCACGCCGCTTTCCATTTTGCGGATAAACTCCAGGGTTATGGGCTTGTCGACGACCACTTCATATTCCTTCTCGTGGCGTTCCGAAGCGCGAAGGATGCGGTTGACTATGTCTCCGTCGTTCGTGAGCAGGAGCAGCCCTTCGCTGTCCTTGTCCAGCCTGCCCACGGGGTAGATCCTGTCGTCGTGGTCGATGAACTTGACCACGTTGTTATCCTCATTCGGGTCGGCGGTGCACACTATACCTACCGGCTTGTTGAGCATTATGTATTTGTGCTTGCCGGTGGGCTTTATGTTCTCGCCCTCCACGGTCACCTTCATGCCCGGCGTTACACGGTCGCCCAGCTGCGCGGTGATGCCGTCTATCTTGACCTGTCCCTCTTTTATAAGCCTGTCGGCTTCGCGGCGTGAGCATCTGCCCGCGTCGGACAGGTATTTGTTTATTCTTACACCGAGTTCTTCGTCCTGAAAGCTCATTTTCAACCTCTCAGCTTCTTGTATGCGCTTATTCTACCACAATTTATCCTGTTTGTCAGCGCAGTTTTGTAAAGCCTTGTTTACATGCTTGAAATGAAACAGCTGAAATGCTATAATTTAGGGAAATGGAGGGAAAAACACCTATGACAAGACTCGAAATGGTCGAAAAGCTCCGCGAGAAGACCGGCGTCACTTACGATGTCGCCAGGGAAGCGCTGGAAAAGTGCGACTGGGACATGCTCGAGGCGCTTATATCCATACAGAAAAATAACGGCACCTATACCACCGTCACCCCCGCCGAAGAAGCTCCCAGGACCCGCATCAATCACAGGACCAGCGTTTCCGGTCTGGGCGACAAGCTGCGCGCCGCCGTTAAATGGATCATCTCTCTTATAAACAAAGGCGAGCACACGAGGATCGAGATCTCATATAAAGACGAGCCTCTCACTGACCTCTCCGTGACCGCTACGATACTGCTTCTGCTGATCGCCTGGTATGTGCCCGTGGGTCTGTTCCTGCTGGGTCTGTTTACCGGTCACAAGTTCCGTCTGTCCGCCTCTTCCCCTACCGGTGTGCTTCTCAACAACCTTTCGGACAAGGCCAGCGAAAAGGCCGAAGAAATCAAAGTTCAAATGCACGAGGAATAGCATATGAAGATCTATAACACCATGACTCGCAAAAAAGAAGAATTCGTACCCCTGACGCCCGGCAAGGTCGGCATTTACGCCTGCGGGCCCACCGTGTACAATTTCTTCCACATTGGCAACGCGCGCCCCTTTATAGTGTTCGACGTGCTCAGGCGCTTTCTGCGTTACCAGGGCTATCAGGTCACCTTCGTGCAGAACTTTACGGATATTGACGACAAGCTTATCCGCAGGGCTGCAGAAGAAGGCACCACCGTGCCCGAGATAGCCGAAAAGTATATAAAAGAGTATTTTACCGACGCCGAAGGTCTCGGAATAGAAAAGGCGGACGTGCATCCCCGCGCCACCAAGCACATCGGCGAGATCATCGCCATGATAAAAAAGCTGGAAGCCAAGGGTTTTGCCTACAAGGCTGACAACGGCGACGTATACTTTGACACTCAGGCTTTCTCGTCCTATGGCCGCCTGTCCGGTCAGAACCTGGACGAAAGGGAAGCCGGCGCCCGCATAGAAGTGGACGATGTAAAGCGCCACCCCTACGACTTTGCGCTCTGGAAAGCCCAGAAGCCCGGCGAGCCTGCCTGGAACAGTCCCTGGGGCATGGGCCGTCCCGGCTGGCACATCGAGTGCTCCGCCATGAGCACCAAGTATCTGGGCGAGACTTTCGACATTCACTGCGGCGGCGTGGATCTCATCTTCCCCCACCATGAAAACGAGATCGCTCAGAGCGAGTGCGCCACGGGCAGGCCTTTCGCCCGCTACTGGATGCACAACGGGCATATAAACGTGGACAACCGCAAAATGAGCAAGTCTCTGGGCAACTTCCTGCTGGTCAGGGATATCTCAAAGGAGTTCGACCTGGAAGTGGTGCGCATGTTCATGCTCTCCGCTCACTACAGAAGCCCGATCAATTATTCCCATGACCTGCTTCTGCAGGCGCAGGCTTCTCTTGATCGGCTGTATACCGCGCGCAACTCGGCGCTCTTTGCCCTGGAGCATGCTCAGGACAGGGAGCCGGACGAGGCTGAAAACGAATTCCTGAAGCGCTGCGATTCTGCCGTTGCCGCGTTCGACGAAGCGATGAACGACGATCTGAACACGGCCGACGCCATTGGCGCGATCTTCGACTTTGTAAGGGATCTGAACGTTATCTCTTCCGCCAAGGCTCCCTCCAAAGCCGTACTTTCCAAAGGCGTGGACACGCTTAAGCGTATGACCGATGTGCTTGGTCTGCTCTCCAAAGAAGCCGATACAGCTCCCGAAGAAGTCAAACAGCTGGTCGCCGCCCGCACCCAGGCAAAGAAGGACAAAGATTTTGCCCTCGCCGACAGCCTCAGGCAGCAGGTGCTCGACCTTGGATATGTAATCGAGGACACTCCCAGCGGAGCGAAGATCAAAAAGGCATAACCCAGGCACATAGAAAAAGCGGGGGCATTCCCCCCGCTTTTTGCGTCTTTCTCAGTCGAAAAGCTCCATCGTCACTTCGCCCGGCATCTGCAGAGCTTCGATGCTGCCGATTATGTACTCTTCGGAAAAACCTTTCAGCACCGTCTGATCGCTCATCAGCAGCGCGCTTTCCCAGCTGCCGTCCGCATGGATGTAGCACAGGCAGATGTGATAATCGTACATCAGCCATACGATCACGCCGTTCCCGGTCTCAATGCCGGTGTTGCCGCCCTGCTGGGTCAGGCTGTACGAAGCGGCGGCATAATCCTGACTGAACTGGCTGTTGATAAACATGGCGATCACAGCCAGCGCGCAGGCATCGTCGGACGCGAATGAGTCAAGCGCTTCCGCCTGCTGTGCGCTCAAGGTCAGTATCGCGCCGCCTCTGGTCTGGGAGGCGTCGAGTTTCGAGAAATCCCAGTAAGGGACCGGATAGCCGATATTGTTCCTGACAGCGGTGTCCGTCATCATCTGCACCGTTTCCGCGGCAAAATCCTTGAGCTGCTCCGTCGCCGCGGTCTCCTGAGCGAACGCGGTCAGCATACACACGCACAGCAGAGCGCACAGTAGCTTTTTCATAACGACCTCCTTGTCATATTGACAAAACTCCCCCATTCGGACGAATGAGGGAGTTTTTCATGCTTATTACAGCTGGGGGCCTGCGGGGACCAGCGCCTTGCCGGCTTCGTTGCCTTCGTACTTGGCGAAGTTCTTGATGAAGCGGCCGGCCAGATCCTTGGCCTTCTCTTCCCACTGGGAGGGATCGGCGTAGGTGTCTCTGGGGTCCAGGATGCCGGTGTCAACGCCGTTGAGGTGGGTGGGAACCTCGAAGTTGAAGTAGGGGATCTTCTTGGTGGGCGCATTCAGGATGTCGCCGTTCAGGATGGCGTCGATGATGCCGCGGGTATCCTTAATGGAGATGCGCTTGCCGGTTCCGTTCCAGCCGGTGTTCACAAGGTAAGCCTTCGCGCCGGAGACCTTCATCTTCTTGACCAGTTCCTCAGCGTACTTGGTGGGATGCAGCTCCAGGAACGCCTGGCCGAAGCACGCGGAGAAGGTGGGAGTGGGCTCGGTGATGCCGCGCTCGGTGCCCGCCAGCTTGGCAGTGAAGCCGGACAGGAAGTAGTACTGGGTCTGCTCGGGAGTCAGGATGCTGACGGGAGGCAGCACGCCGAAAGCGTCGGCAGACAGGAAGATCACGTTCTTGGCGGCAGGGCCTGCGGAGATGGGGCGCACGTTCTTGACTATCTTTTCGATGTGCTCGATAGGATAGCTTACACGGGTGTTCTCGGTGACGGACTTGTCAGCGAAGTCGATCTTGCCGTTCTCGTCAACGGTCACGTTCTCCAGCAGCGCGTCGCGGCGGATGGCGTTGTAGATGTCGGGCTCGGAATCCTTGTCCAGGTTGATGACCTTGGCATAGCAGCCGCCCTCAAAGTTGAAGACGCCGTTGTCGTCCCAACCGTGCTCGTCGTCGCCGATCAGCAGGCGCTTGGGGTCGGTGGACAGCGTGGTCTTGCCCGTGCCGGAAAGGCCGAAGAAGATCGCGGTGTTCTTGCCTTCCATATCGGTGTTGGCGGAGCAGTGCATGGAAGCGATGCCCTTCAGCGGCAGGTAGTAGTTCATCATGGAGAACATACCCTTCTTCATCTCGCCGCCGTACCAGGTGTTCAGGATGACCTGCTCACGGCTGGTGATGTTGAAGGCAACGGCGGTCTCGCTGTTCAGGCCCATTTCCTTGTAGTTGTCCA
>JAIKYG010000022.1:0-8123 GCA_024683475.1 Clostridiales bacterium | reverse complement strand
GGCAGTGGAAGATGGAGACCATCGAGACCGACGACGCGGAAACCCAGAGTATCTACGACCTCATTCTTTCCTACGGCTCCGCCACGCTCAGCTTCGACAACGGCGTCGCCACGCTCCTGCTGGACATCTTCGGAAACCAGCAGTCTCAGGAAATGACCTACGAACTCATTGAAGCAAACCGCCTGCTGGTCAAAACCGACGACGATTTCACGATCGTGGAGTATTCGGTCGTCGGCGACACGCTCACCTGGAACAACACCATCGCAAAGATCGTTTTCACCTTCAGCAGGATCTACTGATAACCCATCGGGACAGTAAATGCAAATATGGCGGCGGACGCATTATCCGCTGCCGTATTTTAATAAAGCAAGGGGATGCCGCTTTTTGCGGCATCCCCGTAAGCTTGGGCTTTATCGGCCGGATCAATACATTCCGCCCATTCCGCCGCCTGCCGGTGCGGCCGGCGGGGGATTCTTGTCGGGCAGGTCGGTTACGAGGCTCTCGGTGGTCAGGACCATCGCGGCGACGCTGGTGGCGTTCTGCAGGGCGCTGCGGGTGACCTTGGTAGGATCGATGATGCCCCTCTGGGTCATGTCGCAGTACTCGTCCTTGGCGGCGTCATAGCCGTAGCCGAGCTTCTTGCTGTTCTTGATTTTTTCGATAGCCACGGAGCCGTCCACACCGGCGTTGAAGCAGATCTGGCGCAGGGGCTCTTCCAGGGCGCGCAGCACGATGCTGACGCCGGTCTTGAAGTCGCCGCTCTGGGCCTTCTGGAACTCGGCCAGAGGCTTGCTTGCGCTCAGCAGCGCGGTTCCGCCGCCGGGCACGATGCCTTCCTCGACGGCTGCGCGGGTAGCGGCCAGCGCGTCCTCGATGCGCATCTTGCCTTCCTTCATTTCGACCTCGGTGGCTGTGCCGACCTTGATGACGGCTACGCCGCCGGCGAGCTTCGCCAGGCGCTCCTGCAGCTTCTCGCGGTCGTAATCGCTGGTGGTCTCTTCGATCTGGCTCTTGATGGAGTTGACGCGCGCCTTGATCTCACTGGGATCGCCTGCGCCTTCCACGATGACGGTGTTGTCCTTGTCCACCTTGACCTGACGGGCACGGCCCAGCATGTCGATCGTGGCTTCCTTGAGGTCCAGACCCAGCTCTTCCGTGATGACCTGGCCGCCGGTCAGGATCGCGATATCCTGCAGCATGGCCTTTCTGCGGTCACCGAAGCCGGGCGCCTTGACGGCGACGCAGGTGAAGATGCCGCGCAGCTTGTTGAGCACGAGGGTCGCCAGCGCTTCGCCTTCGACGTCCTCTGCGATGATGAGCAGCTTCTTGCCGGCCTGGGCGACGCCTTCCAGCAAGGTCAGGATCTCCTGAATGTTGGAAATCTTCTTGTCGGTGATCAGGATGTAGGGCTCGTCCAGAACCGCTTCCATCTTGTCGGAATCGGTCACCATGTAGGCGGAGGCGTAGCCGCGGTCAAACTGCATGCCCTCGACTATGTCCAGCTCGGTCTTCATGGTCTTGCTTTCCTCGACGGTGATGACGCCGTCCTTGCCCACTTTTTCCATGGCGTCCGCGATCAGTTCGCCGATGGACTCGTCGCCGGAAGAAATGGCGGCTACCTGGGCGATGGCCTGGCGGGACTCAACGGGCTTGGAGATGGAGGACAGATGCTCAACGACCGTTTCTGCGGCGGAGAGGATGCCTCTCTTGAGCACCATGGGGTTCGCGCCCGCGGCTACGTTCTTGAGGCCTTCGCGCACGATGGCCTGAGCCAGCAGGGTGGCGGTGGTGGTGCCGTCGCCGGCGATGTCGTTGGTCTTGGTGGCTACTTCTTTTACCAGCTGGGCGCCCATGTTCTCAAAGGGGTCTTCCAGCTCGATGTCCTTGGCGATGGTCACGCCGTCGTTGGTGATGAGGGGAGCGCCGTACTTCTTGTCCAGAACTACGTTCCTGCCCTTGGGGCCAAGGGTGATCTTAACGGTGTCCGCCAGGGTGTTTATGCCCTTTTCGAGGGCTCTGCGGGCTTCTTCGCCGTATTTAAGCTGCTTTGCCATTATCGTTTCCTCCCGATTATTCCACTATGGCCAGAATGTCGCTCTGGCGCACGATGATGTATTCTTCGCCTTCAAATTTGACTTCGGTGCCGGCATATTTGCTGTAGAACACCTTCTGGCCGGCTTCCACGTACATTTTAACTTCCTTGCCGTCCACATTGCCGCCGGGGCCTACCGCCAGCACTTCGGCCAGCTGGGGCTTTTCCTTGGCAGTGCCCGCTAAAAGGATGCCGCCCTTGGAAACTTCTTCAGCTTCCATGTTCTTGATAACAACTCTGTCGCCCAAAGGCTTGATTTTCATAATGATGCCTCCTATTTGTCTTGTTAGCACTCAAAATGAATGAGTGCTAATTTATGATTCATAGTTTACTCATTTGGGATGATAAATGCAAGCCCCCGAGGGTCTAAAATGGGGAAATTTTGTGTTAAATCATGTTTATCGCTGTTCTAAGTGATATAATTGGAAAAAAGGAGTGATCTGCATGGATAAATGGGACGCGAGATTCATGGAGTTGAGCGGCACGATCGCCACCTGGGCAAGCTGCTATAAGGCAAACCGCAAGATCGGCTGCGTGATAGTGAAGAACAAGCGCATCATGACCACCGGCTACAACGGAGCCCCCGCGGGCGTCAGGACCTGCGTGGAAAGGGGAGAGTGCCTCAGGGAAAAGCTGGGCATCGCCTCGGGCACCAAGCAGGAGATCTGCTACGCCACCCACGCGGAGCAGAACGCCATCATCCAGGCGGCGCGGCTGGGCGTTTCCATAGACGGCGCCACGCTGTACTGCACCCATCAGCCCTGCACCATCTGCTCCAAGATGATAGTGAACGCGGGCATCAAAAGGGTAGTGTATAAAGAAGGCTATCCCGACGACTTCGCCGTGGAGATACTCAAAGAAGGCGGCATCAGCCTGGAAAAATACGAAAATGACGGCAGCCAAGCTTGAAGTTTCAGCCCGTATATGGTAAAATGACGGGAGTTTGATTTTAAGGAGACGGTATTTTGGCAAAGAGAAACGGGGCGCACGCCCATAAGGTAAAACAGGAACCGCAGGAAAATTACTTTTTCAGCCCGTTTACGAGAAAGCACTGGCGCAGCATCGTGGCGATACTGGTGGCGGTCGTCGTGATCGCGGGCGTACTTATCGGCTTTGATTACGCCGCCCGCAACAAGTACCGCGTATCGGTCAAAAACGGCGTTCTGACGGATTCGCAGCCGGGAGACGTCATAGTCAACCGAGGCACCTCCAGCAAGCCCCGCTGCTTCAAGATCGCCGATTTCGACGTACCGGACAAGTATCCCGTAGAGGAAAACTATTCCGTTTCATCGGACAAGACGACCAAGGAATGGGCGTTCAAACCCTCCAACGGCGACAACGTCAACGTGGTGTATGTAAGGGGTATGAAGACCTCGGCCAGTGAAAGCCATCAGAATCACCTTGACATGGTGGGCAGGCACGACGAAAACGGCAATTTCCTTGATGAAGACAAGGTCACCGTCGGCAAGGACGACAGGGGACTTGAGTACTATGCCTTCATGACCGACAGCACGGTCGACGGGGACGGAAGCTACACGTATTTGTTAAGGGTGTACCTGGAGTGCGGCAAGGATTCCTCCGTGCTCATACTTGTGAACAGCCGCGCCGCGAAAGAAGAGGACCTGGCGGACTACGACACAATGATGGCCTACGCAAAGGAATTCATGGCGCTGATCACCCCTGTAAAGTGATATAAAACAAAGGGAAGATATGATTTAACATGCTCAGTCTTATGCGCACCGTAGTAACCGTCCTTGTTGTCATGGCGTTATTCTTCAGTGCAGAACTTCCGAACGATTTTACGGCGAATTACGAGGATGTGTTGAGCGTTAAAGACGGCATGGTGGAGGACGCACAACCGGGGGACATCATAATCAACCGCGGGACTGAAAGTGAACCTCGCTGTTACAAGATCGCGACATTCGACGTGCCTGACAAGTATCCCATCGACGAGGAGTTTTCCATTTCCTCTGATAAGACTGTCACCGACTGGGCGTTCAGGCCCGCTAACGGCGACAACGTGAACCTGGTGTTCGTCAGAGGGATGAAGATGTCCGCGAAGGAAAGCTACGAAAGATTGATTTCTCTCGTCGGCGAATACGACGAGCATGGGAATTTCCCGGAGCAGGATAGGATAACCATTGGCAAGGACGACAGGGGACTGGAGTATTATGCCTACCAGTTTCGGGTCTCTACCGACGAAGAAGGATACTTCATATATACCCTTTGCGTATACCTTGAATGCGGTAAAGACTCGTCCGCGCTGATTGATGTGGAGAGCCGCGCCGCGAAGGAAGAGGACCTGGCGGACTACGACACAATGATGGCCTACGCAAAGGAATTCATGGCGCTGATCACCCCCGTAAAATGATTACAAAACAGGAGATATAGACATGCTTGACCTGAATCTTATAAGGAACGACCCCGAATACGTGAAAGCCCAGCTGGCGAAGAGGGAGTACGAAGTCGACTTTACCGAGCTGCTCGCCTGGGACGCCCGCCGCAGGGCGCTGCTCACCGAAAACGAGAACTGCAAGGCGGAGAGCAACAAAAAGTCCAAGCAGATCCCCATGTACAAAAAGCAGGGACAGGATATCGCGCCTCTTATGGAGGAGCTTAAGCAGCTCAAGGACAGGATCGCCCAGATGGACAAGGAGCAGACGGAGCTGGAGGAGAAGATCCGCACCTTCGTGCTGGCCCTGCCCAACCTGCCCGCGGAAGACGTGCAGGCGGGCGGCAAGGAAAACAACCAGCCTGTCAAGTATTTCGGCGAAAAGCCCGTTTTCGAATATGAGCCCAAGAACCACGTGGACCTGTGCACGTCCCTGGGCCTGATCGACTACGAGCGCGGCGTGAAGATGGGCGGAAACGGCTTCTGGCTGTACACCGGCAAGGGCGCGCAGCTGGAGTGGGCGCTGCTCAACTACTTCATCACCGAGCACCTCAAGGACGGCTACACCTTCATGCTGCCGCCCCACATGCTCACTTACGAGTGCGGGCTCACCGCGGGACAGTTCCCCAAGTTTGAGGACGACGTGTACCGCCTGACCGAAGAGGGCTTCCGCTTCATGCTGCCCACCGCCGAGACCGCCCTGATCAACCTGTACAGGGGCGAGATACTCAACGAGAGCGACCTGCCCAAGAAGCTGTTCGCCTACACTCCCTGCTACCGCAGGGAAGCGGGCACCTACCGCGCCAGCGAGCGCGGCATGATCCGCGGCCACCAGTTCAACAAGGTCGAGATGTTCGGCTACACCCGTCCCGAAGACAGCACCAGGATGCTTGAGGAGCTTATCGACAAGGCGTGCCGCCTGGTGGAAGGCCTGGGCCTGCACTACCGCCTGAGCAAGCTGGCGGCGGGAGACTGCTCCGCCTCCATGGCCACCACCTACGACATTGAGCTGTGGATCCCCTCCATGAACGAGTACAAGGAGTGCTCTTCCGTGTCCAATGCCCGGGATTACCAGGCGCGCAGGGGCAACATCCGCTTCCGCAGGGCGGACACCAAGAAGATCGAGTACGTGCACACCCTGAACGGTTCCGGCCTGGCCACCAGCCGCCTGATCCCCGCCATAGTGGAGCAGTACCAGCAGCCCGACGGCAGCGTGATCGTGCCCGAAGCGCTGCGTCCCTTCCTGGGCTTCGACAGGCTCACCAAATAAACACGGCAACATTAAAGGCTGTCCGCTTTCGCGGGCAGCCTTTATGGTTTTGGGAACGCGTTACTTCGCGGCCTGTTCGCCTTCGGCGATCTTCTTGCCGCTGGAGGCGCCTATGCGGCTGGCGCCCGCGTTGATGAGCTCCATGGCAAAAGCGTAGTCCCTTACGCCGCCGGAGGCTTTCACGCCCATCTCGGGGCCGACGGTGCTGCGCATGAGGGCGATGTCGTGGGCGTTGGCGCCGGCGGTGGAAAAGCCGGTGGAAGTCTTTACAAAGTCCGCGCCGGCTTCCTTGGCCAGGCGGCAGGCCAGCACCTTTTCCTCGTCAGTGAGCAGGCAGGTCTCGATTATAACCTTCACCAGGCGGCCTTTCGCGGCGTCCACCACGGCCTTGATGTCGTCTTTGACGTAAGCGGCGTCGCCGGCTTTGAGCATGCCCACGTTGATGACCATGTCCAGTTCCTCAGCGCCGTCTTCCACGGCGGAAGCGGCCTCAAACGCCTTGACGCGGGTGGCGTTCATGCCGAGAGGGAAGCCTATCACGCAGCAGGTCTTCACGCCGCTGCCTTCCAGGCACTGTTTTACCAGGGGCACGTAGGCGGGGTTCACGCAAACGCTGGCGGTCTTGAGTTCGACGCTCTCCGCGCAGATGCGTTTGATCATTTCGGGAGTGGCGTCCGCCTTAAGCAGGGTATTGTCGATGTACGCGGTAATGCTCATTTGTTTTCCTCCTGTTCGGTATTGTCCGTTGTATTTAGTATCGCTTTCTCGTTGAGATAGATGCGTATCTCGCCGCTCGTGTCCACGCTGTTGTCGCCCGGCGCCACCAGGAGCACGCCTTCGTCGGCGATGGAGACCTTGATGTCCTTGAGCTGGCCGTAGGGGGCGACTTCGATGACGCCTTCCACGCGGGTGTTCATTTTGATGACGCTGTAGAACAGCGTGGCGGGATAGCAGGTGTACACTTTTTTAAGGCTGTCCTGGGACATGTTGTACACGGGCTGGTAGGTCGTGAAGAAGCCGTCTTCCCTGAACAGGGCGGCGGAATGCGTGCCCGAGGGATTTGTCTGGGTGCTTACGGGCTTTTCGGCGGGATTGGCTTCGCCGAACTCGGCTTTTTCCGGGAACGTCACGGTTATCTCGCCGCTGCCCGTGCCCAGAGAATCCTGGGCTATGTAGTACCTGAGGGTGTTTTCGCCAGTCCATTCGGGCTCGATCTTGAAGCTGGAAGTTTTGTCCACGGAAATGCTGCCCGTGACCTCGGCGTTTTCGCCTTCCGCGCCTTTCGCGGTGTAGACGTAGCAGTCGGTATGGTAGGGATACAGTTTCTGGGGCTCGCCGTTTTCCTGCACGGTGTCGCTTACTTTGTATTCGTCAGGGGTGGCGAACATGCGCAGCATCACCAGCTGCTCGTTGTAGCCGTCGGTTTGGAAACTCAGCCTGCCGGTGGGGGAGGGCATGGAAGTGCCCGCCTGCTGCAGGGTGAGCAGCGGCCACAGGTTCATCATCGTGGAAGCCAGCGAGATGCCGAACACGAATATCATCACCGCGACGATGCCCACGATTATCTTCTGGATGGGCGTCTTCAGCCGCTTGTACAGCGCGAGTATGATCAGGGCGAAGATCAGCGCGACGGGGATAAAGTATACCAGCAGCTGCCAGTCCCAGTATTTGGCGAGGGTGTAGCCCGTCTTTCCCGCCACGAACGTGAGCAGGGCGCACACGAGCATGAACACGGTGAGCGTTATGCGAAGGATGGCGCCCAGCTTTGTGCGGGGATGCACGCTGAAAAACGGCAGCACGGTCTCATCTTTCTTAAACAGGTTGCTTTTGGCTTTGACGGGAGGCATGGCAGTCTTCCTTTTCTGCAAGATTATAGCTTTATCCATTATATCACATTTCCTGCCCCGGGTTAATACCCAAGACCCGCGAAAATGCGTTTTTTAAGCCTGTTTTTATCAAGAAATAACACGCAACTGTATTTTAACGCGGCGAATGTGTTGACAAACCGGATTTGCGCGTGTACAATAAACTCTGCATGAAAGTGTGCGGGTGTAGCTCAATGGCAGAGCTCCAGCTTCCCAAGCTGATAACGTGGGTTCGATTCCCATCACCCGCTCCACTTGAGCGATTATCCACACATTCTGGGAGGACTGATTACCATGGGAAAGGCAAAATTTGAGCGCACGAAGCCGCATGTAAACATCGGCACGATCGGACACGTTGACCACGGCAAGACCACTCTGACTGCTGCGATCACCATCGCGTTGTCCCAGCAGGGCCAGGCGACGGCCATGCGTTACGACGAGATCGACAAGGCGCCCGAAGAGAAGGCGAGAGGCATCACCATCAACACTGCGCACGTTGAGTAC
>JAIKYG010000021.1:0-3566 GCA_024683475.1 Clostridiales bacterium | reverse complement strand
ATTTAGACCCTGTACTCATGGAGGTGTTTGAGTGCCTACAATCAATCAGATGATTCGTCATGGTAGGGAAAAGGTCACCAAAAAGTCCAATTCTCCTATCCTGCAGTCCTGCCCGCAGAAGCGCGGCGTGTGCCTGTCGGTTAAGACGCAGACCCCCAAGAAGCCGAACTCCGCGTTAAGAAAGATCGCGCGTGTCCGTCTGACCAACGCTATCGAGGGTACCTGCTATATCCCCGGCATCGGCCACAACCTGCAGGAGCACTCCGTCGTGCTTATCCGCGGCGGCAGAGTGCGCGATCTGCCCGGCGTTCGCTATCACATCATTCGCGGCGCGCTGGACACCGCAGGCGTTTCCAAGCGTATGCAGGCGCGTTCCCTTTACGGGGCGAAGAGGCCTAAGAAGTAATTTAAGGCAAGCCGTTTTGCGTCCGAACCCGCCCGCCTTTGTTGGAACGCGAAGCCGGGAGCAATTAGGACGATAAAGCGGGTCGTTCAGGCCGCGCCAAGGGCCTGAAAGGACGTTTGCCCGTCACTGTTTAAGCTATCTGCCATATAAAGGGAGGATTTATATAATATGCCAAGACGTGGATTTATACCGAAGAGGGAAGTGCTTCCCGATCCGGTTTACGGCACGGTTATCGTGACCAAGCTTATAAACCAGATTATGTACGACGGCAAGCGCGGCGTCGCCCAGAGGGTGTGCTACGGCGCGTTTGAGAAGGTCGCCGAAAAGACCGGCAAGGACGCCAACGAGGTGTTCGCCCAGGCTATCGCCAACATCATGCCCGCCCTGGAAGTCAAGGCCCGCAGAGTCGGCGGTTCCACCTATCAGGTGCCTGTGGAGATCCGCCCCGAGCGCCGTCAGACTCTGGCTCTCAGGTGGCTGGTAATGTTCAGCCGCAAGAGGGGCGAGAGAGACATGGCCGACAGACTCGCCGCCGAGATCATCGACGCATCCAACAATACCGGCAACGCAGTTAAGCGCCGTGAGGATATGCACAAGATGGCCGAGGCGAACAAGGCGTTTGCCCACTATCGCTGGTAAAAACTTTAAGACCGTCACAAAGCATAACCGCGCGGCATAAGGACGTGAACCACGTCCCTGTTTCCCGCGCGGTTTTTAATGTATATATGGAACTTGGGGCACAGCCCCGAAAGGATTAATTCGTGGCAAGAACACAGGAGCTGGAAAAGCTGCGCAACATCGGCATAATGGCCCACATAGACGCGGGCAAGACCACCACCACCGAGCGCATACTGTTTTACACGGGGCGCACCCACAGGATGGGAGAGGTGCACGAGGGTCTGGCCACCATGGACTGGATGGAGCAGGAGCAGGAGAGGGGCATAACCATCACCTCCGCCGCTACCACCTGTTTCTGGCGCGGGCATCAGATAAACATAATCGACACTCCCGGCCACGTGGACTTCACCGTGGAAGTCGAGCGCTCCCTGCGCGTGCTGGACGGCGCCGTGGCAGTGTTCTGCGCCAAGGGCGGCGTCGAGCCCCAGAGCGAGACCGTGTGGAGGCAGGCCACCAAGTACGGCGTGCCCCGCCTGGCCTACGTGAACAAGATGGACATCCTGGGTGCCAACTTCTTCCGCGTCGTCAGCATGATGAAGGAAAAGCTGGGCTCCAACGCCGTGCCGATACAGCTGCCCATAGGCCGCGAAGACAGCTTCAAGGGCATCGTGGACCTGATCGCCATGAAGGCGGAGATCTACACCGACGACCTGGGCACCGTTATGGAAGAGAGCGACATCCCCGCGGACATGCTGGAGGAAGCGCAGCGCTACCATGACGAAATGGTGGAAAAAGTCGCCGAAACGGACGACGCGCTTACCGAAAAGTTCCTGGACGGAGAGGACATCACCCCCGAGGAACTGAAAGCCGCCATCAGGAAAGCCACCATAGCCGGGCAGATCAACCCCGTGCTGTGCGGCACTTCCTACCGCAACAAGGGCGTGCAGCCCCTGCTGGACGCGGTGGTGGACTACCTCCCCTCCCCTGTCGACGTGCCCTCCATAAAGGGCGTGCTCAAGAGCACGGGCGAGGAGATAGTGCGGCATCCCTCCGACAGCGAGCCCTTCGCCGCCCTGGCTTTCAAGGTTATGGTCGACCCCTTCGTGGGCAAGCTGGTGTTCTTCCGCGTATACTCCGGCGTGCTCAAGAGCGGCTCTTACGTATATAACGCCACCAAGGGCAAGCGCGAAAGGATCGGGCGCATACTGCGCATGCACGCCAACCACCGCGAGGAGATCGAAGAAGTGGCCACCGGCGACATCGCCGCCGCCGTGGGCTTCAAGGAGACCACCACCGGCGACACGCTGTGCGTGGAAAACAAGCCCATAATCCTGGAGAGCATGGAGTTCCCGGAGCCCGTCATCAGGGTCGCCATAGAGCCCAAGACCAAGGCGGGCCGCGACAAGATGGCCGACGCGCTGATGCGCCTGGGCATGGAAGACCCCACCTTCAAGACCTACACCGACGAGACCACCGGCCAGACCATCATCGCCGGCATGGGCGAACTGCACCTGGAGATCATCGTGGACCGCCTGCTCAGGGAGTTCCGCGTCGAAGCCACGGTGGGCAAGCCCCAGGTGGCCTACAAGGAGTGCATCACCCGCACTTCCCGCGCGGAAGGCCGTTTCGTACGGCAGACCGGCGGCCACGGCCAGTACGGTCACTGCGTGATCGAGATCTCTCCCCTGGAGCCCGGCAGCGGCTACCAGTTCGAGGACAAGACCGTGGGCGGCGTGATCCCCAAGGAATTCATCCAGCCCATTTCCGACGGCGTGAAGGAAGCCGCTTTAAGCGGCGCGCTGGGCGGCTACGAAGTCGTAGACTTCAAGTGCACCCTGCTGGACGGTTCCTCCCACGAAGTGGACTCCAGCGAGATGGCGTTCCACATCGCCGGTTCCCTGGCGTTCAAGGAAGCGGTCAAAAAGGCCGAATCCACGCTCATGGAGCCCGTGATGAAGGTGGAGATCGTGGTGCCCGACGATTACCTGGGCGCCGTGGTGGCGGACCTGAACTCCCGCCGCGGGCGTCTTACCGGCACCGAACAGAACGGCGACCTCCACGTGGTGGACGCGCTGGTGCCCCTGAGCGAAATGTTCGGTTACGCCACGGAGCTGCGCAGCCGTTCCCAGGGCCGCGGCACCTTCACCATGCAGTTTGCCCAGTACGAGAGCGTTCCCAAGAACGTGGCGTCCAAGATCCTTGGCACCGCCAACTGGCACGCGTAGACCCTGAAACGCAAACCTGCTCACTTAAGCATCACTGCCGGGCCGCCTTTGGCGGCGGCAATTGCACATATTGACCAAGTAATTACAAAATCGGAGGATTGATATTCATGGGAAAGGCAAAATTTGAGCGCACGAAGCCGCATGTAAACATCGGCACGATCGGACACGTTGACCATGGCAAGACCACTCTGACTGCTGCGATCACCATCGCGTTGTCCCAGCAGGGCCAGGCGACGGCCATGCGTTACGACGAGATCGACAAGGCGCCCGAAGAGAAGGCGAGAGGCATCACCATCAACACTGCGCACGTTGAGTAC
>JAIKYG010000068.1:0-18692 GCA_024683475.1 Clostridiales bacterium | reverse complement strand
ACGTAAGGGCCAAGGCCAACGGCACCGCCCTGTACGAAAAGCCGGACATCAACTTCCCCAGATGGAACGTGTCCAACACTGCGGAATACATTTTGAGCGCCACGGGCGGAGAGTGGCTCAAGATATTAAACCCCGCCAACCAGTTCGTGGCTTACGGCCTGAGCGACGAGTTCGACGTGTACTCCAAGCAGGCGCAGACCACCGCTACGCCCACCGCCGCGCCCACCGCGACTCCCACTTCCGAGCCCACTCCCACGCCTGAGCCCGAAATTACTCCCGAACCCACGGCGGAAACCGAACCGACGCCCACGCCCGAAGACGTAGTGACGCCCGTTCCCACCGCTATCGAGACGTTCAAACCCGCCGTGCCCGGCGAAGTGTACGCCCAGGTCAGCGCGGAAAGCGCGATACTGTACGACACCTGCGACGAAGCTGAAGGCTATCCTCTGGCTGTGCTGGAAAACGGCAGCATATATGAAGTCACCGAATACTCCGAAAACTGGGTGCGCGTGATCTGCGGCGATATGACCGGTTACGTGCTCAGGAGCACGGTAGTGAGAGTAAGTCCTCCCCCTGCCGTGACCGAAACGCCTGAACCTACGCCCGAGCCCACAGCGGAGCCTACCGATGAGCCCACGCCCGAGCCGACACCGGAACCTACGCCGGAACCCACGCCCGAACCGACGCCTGAGCCGACACCGGAACCCACTCCCGAACCTACGCCCGAGCCTACGCCGGAACCCACACCCGAGCCCGACGTATACGACGGAATGTGGATCTACGATCCCGTACTGGTGCGCGCCTTCCAGGATGCGCTGATAAGCGCCGGGTGGCTGGACGGAGACGCTATAATGTTCTCCGACGGCGAATACGGCACCCTGGGCGACGTGACGTATCAGGCTATCTGGAAGCTGCAGCAGTACGCCGCCACGCTCCCGGGCGCTCCTGTGATGCAGCCCGTAGCGGACGAGAACGGCAGCTTCAGGGATATGTTCGACCAGTATTATCCCATCGATGAAGCCACATACAACTTCATCCTGAACGAACTTCCGGAAAAACCAAACGCCTGAGACTTTCATCCTCCCGCCCTGTCCCAACCGGACAGGGCGGTTTTTTCAAACAGTATTTTAGTCTCATCCGCCAATCAATAACCGCATTTTAACACATCCATAGCCCCGAAGTGGTATAATATAAGGTGATATCGTTTGATTGGGAGCAATAAATGAGTCAAACCAATAACGCCGACAACAATGACAGCTTCAAGCTGGACGCCGGTCTTATAGTAAACTTCCTGATGCTGTTCATCCCCGGTCTGCGCTTTTTCGGGGCCATATGGCTGTACAAGCGTTTCAAGCGGCAGTACAGGGGAAAGAAATCAAACTCGGCATGGACGCTGATCCCCACCATACTGTTCGCCCTGTACGCGCTGAGCGAAGTGGGCGCGGGCGGATACCTGTGGCCCCTGTCGGTGGTGGCGATGGTCGCCGTTGCCATAAGCATGATCGCGCGCAGCTTCAGCAACAAATCCGACGACGTGTTCGCCTTTCTGCACGGCCGTGACGCGTGTTACGTTTCCACCCTTGCCAACGCGCTCAACATGTCCGACGCCCAGGTCATGACCTGCGTGCGCCAGCTCAAGCGCAAGGGCAAGCTGCCCCAAACAACTTACATCGACAAGGCCCGCGGCCTTATAGTACTCACGCCCAACGGCAGGCCCGCCGAGGACGAAGTCAGGCAGAGGACCGCCCCCCGCCCCGACAAGACCACATACACCGAAGAAGCGACCGACGCCTACGACAAGATCCTGCTGCAGATCCGCACCCTGAACGACCGGATACAGGACAAGACCATGTCCGACAAGATCTACCACATAGAGGCCACCACCGCTTCCATATTCTACGTGGTCAAGAGCAAACCCGAGCGGGAAAAAGAGATACAGAGCTTCATGGAGTACTACCTGCCCGCCACGCTTAAGCTTTTGGGCCGCTACGCGGAACTGGAGAAGCAGAACAACCACAGCAGCGAAAGCATCCGCAACTCCATGCTCAACATCGAGGGCGCCATGGACAAGGTGGTTGAAGGCTTCGATACTCAGCTGGACAAACTTTACAAGAGCGACGCCATAGACATCACCAACGATATAAACGTGCTGGAAAAAATGATGCGCATGGAAGGCCTGAACGGGAAATAAACCGGCGCATACGAAACCGCGGCTGTCTTTGATGACAGCCGCGGTTTTTTCGATCCCGGCTTTATTTCTTATGGCCGGAGATGTGCTTGAAATTGCCTATGGTGCTGGTCACGTCGCTCACGCAGGCAAACGTGCCCGGGTATTTGTGTATGATCTCCAGAAAATCCTTTATCTGGTGCGGATTGACCACGCAGATCATCATGGTCTTCTCTGTGCCGGAATACCCGCCTATGGCGCGGATGATGGTAACGGAGTGCCTGAGCTTTTCGATTATCTCCCGCTTAAGCCCGTCCGGGTCCTGGGTTATAAGCTCGATCTTCACCGCCGCCTCGCCGCCGCGGATTATGCCGCCGGATATGTGCGTGGTCAGGTAAGTGTAGATTATGCTTAAGATCACCGGTTCGAAGTTGTAGCCGTACACGAAGTAACTGGACATGGCTACCAGGGCGTTGAACACCAGCAGCACTTTTGTGAAAGCGATCTCCGGGTGTATCTTGTGCACGTAAGCGGCGATGAAATCCGTGCCGCCCGTCGTTCCCCCGCTCCTCACCGTCACGCCGTAGATTAGCCCGTTCACCGCACCCGCAGCTATGGGGGCAAGTATGGTGCTTTTGCCGTCCTGGGTGTGATAAATAAACTTGTCTATGTCTATCACATGCCTCTGGAACAAAAGCAGCACACCGGAAAACACCAGCACGCTCAAAAGCGTCTTATCCGTAAAGCTCCTGCCGATCAAAATGAACCCGGCGATGGCCAGCGGTATGTTTATGAGCAACGACATATAGCTTATGCTCACGCCGCTTAAGTACTGCACCATGGTGGCGATACCGTTTATGCCCGCCGGCGCGAAAGCGTTGGGCAGCACGAAAATGTAATAGTTGACCGCCATCATCGCCGCCGCCAGTGTTATGAACACATAGCTCAAAAACGCTTTGTATCCGCTTTTATTCTGCATTTTGTTTGGTCTCCCCATCCCGGACGGCAGCGTGTGCCTCCGGATTTTCAACTTCTTTTGCCCGTTTTTCCATCGCTTTGGAGTATTCCGCGATCAATTCCTCGTAACCGCCCAGGGCGGCGAACGGCGCGAACTGAGCTGCCCGCTCCAGCCTGCCCATCTGCGGGTGTTTTTTCGAGACCGGATGAGGCAGCGCGATTATGTCCGAGTAATCATTCACGCCTTATGCCCCCCTATCTGCTTGTTGCGCTCCAGCGCCGTCGCGCCTTTCTCCAGATTCAGGCCGGTAAAGATCGCGTTCTTTCCGAAGCGCCGCTGTATCTCGTTTATCGCCCTTTGACGGCTCAGGCGTTTTTCATCAAGCGCCGGTCCCGCGCATTCCTCCGTCCCGCCCGTATCGAACATGCCTATCTGTTCCGGCACGGACATTGCGGGGCTGTGTTCGTCCGCCACTTCCACCGCCGCCACGCTCATGCGCCGGACGAGCAGGTTTTTGTTGGTCACCGAATCGAATATGCGCCTTACCGCCAGGTCAAACTCCTCACTGAGCGCGGTCGGCTTCGGGAACCTGTAAGTGCCCGCGGCGCTTTTGGGCACGAAGCGGCCGTAAAAATCCCTTTCGACCTCCCTGCCCACCGTCTTCATGCGTTCCGGGTCGTTCAGGTTCTCATGATCGTAGCCTACGCCCACGGCGATCATGCCCGCCTTAAGTCCCTTCGCGCTCAGCTGCAGTGCCAGCTTCGCCGCCATCTCACGGATGACCACCCGGGCACTTTCGTTTTCGTAAGGCTCCGCCAGCACCTGCCCGTTGGACAGTGAGGATGCCTTGGCCCGGTACGCCTTGATGTCCCGCATCTCGCAGCTCTCGTAGCCCCAGGCATGATCTATCAACAGCTGGGCGTTCACGCCGAACAGCTTGTACAGTGTCTCCTCGTTGGCGCGCTCGTCCGCGCCTCCGATCGAGCAGCGGGCAATGTCCCCCATGGTGTATATGCCCATGGCGGCCAGTTTCCGCTGGGTACCGCCGCCCACACGCCAGAAGTCCTTGAGCGGCCTGTGGTCCCACAGCTGGCGCCGGTATTCCATTTCATCCAGCTCCGCGATGCGCACGCCCTTGTCGTCCGGCGGCATGCGCTTGGCGACTATATCCATGGCTATCTTGGCCAGGTACAAATTCGTGCCTATGCCCGCCGTGGCCGTGATGCCCGTTTCGTCGTACACCTCGTGTATAAGTTTCTCGCACAGCTGCTTGGGCGTGAGGCCGTATATCTTAAGATAAGGCTGGGCGTCGATGAACACTTCATCCACGCTGTACACGTGTATATCGTCCGGGGAAATATACTTGGCGTATATGGTGTATATCTTGCCCGAGTACTCCATGTACAGGCCCATGCGGGGTTTGGCGGTCAGGAAGCTCAGTTCCAGCGACGGATCCCGGTCCAGTTCGCTTTTTATGTAGCTCTGGCCGGTAAACGTGCGGTTCGGCGCCTTCATCCGGCGCAGGGCATTGGCCTCCCGCACCTTCTCCACCGCCTCAAACAGCCGCGCCCGGCCTCCCAGCCCCGCAAGCTGCTTAAGCGGCGGCGTCACCGCGAGGCAGATGGTCTTCTCCGTACGGGAAGCGTCCGCCACCACCAGGTTCGTGTCCAGCGGATCAAGCCCCCGCTGGGCACACTCCACCGAGGCGTAAAAGCTTTTCAGATCTATGGCGAGGAACGCGCCCATATCTATTTCCTGATCCCGGCGTTCCCTTTATCGTCCGTATCCATAAGGCACATGGCCGCGAAAGAGGAACCGTCTTTGTTCCTTCCGCCAAGGATATACTCGTACACGCCCGCGCCGTCTTTTTCCAGCGGGCGGGAACGGAACTCGAACTCCATGCTCCAGGCGCCGCGCCGCTTTTTAAGGCTCCCCGCGGCGGGCATGGCGTACCTGCAGGTCTCGAACCTGCCCGGTCCGAACAAAAGGCTGCTTTCCTCGGGAGCGTCCGCCGTGAAAGTGACGCGCGCCCTGAATCCGCCTTCCCCGCAGTCCGTTATCGAAGCAGAAAGTATATCGGTGTTATCCAGCCTGCCGCCCAGGAATCTGTCCTCCGTGCGCTTGACCGCCAAAAGCACCCTGTCCGTATCGGCAGCGTTTATTTCCTTGGCGGACGGTTTCTGTTTTCTCAGCTCCGCCTCGGACTTTTTGAATTCCTCCAGCAGCCTGCGCTTGAATCCCGCGACTTCGCCTATGACCTCGCCATACCTGAACTCGCACAGGTTTTCGTGGTTTTTCAGGCTCTGCCACGGCGTGGGCCGGTATTCGGTAGCACCCTTCTGGGGCAGAAAATGGCCTTCCGCCTCCTTGAACGGGTCGAACTCCGCTTCCTCCAGCTCGCTCACATTGCCGCACAGCGGATGCAGCGGGATGTACGGTTGTTCGCAGGGGCGTCCAAACGCCGTCCAGGCGGTCAGAAGCCTGTTTTCGTCCGTAAACTCGTATATCTCGCTTTCGACGGTGGTGCCCGTGCAGATGCGCCTCACCGGCGTGTCGTGGGGAGACATGCCGGGACCGAAGCGCACGTCGTTAGGCGTGCCTTCGTAATGGAACGACATCACCTTCATCAGGTCCTCCACGCCCACCTGTTTTTTCGTTCTGACGCAGAAAGGATAGCCCTCGGTCCTGTCGTCCCATTTTCTGCCCAAAAGCAGCTGGGAAGCGTATTTCTGCCTCAGCGTGTTTTCGGGATGTCGGTATGTCCTGACAGCCTGATACGCTTTCGCGAAGTCGAAGTCAGACAGGTCTCCCTCTTTGGCGGGAGTGTACCAGCCCCGCTTGGCGGCGTACTCCGCCAGGTCAGCGGGATACCACATCTCCTCCGCGTCGTTCACGGAATGCAGGGTGTAGTGGTTGGGCATAACGGCTACGGCGTCGTCCGGAACGCGGGCAGCCATGTACCTGTGCCCGTGCACGACCTGCAGCATGAACGCTTCGTCTTTGTCCGCTATAATGTAAATGCGCCCGTCGGATGCGTAGCCGTATTTCTCGATCAGCTCAATACCTGTCTTAAGGCCTTCCCGCGCGCTGGCGCTTCTTTCCGCCAATGCCCTGCGCAGTTCGTATATTATCCCTTCCTTGGAATGTACTTCCTCTTCTTCGTACTCGCGGGAACCGCAGGAAGAATCCGACACGATGACCACTCCGTTCTCGTTCACGAAACTGTCGGATGTGGACAGGCCGCCCTCCGGTCCCCGAACCTGACACCACCAGTAGGCGTACGTATGCCTGACCTGGGGTATGCGGGTGTATCCCTCTTCCGCGGGCAGCAGCGTGCCTTCCTCCCAGTCCTTCGCGGGCACGAAAAAGTGGCGCATCCGCGCGTGCGTATAGTCATCTTCGTTGTGGGCTACCATCACAAAGCCGGTCTTGCTGGCGCGTTTGCCCACGACCACGGTCATGCAGTTGGCGTTTTTCATATCCATATTGCGTTCCTCTTACTCAAACTGTCCAATGGTATATTATACCAGTTTTTCGGCTTAATTCAAGTGATATGCTTGCAAGCTTTCCGGCAATCGTTTATAATCTTGATATCATTCGGGAGGTGCGATATGAAACGCAGAAGCGCCTGCGCCTTCGGGCTGCATTTCGACTTTCACGCTGCCCCCGCGTCCTGTCCCTCCCCCATAGGCGGGACGCTCCGCGAGGAAGACATCCGCGAGATCTGCCGTCTTTTGCATCCGGACTACCTGCAGATCGACTGCAAGGGCCACCCCGGCTGGGCGAGCTATCCGACCGGCATAGGCAACGCCATGCCTTGCATAGCCGGGGATCCGCTGGAAATATGGCGCAGGGTGACGCGTGAAGAGGGCGTCGGCCTGTTCATGCATTACTCCGGCGTATTCGACGAAAAATACTGCCTGGAACACCCGGAAAACGCTGCCATGCGCCCGGACGGCAGCCGCGAAACGCGCTATACCCGCACGTACGGCTTTAAATACGCAGACGAGGTGCTCATCTCCCAGCTCAAGGAGCTCGCCGGAAAGTACGGCGTGGACGGCGCGTGGATAGACGGCGAGTGCTGGGCTACGATCCAGGATTACGACCCGGAGACCCTGCGCGCGTTCGAAAAGGAGTACGGCATCGACTTAAACGGCAGGCTGCCCTCCGAGCCCGGCACAAAGGAATACCGCATGTTCATGGACTTCAGCCGTGAGTGTTTCCGCAGATATGTGAAGCATTATACGGACGAAGTACATAAAGACTACCCCGAGTTCCAGATCACCTCAAACTGGCTGTGTTCGGACTATATGCCCGAGCCCGTACCCGCCGGCATAGATTACCTGTCTGGGGATTTCGCGCCCTGGCGCTCGGTGACCTCAGCCCGCACCGCCGCGCGCACGCTGGCGTCTCAGGGCGCGTCCTGGGATCTTATGGCCTGGAATTTCCGGGTCGACCGCGATGGGACGACGCCGGGACGTTTCACTAAGGAACCCGTCCAGCTTATGCAGGAAGCCGCCTGTGTCACCTCCCTGGGCGGCGGTTTTCAGGACTACATACCGCAATACCGGGACGGTTCGCCCCGCATGTGGCAGATAAGGCGCTTAAAGCCGCTGGAGGAAATGATCCGCGCCAGGCAGCCGTACTGTTTCGGCGCCCGTATCGTGCCCCAGGCGGCGGTGCTGCTCTCAAGGCACGACCGCTACCTTGAATGCGACAGGCCGTTCAGCCGCATCGGCAGCGACAAGATCATGGGGCTGGTCTCTTTGGTATGCGACCTGGGCCACAACGTGTCTGTCGTGTCCGAACACACCCTCGCAGACCCCGAAAAGTGGGGCGTGATACTTATCCCGGAATTATACGAGGGGCTTGAACCCGAAACGCTTAAAATTCTGCTGGATTACGCGAAAGCGGGCGGCAGCCTGCTGGTGAACGGCGTAAACGCCTGCAGGATGCTGGAAAGCGCGGGCATAGGAGTCTCGGTCGGAGACAAAGAGGGCGATCCGAGCTTCTTTTCCTGCGACGGGGAGTGCTACGGCAGCGTTTACGGCGCCCGCGCGCTGGTCGCGTCAAACGCCCGCACGGTCGCCGAGGTCTGCTCCGATCCAAAGGAAGCCCGCTGTCCCTTCGCCGTCGTTATCCCATACGGTTCCGGCAGGATCGCCTGCGTGGGCGCGGACATGGGCACCGCCTACGTTCAGGGGCGGCAGGAAGCGCACAAACGGCTGATGCGTAAGCTCTTAAACGAACTGCACACACCGCTGTGCAGCCTGGTTTCCTGCGACGGGATACTGGAAAAGACCGAGCTTTACAAAGACGGCAGGCTGCTCATACAGCTGGTCAACATGAACGGTCCTCACAGCGACCCGTCCGTCCCCAGCTTTTCGGAGATACCTCCCTGCCGTGACATCACGCTGAAACTGCGGCTGAAAAAGCCTGTTTCCGCCGTCTTGCAGCCGGGCGGCAGACCGATCGCCGCCGAAAAAACCAAAGACGGTTACATCCTGCGCGTGGACAGGGTCGATTTTCACGAAATAATAGAGATACCTGCGGAAAGGGAGTTTTTATATGAGCATTTCATTGACCGATAAGCTGAAAGCGCGCTTTGAGGCGCCCGCGAAAACGAACATTCCCAAGTCCATAGCCGCCGGCGCGCTGATTGCCATGGGCTGCGTGGTGAACCTGAAAGCGGGAGGCGGCATCCCCGGCGCGGTGCTGTTCAGCGCGGGGTTGTGGTTCGTGGTGAGTTTCGACGCGTTCCTGTTCACCGGGCGGGTCGCGAAACCGGAATACTCCCCCATTCAGAAGCTGATAATGCTGGTATTCAACCTCATCGGCGCCTTTGTCACAGGCTTTCTGGCGGGGCATTTCCTGCCGGAGATAAGCGACAGCGCGAAGGAGCTCATGGGCAAGTATTCCGACCCGCTCAAAGTACTCTGGCAGGGCGTTATGTGCGGCGCGTGCATGTTCCTGGCAACCGCGCCTCCCAAGGTGCTGAATGGGAGCCGCCTGCCCCACGTGATCTACGGCGTGACGCTGTTCATTCTGAGTGCCTACGCCCACTCCATAGCGCTGATGGGCTACGCCGGCATAGGTCTCAGCCTCAACTGGTGGCTGATACCCGTAGCCGCGCTCGGCAACACCCTGGGCAGCTACATAATAAAATGGCTGCTGGGCTATAAGTACAACTGAGCATATTAAAAAGCACACGGGCGGTCGTTCCTGCCCGTGTGTTTTTTTACTATCTGCTATCTCATATGCACGTCCAGCTGCGGGTACGGTATCTCTATGCCCGCCGCGTCCAGCGCTCTTTTGCCGTTCTCGGTCAGGTCCCACTTGACGGTCCAGTAATCGGACGCCCTGCACCACACTTTCACCGTAAAATCAAGGCTGCTCGAGGCACATTCGTTCAGCCTTATTATCGGCTCCGGCTCGTTTAGCAAACCGCCCGTCCGTTCCACCGCACCAAGCAGCGTCTGCTTGACCCTGTCTATATCCGAAGGATAGCTTACCGAAAACGTGACGTCCACCCTGCGGGTGCCTTCACGCGTGTAATTCACCACCGCCGTGCCGGTCAAAGCGCTGTTGGGCATGGAAATATGGCGGTTGTCCGGCGTAGTCAGCTCGGTGTAGAATATGCCTATCTTCTGTACCGTGCCCTCCGTTTCGCCGACCTTCACGAAGTCGCCCGGTTTCAGGAGCTTTATGAGCATGACCGTGACTCCGCCCACAAAGTTGCTCAGTGCTCCCTGCATGGCAAGGGTTATGGCGACGCTGGCTGAAGCGAGCAGCGTCAGAAAGCTGGTGAGGGGCACGCCCATTATGCCCGCCGCCGTCAGTATCACCGTGACGTACAGCAGTATTTTCAGCAGATTCTCCAGAAAACCCCTGACCATGGGGTCGATCTTCTGGAAACGCGCGCTGCGCGACAGCAGCTTAAGCGCCCAATGGACGATGAACAAGCCGATGACCAGCGCCGCCATGCCGCCCAGCAGGTTCACTCCCTGAGTAAGTATCACGTTTTTTATACCGCCAAGATCCATATTCCTTCACCGCTTTCCTGCCTGTTTGGTGTGACACCCGCGCCGTCACTCGTATACCACTACCGTTTTCTCGGGGAGACGCTTAAGTATAAAGTCCTTCACGAACTCAAAGCCCTCCCGCGGCACGAACACCGCCCCCGAGCCTGCCGCCTGATACAGCTCGATCATGTTCCGGGACGGGAACACCGCGGCCTTTTTGATGCTTTTGAACCTGAACGGAGCGCAATACCGTCTCCTGCGAAAGCCCACATACTCTTCGGTCATTATGTAGCGCTGCCTGCGCTGCCCGCCAAAGCGGTTCATAAGCAGGCACGTGCCGCCCACGACCGCCATCGCCGCGAGACCCATAAGCAGAAACACGCCCCGCATGCCGCCGCCCAGCGCCAGCCCCATGATAATAAACACCGCGCAGATCCCGCCGCTTACATAAAGGGCGATGCCGGACGCTTTCTGTTCGTACCGCTTGTCTTCTGTGCCGGTCCAGCGGTATGCGCCGTTCTCGTCTTTAATAATGCCCGTATCCATAAGCTTGTAACGATCCCGTCATTTGAGGTTAAGCATTTTCGCGGGGATATGGCAGTAGCCGCCCGGATTCTTGTCCAGGTATTTCTGATGGTACTCCTCCGCGTCAAAAAAGTTCCTGATCGGCATAAGCTCTACCGCCAGCTTGTCTCCGGCCTTTGCTTCCTGCTCGCCGAACGCCTGCTCGATCTCGGGCAGCTGTTCCTCTTGAGTGTAATACACCCCCGTGCGATACTGCACGCCCTCGTCCTCGCCCTGTTTGTTCACGGAGAGCGGGTCTATCACCATAAAGTAAAAATCCAGCAGCTGTTTGAGCGTTATGCGCTCCGGGTCGTACTCTATCATCACGGTCTCGGCGTGCCCGCTGCCGGCGCGCACCTCTTTATAGGACGGCGCCGAGTCCGGACCGTTCGCATAGCCGACTTTCGTAGATAACACGCCCTCGAACTGGTCAAAGAACTTCTGTACTCCCCAGAAGCATCCGCCCGCCAGATATATCGTCCTTGTTTCCATATGTGCCTCCCCTGTCACGCTATAGTTCCGAAAAAGTGCAGTATGTTCATGTCCTCATTGCAGGTATCGCCGTGGGCGCCCCGGTTGCCCGGAATAAGATGCTGTCCGTGGTCCGGCGAATAGCTCATGAGTATTCGGTGCTTGCCTTTATATTTTTCCAGCGCCTCAGCCAGTTTGCGGAAGCCTTCCGCCTCCAGCGCGACGGCGTTAAGTCCCTCTTTTGATTCCGGCCCGTAAGCGTGGGCGGCGTTGTCGTAGTCGAATGTGTGGATGCTTATCACGTCGTACCTGTCGCTCGCGATCAGTTCCAGTGACCTCTGCTGCACTTCCACCGCGTGGGCACACTCGAAATAGTCCATGTCCCGCCCGGCGAAAATGTGCAGGAAGGTGGAATCCTGCTGGGCCACGATAGCGACTTTTTTGCCCAGGGCGATCAGCACGTCGTACAGCGTGACGCAGTCCAGCCTGGGTCTGACGTAAGTCCGGATGCCATGCCCCTCCGGATCCATGCCGGTATACATGGAAGCGTGGGCCACGGGCGTCACGGACATCACAGTGCTGATGAACGGGACAGCCATCAAGGTGTGCATATACACGGGAGCCAGCAGGTCGGTATACTTTTGCCAGATATACTGGCCCACCGCGTCGGCGTGATAGAGCACCGCCCGGTCCGCCTTGCCGCCCAGACGCGCTTTCAGTATATCGGACACCCAGGTGATGCCGGGCGCAAAGGTTTCCGGCAGCTCCACATCCATGCAGTCCGCCACTATGCCCGCGAAATGTTTAAGGGGAAAACAGTTGAAATGCTCGGCCATGGTCCGTCTCCTTTCGTCCGCCCGGCGCGTTTATCTTCTTGCGTCCCAGATAACAGCCGGATCGATATGCTTTATGTCCTTTGAACCCGTGCGGTACAGCATTATCTCCAGCTGGCGGGTCATCGTCTCGATAGTCTGCCTGACGCCTTCCGCGCCGTTGTCCTTAAGCGGCTGCATAAGCGCGCGGCCCACGCACACCGCGTCCGCGCCCAGCGCCAGCGCTTTGAAGGCATCGTAGCCGCTTTCGATGCCGCCGTCGGCTATCAGAAGCAGACTGCTGCCTACCGCCTTTCTGATGTCCGGCAGCAGCCTTACGGGAGGCACCGCGCAGCGCATTATACCGTTGTGGTGGCTCAGTATGACCACCGCGCAGCCCAAGTCTGCACTCCTGAGCGCGTCGCTCACGCTCAGCGCGCCTTTTATGAAAAACGGCAGCTTCGCATAGCGGATGAACTCCCCGATCTCCTCAAGCGTCGGCAAATGCATCCTCTGCCCCAGCACCACGTCGTCCTAGGGGCTGTCGGGCTTTAGCGAGTGTTCTATGTCTATGCCCACACCTATCGCTCCGTTTTCTCTTGCGAAGCGCAAACGGTCGTATATCTCGTTACGGTCGGCGTACGGTTTGATTATCTTTATCACCTTGGCGCCGGTCTTGAGCACATCACCAAGCGTCAGGTCGTCTCCCATGCCTATGGACACCGGCGCTCCCGCCAGACGCGCGCCTTCCGCCATGCCGACCAGGTCGATGTGGCTGAGCGCGCCCGTCATTATGGGCGTCGCAAACCTGTGTCCCAGCAGTTCAAGCGCCGCGCAGGGTTTGACCGCGCCCAGAAGGCGGCTTTCCACGCATAGCGAATCCATGTATTCCCTTGCTATCTTTATGGAGTCTCCGGGCAATCCTGCCATAGCGCACCTCCCAATCTATAATATACCTGTCCTGCGTCGTTCACCCCAAATACGCGCAGATCTCCTTTTCGCCCGACCACGCGCGCAGCGTATCGGCAGCAAACGGAAGCGGCTTTTCCGCACGCTCCCCAGGGGCGATAAGCACTTTGACCCTTTGGGTCTCCGCGGCGTTCGATATTTCAAGCTCCGTGACGGGAACGTCCGTGGGATTTACGACAGTCAGGCTGTCCGCCCTGACCGCTACCGGCACGAAAGCGCCGTACCTGAACAGGCACACGCCCTCCGCTCCCTCAATTTCCAGCGCCGCGTCCGCGTCGCGCCTGAGCGTCAGAGCGGTGGCGCCGTCATAGGCGTGCAGCCCCGTCAGGACCTTTGCGCCGAACCTTGCCGCGCCCTGTGTGACCTTTTTGACCCACTCGCTGTCCATGCCATAGGCAAAACTGTACGCCATGGGCAGTATCATGTCGAAACGCCCGGCAAGTTCGGCATAGCTCTGTCCGTAGTGCAGGTGGGCAAATACGGTATCGTATGCTCCTTCAGGCATGAGCGCGGCGCTCAGAGTTATGCCTGGGCGCGCCTGACGCACGCCTTCCAGCACCGCGTCGGCAAAGCGGCACACGTTTTCGATACGCGTCCTGACCAGCGCGCAGACGTCCTTATCTCCCCGGCGGAACGCCTCAAACACGGCCTGTTTATCCGTTTCCCCGCCGTAGAACGTTTTATTCACCAGTTCCCTTAAGCGACTAGTGTCCGCGCCCTGCTTGGCATATCTGTCCAGATCGCTGTCGCTCCAGCCGTACAGCAGGTGGTTGTAGCGTATATAATCGAGATGCACGCCGTCCACGTCATACCTCTTAAGCATGTCCGCAATGACATCGTGCGTGAAGCGCGCGTACTCCGGCTCGGTGATGCTGACCACTCTGTCTGAACGGCCCTGGGTCAGGTGGTACAACCCGTTTTCCGGATGCTCCGCGCACCAGTGTTTGTCCTGGGCTGAGGTGAACCAGGCGTGCAGACGCATACCCCTTGCGTGCGCAGCTTTGACGGCTTCCGAAAGCAGGTCCCTGCCCTCTGCCATAGCCGGCGCGAGACGGGTACCGAACGCGCACCGTCCGCTCAATCCCTTTGTCAGGAAAAACACATCCGTTACGCCGATCAGAGCGCAATCGTCAAACACTCTGTCAGCGCCGCACGCCGCCACGCTGTCCGCCCACATCCATATTCCCAGCATTTGCGCTCCCCCGGTCCGTATCTTCTTAAGCTGCGGCGGGATCCCCCGCCCTCTAAACAACCTTGCCGGGATTCAATATCCCGTTGGGGTCGAACACCGCCTTTATGCCTCGCATAAGTTCCAGCTGCCTGTCGCCCAGGCTCTCCCTGAGAAACGCCTTTTTGGCATGGCCTATGCCGTGTTCGCCGCTCACCTGACCGCCAAGCTCCGCGGCGACGGCGTACAGCTGTTCCATAACGGCGTCCAGGCGCTGTTTCCATACATCTTCCGGCACGTCGTCACGGCATACATATATGTGCAGGTTGCCGTCTCCCGCGTGGCCGAAAGAACGGATGCGCAGGCCCGAGTTTTGTGAGATCGCCGTAAGCCGCGTAACGAACTCGGCTATGGAGTTCCTGGGCACGACCACGTCGCATTCGTCCATGGTGGATGTGCTGCCTTTTATCGCCTCCAGGAACGCGCCTCTCGCGCTCCAGATGCTCTCCTTTCTTTCGTCCGTGTCCGCCAGCAGCACGTCCCGCGCGCCAAGTTCGAGCGCGGTGTCCGTCAACCTGTCCACCGACTGTTCCAGTGCCTTTTCGCTTATGCCGTCCAGCCTCACCAGCAGGTACGCGTCGGAGCCGGTGTCTGGGAACTGCTTGCCCAGGTATTCCTCCGCGCAGGAGATCACTTCCCTCTCCATAAACTCCACCGCCGTGGGTTCGCAGCCGCAGGAGAGTATCTCCGGCACCGCCTTTATGCACTTGTCCAGGTCGTCAAAAGGTATCAGCAGCGACAGATTGACCTTGGGTTCCGGTATGAGTTTGACGGTGAGGCCCGTAAGAAAGCCCAGAGTGCCCTCGCTGCCTATCATAAGATCAATCAGGCTGTATCCGGACGAGGTCTTTACCGTCTTTCCGCCCAGGTGCAGCAGCGTGCCGTCCGCCAGCGCCACGTCCATGCCCAGTATGTAGTCCCGGGTCACGCCGTAGCGCACTGCCCGCATGCCGCCCGCGTTGGTCATGGCGTTGCCGCCCATGGTGGCCGTTTTTTCGCCGGGATCCGGCGGATAGAACAGCCCCGTGCCCTCCAGGGACTTGGGGAACTCCATCAGCAGCACGCCGGGTTCCACCGTGGCGGTCATGTTTTTTTCGTCCACTTCCATGACTTTTTTCATTTTCTCCGTGGACAGCACCACGCCGCCGTATATCGCCACGCAGCCGCCGCACAGTCCCGTGCCCGAGCCGCGGGGAGTGACGGATATATGCTTTTCGTTGCAGTATTTCAGCACCCGGCACACGTCTTCGGCGCTCTCCGCCTGCAGTACCGCCTCGGGCGCGAAGCGTCCGTACTCGGTCATCTCGTCGTGGGTATAATCGGAAAGCGCGTCCTCGGCAGTGAACACGCGGCCCGGCATGAAACTCCGAAAATACTCTATGTCTTCCCGCGTCACCGTGTTATAGCCGTTCATGTGCGCCCTCCTTGAGATTATCGATCATTTGGGGCAGTATCTCATATATGTCGCCCACTATCGCGGTATGGGCGACCTTGAATATGGGCGCCTGCGGGTCGGTGTTTATGGCTACTATGTACTCGCTCATGTTCATGCAGGAGGCGAACTGTATGGCACCGCTCACGCCGCAGGTGATTATGAGCTTGGGACGCACCGTCCTGCCGGACAGCCCGATCTGCCTTTCGTTGCCTGCCCAACCCTTTTCCACCAGCGGGCGGGAGACTGCCCAGTCTCCTCCCAGCAAGCGCGCCAGCTCCTTAACCATTTCCAGGTCCGCGCTCTTGTTTAGGCCTCTGCCGCCCACCACCAGCACCTCGGCGTCGGAAATGCTTTTGGCGGGAGGCACTGCCTGAGAGCTTATGAGCGTGATCTTCGAATCGCGCACGCCTGCGGGTATGTCCCTTAAGACCGTCTCGCCCGCGGCGTCATTTAGCCGTTTGGGCGCGTCCATCACCTTATAGCGCACCGTGGCGAACTGGGGACGGGTATTGGCAGTGATTATCTGCGCCATTATGTTTCCGCCGAAGGCAGGGCGTATCTGCACCAGGTCGCTGTTTTCCCTGAGCTCGAGTCTAGTGCAGTCCGCAGTTAGGCCGGTGTGGAAGCGGGTGGCGAGCCTGGGCGCCAGGGAGCGCCCCATCAGCGTGGAACCCACCAGCACCACAGACGGTCTGGTATGCTTTATGATATCTTCCACGCATGCGGCATAGGCGTCGGCCCTGAAATAGCCTAGTTCCGGCGCGTCGTAAGCGTATACCCTGTTCACGCCGTAATGCAGCAGCTCATCCGCAAGTTCTTTTATCCTGCTGCCGACGATCACCGCGTTCACGCTGTAATCAAGCGGCGAAGCAAGTTCCAGCGCCTTGCCGATCAGCTCCGGCCCCACCGGGTGGAGCCTGCCGGCGCTCACCTCGCAGAACACCAGTATGTCCCGCCATTTGCTTTTATCCACCGAGACCGTCCGGGTCTCCAATTTGATTATCGCATTTTTGGGGCACGCCTTTACGCAGCTGCCGCAGCTTTTGCAGGCGCTGTTCATACGTGCGACGCCGTTTTCCAGCTCCAGCGCTCCGAAGGGGCAGCTGCTCAGGCAACGCCCGCAGCCGTCGCATTTGCGTTCCAGAACGGCAACCTTTGCCATGTCAGCACCTCCCTTTATATGAACTTGCGCTCTTTAAGCCGCTTTAACAGCCTGTCCGCGCTGTCTTTTCCCGTCCACACCTCGTGACTCACGTCGTTTTCCGGCGGGAAGATCCTTTCCACCTGGGTCGCGCTGCCGCTCAAGCCGTAATGGTTTTCGTCCGTGTCGGGAAACGCGCCAAGCCCCAGCACCTTTACCGGCCTGTCCCTGACAGTACGCGCGGTCTTCAGCGAGGGCAGGCGCGGCACGTATATGTCCTTTTCCACGGTGATCAGGCACGGGAACGGTATGTGCACGGTCTCCGTAACGTCCTGCAGCCGCTGCTGGACGTCTATGCCGTCCCCCGCGGGTTCCAGGCGCGACACCCACGCAGCGTGGGGTATGCCCAGGTGCTCGGCTATCGCCGGACCCACCTGCGCCGTGTCGCCGTCCGTGGTCTGCCTACCGCACAGTATCAGGTCAAAGTCGCCCAGAGAACGTATCGCCTGGCTCAGCGTGTAGCTGGTAGCCAGCACGTCCGCGCCGCCCAGCCGCCTGTCCGAGAACAGATAGCCTTCGTCCGCGCCCATCATATAGGTCTCGCGTATGGCAGCTTCCGCCTGGGGCGGTCCCATAGTGCCCACGGTCACCTTCGCGCCGCACAGCTCTTTCAGCCTCAGCGCGGTCTCCAGCGCGTACAGGTCGTATGGATTCAGTTTGCTCGATACGCCGGAGCGCTTCAGCACGCCGGTCTTCTCATCCACCTCTACTTTGTTGGTGGCGGGCACCTGCTTGACGCATACAAATATGTTCATATCCTGTCCGTCCTGCGTGTTGGTTTAGTTATGCTTCATCCATTCGGGTCTGATTGAATTATAGCAGAAACCCGGGCATGAGGCAAGCTTTTGTGCCCGCCCGGGCGCAAAGTCGGAGCCGGGAATAAAAAACGGATTGCGCAAACCGTCCGGACTTAGTATAATAAAGGCACCTGACAATAAAAGTGAAAGGTTTGGACTTTATGCTTTCCAGTACGCTCTGCTACGCCTTAAGCGGTATCGACGGCATCTGCATCACCGTCGAGTGCAATCTATCCCTCGGCATACCTGCCTTCGAGATGGTCGGTCTGCCTGACATGGCGGTCAAAGAGGCCAAAGAGCGCATAAAATCCGCAGTCAAAAACACCGGGTATGAGTTTCCGGGTGACCGGCTGGTGATAAACCTGGCTCCCGCGGACATCAAAAAAGAGAGCGCGGCTTTCGACCTGCCCATAGCGATAGACATACTGGCGTGCAACAAGCTCGTTAACCCCTTAAGCGTAAAAGATGTGGCCATAATTGGCGAACTTGCGCTGAACGGCGAATTGCGGCCCATCCGCGGAGCGCTGCCGCTGGTCATTTCCGCCCGGGCGGACGGGGTCCGGGCAGTCATCATTCCCGCCGCCAACGCGAACGAACTCACCTTAGTGTAGGTTTTTGATACAATAATCCAATTATACGAAGATTAAACGGGACCAATGAGACCCCTGATACCCCTAAGTGAAATCCCCTACTATATAGTAAGCTACGCGATAATTCATCAAGCGAATATAGTCACAGTTCTGGCTTGTAGACACTTATTTGTGTGCAGAAACGCCAGGGTCAAAGGTGCCGTGCAGGATCTGGGCACGAAGAAAGAACGCCTTTTCGCCAAGTCACGCATCCTGCACGAGTTCGCGAAAAGGCTAAGGGTGGAGTAAAAGCAGGATCACATGTTATATCTGATCCTTCCCTCACCATTAAACTTCTTCCAACACAGAATTGAACGCCGCTGGCATCTATCTCAAGGTAAATGCCAGTGGCGTTTCGTCAGTCTAGAATGTATTCTATCTATGGTATTGCTATCTGTCTATGTGAATACCATTACCCGAAAAAAGCTTAGCGTTTGGG
>JAIKYG010000041.1:0-4448 GCA_024683475.1 Clostridiales bacterium | reverse complement strand
TCCATTATAAAATTGTACGCGCTTTCGGTATACGCGGTCTCCGTGCCGCTTTTGAACTCCTTTATCACGCTGCTGCGCCTTGCGTTCAGCTTGAGCGGCCCTAATGCGAGTATGGACAACGCGACTGCGAGCGCGAGTATGCGCTTCGCGCGCGGACGGTTCTCAGAGGCGGAAAGCTTGCCGCCCGCCGCCTCGGTTATTTCGCTTTGGATTTGCTTTTGCTCCTGCCTGCGTTCGGCAAGCTTCGCGATCGCCTGGCTCATGAACGCTCCTTTTAGGCCTTGAACTCGAGCAGCTTCTGCTTAAGCTGCGTTTCGATCGCCTGCAGCTGTTCCTCTGCGGCGCGGCGCTTTTCCTTGCCCTCGCGCTGGATCTTGAGCACCTCGTCCATCGTATCGATCAGCTGCTGGTTGGTGTAATTCAGGGTCTCTATGTCGATAATGCCTCTCTCCGCGGCCTTCGCGGTCTCTACCGTAGCCATATGCAGCTGATCCGCGTTTTTCTTGAGCAGCTCGTTGGTAAGGTTCGTGACCGCCTGCTGCGCCTCCATCGCCTGCTGGCTGTGCTCTATGCCCAGCGCCATGACCATCTGGCTCTTCCAGACCGGGATGGTGTTCACGATGGTGGACTGTATCTTTTCGACCATGACGGTGTCGGAGGACTGTATGAGCCTGATCTGCGGCGCCATCTGGATGGAGATGTTGCGCGTGAGCTCGAGGTCGTAAAGCTTCTTCTCGAAGCGGTCGGCCTTGTCGTTCAGATCCTTGGCCGCCTGCGCGTCCTCGGGCAGACCCGTGCGCTCCGCGAGCGCGACCGCCTCGGCGATCTCCTTGGCGCGGAACTCCTCCAGCTTTTTCTTGCCCATCTGGATGTAAACGGTAAGGGTCTTGAAGTATACGAGGTTCTCGTCGTAAAGCTGGTCGAGCAGCACGATGTCGTTGAGCAGGGTTATCTTGTGGCTGTTAAGCGCCTTTACGATCTCGTCCACGTTCGCGGAGGCGTCCTCGTAGCGGGTCTTGAGCAGCGCGAGCTTGTCCACCTTTTTCTTGAAGAAGCCGAATATGCCCCTGTTCTTGTTTTCGGCGTCCACTGAGAAGCCCTTGAGCTCCAGCACGAGCTTGCTGATCATATTGCCGACCTCGCCCAGGTCCTTGGTCTTGACGTTTGCAAGCGCGCTGTCGGAGAAGCGGCTCAGATCGCCCTGTATCTCGCTGCCGAAGGCGAACACGTCGGCGGTTTCCTTGATGTCGGTCTTCTCGACCTCGCGTATCGCCTTGTATACGCTTGAGCGTTCCTTTTCGACCTTCTCAGGGTCCTGCGTGGTGTCGATCTCCACCTCTATGTTTTTGAGCGCTTCCTCAAACTCGGGCACTATTGCGGTCGCGGCCGCCTGATAACTTGTATCCGCCATGTTCTTCTCTCCTTAATCAATTTGTCGCTGTTGCCGCAAGCAGCCGCTTCTCCTCCTCCTGAAGCTCGGTCTGCAGCTGTTTGCTTATGTCATCTATTTCAGCGTCCACACCGGACGCACGGGGTCTCTCCTGCTTGTCGGCAAGCCCGTCCGCGCGCAGCATAGTTTTGAGCACCTCTATGCTGACCTTGATTTCCGCCGCTTCGTTTTTGTACAGCTTGTCGCGGAATTTCTCGAACGCCTGCGCGACCATGCCCAGACAGCTCTCTATGCGGCCGCGGCCCTCCTCGGCCATGGAGCCCTTGCCGGCGAGCGTATCGTAATAGCCCATGAGTTTGTCGAGCGTGGGCATGTAGTAGCTGAAAAACGTGTACGCGTCCCCGCGGTCGGATTTGTCGTTTACTACCTCTTCGATTATGTCCTCGGAGCTGTCCGATATGCGGGTAAGGTATTCCTTTACGCTTTGGTCGCCGCTCTTCTCGGCGATAGTGCGGAAGCTTTCTATCGTGCCGCGCGCCTGCTTTATAAGCGCGTCCAGCTCCTTGTCGCCGGTAAGTATCTCCTCGGTGACGGTAATGTCGCGCCCCGTGAACACAAGCTTGTCCAGCGCGAAATAGCAGCCCGCCGCCAGCGCCGCGCTCAAAAGTATCGCCCACAGCTTGTATATGGGCAGTATCAGCGCGAACAGTACGAACGCGCCCGCCGCCGCGTAGATGGGCAGCGCGCTTTTTATATGAAGCTTTTTGGTTTTGCGTGTGGGTTTTATGCTCATTTTTGCCTCCGCTAAGCTATTTTCCCGCGTGCGCGGAACGCTCCGCGCCTCTCAGACGTCTATGTCCAGCGACACCGGGCAGTGATCCGAGCCCTGTATCTCCGCGTGTATCTCCGAAGCCCGTATCCTGTCCTTTATGCGGTCGGATACTATAAAGTAGTCTATGCGCCAGCCCGCGTTCCTCTCCCGCGCGCGCATGCGGTACGACCACCAGCTGTACGCGCCCGCCGCGTCCGGATGCAGGTAACGGAAGCTGTCGGTGAAGCCCGCGCCGAGGAGCTCGGTCATTTTGCCGCGCTCCTCGTCCGTAAAGCCCGCGCTCATGTGGTTCGTGTCCGGGTTTTTAAGGTCGATCTCCTTGTGCGCCACGTTCAGGTCTCCGCACAGCACGACGGGCTTTTGCTTATCCAGCTGCATCAGATACGCGCGGAACGCGTCCTCCCACTCCATACGGTAGGGCAGACGGCTCAGGCCGTCCTTGGAGTTCGGCGTATAGCAGCACACCAGATAAAAGCTCTCGAACTCGGCGCAGATCACGCGCCCTTCGGTATCGTGCTCGGGTATGCCTATGCCCAGACTCACCGAGAGCGGCTTTACGCGCGTGAACACAGCCGTGCCCGAATAGCCGGGCCTCTCGGCGCTGTTCAAAACCGCCTCGTAGCCCTCCATGCGGTTTTCGAACTGCTCGGGCTTCAGCTTTATTTCCTGCAGGCAGACGGCGTCCGCGTCCAGACCCGCCATGCTCTCGTAAAAGCCCTTGCCCGCGCATGCCCGCAGACCGTTCACGTTCCACGAAACCAGACGCATATTCCGCCCCACTTTTCCATTTTATACTATTATATCATGTTTTTGCGCGCTTGGCAACAATAATCTTCACGCAAAACGCCCTGAAATCGCCGTTTTGGGCGAATACCGACGAAAATCACGCTGTTTTGGCCGGCGTTTCGACTGTAATCGTTCAGGAACAATCACGATTTCCGCTGCGGAATAAACCCATAAATGTCATACTGTTATATCGGTAATAAAATGAAAAACTCCCTGTCTCCCGACGGTTATCGTCCCGCACGGGAACTTGGGCTTGCTGTCTGCGTACTCTGGGAAAAGGGTAAAAGAAACGGAACGGCGCGGGATACATCCGACAGAAGTCCCGCGCCGTTCCCGTATATCCGACGCGGCCGAAACCGTGCCGGACGGCAGACGCTACAGCTTCACCGATCCGTTGGAGATCATGCGGCCGTTTTCCCGGCTGAAGAGCATGATATTGTCTCCGGAGAAGGAAATGCGCACCTTCTGGCCGATTTTATATACCACGCCTCCGAACACCACAGCGGTGAGCAGGAAATTGCCAACGCGGATGCGCACGGTAGTTTCCATACCGGTGGGCATGGCGCTGAACACTTCGCCCTCTACGGCTCCGTCGTCGCCAATGTGGATGAATTCAGGCCGCACGCCCAGCACAAAATCGTTGCGGGTGAGCTCGGAACGGACGTCACCGTCATCCTCCACCTTGGCGATATTGTACTTGAAAACGGAATCCTTGTTGGTCTTTTCCACATAACCGGGCAGCTTGGCCTTGGCTTCCGCTTCAGCCTTGAGTTCGGCCTGGGTTTGATCGTCTTTGGCATACCAATCGGCAATTTTCAGTCCGTCCCTGGGCGTAAAAGCGGCTTTCACGCCGTTCAGGATGCTCAGGTTCAGATTATCGCCGGTCTGGCTGCCTTCGGCTTCGATGAAGTTCACCGCGGGATTGCCCACAAAGTCCGCAACAAAGAGATTGTTGGGTTTATTGTACACCGTCAGCGGCTCGTCGTACTGCTGCAAAACGCCGTTGTCGATCAGGCATATGCGGGTAGCCAGGGTCATGGCCTCCATCTGGTCGTGGGTAACGTACACGAAGGTGGAACCGGTGGAAAGGTGCAGGCGCTGCAATTCGGAGCGCATCTCCAGGCGCAGTTTGGCGTCCAGGTTGCTCAGCGGCTCGTCCATGAGCAGTACCTTAGGCCCCGGAGCCAAGGTGCGGGCGATGGCCACGCGCTGCTGCTGGCCGCCGGACAGCTCGCTGGGATAGCGGTTCATAAACTGGCCGATCTTTACAATGGCGCTCACCCGTTCCACAACGCGCTTGATTTCGTCCTTTTTCAGCTTTCGTGCCGGTTCCTTGCCGGTGGGGTCAAACTCCACTTCTCCCCGCTCATTGACCCGGGCGCCGGATTCATTGATGTTGGACAGGCCGAAAGCGATATTCTGATACACTGTCATGTTGGG
>JAIKYG010000038.1:0-5393 GCA_024683475.1 Clostridiales bacterium | reverse complement strand
CCTTTGCCCCTGGAACAGTCCATACTCGGCGACTGGTACGCCGAGTTTCAGGGGCTTGCTATAAAGCTCACGCTCACGGAAAAAGGAGAGTACACGCTTTCCGTGCCCGGCGCGGAGTCTGTGGGAGATGCCTGGGAGCTTAAGGACGGCATGCTGTGCCTGGAAGGCAACGGAGCACCCCTGCTGCCCCTTGACGAAGCCCTTATCTGGAGCGCGGTGAACCTGGTGTTCAGAAGGGAAGCGCCTGCCGTATACGAACCTGCAGAAGCATATAAGGCGGCATCTAAAGAAGCGTACAACGGTTTCTGGCGCGCGCAGTTCACGCAGGTGGGCAGCGCGAATGATACGTCCAAGCGGCCCGCAGTGCGCAGCGTGCAGGCGGGAGGCAGCGTGATATTGTCCTCCGCCATAGGCGACGACACCGCGCTGTACATAGAGAACGGCAAGGCAGCCTTGGCGGGGAAGCTGTTCGGGCGTCAGATAGTCGAGTTCGCGTTTGAGAACGGCGCGCTGACGGCTAAAGTCGAAGGAGGCAGGGTGACGCTGCAGCTGCAGGAGGACGGCCTGCTCAGGCTGACATACGAGGGCAGCGAGGCGGAAGTGATCTACCTGCTGCCCGCTCCCGACCCCTACGCCGAGGCGGAAGCCGAGTAAACGCGCAAAACAAAAGAGAGGGCCGATACCCTCTCTTTTTTTGTCTTTATACGTCCCGGCGTCATCCCAGCGCCTGGTCGATCAGCACCCGCGTCCGCTTCATGAACGTCACGCTCAGTGCCAGGGACACCCCCTCCGCGATCAGGAAGGAGAACCACAGCGCGTCCAGCCCGAACAGCCGTCCCAGCAGCCACGCCGCGGGCAGCAGCGCCAGAAGCTGGCGGCACACGGAGATGATCATTGAGTGGGCGGGATTGCCCACCGCCTGGAACACCGAACCGATTATTATGCAGAAACCCGCCACGGGAAAGTGCACGGCGATGATCCTTAAGCCGTGGGTGCCCAGCTTCAGCATTTCCTCTCCCGCGTTGAACAGGCCCAGCAGCGTGCCCGGAATGGTCTCGAACGCGATCATGCCCGCAGTCATTATGGCGACGGAAATGTATATGCTCAGCCGCACCGTCGCCCACACCCTCTGCTTCTGCCTGGCGCCGTAGTTGTAGGAGATTATGGGCACCATGCCGTTGTTCAGGCCGAACACGGGCATGAATATGAACGACTGCAGCTTGTAATACACGCCGAAGAACGCGGTGGCGGCGGTGGTGAAGCTGATCAGTATCAGGTTCATCAGGTAGTTCATGGCAGAGCCCACGCACTGCATGATTATGGAGGGCAGGCCGATCTTATAGATCTCCTTCACGGTCTGGGTGTGCCACCTGAGCTTTTTAACGTGTATGCGCACTTCCCTGACCCGGAAGAACACGAACAGCATGGCCATTATGCCCGCCACAAACTGGCCGATCACGGTGGCTACCGCCGCGCCCGCGACTTCGAGCGAGGGGATGCCCAGTTTTTCCACGCCGAAAATGAACACCGGGTCCAGCAGGATATTGGTCACCGCGCCGCTCATCTGGCACAGCATGGCGATGCGGCTGCGCCCCGTGGCGGTGAGCATGCGTTCAAACGTGGCCTGTAGGAAGAAACCCATGGACAAGCTCAGGCATATGGTGCAGTAACCGGTGCCGTAGGAGATGATCCTGTTTATGCGGGCGACCTCGGCTTCGCGCTCCATCTATTCCACTATCGCCAGGGCGTTTCTCATGGCGGGCGCGTTTATCGAGCGGAAGTAGAAGTTGGAGAAGCTCAGCCCGATCACCGCGAACACCAAAGAGGTGATAATGGACAGGAACAGGCCCGTGTTGGCGCTGCGCTCCGCCTCATAGGGCATTTTGGCGCCCAGATAGCGGCTTAACATGGCGTTGGTGCCCACCGCGGTGCCGATACCTATGCCGATCATCAGCGTCTGCAGCGGGAAAGCCAGGGATACCGCGTTAAGCGCTTCCTCGCTTGAGGCCAGGCGGGACACATACAGGCTGTCCACCACGTTGTACAGCGCCTGCACCAGCATGGACAGCATCATGGGCAGCGCGGTGGATATCAGCAGCGGTCCTATGGCCATCGTGCCCATCTTTTCGTCGTGAGACAGGGGTTTGCCGGGATTCTTCAGCATCTCGTCCTCCAAAGGAGAAATATATGACCAGCATTTTACACCCCCGATATTATATTTTGGCAAAAAGCGTATTAGTTTTAGGTGAGAAATCGCTATCGGGCTTCCGCCGGACCGCCCGCCCGTACGGCAGGCGACCCGGCTTACAGGCTACATCAGCTTTTCGAACACTTCCCTGACTTGCCGGGGACTTAAACGCTCCCCCATTGCCATGGCGAGTTCCGCCAGGCAGTCCGAGTCGCAGGCGTCCAGCATGTGCGCCACGTTTTCGTCGCTCGCCTTATCCCCCACCAGCGCCCACAGGCTTACGAGCTCCTCGCTGTCCCACGCGTCGATCAGCCGGTCTATATGCCCGCAGTCGATAAGCGGAAGAATGACGCCCGTAAGTCCTTCCAGCGCGTCCTCGTCGCAGGCGTCGATCAGGCGTGAAATGTTGCCGCTGTCCAGCCTGCCCTCCAGCGCTGCGGCCAGGCGCGGTATCTGTTCCTCGTCACACGCGCCGATCATGCGGTTTATCTGCTCCGTGTCCACCATGTCCCTGATCTCGGACGCCAGCTTCGCCATCGCTTCGTCGTCGCAGGCGTCGATCAGGCGCGTGACCAGGTCATGGGACAGGCGGTGGCTGATCTCCCTGGCAAGGCGGGGTATCTCCTCCTCCTCGCAGGCGTCGATGAGTTTGCCGCACAGCCTTTCGTCCAGCCTGCCCGCGAACATCCTGGCCAGGCGCGGGATATCCTCGCTGTCCGCGCCGTCGATCAGCGCGTCAACGTCCCCTTCCGTGAGATCGGACCCGTCGCCCTGCGAGGACGCCGGCTTTTCGTCCTCGAACGCGCGCACGAAGCCGCCCAGCTTCAGCTTAAGTTTCTTGAACAGCCTGCCCACCTCTTTGCCGGGCAGGAAGGGCGCCAGCGCAATCATGCGCTTTTCGTTGCCTTCGTCTTCGGACCTGAGGGCGAGCTCTTCCAGTACGTCCTTTTCCAGGAAAGGAGCCAGCGCGGCCAGCGTGCCCGTGGGCAGGCTGCCGGCGTTTTGGCGTACTATCTCGCCCAGCACCTTGGACGACACGAACGGCGCCAAGCCGGGCAGAGACTTAAGTTCCGGCCCGGAAGCCAGTTCCAGCGCGGCCCGGTCCAGGGTCTCCTGGTCCATGAACGGCGCCAGGGATATCAGAGTAGTCAGATCGTATCTCTGCTTCCTGCCGCCCTTTCCGGTTTCTTCCCGCGCGGTTTCTTCCTGCTCAGGCTCTTTCTGTTCGGGTTCTTCCTGTTTGGTTTCTTCCTGTTCGGGTTCTTCCTGCCTGGGCTCCTCCCGCTGCGCGGCTTCGGGCACGATAGCAGGCATTTGGGCGGGCGTTTCCTTTTCAAACTGTACCGCGGGGGCGGCCGGCGCCTCGTACGCGTCTCCGGAAAGGATGTGGTCCACGGTGGTGTTCAGGGCAGCAGCCAGGTCCCTGAGCTTGCCGATGTCCGGCATGCTCGCGCCCCGCTCCCATGACGACACCGCCTGGTAGCTGATGCCCAGCCTCTGCGCCAGCCCCGCCTGGGTGTAGCCCGCCTGTTTCCTTAAACGGCTGATAAGCGCGCCGCACTTTTCCATATCGAATCCAACGTTGTTTTCCATAGCTTTTCCTCCTCAGTCCCGGTTCAGAAATACGCGGGCGATAAACAGCGCCGCGAGTTTGAGCTTCCTTATCACTCCGCCGCGCCTGCGCTCAGGTGCGGACGTCTCACCGTATTCCGCCTGAGCGCGTTCTGCAGCCTGCTTAAAGCGCTCCACTCTGCGCGCGATCTCGTCCCTTCTGCTCCAGCCTTCGTTTGCCATTGCATCTCGCCTCCCTTGCCGGATCATGGCCTGATTTTACGGCGAATGGGGCAAAAAAGCAATCAAACGGCCTTTGAAATGCCTAAAACCGCACTTGCGGAGCGCGACTCAAACAGCGTTTGAGTCGGTTTTCCGGCGTGAATGCAATTAAAATGACCGCCTTTTCAGGCGGTCATTCTGTTTTCGGGCTTATTCCTCAGCGGGAGCCTCGGCGTCCTGGATGTCCTCGTCGATGGCGTACTCGTCGGTGATGTCGTCGGTCTCCGCCATGGCTTCGTCCTCCAGAGCCGCGCGCACAGACAGGCTGATGCGCTTGCGCTCGGGATCCACGTCCAGCACCTTCACGCGGACGATGTCGCCCACGTTCAGCGCGTCTTCAACCTTGTTGACCCTCTGGGTGGAGCACTGGGAAATGTGCACCAGGCCGTCCAGGCCGCTCTCCAGCTCCACAAAGGCGCCGAAGGGCTGGATCCTGACCACTTTGCCTTCCACGATGCTGCCTACGGGATACTTCTCTTCGGCCACGGTCCAGGGCTTGGGCAGGGTGGCCTTGCGGGACAGGGATACCCTTTCCTTCTCGGGATCCAGGTCAAGGATCTTGACTTCGATCTCTTCGCCTACGCTCACCGCGTCGGAGGGATGCGCCACACGGCCCCAGGACAGGTTGGTCACGTGTACCAGACCGTCTACGCCGCCGATGTCAACAAACGCGCCGAAATCGGTCAGTCTGCGAACGATGCCCTTTACCACGGCGTCCTTCTCCAGCTTGCTCCAGATCTCCTGCTTGCGGGCAGCAGCCTCTTCCTTGAGCACAGCCTTGCGGGAAGCCACGATGCGCTTCTTGCTCTTGTCCAGCTCGATGATCTTGAGCTTCATGGGCTTGCCCACGAACTGCTCGATCTTTTCAACGTAGTGATTGGCCAGCTGGCTGGCGGGAACGAAGGTGCGTACGCCGCCGATGTCGCACAGCAGGCCGCCCTTGGTGGCTTCTTTGCCTTCGGCTTCGAGGTATTCGCCGTTTTCGAACTTGGCTACGATCTCGTCCCACAGCTTGCGGTTGATGATGTTCTTCTGGCTGAGCAGCACGTAGTTGCCGTTGCCGTCGTTGAGCTTCACAACCTCGGCCTCTATTTCGTCGCCCACCTTGACATCGGTATCACTCAGATCGTCAGTCTTGATCTGGCCGTCCATCTTGTAGCCGGGCAGCTCTACGTTCACACCCTCATCGGTGATCTGCAGCACCTTCACGGTCACCACCTGACCGGGACGATACTTCTGTAAGGACTCATCCACCTGGGATGCGAAGTCCGCTTCAGGCGCGGCCTGAGGCGCGTTGGCTTCCTGCTGAACAGGAACGTTGTTCTCGATGTCGTTCATGCGTGTAAAAACCTCCTCATATTTACGGCAGGGC
>JAIKYG010000037.1:0-4304 GCA_024683475.1 Clostridiales bacterium | reverse complement strand
CCTTTGCCCCTGGAACAGTCCATACTCGGCGACTGGTACGCCGAGTTTCAGGGGCTTGCTATAAAGCTCACGCTCACGGAAAAAGGAGAGTACACGCTTTCCGTGCCCGGCGCGGAGTCTGTGGGAGATGCCTGGGAGCTTCAGGACGGCATGCTGTGCCTGGAAGGCAACGAAGCACCCCTGCTGCCCCTTGACGAAGCCCTTATCTGGAGCGCGGTGAACCTGGTGTTCAGAAGGGAAGCGCCTGCCGTATACGAACCCGCCGAAGCATATAAGGCGGCATCTAAAGAAGCGTACAACGGTTTCTGGCGCGCGCAGTTCACGCAGGTAGGCAGCGCGAAAGATACATCCAAGCGGCCCGCAGTGCGCAGCGTGCAGGCGGGAGGCAGCGTGATACTCTCTTCTGCGATAGGCGACGACACCGCGCTGTACATAGAGAACGGCAAGGCGGCACTGGCGGGGAAGCTGTTCGGGCGTCAGATAGTCGAGTTCGCGTTTGAGAACGGCGCGCTGACGGCTAAAGCCGAAGGCGGCAGGGCGACGCTGCAGCTGCAGGAAGACGGCCTGCTCAGGCTGACATACGAGGGCGGCGAGGCGGAAGTGATCTACCTGCTGCCCGCACCCGACCCCTACGCCGAGGCGGAAGCCGAAGCGGAATAAACGGCTATTCAAAGGAGACGAAACGATGAAACGCGTATTGTGTCTGCTGCTCACTTTCGTGCTATTGCTGGGCTTCGCACCACAGGCTCTGGCGGACCACGTCCATCAGTGGACGGTTTCAAGCCGCACGGAACCCACCTGTACCCGGTCGGGAGTGATAGTGTACGTGTGCTACTGCGGGTCCAAAACAAGGCAAAGCATATCCGCGCTGGGACACGAGTTCTCTCAGCAGGTATATATCAGTCAAGCGGACTGTACGCACTATGGCGCGTTCTACTGGGTGTGCGAGCGCTGCGGTGAACACTCCGCTACGGGCAACGACAAGCCCCTGGGCCACGACTGGGGAGAGTGGCAGACGGTCAAGCCCGCCTCACAGGCCGAAGACGGACTGGAGGAAAGGATATGCGCGCGCTGCGGGGAAAAGGAAACGCGCACCGTCGCTTTCGACCGGGAGGCAGTCAGGCCGGTCACATATGATAACGGCGCCGATGCGTCGGAGTTTCTGGACCGGCTGAGGGACGACCCGCCCGGTAAGGCGGACCCGGACGACCCGCTCAGGATCGCCATGCAGCCCGTGGGCGGTTACATAAGCTACAAGGAAAACGAGACGCTGAACCTGTTCGTCAGAGCCGAAGGCGGCGTGGAGCCGTATACTTACCAGTGGAGGGAATACCTGGCCTGGGCGGATTATCTGGGCTGGACCGACATGATGCCCCCGGTGGGCTATGACGCGCCTCAGCTCACCGTATCCGAGGGCGGGAAAAGTTATTTCTGCACCGTTACGGACGCGGCGGGCGAAAGCGTGGCGTCCCGTTATGTGGCGGTGAACAGCGAGCTCGCAATAGCGGAGCAGCCCGGTAACGTGAACATAAACGGGCGGGAATCCGTGACCTTCCACTGCCGCGCGGTGGGCGGCGTGCCGTTTTACGACAGCGGTTATATGTACGCATGGTACAAGGCGGACGGCACCCAGCTGGACGTGACGGGGGAAGATTTCACCGTTTACGAGCAGGGCGAGTATTACTGCGTGGCGGAAGACAGCGAGGGCAACCAGGTCACCAGCAGCACCTGCAAAGCGTATATGGGCCCCAAACTCGACCTGACGCTCAGTAAGGACGAGATATTCCTTGCGGCGGGCGAACCGTACACAGCCATTGCGAAGATCAGCGGCGGCACGGCACCCTATACCGCGCAGTGGACGCTGAACGACAAGCCGATTACCACCGAGCTTAACGGCATGGCGGCGTACGCGAAGATAAAGGGTGGCGAGAGCGGCGAAAGCGAGTATGTCTGCACCGTATCGGACGCCATGGGCGAGACGAGGAACATAGTACTGTTCAGCAGGAAGCTGCAGATTATCGAGCAGCCGGAGGGCGGTTATCTGTCCGACGACTTAAACGATCCCTTCCAGCTGCACGTGGTGATAAGAGCCAGTGCTTCCGCGACGCCGTACACCTACGTGCTGCGCAGGGAAGGCGTCGACAAGCGCACGGAGGAAAGCGACAGCAAGAGTTACACCTTCCCGGTGACCGAGCCGGGCCTGTATACGATATACGTGAAGGACAGCGAGGGCAATTCTGCCGAAAGCGTGCCGGTGAGCGTTATGGGAAAGGTGAGGATAAAGTCCTCCACAGGCAGGACCGACATCCCCTTCCTGGGTCAAAGCGCCGAACTGGAAGTGGAAGCGGAGGGCGGCGAAGGCCCGTACACCTACAGGTGGGTAAAGCAGGGCTGGGATAACAGCTTTGAGAAAGCGCATCCCGAATTCGTGATGAGGGATGAAGCGGAAACTCAGGAGAATACCTTCACGGTCATCGAACCCTTCACTTACTGGCGCTGCATAGTGACGGACAAGAACAACGACACGGCGACCACCCGGGATATGGGCGTGGGGCTGAAAGATCCTTCGCTGCTGATAACCGTGCAGCCCGAAAATGTGGAGCTGGATTATTCCAAGCAGAGCAGCCCGGAAGCGTATCTGGAGTGCAGGGCGGCTGTGAACCCGGGGCAGAAGCTGAGCTACACCTGGCAGTTCAAGGGCGATTTCGGCTGGAGCGACGCGGGCAGCGGTGAGACTATCAAGGTAGGCGGCGAAAAAAAGAAACGGGAGACCCTGGGCATTTTCCGCTGCAAGGTCACGGACGAAGCCACCGGGAGGTACGAGTACAGCCGTGAAGCCGTCGTGAGCGCCAAATTCGCGTTCACCCGCGCCCAGCAGATAGGCACGACGAGCCGGCTGGAGTTTGAAGCGGTAGGCGGCACTGCGCCGTATGACGTGTATGTGGAGCGCCTTCGTTACAAGGAGAGCACCACTGAGAGACACATGCTGATGACGATGGTACTTTTAGATGAAGTGCAGGTGGTCGAAAAGTATACTAACATTACAGGCTACACCAATCCGACCGGACTTGTGGTGATCCTGCCGGATGCGGACCGATATAAGAAGGTCATGGCCAGCTATATCACGTTTTTATGGACGATCAGTCAGGAACATTACGTTAAACGTCCATGCAGCTACAGAGTGATGGTGACTGACAAATACGGGAATATAACCGTAAGCCCATGGGTCGAGTGTGTCTGGTAAGGCGCGCGGCGAAAGGAGGAAAACGTATGAAAAAGTATTTGACGCTTTTGGTCGCGCTCGCTCTTTTGTGCAGCGCCCTGCCCGCGCTTGGCGAGGCGGCTGAAAAAACGCCCCTGGGGGAGTGGTACGCCTCTTTGGGAGGTCTGGTGATCGAGCTTGATCTTACCGATGACGGCGAATATACCCTGCGCATGCCCGACAAGGACCCGGAAACCGGCGCGTGGGCGTACGACGACGGCTATGTGGTGCTGGACGGCAACACGATAAAGCCCCTGAACCTGGTGAACGCGCAGCTGCTTATCTGGACGGAAAGGGAACTGTTCTTCCGCAGGGAGAAGCCCTGGCAGTATGTGCCCGCCCCTGACCGGACCGACACGGAAGAAGGGGAGTTTAACGGCTATTGGGTGTGCGAATATGCGCTTGTCGCAGGGCAGACGCTGACCGCTTCCACCGCCCGTGAGAGGACCGACATGTACGTGGACGGCACGCAGGTTGCGCTGGGCGGCCCACGCTTTGGGGATGTATGGTGGAACTTCGCTTTTGAAAACGGCTGTCTTAAGACGGAGCTTTATGAGGACGAAAAAGTGACCCTCACCCTGCAGCAGGACGGCTATCTGCGCCTTGACATAGAGGGAGAAGAACCCGCTACGCTGTGGCTGACCTCAGCACCCACGCCGGAGGGCACGGAAGAAAAAGCGGCTGAGTGATCGATCAAACCGAACCGCTTACGTTTCAAGGGGCGGACTTTCGAAGAAAGTTTCGCCCCTTGTTTTTTGACGTTTGGCGATCATAAACACAAACGATCATGTGAAGCGCTATAACTAAACCGGACCTGCGTTTACGCACATCCGGTTTGTGATATCATACGTTGAGTAAAAGCAAGGTTCCCGGGGATCATCCGATCCCCGGGAACCGTATCTTGTAAGCGCGAAATAAAGCACACCTAGCAAAATGCGGACCCGTGAGGGATAATGAGTCTAATAGATTCTAATAGAATCCCCCAGACATCATTAGACACAAGGGAGGGCCAGCATGGGAGTGAAAGAACTGAAACATTCGG
>JAIKYG010000010.1:0-83105 GCA_024683475.1 Clostridiales bacterium | reverse complement strand
CAATGTGGCTTCCGCCAGCTTCGCCTTGGCCTCCTCTTCGTCCATGCCGAAGAGCGCGCACAGCTTGGCCACAAATTCCTTGGCCTTCTCAAGCATCTCCTCGTCCTGGGCCGTGCGGTACCATTCGTAAGTGTAAGGCGGCTCGCCGCCCTCCGCTTCCACGGTCATCACAAGGCCCTCGTCGCTCTCCTCGTCCACATAGCCGCCTTCCGGCTGCTTTACGATCACCAGCGGCGGGATGTTGGTTAGCTGGAAAGAACCGTCTGTGAAACCCTGGAAAACGAAATCGCCTTCCAGCGTCCCGAACAGCCACTCGGTGGGTTCCACTTCCTCGGTATAGGTGTGGGAAGGATCCCTCTTGCAGGTGTAGAGCTTTTCGCCCGGAGTAAAGCCCTGGGGAGCTTTGGTGATCACGCCTTCGTCCCAGTCGTGTCCCAAAGGCTTGTCGTTGCCTATGGCGGAATGTGCGCCGCAGCGCTCGCACACCCAGTAGAACGAACCATAGTGCGTGCAGTCCGCGTAGCCCGTGTACACCTGCTGTGAGAATTCATGTCCCAGCGCGGGAACGTCGACTATGCGTGACTCGCCGCAGGAACAGACCTGTACCTTATTGCCCGGGCTTGTACAGGTGGGCTGGACTTCGATCTCCACGTCCACCCACTTGTGCGTGTGCTCCGCGCCCGCGGGCAGCGCCGCGCAGCCCAGCAGCAGCGCGAACACCAGGATAAACAACACAGCGCGTCTGAATGTCATTGCTAAGCCTCCTTTGTTTGTTGCCGGTATGCCTTTTGAAATACTGTGTTTGTGGTTTGCCTTTCGTTTTCTTTTATCGCCCCTGAGGGCACTGTCACCTATTTATACGATGCAAAACGTTTTGTGGCAATTTCGCCGGATCTCACCCATAGGAAAGGGTATGAGCGCAGAAACGACCTGCCCGGGCAAAAGCGAAGAGTCAAAAAAAGCGCGGTCTGCCCCCAAATGGAACAGGCCGCGTTAAAGCAGGGGGCGCGATGCGCTCCGTGAACGGGACGGTATTCATTACATCGGCACTGCCGGTAAGCCTGCTTTGTCACAGCGCGCCGCCCCTTTTTTGTTCAGTATACAGATGAATATTAACACAATTTACACATTAAATCAAGATTGGATAAGGAAAAAACAGGGCGAAAGGATATGGCATCCTTTCGCCCGTGCGTCACAGCGTCAGCCCCTGGAATACGCGGTATTGATGGCGGACTGGTGGTCCGAGTCCACCTTGTTGCTGCCGTGGGTCCTGGAGTTGGTGAAGTGTATGCAGAAATGGCCGTTAAAGTTGTTGTCCTTTATGTTGCACTCGCCGTGGTTCATGCAGTTCATGCTGGCGGCGTATTTTTTGCCGCCGATGGAGACCCATATGGGGCGGCGGGCCCAGGTGAGGAAGTCGCTGCCGCAGGCGCGCTGCATGGCGGCGGTGTCGGCGGCGGTGAGGGGCTCCACGTCCGCGTGGTTGTAGCCGCCCTTGCGCTTGACTCTCCAGCTGATGCCGGTGTATACGTCGGTGACGGTGGCGATGTCGTTGCGGTCGAAGACCGACTGGATGTTGCCCTTGAACCAGTCCACCTTCACGCTCTTGCCGGAAGCGGGGCTGGAAGTGGAGGAGCCCAGTTTCTTTGTGGAGACCTCGCTCTTCTTGACGAAGCCCACTTTGCCGGAGTAGGTCACGCGGCACCAGGTGTCGTTGTAGACCGAGGTGCACTTGAGCGCGGCGGAGGTGGAAACGGTGCCCGAGAAGGCGGAGGTGGTGGGGTAGGCGTAGATCTTGACGCCCGCCGCCTTTATGTATACGGTCTTATTCAGGTTGTTGGGGTTCTTGGTGCTGATGTCGCCGCTTCTGATCCAGCCGGTCTTGGAGCCGCTGGCGACCTTGGTGTAGCCGTTTGAGGTCTCGGCGGCGGCTTTAAGAGAGGAACCGTAAGCCAGGGTGGCGAGCTTGTCGGAAGAGGAGCCGGCGTCCTTGTATATGACGGAAGAGCCGGCGGTGATGTAAACGGTGGTGTTGGGTACGGAATATTTGCCCGAGCCCAGCAGGGATTTTTTGATATAGCCGGTCTTGCCGTTCACGGTCACGCGCGCCCAGGTGTTGTTGTACACGGCGGTGCAGGTCATCTGCGTGGTGCCGCTCACAGTGAAACTGTCGGAACCTGCGGAGGGCAGGGAATACACCTTGGCGCTGGACGTCTGGGCGTATACGGTCTTGTTCAGGGTGTTGGGGTCCTTTGTCTGCACGTCGGAGGAGGGAATGAAGCCCTTGCCGCTGCCGCTGCTTACATATATGAAGCCGTTTTTGACGTATTTGGCGGTCAGCTTGGTGCCGTAACCTACGACCGACATGCGGGTGCTGCCGTAGCCGGCGGTCTTGTAGATGGTGGCGCTGCCGCTTTTGACGTACACGGCGCGGGTGGTCTTTTGGATATTGGAAGCGTTTGCGTAGCCCACCTTGCCGTTCAGCTCGATCTTAGCCCAGCCGTTCTTTTCGGCGGAGAGGAAGACCCAGGATCCGCTTTTGAGCGTCCCCAGCTTTTTTGAGGAAGTGCTCGCGGAAGCATAGACCGTGACGCTGCCTGTGGTTTTTGCGAAATAGTTTTCCGCCATGGCGACATCCGCCAGGACCAGTATCAGGATCAGAAGTACGGAAAGCATGCGCTTAAAGGACATTCGTAACAACTCCTTCGCATCTTTATTAATATATGAAATAATTATATTACGTTTAACAAATCAAATCAAGCGCAAAAAGACCAAAGTCGCAATTAAATTGAAATATTTACATAATCTTATTAAAACTTAAGGAACACCGGCGCAACAATTTCGCCTAAAATGTATTTTAATATCGGTTGAAAAACATAAGCATTTCTGCTAAAATGTGCATTAGCAAACAAAAAAGGAGATGCAGTATGGGACATTATTCCGCGGTGATCGGCCTGGGCGGCATGGGCACCTGGCATGTGCAGAACATCCAGAAAAAAGTACCGCAGCTTACGGTTAAAGGCGCTTTTGATATAAGGCAGGAGGCGCTGGAAAAGACGAAGACGCTGGGAATAAAGGCGTATTCCTCGCTGGAGGAGCTGCTGGGCGACCCGGAGATCGACCTGGTGACCATAGCGATCCCCAACGACATGCACAAGGAGACCGCAATAAAGGCGCTCAGGGCGGGCAAGAACGTGGTGTGCGAAAAGCCCGTGACGCTGAACGCGAAGGAAATGGAAGAAATAATCGCCGTGAGGAACGAGACGGGCAAACTGTTCTCCGTTCACCAGAACCGGCGCTGGGACAAGGACTTCCGCATCGTAAAGGAAGCCAAGGACAGGGGACTGCTGGGAAATCTTACCTTTGTGGAGAGCAAGGTGCAGGGCTCCCGCGGCTCCATGTACGGCTGGAGGGGCTACAAAAAGAACGGCGGCGGCATGCTGCTTGACTGGGGCGTGCACCTGATCGACCAGATCACCCAGCTGGACACGTCCAAAGTAGTCAAGGTGGACAGCCACCTGCTCAGCGTTTACACTCCCGAGGTGGACGACAACATAAAGCTGATGCTGCTGTTTGAAAGCGGCATGAGCGCGGTGCTGGAAATGAGCACCATGTGCCTGATCCCCGCCTACCGCTGGCACGTGGAGGGCACGGGCGGCACGCTGATGATAAAGAACTGGCAGTGCGAAGGCGAGATGTACCAGCTCAAGCAGGACGCGCAGATGGAATGGGACGAGGACATAGTGTACACCGAAGCGGGACCCACCCGCACCATGGCGCCCCGGCCCAAGTTCACCATGAACGAGATACCCCTGCCGGAAGTCACGACCGACTGGGCGGACTATTACAACAACATCTGCGGCGTGCTGGACGGCAAGGCGGAGCTTATCGTGAAGCCGGAACAGAGCCTGAGGGTGATGCGCATAATCGACCTGCTGTTCAAGTCCGCGGAAGAAGGTCACGGCTTTAAGTGCGAACTGTAAACTTAAAAGCAATTATTGATGCATAAAACGCAATATCTGAGCAGGAAAAACTTTACAAACGCCGCAAAAGATGATACAATCCACAGCATCCGGAGAAACGGTCCCGGGCGGCTGGCTACCGCGAAGGGGCTGAAGTATCCAATAACGTTCAATCTTTTGCAAGGAGGAGAACCATGAAAAAGTTTGTAGCTTTGCTGCTCGCGGCCGTGATGCTGCTGTCCATGACCTCCGTATTCGCGGAGGCCGAGAAGACCACCCTGACGATGTGGTGCATCGCCACCGAGAGCGACGCGAACCGCCCCGCCTACGAGGCTGCCATCGCCGCTTTCGAAGCTGCGCATCCCGACATCAAGATCGAGTGGGAAGCCTTTGAGAACCAGTCCTACAAGACCAAGATCAAGACCGCCATGGCGGATCCCAGCACCCTGCCTGACATCTTCTTCACCTGGGCCGGCGCTTTCCTGGGCGACTTCGTCGATCAGGGCAACGTATACTGCCTGGATGAGGCTTATGCCGAGTTCGCCGACGCGCTGCCCGAGGTCATGCTGGGCAACGCCTCCTACGGCGGAAAGCACTACGGCGTGCCGCTGACCATGAACATCGTGGCCATGTTCGCCAACATGGATCTGCTGGCCGAGGCCGGCTACGAAGCCGTCCCCACCACCTACGAAGATCTGATCGCGTGCTGCGACGCCCTGGTAGCGGCGGGCATCACTCCCTTCGGCTGCGCCGGTTCCGAGACCTGGTGCGTGACCGAGTATCTTGAGCCCATCATCCTGAAGACCATCGGCTCCGAAGCTCTGAACGAGATCTTCGCCGGCAAGGCCACCTGGAACGATCCCGCCATCGCCACCGCGGTGGACACCTTCCAGGATATGATCATCAAGGGTTACTTCGATCCCAACGGTCTGTCCCTGGGCAACGACCAGGTGAAGGCCAACTTCATCGCCGGCGAGTACGCGTTCTATCAGAACGGCTCCTGGAACTGCGGCGAAGTTGACGACGCGGAAGGCAACTTCCAGGTCGCCCTGTTCCCCGTGCTGGATGCCGAGAAGGCCACTTACAGCCAGGTCATCGGCGGACCTTCCGACACTCTGGCGGTAGCCGCCACTTCCAAGAACCCCGCTCTGGCCGCGCAGGCCGCGTTCGAGCTGGGCAAGGAGATCTGCCACTACGGCTATCTGGCCGGTTCCGGTCTGCCCGCCTGGACTCCCGACTACGACACCAGCACCGTTAAGGCTCTGGTGGCCGACGTCGCCGCGATGGTGGCTGCTGCTGACGGCATGGTGCTCTTCGGCGACACCGCCATGAGCGCTGACCCCGCCAACACCTACCTGAACTTTGTGTCCAAGGTGTACGGCTGCGAGATCGACGGCGCGGGCTTCATCGACAGCCTGACCAGCGCTCTGCAGTGATCGAATTAACGATTAAACTGATCGATTGACCAGGGAAGGCGATCCCACAGGGCTGTACCCGGGGGTCGCCTTTCCCTTATTACAGGAAGGATTCGGGGTTTATGAAAAGAACTCTTTCCTACAAACTGAACATATTCCTGTTCCTGTTGCCCGCGCTCATACTGTTCGTGGGGATACTGATCGCGCCCATAGCGATGAGCGCGTATTACAGTTTTCACGACTTTAACTCCATCGCGAGCAAGAGCATGAACTTTGTGTGGCTGGACAATTATAAGGAGCTGTTCAGCCGCACGATGGTGAACGCGGAGACGGGCAAGGCGTTCGTGAACGACAAGTTCATGGGCGACGCGCTGGTGAATTCGCTGATCCTGGCGGCGCTTTCCGTGTTTATACAGCTGCCGTTGTCGCTTGCCATAGCGCTCAAGCTCAGCAAGCACATCACGGGCGAACGGTTTTACCTGTCCGTGTTCTTTATGCCGGTTTTGATCTCCACGGTCATTATCGGGCGCCTGTGGATGAACATCTACGACCCCGGCAAGGCGGGCATACTGAACGCGGGATTGAAGGCGCTGGGGATAGACCAGTGGCTGTTCCCCTGGATATCAAAGCATATCACCTCCTCCAAGCTGCAGTTCACGGGCCAGTGGACGGGCTTTAAGGAGACCGCGCTGATAGCGGCGTTCATCCCCATACTGTGGCAGTACGTGGGCTACCATATGCTGCTAATGTACGCGGGGATCAGGGGCGTGCCCAATGAGCTGCTGGAGGCCGCCAAGCTGGACGGCTGCCGGGACGGGCAGGTGAACCGCTACATCATCATCCCGTACATAAAGCCCATACTGAAGGTAAGCGTCATATTCGCGGTGACGGGCTCGCTCAAGTCCTTCGACCTTATCTATACCCTTATGAAGGACACCACCAAGGCGGAGCTGCCCAGCACCCTGATGTACAAGCTGCTCTTCCTGCACAACCGCTACGGTCTGGGCAGCGCCATCGCCGTGATACTGATCGTGCTGTGCTTCATTTTCGCCTTGCTCATCAGCCTGGCGTTCAGGGACAGGGGGGAGAAGGTATCATGAAAAAGAACGGACTCCCCCGCAAGCAGTTTGACGTGGTGACCGGAAAGAAAAAGCGTTTCGCCTTTAAGCCCGGGAAGCTCCTAGTCCACCTGCTGCTGCTGGTGCTGGTGTTTATAAACATCTTCCCGCTGTACTGGATGGTCACGTTCTCGCTGAAGGACAACGACGAGATACTGGGCTATTCCACCAAGGTCAAGGTCATCGAAGAGGTCGTTGACGCGGAGACGGGCGAAGTCACCCGGGTGGAAAAGGAAAAGCGCGTGCCGGTGCCGCCCAACCACGTGGGGATCCCCAAAAAATGGGAGTGGGGCAACTACGCCGAAGCCATGAAGACCGGCAACATGGGTCAGTATTTCCTGAACAGCCTTGTGGTGACGGTGCTCGCCATTTCCATCACCATGCTCGCCTCGTTCATGGCCACCTACGCCATGACACGGCTGGTGTGGAAGGGCCGCAAGACCATGAACAAGTTCTTCATGCTGGGGCTCACCATACCCATCCACGCCGCCATCGTGCCCGTGTACGTGATGTTATCACGGCTGGGGCTGCTGAACACCTACTCGGCGCTGATCTTCCCGTACGCGGCCTTCGCGCTTGCGATGGGCATACTGATCTCTTCCGGCTTCATGGGCGACATACCCTACGACCTGGATGAGGCGGCGTTCCTGGACGGCTGCGGAGTGTGGGGCATATTCATGCGGGTCATCGCCCCGCTCATGATGCCCGCGATCGCGACAGTAGGCATATACACCTTCCTGCAGTGCTGGAACGAGCTTCTGTTCGCGACGGTGTTCGTGTCTTCCGGCAAATACCGCACACTGCCCGTGGGCGTGCAGCAGCTCTTCGGCCAGTACACCACCCGCTGGGGCCCCATCGGAGCGGCGCTCACCATAGCCACGTTGCCTACTCTGATCGCTTACATCTTCCTGAGCAAGCGCATACAGGACAGCTTTATCGCCGGCGCGGTGAAGGGATAAACCAACATATAATAATAACTGCCGCGGGACTTATCTTCCCGCGGCAGTTTGCGTTATGATGCTATAGGCCTATTTGGCGTATTCTGCCAGCAGGGCGTTCACCTTCGCCCTCAGGCGGGGCAGCCAGTCAGCGCTCCGGGGATAGACGTCGAACTCGATGGGGGCGATGCCCTCCTCGATAAGCCTGACGACTTCGTCCCTGCCGATATACGTTTCCAGCAGCTCCAGCGCGCGCAGGTCGTACATCGCCTGCTTGACCGCCTCCGAGCGCAGGGAGGGCCAGGCCTGTCCGTTCGCGCCCGGGTAAACTATGAAGCAGTCTCCCGCGGGAGTGAAGCCGTCGCCGTCCGTGCTCAGGAAGGGGTTTACCGGGTCGTCGGAGTACTGGTTGTTGTAGAAGTTGTAGCCCCACTGCAGCAGGCCCGCGATCCTGAACTTGTACAGCTGCACGCCTATCATGCGGCTGCGGGAGGCGGGCATGGCCATAAACACGTTGGACACTTCTTTGTACTGGCCGCAGCAGTAGTAGGTCCACAGGTTCGGCACGTTCTCTGCCAGGAAGGGCTTTATGTGGTCGGAGGCGGGCACGGGCATTTTGACCAGCCCCTGCCTGTAGAATTCGATATTGCTCAGGGCGTCTATGACCTTTAAGCCCTCAAGCTCCTTTTTCACGCTGTCCGCGGCGGCGCGGTAGAACTCCAGGTTGCTTTCCCTGGGCTCGTCGGAAATGTGGAAATAGCATTTGTCCAGTATGCCCAGATTTGACAGCTCCTTGCGCAGGGCGGGGATGTATTTTTTAAGGAAGCCGGTGTATTCGGGACCTACCGCGTCGGTCTCCCAGCAGAATATGCGCCGGTACTCCCCGTCCACTGTGGCCATTATCTTGGGAGCGTGTTTGGCGCCCCACTGGGTAAATAAGTGGGCGATCTCGAAGTACTCGATGCCGCACTCCTGCGCCATCTTTATCCAGCGGCGCAGTTTTTTGAAACCGAAGGAGTACCTGCCGTTTCTGAGCGTTATGTCGACCAGCTGTCCCGTGAGCCTTTCCCCGCCCTCCCGTGTGTCCAGGGGCGGAGTATGCACGGGAGTGAGCAGGCAGTTTATGCCCATTGCCGCTGCTTCCCTGACGAAGTTCTCACAGATGCGCCAGAACTCTTCCGACCATATCTCTACATTATAATACTGGCACAGCCCGTCGGTGTGGAACCAGCGGGTGTGGACCAGCTTCTGCCTTGGCAGGCGGGCGTTTATCCGCTTATAGACGGTGCAGGCGGAGGCAAGGACCTCGCCTTTTTCGCCTTTCAGCGTGACGCGCAGGGGATATTCCCCGGCGGGCAGGCTGTCCGGCGGCGCAATGGCCAGAAACACGCTCTCCCAGTGGCCTGAGTATATCCTCAGGCAGCAGTTTTCCGCGGGCTCGAGCAGGTCGGGATACAGCCCGGGCTTTTTGCTCAGATAATCGTCGTCCGCGTCGGGCGGGCAGGCGAACGTCACCGGCACGTACCTGACCCGGTACATGCGGATGTATTCCTTTACGGGGCTTTCGAGCTCTATTTCCGCGTATGCGCGGGCGAAGCCTTCGTCCCGGGCGCGGAAAGCCGCCTGCAGGGACACTTCCTCGCCGATCAAGCCTTCCGGGGCATGGTTGAGCGGCGCGGGATCGACGTTGGGAAACACTTTTGTAAGGGAGCTGACCAGACGAAAATCGTACATGCTTTCACCTCCGCGGTTGATATGATAATTGTAGCATAAGCGGCGGGCGTTTTGCAAGTTTGACATTGAGCCGGCGGGATGCTATACTCTTGTCAGCAAACAGATAAAGGAGTTCCTTATGAAAAAACTATGCGCGCTGTTCCTGGCGCTGGCGCTTTTGCTGAGCGCGTGCGCTTTTGCCGAAGAGGCGGAGGCCGCCCCGGAAGAGCCTGTCGCCGCGCCCGACTTCCCGCTGACTGATGGGGATGGGGAGGAGATACTTTTCAGCGACCTGCTCGGCAAGCCTCTGCTGCTTAACATATGGGCCACCTGGTGCCCGCCCTGCCGAAACGAGCTGCCCTTCTTCCAGCAGGCTTTCGAGAAGTACGGGGATGAGATCACCTTCGCCTTTGTGAGCGTTGACGAGGATAAAGCGGACGTTGAAGAATTCCTGACGGAGAACGGCTACACTTTCCCGGTGTACATGGATACGCCGAGCAGCAGCCTGATGACCTACGGCATCGGCTCCATACCCGTGACGGTGCTTATCGACGCGGAGGGCAACATAATCGCCGGACAGATCGGGTCTTTGAGCGAAGAGCTGGTGCAGCTGTGCATGGAAATGCTGCTGGGCGACGCTTAAGGGAACACACGGATATATAAAGCGGAGGGGATGCTGACCCTCCGTTTTTTTTTGTGCCGCTTCCGGGCGTTTCGGCGCGCATATGCCGGCGAAACCGCACCGAAAACTGGCGCGGGGCGCGCCAAAATGCCCTTTTCCATTATTTAACAAATAAATCGGGGCATGGGTATTGACAAACACCCCCTGAGAGTGCTAAAGTATGCACGGTGATTAGCACTCGACTGGTGTGAGTGCTAACGGACACTGACAGAGACACGGGAACATGCGAAAGGAGGCGGTTTCAAGGTGCTTGACGAAAGAAAATTCATGATACTCAGGGCCATAATCGACGATTATATTCTGACCGCCATGCCCGTGGGCTCACGCACCATCTCCCGCAAGCAGGGAGTGGGCTTTTCTCCCGCCACCATCCGCAACGAGATGAGTGATCTGGAGGAGCTGGGTTACCTCGCGCAGCCCCATACTTCCGCGGGGCGTGTGCCTTCCGACAAGGCGTACCGCCTGTATGTGGACAGCCTGCTCAAGGGCGGGGAACTGTCCGATGCGGAAAAGCTGCGCATAAACGACTACATCTCCCGCAGGGCGGGTCAGGTGGAGGACGTGATCCGCGCCGCCGCGGATATCCTGGCGGACGAGACCCAGTACACCAGCGTGATAGTGGCGCCCCGCATACAGACGCTGCGCATCCGCAGGGTGCAGCTGGTGCCGGTGGACGAAGGGACCGCGCTGATGATAGTTGTAACGGGCGCGGGCATCATAAAGGATGCGCTGATCAGCGTGCCCAGCGACATGTCCGCCGACAACCTGTACCGCTTGAGCGAGATGCTCACATACGAGCTAAGCGGTCACAGCTTAAGCGAGGTCAGACAGATATTCGCGGGCGTGTTCAGGAACCTGTCCATCAACCGCAGGCTGCTGGGCGGCGTCATGAAGGTCATGGAGGAAAAGCTGACCGAGGACGCGCCGGAAGACGTGGTGATCGGCGGGACCACCAAGCTGCTCAACTATCCCGAGTATTCGGACATACAGAAGGCGAAGAACTTCCTGAGCGTGTTCGAAAGCAAGGACAGGCTGGCGGGGCTGCTGAAAAAGAGCGGCGGCATGGAGATCTCCATCCGCATAGGCACGGAAAACGAGCTGGAGCAGCTCAAGGACTGCTCACTGGTGACCGCCACCTACCGGGTGGGCCAGCACGGCCGCGGCACGCTGGGCATCATAGGGCCCACGCGCATGGATTATCACCGTGTGGTGACCATCATGCAGTACATGGGCGGCGTGATAAGCAATATGCTTTCCGGGGAGAACAATGAAGTATAAACGGAAAAAGGTGAAAAAACTGATGGAAGAAAAGCAGCGGGCGGCTGCGGCCAATGACCCGCAAACGACCGGGGAAACTCAGCAGGCACCCGAAACGCAGAAGATCGAAATACAGGGACCCGAGGAGCGGGAACCTGCCGAAGCCCAGCCGGAAACGGCAAAAACGGAAGCAAAGCAGGAAACCGCACAGCAGCCAGAACGTGAAGACAGTGACACCGAAACGCCCACTCAGGAAGAATGGGCGGCAGCGCTCAAAAAGACCGTGGAGGAGCGGGACAGCTACAAAGACAGTCTGCTGCGCTCCCAGGCGGAATTCCAGAACTACAAAAAGCGCAACGCGTCCGTGAGGGCCGAGGCGTACGAAGACGGGGTAAGGGAGACGATATTCGCCTGCCTGCCCGCGATAGACAACCTGGAGCTGGCGCTCAAACACGCGGAAAACCAGGGCGAGACCGGGGGCGTGTACGAAGGTGTGAAGATGACCCTCAAACAGCTCACCGATTCCCTTGGAAAGCTGGGGCTCAGCGAGGTCCCCGCACTGGGCGAGCAGTTCGACCCGGAACTGCACAACGCGGTGATGCGTGAAAAAGGCGGCGAAGAGAACGTGATAAGCGAGGTCTTCCAGAAAGGCTACCGGGTCAAGGACAAGATCATCCGCTACGCGATGGTAAAAGTGTTCAGCGGTGAAGAATAAACAGGATAATTCGGACAAATAACAGGAGGAAATAGATTATGTCAAAGATTATAGGTATCGATTTGGGTACTACCAACAGCTGTGTGGCAGTCATGGAAGGCGGCGAGCCTACAGTCATAGCCAACGCGGAAGGCGCCAGGACTACTCCTTCCGTAGTGGCGTTCGCTAAGAACGGCGAGCGTCTGGTGGGCCAGGTGGCCAAGCGCCAGGCGGTCACCAACCCCGACAGAACGGTCATTTCCATCAAGAGGGATATGGGCAGCGACAGGCGCATCTCCATCGACGGCAAAAACTATACGCCCCCGGAGATCAGCGCTATGATCCTTAAGAAGCTCAAGGACGACGCGGAAGCGTACCTGGGCAGCGCGGTGACCGAAGCGGTCATCACCGTGCCCGCCTACTTCTCCGACGCCCAGCGCCAGGCCACCAAGGACGCGGGCAGGATCGCGGGCCTGGAAGTAAAGCGCATCATCAACGAGCCTACCGCCGCGGCGCTGGCTTACGGCCTTGACAAGGGCGAAGCCCACAAGATACTGGTGTACGACCTGGGCGGCGGTACCTTCGACGTGAGCCTTATGGAAGTCGGCGACGGCGTGTTCGAAGTGCTGGCTACCGCGGGCAACAACCGCCTGGGCGGCGACGACTTCGACAACAGGATCATCGACTGGGTCGCGGGCGAGTTCAAGAAGGAAAACGGCATCGACCTGACCAAGGACCTGCAGGCCAAGCAGAGGCTGAAGGAAGCCGCCGAAAGGGCCAAGATCGAGCTGTCCGGCAACCTGTCCGCCAACATCAACCTGCCCTTCATCACCGCCGACGCCACCGGCCCCAAGCACCTGGACGTGACCCTGACCAGGGCCAAGTTCAACGAGCTGACCGCCGACCTGGTGGAAAAGACCATCCAGCCCCTGAACCAGGCACTGTCCGACGCCAAGCTGAGCGCCCGCGACATCGACAAGGTCATACTGGTGGGCGGTTCCACCCGTATCCCCGCGGTGCAGGAAGCCGTGCAGAAGGTCACCGGCAAGGAACCCTTCAAGGGCATCAACCCCGACGAGTGCGTAGCTATCGGCGCGGCCATTCAGGGCGGCGTGCTGGGCGGCGACGTCAAGGACGTACTGCTGCTGGACGTAACTCCCCTGTCCCTGGGCATCGAGACCCTGGGCGGCGTGTTCACCCGCCTGATCAACCGCAACACCACCATCCCCGCCCATCAGAGCCAGGTGTTCTCCACCGCGGCGGACGGACAGAGGAGCGTGGACATCAACGTGCTGCAGGGCGAGCGTGAGATGGCGCAGTACAACAAGAGCCTGGGCCGCTTCAGCCTCGACGGCATCGCGCCCGCTCCCAGAGGCGTGCCGCAGATCGAAGTCTCCTTCGACATCGACGCCAACGGCATCGTGCACGTGTCCGCCAAGGACCTGGGCACCGGCCATGAGCAGAACATCACCATCACCGCTTCTTCCAACATGAGCGAGGAAGACATCAAGAAGGCTGTCAACGACGCCGAAAGGTACGCCGAGGAAGACAAGAAACGCAAGGAAGAGGTCGAGACCCTGAACCAGGCGGACAACCTGATCTACCAGACCGAGAAGACCATGAAGGAAATGGACGCCAAGCTGGATCCCGCCGACAAGGCGACGCTGGAGAACGAACTGGCTGACTTCAAAAAGGTCAGGGAAGGCAACGACTCCGCCGCCATCAAGAGCGCCATGGACGCCTTCACCCAGAAGACCTACCAGATCTTCGGCAAGGTATACCAGCAGCAGGGCGGCGCCAATCCCGGAGCGGGCAGCACCGAGCAGCCCGGCGGCGGCGTGAACGACGACGGCACCGTGGATTCCACCTTCACCGACAATTAACCCGCGCGCTCTTCGGAGCTTAATACAATAAAAGTAAAATGGCTTAAGCGGAGGCAAGTGCCTTCGCTTACAGCCGTATTATAAGAGAAACAAAAAAGAGGTAATATCTTTGGCGAAACGGGACTATTACGAGGTGCTGGGCATTGAACGCTCGGCGGACGAAGCCACCATAAAAAAAGCGTACCGCACGATGGCAAAAAAATACCATCCGGACGTCAATCCCGGAGACAAGGACGCGGAAGAGAAGTTCAAGGAAGTGAACGAGGCGTATTCCGTGCTGTCCGATCCCCAGAAACGGGCCAGGTACGACCAGTTCGGCTTTGAAGACAACCCGGGCATGGGCGCGGGCGGGTTCGACGGCTTTGCTTCCGGCTTCGGCGGCGGTTTCGGCTTCGGCGGGCTGGACGACCTGTTCAACATGTTCACCGGCGGCACGACGGGCGGCGCCCGCAGGAACGTGCCCATGCAGGGCGACGACATCCGCATGAACCTGAGCCTCACCTTCGAAGAGGCTGCCAAGGGCTGCCAGAAGGAGATCAACCTGTCCCGTGTGGAGGCGTGCGACGTGTGCGGCGGCAGCGGCTGCAAACCGGGCACCAAGCCCCAGACCTGCACCAGGTGCAAGGGCACGGGCGTGGAGACCGTGATAAGCAACACCGCTTTCGGGCGCGTGCAGCGCAGGACCGAGTGCTCCGCGTGCCGGGGCCGGGGCCAGACGATACCGGATCCCTGCACCAAGTGCGGCGGCAACGGCAAGATCCGCACCACCCGCCGCAGGAGCGTGAACATCCCCGCCGGCGTCGACGCGGGCAACGTGGTTAACATCCACGGCCAGGGCAACGCGGGCGAAAACGGCGGACCCGCGGGCGATCTGCAGCTGGTGATCAGCATAAAGCCCCACAAGCTGTTTACGCGAAGCGGGCAGGACATTTATGTGGACATCCCCGTGACCTTCGCCCAGGCGGCGCTGGGCGCGGAGATAGACGTTCCCACGCTGGACAGGCCCGTCAAGTTCACCATTCCCGAAGGCACGCAGCCGGGCGAAAGGTTCAAGCTCAAGGGCATGGGCATTCCCTACGTGCGCTCCAGTGCCAAGGGCGATCTGTACTTTACCGCTCAGGTCGAGGTGCCCAAGAAGCTCACCGACGCCCAGAAGGCTAAACTGAGGGCGTTTGAGGAATCCACCACCGGACGGGAATACGAAAAGAAAAAGTCCTTTCTCGAGAAAATAAAGGAGGCCTTCGGAGGCTGATGAAATGGCTTAAGCTTACCGTGCTCACCACCACCCTTGCCAGCGACATAGTCAGCCAGCTGCTGATAAGCGAGGGCAGCGCGGGCGTCATGATAGAGGATAAAAACGACGTGGCGCTCAACCAGCGTCCCGAGGGTCAGTGGGACATAATCGACGAGGAGATCGCCCGCAGGATAGGCGACGACGTGAAAGTGTCGGGCTACTATCCCGAGGACGAGCGCATAAAGGATACCGTTGCCAACATAAGGGCGCGCCTGTCTTCGCTGCGCCAGCTGGCTCCCGAAGTCGATATGGGCAAGCTGGAACTCAGGTTCGACGACATAGACGAAGAGGACTGGGCGGAAAGCTGGAAAAAGAGCTACAAGCCATTCCGGCTGGGCAAACATATAGTCATCTGCCCCGGCTGGGAAAGCTATTCGCCGGACGAGGGCGACAAGGTAATCACCATAGACCCCGGGATGGCGTTCGGCACGGGTACCCACGAGACTACCCGCATGTGCGTGGCGCTGATAGAGGAATACATAAAGCCCGGCATGACTGCGCTGGATATAGGCACCGGCACGGGCATACTGGCCATGACCGCCGCGCTGATGGGCGCCAAAAGCGTGCTGGCCAGCGACATAGACCCCATGGCTGCGAAGGTGGCGGCCGAGAACGTGAAGATAAACCGGCTTGAGGACAGGATCAGCTGCGCCTGCGGGGATCTGTTCGAAAAGGCGGACGTGAGCGCGGACCTTATAAGCGCGAACATAATCGCGGACGTGATCATCTTTATAGCCGCGGACGCCAAAAAGCACCTGAACGAAAACGGTGTGTTCATCTGTTCCGGCATAGCCAGGGAGAGGGAAGACGAGACGATCGCCGCGCTCAGGGCGGCGGGATTCACATCCCTGGACGTGCGCCACGAAGGTGAGTGGACCGCCATCGCCTGCCGGTAAGATGCACAGATTTCTGCTTTCCGAAGACAATATAAACGGGAATACAGCCAGCCTCTCGACCGATGAGGCCCGGCATGCGCTGAAAGTGCTCAGGCTTTCCGATGGCGACGAAGTCGAAGCCATGGACGGCTGGGGCCGCGCGTGGAAGGGCACACTCAGCGTAAACGGACGAGAGGTGGGTATTATTCTGAGTGAGATGCTGCCGTCCACCGAAGCGCCCGTGAGCCTCACGGTGTACATGGGGCTGGTAAAGGGCGAAAAGCTGGAACTGATCGCCCAGAAGCTCACCGAGATAGGCGTGATCCGGCTGGTGCCCGTGCGCATGGAGCGCTCGGTCATGCAGGTGAGCGCCGCCGAGGCCGCAAAAAAGCTGGAGCGTCCCCGCCGGATAGCGAGGGAAGCGCTCAAGCAGTGCGGCAGGACGCGGGAAATGGAGATACCCGACCCGATAGATTTCCAAACGCTGGCAGAAAGGGTGTCCGGCCACAGGAAATGCTTCGTGTTCTGGGAAAACGCCAGGGACATGCGGCTATTGGACGTGTTCAGGCAGCAGCCGGAGCTTAACGACTTGGCCTGCGTGATAGGTCCCGAGGGCGGCATAAGCGAAAAAGAGATGGAAACGCTCATAAACGCGGGGGCGTGCGCCCTTACCCTGGGCAGGCGGATACTCAGGGCGGAAACTGCCGCCATAGCCGCTTCCGCCGAGATACTGGCGCTGTGGGGGGATATGTGATGCCCACGATCGCCGCCGTCACGCTGGGCTGCAAGGTCAACGCATACGACACCCAGGCCATGCTGGAACAGTTCCTGCGGGCGGGATACGAGTATGCGGATTTTGATTCCGGCGCGGACGTGTACCTTATCAACACCTGCACCGTCACCGGCACGGGTGACCACAAGAGCCTTAAGCTGATCAGAAGAGTGCACCGCGAACATCCGGACGCTGACATAATCGCCGCGGGGTGCTTAAGCCAGATAAGCCCCGAAAGCGTGGCGCTGGAGGGCGTAAGGCTGATAATCGGCGTTGCGAACCGCTCAAAAGTTGTGGAACTGTACCGGCAGGCGCTTAAGCAGGCGGCGCCGCTCGACGCCACAGGCAGCCTTAAGGGCATTCCTTTCGAGCCGCTGTCCACCACCTGTCAGGAAGGCAGGACCCGCGCGGCGATGAAGATACAGGAGGGCTGCGACAGGTACTGCTCCTATTGCATAATCCCGTTCGCCAGGGGACCCGTGCGCTCCATGCGGCTAAATGACGTGCGCGAGGAAGCGGCGAGGCTCAGACTCGCCGGCTATAAGGAAGCGGTCATAACTGGCATCCACCTGATGTCCTACGGAAAGGACACGGGAGAAAGCCTGCTGGACGCGGTCAGGCTCGTTTCGGAGGAGATAGGCCGGGTCAGGCTGGGCTCCCTCGAACCCAAGGGCATCACGCCCGAATTCGCCGAGGGGCTGCGCGGCATAAAAGGGCTGTGCCCCCAGTTCCACCTGTCCCTGCAAAGCGGCAGCGACACGGTGCTCAAGCGCATGAACCGCCGCTATACCGCACGGGAATACCTGGATGCCTGCGAACTGCTCAGGCGTATGTTCCCGCTGTGCGCGGTGACTACCGACGTGATAACCGGCTTTCCCGGGGAGACCGAAGCGGAGTTTGGCGAGACCTGCGCGTTCGTCCGGGAAGCGCGCCTCTCCCGCCTGCACGTGTTCCCGTATTCGAGGCGCAGGGGCACCCGCGCCGACAGCCTGCTGGACCAGCTGAGCGAGACGGTCAAGCGCGACAGGGCGCGGCGCCTGATAGAGATAGGGAACAAGCTGGAGGAAGAATACGTCAAATCTCTCGAAGGCAGCGAGGCGGAAGTGCTGTTTGAGACGGTCACCGGCGAAAACGAGTGCGAAGGCTACTCGGGCAGCTACGTCAGGGTCCGGGCAGATGCCAAAGCGGGAGAGATAAAAACCGTGCGGCTCGAAAGGGCAGAGGGCACGGTGATCTACGGAAAAGCGCTGAATGAAGACTGAAAAGGAAGGCTGATACGATGAACGACTGTCTGTTCTGCAAAATCGCGGCGGGGGAAATACCCTCCACCAAGGCGTATGAGGACGAGAAGTTTTACGCCTTTATTGACATCAACCCCCAGGCGAAGGTCCACGCGCTGATCGTCCCCAAGGCGCATTACGCGGATATGGCCGAACTGTCCGGCAAAGAGCCCGCCCTGGCGGGAGAAATGCTGCAGAAAGCCTGCCTCGTGGCGGAAAACCTGGGGCTTAAAAACGGCTTCAGGCTCATCACCAACAAGGGCGCCGACGGCCGTCAGAGCGTCCGCCACGTCCACGTGCACATACTAGGCGGCGAGGAGCTGTCCGAGCGCATGGGGTAAACTAATTATAACATCCGTTTGCAAAAGCTTAAACTAACAAACGCTTGACGAAAGGCGCGTATTCGGGTATAATACCCAAGTATCGCACCCCATGCTTTACCTGCAAACGGTGCAACCTGAAAGCGAGGGGAGGGAAAACAATGTCTGAAATCCGTGTACACGAGAATGAGTCTCTGGAAAGCGCGCTGAGAAGATTTAAGCGGCTCACCGCCAGAAGCGGCATCCTTGCCGAGGCCAGGAAGCGTGAGCATTACGAAAAGCCCAGCGTAAAGCGCAAGAAAAAGGCTGAGGCCGCCCGTAAGCGTAAGTACTGATTCTTTTCTTATGCCCCTTTGCATATTCATGTAAAGGGGCGCGTCTTTTGGAAGATATTTCCTGATATCCGAATTGCATCCCAAAACGTTTGTTCCCGCCGGAAAAAGTGTTTCCGGCAGGTTTCGGTTTGTATATTCATTATATTCTGTATTAAATCAAACCTCTTTTTCATATTTCTGCCACTCACGGAGGACAAATGGATAACAGTTATCTGTACGGAAAAACCGGCGTGCAATTGAAGCAGATCGCCAAGCAGGAAGGCATAAAGCTTCCGTCCGGCGCCGCGAAAGCCAGAATGATAGAACTTATAATCGCGGCGAGGGAAGAAAGGGGATCCGCGGAAGCAGCGCAGCAACCGGAAGCAACGCAGCAACCGGAAGCGGCGCAGCCAAAGGAAGCGAGTCAGGCCAGGCCGAAACAGACGGCGGCAAATGCCGTTGACGTTCCCGCAGACGCCGGCGCCGGGGAAACCAAAGCGCAAAAAGCGCAGCCCGCACCCGAAGCCGCCGCAGCGGAAACGCCCGCGCCGGAAACGCCTGCACTGGAAACTCATGTAAAGGAAGCTCCCGCGCCGCGCAAGCGCTCCCGCTCCCGCAAACAGCCTAAGGCAGAGGAAGCCCCGGCGGGCGAAAAAGCCGAAGCGCCCGCTTCGGAAGCAGCAGACGAGCCCTCCGCCGCGCAGGAAAAGGAAGCTGCGGAGCCTGAGCCGGTAGATGATGAGGACTTAGCCTCCGACGTTTCGCAGGAGGAAGCCGACGCGTCGTCCCGGATACCTGAGGCGCCCGCGGGTGACTGGGGAGAAGGCCGTGGCGTGCTGGAGATCATGCCCGACGGCTACGGCTTTTTAAGGGCGGACAACTGCCTGCCCGGCAGCCGCGACGTGTACCTGTCCCAGATGCAGATCCGCCGCTTCAACCTGAGAAGCGGAGACTATATCACCGGCAAGACCCGCCCGGTGAGGGACGGCGACCGCTACGAGGGCATGATATTCGTGTCCACCGTGAACGGCTTGAGCGCGGACGCCGCGCGCCGCCGCCCCCGCTTCGAAGACCTGACCCCCGTATTTCCGGACCGCCGCCTGCGGCTGGAAAATCCGCTGGGCAATACCGACCTGGCGCTGCGCACCATAGACCTGGTAGCGCCGATAGGAAAGGGGCAGAGGGGGCTCATAGTTTCCCCGCCCAAAGCCGGCAAGACCGTACTGCTCAAAAAGATCGCCAACGCGATCACCCAGAACAACCCGGAAACGCAGCTGATAGTGCTGCTTATAGACGAGCGTCCGGAGGAAGTCACCGACATGCAGCGCTCCACCACCGGTGAAGTACTGTATTCCACCTTCGACGAAGCGCCCGAAAACCATACCCGTTTGAGCGAAATGGTGCTAGAAAAGGCCATGCGCCAGGTGGAACTTGGCAGGGACGTGGTGATACTGCTGGACTCCATCACGCGCCTTGCCCGGGCGTACAACCTGGTCATACCGCCCACGGGCAGGTCCCTGTCCGGCGGTCTCGACCCGGGAGCGCTGTACAAGCCCAAAAAGTTCTTCGGCGCGGCCCGCAATATAGAAAACGGCGGCAGCCTGACCATAATCGCCACCGCACTGGTGGACACGGGCAGCCGCATGGACGACATTATTTATGAAGAATTCAAGGGCACGGGCAACATGGAGCTGCACCTGGACAGGAAGCTGTCCGAGCGCAGGGTCTTCCCTGCCATAGAGCTCAACCGCTCCGGCACCCGCAGGGACGAGCTGCTCTATACGCCCCAGGAAGCCGCGGGCGCGCTGCAGATACGCCGCATGCTGGCGGGCGCGAACAATATCGACGCCACGGAGCAGCTCATATCGCTCATGGAAAAAACAAAGGACAATGCCGAACTGATAGTCAGGATGAAGGGCTGGCTGGCCGCCCTGAGCAGATAGGCTTTGAACAGACAGGCTTACTTTTTGAGCTTGCTGGCGTAGGTTTGACGCTGTTTAACAGCTGTAAACACGAAATACCCGTCTTTTTCAGCGATCCTTGCGCCGCCGAACACAGCCTTAAGCTTGTTCAGATACCAGTCGCGGCGCTTGGTCACCAGCATGAGCGTGCCGCCGATCTCAAGCCGGTTGAAGCTCTTTTCTATCAGCTTCTTGGCCACTGCGAAGTCGCTCTGGTAAGGCGGATTGCACAGGATCAGCCCGAAGGCGCGGTCCGGCACGCCGTCCAGAGCGTCGGACAGGTACACGGGGCAGCTTAAGCGGTTTGCGGCCAGGTTTTCCCGGGCAGCCTGTACCGCCAGGGGATCCACGTCGCACAGGACCACGTTTTCCTGCCCCAATGTGAGAGCCAGGTAGATGCCCACCAGCCCGCAGCCGCAGCCCAGGTCCAGGCAGCGGGTGCCGGGGGCAAACTGCGCGAGCGAGAGCATGGCAATGGTGCCCCTGTCCGGGTGACGGGGGGAAAACAGGCCGTCGCTCACGGGGATATCGATCTTTACGCCGTTGACCTCGCAGGAATACATTTTACCGCCTCCGCCCAAATTATAGCCCCTGCGGGCGGATTTGGCAATACTTGACCGACGGGAGCCAAACAGGTATAATAACGGAGATATTATGAGATTTACCAAGATGCACGGCGCGGGCAACGACTATGTGTACGTGGACCGCTTTCATGAGACGCTGCCCCTGCCCCCAAGCGAGCTCGCGGTGGATGTAAGCCGTCCCCACTACGGGATAGGCTCGGACGGGCTCATACTCATCGAGCCCTGCGAAGGCGCCGACGCGCGAATGCGCATATTCAACAAGGACGGCTCCGAAGGGGAGATGTGCGGCAACGGGATCCGCTGTGTGGCCAAATACCTGTACGACAGCTGCATAGCGCCCCGCGAACAGCTGGACATAATGACCGGCAACGGGCTGCGCCGGGTATGGGTGAACGTGGAAGGCGGCAAGGCGGTCTCCGCCCGCGTGGATATGGGCGAACCCTGCTTTGAGCCGGCAAAAATACCCGTCCGGGGCAGCTCGAACCGGGTCACGCTGGAGCTGTGCGGCAAAACGCTCAGCTTTTTCTGCCTGAACATAGGCAATCCCCACGCGGTGACGTTCGACTTATTCCCGGAAGGAGAGGAGTTTGCAAGGCTCGGGCGCATGGCCGAGACCCACAGCGTCTTCCCGCTGGACGCGAATGTGTCCTTTGCCAGAGTCACCGGGAAGGAAGAGATACAGGCGCGCATCTGGGAGCGGGGCAGCGGTCCCACCCTCGCCTGCGGCAGCGGCTCTACCGCCACAATGATAGCGGCCCGCGCGCTGGGGCTCGTGGGGGACAGGGCATACATAGACCTGCCCGGCGGGCGGCTGCTTATAGAATACGACGCAAAAACGAACCATGCCTTTATGACGGGCGACTGCGTAAAGGTGTTTACGGGAGACTGGGAAAAACAATAAACGGAGGAAACGGGCATGATAATGCATCAGCTGGACGCGCGTATCAGGAAGCTTAAGGCGGTTTTGGCCGGATACCGGGTGCGCAACACCGTCGACGTCGAGGGGATAGAGATCTCTCCCCGGGGCAAAAATGAGTATGTTCCCTTCCAAAACGGGGATTACTGGGCGAAAACCGAAGGCGAGAACTGGTACGATTTCCGCTTTACCGTGACCGTGCCCGAAGGCTTCACCGGACAGGCGCGGCTGTGCGAGGACACGGGCATGGACGGCTGGGAAGCCACCATGAGCCAGATGGTGGTGTGGGTGAACGGGCGCATCGAGCAGGCGTTCGATACCCGCCATCTGAGCCTTATACTGCAGGATGAAGCCAAACCCGGCGAGAGCTTCCAGATCTTCATACAGGCGTATCACAACACCAAGCGCAACGGCGCGGGTCTGATGGTGCCGCGCATGCGCTTCTTCCTTACCGACTGGGCGGATGACGTATGCCAGCTGTATTACGATATCGACGTGCCCCACAGCGCGGCTCTGCTGGAAAAAACCGATTCCAGAGACCGTGAGCTGACCCTCAAGGCGCTCTCCGACGCCTGCAATCTGCTGGACCTGCGCCGGCCTTTCTCCCCGGAATTCCACGCTTCGATAAAGGCGGCCCGGGATTACCTTAAAGAAAATTACTACGACAAACTCAAGGACATAGAGCCCGAGTCCGTCGCCGAGTGCATCGGGCATACCCATATCGACGTCGCGTGGCTGTGGGACATATACCAGACCCGTCACAAGGCGGTGCGCACCTTTGCCACCATGCTCAAGCTCATGCAGCATTACCCCGAGTTCAAGTTCATGTCCTCCCAGGCGCAGCTGTACCAGTTTGTTAAGGAAGACCAGCCCGAGCTGTTCGGCCGCATACAGCAGGCCGTCAGGGAGGGGCGCTGGGAAGCCGAGGGCGGCATGTGGGTCGAGGCGGACTGCAACCTGTCCGGCGGCGAAGCCTTGGTAAGGCAGTTCCTTTACGGCAACGAGTTTTTTGAGAACGAACTGGGCGTAAGGAGCCGCATACTCTGGCTGCCCGACGTGTTCGGCTACAGCGCCGCGCTGCCCCAGATACTCAAAAAGAGCGGCATCGATTACTTCCTGACCAGCAAACTGAGCTGGAGCGAGTTCAACAAGTCTCCCTACGACACCTTCAGCTGGAAGGGCATAGACGGCTCCAAGGTGCTGACCCACTTCCTGCCCGCACGGGAATATGGCGGAGAGGACGACTACGAGCGCCATGACGATCTGCAGTTCTTCACCACCTATAACGCCATGCTGGAGCCTAACCAGATCAAAGGCGGCTGGAAGCGCTTCCAGCAGAAAGGGCTTGACAACCACTTCCTGGTAAGCTACGGCTTTGGCGACGGCGGCGGCGGCTCCACCGACTGGATGATAGAGAACGCCCGGCGCATGAAGTACCCCGTGGCGGGCTGCCCGGCGGTAAAGCAGTCCTTCGCCCGCGACTTCTTCGAGGCGCTGGACAAGCGCGTGTCCGGAGACAAGCGGCTGCCCGTGTGGAGCGGAGAGCTTTACCTTGAATACCACCGCGGCACCTACACATCCCAGGGCAAGAACAAGCGCAACAACCGCAAGCTGGAGCTGGCGCTCAGGGACCTGGAATTCTGGCTGACCAAGGCGGGCGGCGAGTATCCGCAGGACGAAATGCGTTCCATCTGGCGCAGCATGCTCACACTGCAGTTCCACGACATACTGCCCGGCAGCTCCATACACAAGGTATACACGGATTCCGACGAGACATACGCCGACCTGTTCAAACGCGTCGACGCGCTCAAGCAGAACGCCGTAAAGCGCCTGATGAAGGATGCGAAGGGCGACGTGATACTCACCAATACCCTGTCATCCGCAAGGAGCGACCTGGTGTGGTTCGACGCGCCAGCAGGCGTGCGCGCCTTAAGGACGCTGGACGGGCGCGAGTTCGCCGCCCAGAAGGTGGAAGACAGGTATGTGGCATATGTGGAGGATCTTAAACCCATGAGCGCCACGCCCATGTTCTTCGTGTACGGCAGTGAAGGCGCCCCCAGAGTGAAACTGGACGACAAGGGCTTCGAGACGGCGGCGCTCAAGGGCGAGTTCGACTCCGACATGTTCATCTCTTCCATCGTGGACAAGGACGCGGACAGGCAGCTGGTCAAACCGGGCCAAAAGCTCAACAGCCTGGTGTATTACGAGAACCGTCCCCACAACTACGACGCCTGGGACATCAATATCTATTACCGCGAGAAGTCCTGGCAGGTGGAAAAGCCTGTGGAGGTCAAGGTCATCAGCGTCGGTCCCGTGGCGGGCGTGATAAGGGTCAAGTGGCTGACCGGCGACAGCGCAATCACCCAGGACTACATCATCCCCGCGGACATCAAGCGGGTGGACTTCAGTTCCGTTGTGGACTGGCAGGAGCCACACGGTCTGCTCAAGGCCCACTTCCCCGTGGACGTGTTCTACAACCAGGCGCAGTTCGATATCCAGTACGGCAACGTCACCCGCGCCACCCACAAGAACACTTCCTGGGACGTGGCCAGGTTCGAGGTGTGCGCCCACAAGTGGATGGACGTGAGCGAAGCGGCGTACGGCGCGGCCATACTCAGCGACTGCAAGTACGGCTATTCCGTGGACGAGGACAGCGTGGCGCTCAGCCTGGTCAAGTCTGCCACCGATCCCGACCCCACCGCCGACATTGGAAAGCACGTGTTCTGCTACAGCCTCATGCCGCACTGCGGTGACTGGAGACAGGCGAATGTGCCCGAAGCGGGCTATCGGTTCAACATCCCCGTTGAAGCGATCAAGGCGGAAAACGGGAACAGGGACGTTTCCTTCGCGTTTGCAAGCGTGGACAAACCCAACGTGATGATAGAGACCGTCAAGGCCGCGCTGCACGGAGAAGGCACCATAATCCGCCTGTACGAGTGCTTCGGCGCCCGCACGAAAGCCACCCTCACGCTGGAGAACGCGCCCGAAGCGGCATGCTTCACCAGCCTTATGGAAGACGATCTTGAAAAGGCCGAATTTAAGGGCAGCAGCATAGAGCTCGAGTTCAAGCCCTACGAGATCGTGACGCTCAGGATAAAATAAACTGACAGGGAAACGAAATGAATTCATTTAAAATGCGGCTGTACCGCTTCATGCAGGGGCGGCGCGGCACGGACGAACTGGTGATGGCCTCGTACTTCACGGGGCTGGCGCTGTGGGTGCTGAACCTGTTCATCAGATCGTCAATTTTGGGGCTTATTTCCACTGCGCTGTGGATCTGGGGCATTTTCAGGATGCTCAGCCGCAATATTGCCGCCAGAGAAAAGGAAAATCGCTGGTTTTTAGGGTGGTTTACTCCACTTAGCACAAAGATCCGGAACGCCAGGGTGCGCTTCAAAAACAGGCGCGTATACCTGTATTACCGCTGCCCCAAATGCAGGGCGTGGCTCAAGCTGCCCCGCCACATAGGGGAAAAGACGGTCACCTGTTCCGCCTGCGGCGCTACGTTCAAAAAGAAGGCGTAAAGTGTTCGGCTACGTGCGCCCCAACGAGGAGGCACTTTCAAAAGCCCAGAGGCAGCGGTTCCGCGAGGTGTACTGCGGCGTGTGCCACGCGCTCAAGGACCGGGTGGGGTCCGGAGGACGGCTGATACTCTCGTTCGACGCGGCGTTCCTGGCGCTGACGCTGTACGCGCTGTACGAACCGGCGGAAGAGACCAAAAAGGGCAGATGCCCCTCGCATCCTCTGAAAAGCCACGCTTACGCGGCAAACGGCATCATTTCATACGCGGCGGATGTGAACGTGATCCTGTCCTATTTCAGCGCCCTTGACGCCAAACAGGACGGTGACTCCCGCGTGAGGCAGATGGCGGAAGGCAGGCTGAAACAGGCGTTTCGGGCGGCCTGCGCCCGCTGTCCCGAAAAAGCGGAAAACATCGACCGCGCGCTTAAGGACCTGTACGCGTTGGAAAAAAGCGGCTCGGGCGACGTGGACGCGCTGGCCGGATGCTTCGGGCGCGTGGTGGGCGAGTGTTTCGCATATGCCGACGACATCTGGAAACACGACCTGTACCTGATGGGACAGGATCTTGGGCGGTTCATATACATAATGGACGCCTGGGACGACGTCAGGAAAGACTCGCGCCGGGGCAGGTTCAACCCGTTTGCGAAGGAAAAGGACGCCCCGGATTTTGACCGGCGGGTCAAGACCATGCTGGACACGTACATCGCCCTGTCCGCGGAGGCGTTCGAGAAGCTGCCGATAGTCAAGGACGCGGAGCTCATCCGCAACGTACTGTACTCGGGCGTATGGACGCGCTACGCCATAAAAGCCGGAAAAACCGACGGAGAAAAAACCAATGACAGACCCGTATAAGGTGCTGGGCATCAGCCCCGGCGCGAGTGCGGACGAGGTCAAAAAGGCCTACCGCGCGCTGGCAAAAAAATATCATCCCGACGTCAATCCTTCAAAGGAGGCGGAAGCCCGCATGAAGGAGATAAACGAAGCGTATGATATGATAGTCAACAACAAATACGATCCCAACGCCTCCGCGCGGCAGGGAGCCTATTCCGGCTACTCGGGCGGGAGCGCGGGTAACGGGGGCTACCGCACCACCTATGCGGACCCGTTCCAGGGTTTCGGCTTCGGGCCTTTCGGCGGGTTTGGCGCATATCAGACTTACGAGAGCGAAGCATGCAGCCGGGCGCGGGAATATTTAAGCCAGGGCAGGTACCGCGAGGCGCTGGATATCCTCTATACGGAACAGAACCGTGACGCCCGCTGGTTCTACCTGGCGGCGCAGGCCAACGAAGGCCTGGGAAACCGCCTGAACGCGCTGGATTACGCCAAAAAGGCGGCAGCCATGGAACCGAACAACATGGAGTACGCCATGTACGCGTCGCGGCTCGACCCGCAGGCGGCGGGCGGGCCTTCTCAGAACTACCGGTCCCGCCAGTTCATGCCCAGGAACGGCCTTGCGGGGCTGGCCATGTGCATACTGGCCAACCTGTTCTGCGGCAGATGCGGCATATTCTGCTGTTAGGCAGGTTTTTCAGAACAGTACAGCTTGTAAAAACCGAACATACCGAGCGCAAACACTGCGGGCGCAGAGCAGTACAGCCACACAGGCGGCAGCAGCGTGAGCGCGGACAAAACCGATACGATCGCCCCGGCAGCGCAGATGATAAGCGCGAAAACGGGGCGGTCGGCTTTTTTTATGAGTATCAGCGCGGCGGCTGACAGGGCAAGCACGCTCAGGAGCTGGCTCGCGCGCACGGGTCCAATATACAAAGAATCTGTGCGCAGGCCTTCGGTCAGGGCGCGCTCAAAGCCGTACATGAGCAGGTAGAACAGCGTGCCCGCGCCTTTTTTAGTGAAGTGTTTTTTCGACGGCAGCGCGCAGGCGACAAGGAAGATGAGCACGCACCAGACGGATTCGTAAAAGAACGCGGCGGCGTGCCACAGCCCGTCCTGGGAAATGTATACTGCCACGGGGAAGAATTTCAGCGCGGAAGCGGTGATCTCAATTCCGTACGCTTCCTGGTTGAAGAAGTTGCCCCAGCGCCCTATACCCTGCGCCAGCGCCACGCAGGGCAGCGCCAGGTCCGCCCAGCGCAGGTAGCTGCCTTTTTTGATCCTGCACAGCACCCACGCCGCCAGCGCACCCAAAAGGATGCCGCCGTATATGGCAAGCCCGCCCCGGCGCAGGTCCAGTATATGGGCAAAACTCTCGAATTCGGAGGCGTGCAGCAGCACATAGTACGCCCGCGCGCCTATCAGCCCGAAGGGCAGACCGACCAGGGCGATGTCCAGCGCGGTGTCCTTTTCGAGCCCCAGCGCCTTTTCCCGGCGGGAAGCGAACACCACCGCGAGCAAAGCTCCCGCGGCGATCAAAAGCGCGTAGTAATACACGCTGAATCCCAGTATTTCCACGGATCTTGAGGTGAAGCGCATGCGTGCCTCCGTACAGACAATTAACAGAAAAATTATAGATGCACAGGCAGCGAATGTCAAGATAACAAAAACATTATTGAAATATGTTTGAAAACGTTATATAATATATATGTGTAACTATGCAAGCAGGAGGTATGCCGGGTGAAGATTCGCGTGACAGGCAGGTTTTACCTGGTACTGCTGCTGCTCGCGCTCATAGTGGTGTTCATATTCCGCGGTAGCATATTCGCCTCCAGCGAAGTCACGGTCATCTATCAGGGCACAGCCAGCGATACCCGCCAGGTCAAGGGCGTGATCGTCCGCGACGAGGCGGTGGTGAGCGAGGGGCAGGTCTCCCGGGTGGATTACCTGGCCACGGAGCTGACGCTGGTAAAGAGCGGGGACGTGTGCGCGAACGTGTACACGATGGAGTATTCCACCCGCCTGATAAACGACCTGAACAACACGCGCAAGAACATACAGGCGTATCACAAGATCGTGCTGGGCAACGAGCTGGACGCGCAGCTTGAGGTGTTGAACCTCAACGTGCACCAGCGGGCGGAGGAGCTCAAAAGCCTGGTAAAGGGCAAGACCCAGGGCGACCTTAACCGCATGGTCAGGCTGCTCACCCAGGCCATGGAGGACAGGCGCTCCTACATGAGCCAGAACCGCCGAAGCGACAGCAAGCTTATAAAGTATTACGACGACGAAAACCAGCGCCTGAACGCCATTTCCAGCTGGCAGGTGCCCAAACCCGCGCCCAGGGACGGCCTGGTGTCGTTCTACCTGGACGGGTACGAGGACGCGCTCAACCAGAACACGGTGTCTTCCCTTGAGATAAGCGACGTGCGCACGGTGCTGCAGGGCGGAAGCCTGAAGGTCGCTTCCCCCAAAGCCTCCACCAACGTGTACCGCGTGATGGACCAGAACCACTGGTACATCCTGCTTATCGCGGATGACGGCAAGTGGAACCCCACGCTGGACACGGTGTACTCCTTCGTGCTCAGGGGCTACGACGAACTGGCCTATGAGGGCACGGTGGTAAAGGTGGTCAAAAACGGTTCCACCGTAATGGCTACGCTGGAGATAAAACAGCCCATTGGCCCCCTGGCTTACGCCCGGAGCGGAGACGTGACCATAGGCGCCAACATGAACGGGCTGATAGTCAGCCGCAAGGCGGTGTCCACCGTAAGCGGGCAGACGGGCCTGTGGCTGTACGACGTGCCGGGCGGCACGTTCGTGCCCATCGAGATACTGACCTACCGTTCCGACGGCACCGTGCTGTTCACGCCCCTGGTTGAAGGGGTGCTGTCTCAGGGTGCGCAGGTGCTCATAAAATAGTCTAAACTGTGAGGAATTGCTTCATATGGCGGATCTAAGCCGGTTCACGGCTTTATTGCAGAAACTGAAACTTGTCAGCATAGAGGACGACGACGGGGACGATTACCGGGAGGAAGCGCCCCGCGGCGGCTATCAGCAGCCCCGCAGGCAGCAGGAGTCCAGCCTGTACGAGGACGCCTACGCCCGCTCCCGCGGACAGCAGGCCAGAAGGGAAGCCCGGCAGACCACCCGCAGAAGCGGCGGCGCGTTCGTGCAGCCCCAGAAGGACAGCTTAAAGCCCATGGCCCGCCCCGACACGATGGTTTACTACATCACCCAGCTGGGCGAGTGCGCGGAGGTCATAAAGGACATAATCGCCGGCACCAGCGCGGTCATCAACTTTGACGGCGCGGACGACTTTTCCGCCCAGCGCATAATCGACACGCTGGCGGGCGCGGCGTTTGCCCTGAATGCCAAGGTCAGGAAGATCACCGACAACACGTATTTCATTGCCCCCAAGAATGTAAACGTGAACATGTCCAGACACATAGACAGGAGATACTGATATGATCACATTAGGCGCAAGGCTGTACATAAGCGCGATCCCGCGCATACTCATAACCATAATCTCGCTGATAGAACTGCTGGTCATACTGAGGGTGCTCGTACACCTGTACTTAAGGCTCACGCACGGCGAGGGCGGAAAGGTGAACTACCTGCTGGAAAAGGCGACCGACCCGGTGCTGTTTCCCATCCAGAAGTCCATGGACGGAGTGATCTCCTCTACGGGAATAGACTTTTCTCCGGCGGTCGCGGTAGTGCTGTGCGAACTGCTGTCCTGGCTGATTAAACTTGTGTTTTAGGATCCTCCGCGCGCCAAGCGCGTTAAGATAAAATACATATACCGAAAGGATGGATAATATGGCTATTACCGATAACGAGATCAGAGCGAAGGAATTCCCCATCGTGAAAAACGGCTACGACAGGGACGAAGTCGGAGATTTTCTTGATGAGCTGGCGGATCAGACCCAGGAACTGGGCGAGACCAACATGAACCTGCTCAAGGAGATCGAGAGCCTGAAAGCCGAGCTGGCGGAGCTCAAAAAGGACAAGGCTGAGGCCGAGGAGAAGGCGCAGCAGGTCGTGAACGCCCCCGCGGTAAAGGAAGACGGCGCGGTCACGTTCAACGAGCCAAGCTATTTCAAGAACCTGGAGACCACGCTGAGGGAGACCCTTATCTCCGCCCAGCGTATCGCGGACGAGACCATCGACGAAGCCCGCAAAAAGGCCCGCAAGATCGTTTCTGACGCCCAGGAGCAGGCCGCCGGTCTGGAAGCTGCCAGCCAGCAGAAGCTCGCCGAGATCCGCCAGGATTACGAGCAGCTCAAGAACGCCGGGGAAGAGTATCACAAGAACTTTTCTGCCCTGGTCGACGAGCAGGCGAAGCTGCTTAAGGACAGCCCCCTGTATTCTCACGAATAAAGCGAACCTGACGAATTACTCCGGCTCCCTCTGGGTCTCAGGGCTCAGAGGGTGTTATTGTGTTTGTTTAAGCTTATGAAGACAAAGAACCTGCAGATCGCGGCGCCCGTGTTTGTGATCCTTTCGGCGCTTATCGCCCTGTCACGCCATCTGGTGGACGTATATACCGGCGACGGCGTTATAATAAGGGGCATCGTGTCACTGCGCGTCGTCCGCAATTCCGGCGCGGCTTTCGGGCTGCTTTCGGGCGTTCCCGCTCTGGCGGCGGCGCTGGGGATAGCGGCGCTGGCGGCGCTGGCTGCGTATATACTGTTCGGGCGCTTGAGCGCGTTTCAGGCGGGCTGCCTGGCTTCCGCGCTGGCGGGAGGCGCGGCAAACGCTTACGAGAGGCTCGCACTGGGGTGGGTCACGGACTGGATCAAGCCGGAATTCATCCCGTTCCCCGCGTTCAACCTGGCGGACATATGCGTCACGCTGGGGCTGATACTGTTCTGCGTTTCGTACATTTTCAGGAAGGGTGACGCTTAGATGGAGCTCGTTTCGGACAAAACCGCGCGCCTGGACGTGTTCCTTTCCGAAAACGCTCCGGTCAGCCGTTCCAGGGCGGAGACGCTTATAAAACAGGGACTGGTGAACGTCAACTCGATCGTGCGCACCAAGGCGGGATACGAGCTTAAGCCGGGGGACAGGGTCGCGTACACGCTGCCGGAGCCCGAACCGACGGACATAGTCCCGCAGGATATCCCGCTCAGGATCGTGTACGAGGACGACTGCCTGGCGGTAGTGTATAAACCATCGGGCATGGTGGTGCATCCCGCGGCGGGCAACCCGGACGGCACGCTGGTGAACGCGCTTCTGGCGGCGCTTGGCAGCCTGAGCGTCGTGGGCGGGGTGGAACGCCCCGGCATAGTGCACCGCATCGACAAGGATACCAGCGGTCTGCTCTTGGTGGCAAAGACCGACCTTGCGCACCAGAGCCTGTCAAAGCAGATAAGCGAGCACAGTGTGGAAAGGATATACAAAGCCATAGTGTGCGGACATTTCAGGGAAAACGAAGGCCGGGTGGACGCGCCCATAGGCCGCCACCCGACTGACCGCAAGAAGATGGCGATAGTCCCGGGCGGGCGCCGGGCTGTGACCAACTGGCGCGTGCTGGAGGAGCTAAGGGGCGCGAGCCTCGTAGAGTGCCGCCTGACCACGGGGCGCACCCACCAGATAAGGGTGCACATGGCATCGCTCAACCATCCCGTACTGGGCGACCCGGTGTACGGCTTCAAAAAGCCCCCGTACGAAGTTGAGGGCGGACAGCTGCTCCACGCGGGCGTGATAGGCTTCGACCACCCCGTCACGGGCGAGCGCATGCGCTTTGAGGCGGAGCCAGAGGAAAGGTTCACATACTGGTTAAACAAACTCAGACAGTGACAGCGCGCTTGCGCTGTTTTTTATTGCTTGAAATCTTATCGGAGTAAGGGTATAATGGTTTAAGAAAACGCGATGGAGGTTTCTGATATGCTGGTAAACACACCGCCGATGGGCTTTAACACCTGGAACACCTTCGGAGAAAACATTTCGGACGAATTGATCCGCCAGACTGCCGACGTCATGGTGGAAAAGGGACTGGACAAGGCAGGCTACAAGTACGTGGTCATAGACGACTGCTGGAGCCTGAGGGAAAGGGACAAGCAGACCCGCCGCATAGTGCCCGACCCCAAAAAGTTCCCCAACGGCATGAAGGCGCTGAGCGACTACGTGCATTCCAAGGGGCTCAAGCTGGGCATGTACTCCTGCGCGGGGCAGCGCACCTGCGCGGATTACCCGGGCAGCTTCGACCACGAGTATCTGGACGCCCGCACCTTTGCCGAGTGGGGCGTGGACTTTCTTAAGTACGATTACTGCTATCATCCCAGGTTCATAGAGGGAGAGCTGCTGTACAGGCGCATGGGCATGGCACTTAAGGAATCCGGCCGCGATATACTGTTTTCCGCCTGCCAGTGGGGCACCGAGGATGTGTGGAACTGGATCCGCGCCACGGGCGCTCACATGTTCCGCTCCACCGGAGACATTTTCGACAGCCCGGAAAGCTTTAAGAAGATACTGATCTCGCAGCTGGGCAGATTTTCCCAGTCCGGCGCTCAGTGCTTTAACGACATGGATATGCTGACCGTGGGCATGTACGGCAAGGGCAACGTGGGCGTGGGCGGCTGCACGCTTGGCGACTACCAGAGCGAGTTCGCGCTGTGGTGCATGTGCGGCGTGCCGCTGATGCTGGGCTGCGACATAAGAAAGATGGACGACGATATACTCAAACTGGTCACCAACCCGATGCTCATCGCCATAAACCAGGATAAGGAGTGCCGCCAGCCCATGTTCCTGGACAATCCGGAGAGAGACGATAAACTGGTGGTGTTCAAACACCTGGAAAAGGGCTACGCCGTAGCGTTCGTCAACTTCTCCGACAAAGACAGGAACATGTCCCTGAGCTTCACGGACGTAGGACTGACCGCTTCCAGCGGCCTGGGCTTTGAGTTCACCCCGGTCATCGGCGAACTGTCAGGCAAGTACATGGAGTATGTGAACCTGGCCGTGCCCGCACGCTCCTGCGTGGTGGCGCTGGCAAATACCTTCCGGGCGTGAAGTGCGTCATATGCGGGGGAGATGTCACCCCGAATGACGCGGGGCTGACCAAGAAACTGATTAACCGGGCGAGGGAAGACTATTTGTGCCGGGAGTGCCTGAAAAAGGAATTCAAGCTCACGGACGAACAGCTTGACCGCCTGGTGGAGAACTTCAAAAAGGCCGGCTGCACGCTGTTCAGGTAAACTGCGGCCTGTAGGTAAAAACAGAGCCCGGACGCTTGGTGCGTCCGGGTTCTTATTGCATATCCGGGTCTATTTTTCTTCAACTACGAGCATCCAGCTGCCTTCGGGGATCGTGAGCTGCAGCGCGCGGAGGGCGGGCAGGTATTCGACCTCTGTATCCAGCTTTTCGCTTCCGTTGGTGAGGTAGGCTTTCACTTCTCCGCCGGTGGTGAATATGTCACGGGCGGGAGTAGTCAGCCCGAACATGAAGGTGGTGTAGCCGTCAAAGTACGTCGGAGCGCCGTCGTAGCGGTAGATGAATGACGCGCAGAACAGCACGTCGCTGTCTTCACCGAAGGGGCGGGTGTACAGTATGGTGGAAAAGTCGCCCTGCGGGGAAGAGGAGTAGTTCCAGGTCTGCCACACTCTGTTCCACATCACGGCGGGACAGCCGTCCTCATAATGGCCGCACACGGGACAGAAGCTTACGGTCCTGCCGTCGTGCTCGACGGTGATGGGTGAGCAGGGGGTGATGCGCCAGACGTTGCAGTCGTCATAATCGCACTGGCTTATATGCGTGCCGTCGCCCCGATAGCTCCACTTAACGAAATGGTGGACGACGGGTTCTTCTTTATCGTTGGGCTCGTCTGTCTCCTCGCCCAGGCACAGGGCGCACAGCGAGAACAGCATCAGCGCGCTCAGGATAAGCGATATAATTCGGCGCATAAACGTCACCTCATACTATAGTGATTCTATTATACACCATAAAACAGCCCTGTTCAAGGGATTTTCGCGGGAAATTGCCCCGGAAGCGCTTTTTTAGCGGGCGGAATTCACAAAAGCGTCGTCCAGCTTGCCCCAGGCGCCGTTGCCGCTGCCCTGGCAGGCCACGTATGCGCCCACGGTTACAGAGGCGCCTTCGGGCACGAAGAAGGGCTCCGTGACGCCGGTGTCCCACACGTTGTAGTAGCTTATCTTCATCGGAACGGTGGACACGGTCTCGCCGTTTATCTTCACGTAAGCGTATATGTCGGTTTTGCCGCCGTCCCCGCCCATGATGGAGATGCCGAACACGTACCTGCCTTCGGGGAGGCTGTCAATATCCTGCTCCAGCGTGAAGCGCACGGAATCGGTTTTCGCGCTCCAGAAATGCGCGTGCTTCGTACCGCTCAGGCTGTCGCCGGGCTTTTCTTCCACGTACAGCTGCTGCGTACTGCCAAGGTCGGTGAAGCGCCAGTTTACGCCGCCTTCCTCGAAGCCGGGATCTGTCAGGAAATTCCGGTATTCCAGCGTGAGGAAACAGCTGACTTCCATTCCCTGAGCCTCGCCGCTTATCGCGTAGGTGCCCGCGCCTTTCCCGCGCAGCGCGTCCAGACCCGCTTCGTCGATGTTCCATATCACGGGCACATCTTCCTTTGAACCGTCGTTCATAACGGCGCTGACGCACTCCGGCAGGAGTATCGTGCCGTTTATATCCGCGCGCACGTACGCGTTTTCGAGGGCGTCTGCGCAGACCGGAGCGCTCGCGCCGCCTTCCCTTAGCAGTCTGAACACTTTCAGTGAGGGCAGGGGGCGGCCGGAAGGATCAAAGAACGCCTGGTTGTCCACCGCGCTGCCGCCAAAGTATCTGCCTGCGTCGTCCGGGTCGTACTCGCCCGCGAAGCGGGTGGCCCAGCCGGAGCCGTATTTCTCCAACAAAGCCAGATTTTCGTCATAGCTCGCACCGCCGGCGGTGATCCACGCGCCTTCCCAGTATACCAGCCCGGCAGCAAAATGTGTGCGGTTCACCAGCGTATCCGCAAGATCCGCTATCATATTCGCCTGCCCCTGGGGCGTGAAAGGATAGCCGTCAAGCGGGCCGTCGCTTACGGTATTGCCGGAAAAGTCGCTGTCCAGGGAGGTGTAGGGGTACGAAGTCTCCATTACCAGCACTTTTTTGCCGTAAGTGTCCGCTATGTCGGACAGCACCGCGCTCAGGTTATCGAGGCTGCCGTGCCAGAAGGGGTACCAGCTGGTGGCGAACACGTCATAATCGAGCGCGTAAGTTTCAAGCTGCTTTGCGTAGTATCTGAGCTGCTCCGCGTTTTCGGGATTTGTGAAATGCAGCGCGGTGAGCGCATCCGGGTATACCTCCCGGACGGCTTTAAGCCCCGCGCTCATAAGAGCCGCGATCTCGGGCCAGCCGCTTTCGCCGCACAAACGGCCGTTGGTCTCGTTGCCTGCCTGCACCATGCCCACGTCTATTCCGTTTGCCTTAAGCGCCGTCAGGGAAGCCAGGGTGAACTCATACACCGCCTGCGCTTTTTCTTCCGCGCTCATGCCTGCCCAGGCCTTGGGAGGCATCTGTTTTCCGGGGTCGGCCCAGAAGTCCGAGTAATGGAAGTCCGCTATCAGCTTAAGGCCCGCTTTGGTGCAGCGGGTGCCAATCTGTATAAGAGTGTCCAGGTCGCAAATTCCGCCGCCGTAGGGGCGTCCTTCCGAGTCGTAGGGATCGTTCCACAGGCGGGCGCGGATATGTGTTATGCCGTTTTGTTTGAGCAGAAAGAATATATCCGTTTCGTTTCCGTCAAAATCATAAAAACGCGTGCCGCCGTTTTCGAGGGAGATCACCGAGGACAGATCCATGCCGAATATGAAATCATCGGGCACGCTCCCGATGTTTTTGACATGGATCTCCCCGCCCTCGCTTAAGGCGAACGCAGGCAGACACAGGCACAGAGCCAGACAGAACACGATCAGCCGCTTCATAAGGACACCTCTCTAAAACTGTTTGAGCAATTCGGCGAGTTCGAACGCCAGACTATCGTTCTTCCCGGTGTGGACGGAGGACGCGGAATAGAACAGCAGATACTCTTTGCCTTCGGGATACAGCACATAGGAAGACAGGGGCGCCGCGTCTGCTGCGGGAGACAGGAATACCTCCGCGGGCATGTCACCGAACCAGTCGGAGTATTCTTCGGCGCTGCCGGAGGGGATTATGAATATGTCCCCATCCGCGGCGGGGCTGTCGCCCATCATGGAGTAGGAAAAGGAGCGTATTTCAATAAAACGTATCTGCGAGCGGGGAAAGTGATCCTCGAGCCTGCCCGCCAGCTCCCGGGTGTTTTTCAGGGGAGCGTCAACGTACACGATCAGCTTTTTTGAAGCCGGAGCGTCGGTAAGTATGCTGAAGATCCAGCCCCAGAACATGATGCAAACCAGCGCCCAGGTCAGCAGCGCGGGCAGCAGCCGTAAAAAGCGCCTAAACATCGTTTTCCTCCCCGGCGGCCCATACGTAACCGCTGCGCGCCTCGATACGGACGTGCTTTCCGGCAGGAGGCAGCTGCGGCAGCAGGTATTCATCCGCCAGCAGGGCATGCGTATCCGCGGCGTTTCTCACGCGGAGCCTGCGCACCCTGAGCCCGTCCGGGGTAGTCTCCGGCAGGGGAGAGTACTCCAGTATGCCAGTATACTCCATGCCGGGTCTGCCGGAAAGGTTGACGAAATGACGTGCTATGGAATCCATGGCCTTCACCCGGGCATGGGTGACAATCACGAACCAGCCGCAGGCAAGGTTAACGGCGCACACGGCGATATAGCGCCCAAACGCATTGCCGGTACGCAGGTTTATGCACAGAAGAATACACACGGCGAGGCAGCCCAGACACAGCGCCAGCCGTGCGCGTTTGACAAGCAGAGATCTTTTGTTTAAACGGGATACGATATCCGAAGTGATAAGGGGAGTCATCCGTTTTCTGACGCGCTTTTTCCCGCCAGCGCGCCGCTGGAAAAGGCGATGGTAAGGTTGAATCCTCCCGTGAAAGCGTCCACGTCCAGCACTTCACCGGCTATGTACAGCCCTTTTACGAGCCTGCTTTCCAGGGTGGACGGGTCGATCTCCTTTACGTTCACGCCGCCGCGGGTGATGATGGCTTCGTCGAACCCGCGCAGGTTTTTAACCGTCAGGGGAATGGCCTTAAGCAGCTGTACTATGCTTTTGCGCTGCGCCTGGGTCACGGAATTTATGGGCTGGTAGGGCGATATGTCTGCCAGGGAGAGCACTGCCTCTCCCAGCGCGTGGGGCTCCAGCGTGTCCATGCAGGATATGAGCTGCTTGTTGGGCATGCGTGCGAACTCCCTGAGCAGCCGCGCGTCCAGCGTGTCTTCGGAAATAGCAGGCTTAAGGTCTATCTCCAGCTTTGTGCCGCGATAGTCTTCGTTTAGTGCGCTGGACAGACTCAGCGCTATGGGGCCGGAAATGCCGTAATGGGTGAACAGCATTTCTCCCTGCTCGCAGAGCAGCTTTTTGCGCTTGCCGTTTTTTTCGCCCCAGGCGGAGAGGCTGACGTTTTTGAGGCTCAGCCCCATGAGCGCGGAGCACCAGCCCTCTTCGGTCTCTATGCCCGTAAGCGCGGGACGGCAGGGGACTATGGAGTGCCCCAGCTTTTTGAGGAATCTGTATCCGTCGCCCGTGGAGCCGGTGGAGGGGTAGCTTAAGCCTCCCGTGGCAAGCACGCAGGCGTCAAAGCGCATTTCGCCCCGGGAAGTTTTTACGCCCGCGAACGCGCCGTCTTCGCAGATCAGGTCGTTGACGGAAGTGTTCAAAAGTATCCTGCAGCCGTGACTGCGCAGATACTTTTCCAGCGTGTTCGTCACGTCGCTGGCGTGGTCGCTCACGGGAAAGACGCGGTCTCCCCGCTCAGTTTTGAGAGCAAGCCCCATGTCTCCGAACAGGCGCATTATGCCCTGGTTGTCCAGAAGACTGAAGGCGGAGTACATAAAGCGGGGGTTGCGGGGGATCTGCTTCATGAGCGCGTCAAAATCACAGGCGTTGGTCAGGTTGCACCTGCCTTTGCCTGTGATATAGATCTTCTTGCCCAGTTTTTCGTTTTTTTCCAGCAGGGTCACTTTCGCGCCTGCGTCAAGGGCGAACCTGGCAGCCATGAGGCCTGCCGCGCCGCCGCCGATAACGACTACGCTTTTAGCCATTTCAGTTTTTGCCCAGATATACGTTGTATTCGTCCCAGATGCTCTCGACTTCTCCGAAGTATTCCGCCACCTGGGTCCTGCGCCGCTGGGACAGCGCCACTATCAGCGCGTTTATAAGGCTCATGGGGGCGGCAAGGCTGTCCACGAAGGACGCCATCTCACTTTTGGCGCTTAAGCAGTAATTGCTTTCCGTCCGCAGGGGAGAAAGCGGACCGTCGGTTATGGCGATCACGGTGGCGCCGCGGCTTTTGGCAAAGCGCATGGCTTTTACGGTGTGGTTGGTGTAGCGGGGGAAAGAGATGCCGATAAGCGCGTCTTCGTCGCTTATGCGGGCGATCTGCTCGAAAACGTCGCTTACGCCGCTGGTGACGGTCGATACGTTGGGGAAGATAAAGTTGAGGTAATGCCCCAGAAACTCTGCGAGCGGCGCGCTGGCGCGCAGACCCAGCACATATATGCGGCGCGCGGTCAGCAGGCTGTCTATGGTCTGGTCAAAGGAAGGGACGTCGATCTCGTCAAGGGTGGAACGGATGTTCTGGATATCGCCCTTGAGCACCTTGTTGAGCACCTGGCTGGAGCCCATGTCCCCTGTCATTTCCAGACGCTGCGTAGCGGTGAGCCGGTGGCGGATGAGCTCCTGCAGCGCTTTCTGAAGCTGCGGGAAGCCCTCGTAGCCCAGAGCGGTGGCAAAGCGCACCACGGTGCTTTCGCTGACTCCCACATACTGTCCCAGGCGGCTGGCGGTCATGAACGCAGCCTTGTCGTAGTGGTTGACGATGCATTCGGCGATGCGCCTGTGGCTTTTGGACAGTTTTTTGCCGGAATGGTTCAGCCGGTTCAGCAGCTCCTGAGTGTTTTGTTCCATCGTACGGCCCCTCTTGCGTATTTTGCAGGAATAATGCAAATTCCTGCAGCTTGGAATTTCATTATACTCTGAATGGGGAAAATACGCAAGTTAGGTATATGTTATTATTCAAAAATGTGTCTGGCGCCCTCTTCAAGCTCGCCGATGTCCCAGAGGAAGGAGACCGACAGATACTTATCGCGTATATCCCGGGCGTGCATGTAGGCGGTCAGGGCGTCTTCGCGGGAAAACCCGATCTCCTCGGGCGTCGTGGGCATGCCCATGCGCTTCATTATGTCCAGCAGAGAGGAAAGAGACGGCAGTTCCTCAGCTATGACTGTCTGGATCTCGTCCCAGCGGTTTATGATGCTGTCTATCCGCTTTGCGCGTTTGGCTGGGTCGTTCTTGCCGGCGGTCCGCTCTATCCTGAGCACCTCGGGCGCGGTCTTCCCGAACACGCGGATAATGTCCTTTTCCCAGGCGGCGGGATCGAATTCGCTCATCGCCTTTTCGGCTCTTTCGCGGCTGGGCTTGAGCGTTTTGATAAACTCGTAGAGGCGCAGCGTGAGCACGGTGCCGACGCCGACCTGTATGCCGTGCAGGTCGTATTCTTTGCCCTTTTCCAGGCAGAGCATGTCCCACATGTGGCTGAAGTAGTGTTCGAGCCCGCTGGCGGGACGGGACACTTTGGCGAAGCTCATGGCGATGCCGCTTAAGACCAGCCCTTCCGCCACCGCGCCTACCGCGTCGGGGTCGCGCCGGGCCAGACCGTCCGCGGCGTCCATGATGCGCTTGAGCGCCTTGCGCATCACCGCGGCTACGTGGGGACAGTAGTACTCCCCGGTCACTATGTTGCTTATCCGCCATTCGCATACGGAGATATATTTGGCTATCATGTCCCCGAAGCCCGCCCACAGCATGCGCATGGGCGCCTGTGACATGATGTCGGTATCCAGTATGATGCCGCGGGGAGTGGCGTTGTACAGGGTGGTCTTAACGTTGTCCACCACCATGGAGGAGGAGTTGGAAGCGAAGCCGTCCATAGAGGGGGCGGTGCCGACTATTATCTGGGGACGACCGGAGACCAGCGCCAGTTCCTTGCAGGTGTCGTTAATGACGCCTCCGCCCACGGCGATGATCGAGTCGCAGCTGACGTCAAAGCCCATTGCCGCGCTGCCCACGGAATATTCGTCGGGCTCGCACTTGGAGTAGCCGTGTTCCTTGAGCAGGAAGCCGGTAAAGGGGATGCCGGAGCCATTAAGCACGTCGCAAAGCTTTTTGCCGGCGGCTTCAAAGGTGTTTTTGTCGTAGACGATAAACGGTTTCTTCGCGCCGAGAGCGGCTAAAGCGGCGGGCACATCGTCTATGGCGCCCCGCCTGATACTCAGGTAATCCACCCGGGCGCGGTGTTCCCTGCCGCAGTCGCATTCAAACGCCCTGCCGCCCAGATAATCCTTGATGTCGTACTCGTCCACGTATTTCATTGCTCGTTTCCTCCTGTGAGCTCCCGGCGGTACTCTTCAAGCAGTCTGAGCACTTGCGCCGCTTCCGGAGCGTTGTTTATGCTTGTTTTGACGCGGGATGCGCCTTTTAGTCCTTGCAGGTACCAGGCAAGGTGCTTGCGCATCTCGATAACGCCCGTCCTTTCACCGTAGAAAGCGAGAGCTCGGGCAAAGTGATCCATGGCCGTGTCCAGTTTTTCGACGGGAGACGGGGGCGTATAGGCTTTTCCTTCCATGGCGCAGAGGATCTCTTCGAATATCCAGGGGTTGCCCTGCGCCGCCCGGGCTACCATTATGCCGTCGCAGCGGGTGGTCCTGAGCATCCGTAACGCGTCCTCGCCGCAGGTTATGTCGCCGTTTCCTATCACTGGGATGCTTAGCGCGGCTTTGACCTGCGCTATCAGCTCCCAGTCCGCCTGCCCGGAATAGAACATGTCACGGGTGCGGGGATGCACCGTTACGGCGGCCGCGCCTTCGCTTTGGGCGATGCGGGCGATCTCCACGCAGGAGATGCTGTCCCGGTCCCAGCCCGCGCGTATCTTCACGGTCACGGGCTTTTCCGAAGCTTTGACCATGGCGGATATGAGTTTGCCCGCCAGCAGGGGCTGGGTCATAAGGCGGCAGCCTTCGCCGTTTGAGACTATCTTGCGGGCGGGGCAGCCCATATTGAAGTCAAAAAACTCAAAAGGCGAGGGGTTCAGCCGTTTGACCGCCTCGCTCAGATAGTATTCCTCGTGCCCGAACAGCTGCAGCCCCGCTATGCCTTCTTTCGCGCCTTTCTGCACGAGCTGCACGTGTACGGGACTGCGGGGGCTGAATATGTAGCCCTTCGCCGAAAGCATCTCGCTGACCGCCAGGGTGCAGCCGTGGCCAAACGCGATCTCGCGGGTGACCGGGTCGCTGATGCCCGCCATGGGCGCCAGGAACGCGCCGCGGGGCACGTCGACGGAACCGATCTTCATCAGCTCTCGGTGTCCTTGTACAGCTGGTCCTGCTTAAGACCCGCGATCTTCCAGCCCTTGGAATCCCGGATAAGCGTCACGGTGTAGCGCCCGCTTTTCCAGGGCTCGATGGAGGGATGGTCGGTAGAGGCGTACTCGCTTTTGACGGAGCCGTTTATGTCTGACACGTACTCGGTCACCACGCATGACACGGCGCCGCGGAAGGGAGACCAGCGCAGGTTCTGCAGTTTCAGGTCATAATCGAAAGAGGAAATGTTGTAGAACCAGTAGCTGGACGCTTCGGAAAACGCCGCGGCCAGCACCGGGTCGCTGTCCAGGAATTCGGGGGTGAAATAGCGGTTCAGCACGGTGGGGTCTTCCCTGGTAAGGCACACGTCGACCCGTTTTTGCAGGCCTTCGGACACGATTATATAGGCGTTGGAGTAATTGAACGCCAGATAGAACGCATAGACCGCGAGACACGCGATCAGCGTGAATATGACCAGTTTTTTTGCGGCGAAAGCCGCCAGCCTGCGCAGGTATTTCATTTATGTGACCTCACGAGCCCATTATCTGCCGCGTGGCGTATACGCTCTCCTCGTCTATAAGGGAGAACTTGATCTCAACGCGGCGGGAGGCTTCTTTGTTTTCGCTGCCGTCGGGGTTGTATTTAAGCGCGGAGAAGGAACGCCCCGCGGCGGATATGACTTTTTTGAACGCGGAAATGCCGCCTGTGGACAGCCTTAAGGTATTGCGCATGTAGTTTTCGTCCAGTACGTAGGAAGCCACGGCCAGCGCGCGCTCCTGGCTCAGTTCCAGGTTGTACAAAAACGCGTCGTGGCCCTGCTTGGCGGTGGAATCCGTGTGGCCCTCGATTATGATCTCGGCCACGTAGGGGCGGAACTCGTCGTTGAGCAGCACGCTTAGGTACACCGGCAGGAAGCGGTCCAGATAGCGCATGCCTTCGAGCTTGAGCTCCGTCTTGCCGGAGTCGAACAGCGCCGCGCCGGGCAGCACTATGGCGCCGGTCTCCTCGTCCACGTCCACCTGTATATTGCTGCGCCTGAAGGCGTCGGACAGGGAGCGGATTATCTGGGTCTTCACGCCCAGCATCTGTTCCAGCTGCGCCTGGGCTTCGCTTAAGCGGCTCTCGTACAGAGCGAGCTCGTTTTTGTACTGGGTGAGCAGCGCGTCGTTCTGCTGGCTGGAGGAGAGCAGGGAATTGTACTGCCCGCTTAAGCGGTTGAGCTCCGTCTGCTTCTGGTCTATCTGCGCCTGCAGGGCGTTTATCTGCCGGGTAAGGGAGTCGGAATTGCTCTGAAGCGCGTCCCTCTCGGCTAGCGCCAGCGCCAGGTCCGCCCGCATGGCGTCCTTTTCGCTGCGCAGGTCAACTATGACGGTCCGGCTTTCTTCCAGCTCTCCCTGCACGCTTTCAAGCTGTGCCTGGGTGTCGTTTAATATGATAACGGTCTTGTCCAGTTCGTCCTGGCTGGCCTTAGCCCGGGCTTCGGCGATAAGGTACTGCTCCTGGGCCGTTTTGTACTTCTGCTCCTGCTCGTTGAGCGTGAACATCATGGAGAATATGACGAATATGAATATGAGCACCAGCACGCTCATCATATCCGAGAAGGAGAGCCAGAAGGAGCCGCCCGAGCCTCCCTGGGAGCCGTTTTTCAGGCGTCTCATGCGCCGCCTCCGCTTTTATGTTTGGCGGCGGAATCCACCAGCCTTGACGCCTTTTCCACCCGCTTTATGATCTGAGTCATGCAGCCCTCGAAGTAAGCGATGCTTTCTTCCATGTCCGCGTCCAGCTGGCTGCGGGCGTTCTCGAAGGCGGTCTTAAGCTCGTTTGCCGAAGCCGTGAGCGCCTGTGCGCTGTCGTTAAGCAGCTCCTGTGAGTTCTCCTGAAACGCTTTGGATGCTTTCGCGACTTCGTTTGCGGAGCTTTTTACTCGATTTGTGAGTTCGTTAAGCGCGTCTATTGCGTCGGTCTGGGAATTGATGACTGCCACGGAGGCTTTGTTCGCCTCGTCCAGCTTTGCAAGTTCGGCATCCGCGTGCTTTATGAGCAGCTCATACTTGTCCATGAGCAGCGTCAGGTCGGTCCTGATGTCGTGTATGGCGCGGGCGGAGGCGGAAAAGTCGTTAAGCGCCTCGTTGATCCGCTTGAGCGCAGCCTCCTGCTGGGCGCAGGTGGACGCCATGGTGTCGCCCAGGGTCTTGAGCTGACCTTCGAACATGCCGTTTACCTTGTCCAGATACGCGTCCGCCACGCCCTGCATAAGCTCCTTCTGCCTCTGCGCGGTGGTGTCCGCGAAGGATGCCAGGGGTTCGACCAGAGCCTTTATGTTCTCTGGGCTCATGGCGTAAGCCAGCTGCTTGAGCAGCGCGGTCTGCTCCTGCTGGTAGATTGCCACCTGGGTCATGGGGTCTACGGACAGCACGCCCGCATACTTGGCCATGGCATTGTAGAACTCGGTCAGCGTGTTCTGGGCGCTGGCGTGGGCGGCGCGGGTCAGCAGGGTGAAGCTTATGGACGCGATCACGCCGAAGATACTCGTCAAAAACGCGTACTTCATGCTGGACAGAAGCGTGTTCATGGAGGAGGTTATGGTGTTGGCGTCCACGGAATTCATTTCGCTCAGCGCCAGCGAAAGCCCCAGCAGCGTGCCCAGGAAGCCCAGGGACACCTGCACGCCGGGCAGCGCTTCGGTGAGCTTCGCCCGGCCGGGGCCGTCTATCACGGTCTCCTCGTTTATGTAGTCTTCCACGTTGGCGGGGTTATGGTATTCCCCGTCCGCGAAAAACAGGTTGTTCAGGTACTCGCTCCAGTGGGGCATGAGGCTGCCGCGGCCCAGGAACCGGTCTTCCTGCCAGCTGCGCTTGGCCTTGTCGCCCTGTTTTATCTGATAGATCGCCTTTTTAAGGCGCTTGGTGTTGCGGGTCACGGGCAAAATGCAGCGGAACACGCCTATAAGGAACAGCGCGATAATGATTATATACACCACCACGCTGATGCCGCCGCCCAGCCAGGAGGTTATTTTCTGCCAGATATTCATCGGTTCCTCCGTCATATATTTCAAAACTGTTATACCGCATTATATCACCTGCGGCTTATTATTGCAAATATATGACGGAAAAAACACATTAAATGTTCCGGGGCAGAAAAAAAGCGGGTCACCTGCCCGCAGTTTGAGGTTCGGTCATTCCCAGCTCGCGTGCGTGGATGGACAGCACGCGGGGAGACAGCTCCCTTTCGATCTCAAATTCCGCCTTATTGATGCGGTTGTTGAGGTTTTGCGTCTCTTTTTCAAGGGCGCTGAGCCGGGAGGAAGCCTTCGCACTGCCGGAAGCCATGATCATAAGAGAGGTAAAGAAGAAGCACGCGCACAGTATGAGCGCAAGCAGCGGCAGCAGAGACACAGCGCTCGCGCTGCGCACGGCTCTGGCGTTTTTCGCCCGACAGCTCACGCCGTTTCCCCTGTAGGTGCCGGTCATTTATTTCCCCCCAATCTTACAAACATAAAAAATTATAAACCAACAGGATTACCATTCTGCTAAGCGTGCAAAACAAATCAATAAAAAAACCGAAGTCGGTTTGAAATAAATCTTTACTATTCTGAAATATTGGCTTATCACAGGGCACATTGACATAATATTGAAGTAGCTGTATAATAATATGCGATATTAGATAAACTGGAGAATCACTGCATGAGTTTTAAAGTTTTGACCGACACTTCCGCAAATCTCCCCACGCCCCTGCTAAAACAAAGGGACATCGGGGTTATTGCTTTTTTTTATTATATCGACGGCTCGGAATATTCCTGCCTCGACACCGAAAAGTTTGACTCAAAGGCGTTTTATGACTCTATCCGCGGCGGCACCAAGGTGAGCACCTCCCTGATCTCCCCCGACAAGTACCGGCAGGCTTTTGAAAAATACGTTTCTGCCGGAGACGACGTGGTGTATGTGGGCATGTCTTCGGGCATAAGCGGTTCTTTTTCCGTGGCGGTGAGCGTGGCAAACGAACTTATGGAACAGTATCCGGACAGGCGCATCGAGACGGTGGACACCATCGGTGCGTCCCTGGGGGAAGGCTTCTTCGCGCTTATGGCGGCGGACGCCCGTGACGCGGGCAAAGACGCGCGCGAGACCGCGGAAGAACTCAGAAGCAAGGTGCCCGAGATGTGCCAGGTGTTCACCGTGGACGACCTTATGCATCTGAGGAACACGGGCAGGCTGTCCAACGCGGCGGCCTGGGTGGGCACGGTGCTGAATATCAAGCCCCTGCTCAAGGGCAATACGGAAGGGAAAATAGTGTCCTTCGCCAAGGCGCTGGGCAGGCGCAGGTCCATAGACATGATCGCGGACAGGTACGATAAACTGGTCAGAAACAGCGAAAGCCAGGTCATAGGCATCGCCCACGCGGACTGTCCCGCTGACGTGGAGTATCTGATAAAGCTGCTCAACAAAAAGCACCCGCCCAAGGACATAATGGTGGTGGATTACGAGCCCGTGACGGGTTCTCACGTGGGTCCCGGCGCGCTGGCGCTGTTCTTTATGGGAGACGCGGACTTCAGGAAGGACAAACCGGTCATCAGTCTGCCCAACCTGCCCAACATCCCGAACATCCTTAAGCGCGACAGAGACCAGAACAAGGCTGACATTCGGGAGGACGACGCGGGCGCGGCGTGCCCGGAGGCGGCGGACGGCATCTGATCTGTCGGAGGGGAAAATGAGCCTTAAGCTTATCAAGCTGACAAAACGGTATGGGGCGCAGCTGGGGGAGATGCTCGAGGAGTGGAAAGCTGACCAGGAGCTCAACCACACGAATCATTCTCCCTGGGCGATATTCAAAAACGACTGGCACGATTTCGACCATTATCTTAAGCATCTCGAGAACCGGACCGCTGAAGGCGGCCTGGTGCCGGACAGCGTGTTCTTCCTTCTGGACGAGGACAGGGACCGGCTGCTGGGCGCGGTCAACATCCGCCATTACCTTAACGAGGCGCTCCTGAAAGAGGGAGGGCACATAGGCGACGGCATAAGACCGAGCGAAAGAAGAAAGGGCTACGCTACCCGGATGATAGGTCTGGCGCTGGACGAGTGCCGCAAACTGGGCATAACAAGGGTGCTCATGACCTGTGAAAAGACTAATGTCGGCTCCGCTAAGTCCATAATCCGGAACGGGGGAGTGCTGGAAAACGAGTTCGTGAACTCCGACGGCGAGGTGGAGCAGAGGTACTGGATAGACCTGTAAAGGGCAGAAGGAATGCAAATAAAAAGCGGCGGGAGATCTCCCGCCGCTTTTTTAATGTGCTATTCCACAGTGAGCCTTATCCTGCCCGTATCAGTGGTCACACTGCATTTTCCGCCGCTTACGGTCTCGGGCACCTTTACGCTGCCCGTGCCGCTTTTGGCGATAAACACTTTTTCGGACAGCAGCGAGCCGGTCACGTCGCCGGTACCGGTCTTTATGACAAGCTCCGCTGCGTCGCACTTTTCGAGCTTCACGTCGCCGGTGCTGCGCTGTATGTTCATCTCTACGGAGGCGACGACGTTTGTAAGGGTGATGTCGCCGGTGCTTCCGGAAGAGGTGAAGCTTTCGCAGCTCACGTCCGTCAGCGCGGCTTTTCCGGTGCTCACTTTCACGTTTATGCTGCCCAAGCAGCTGACCTGCGTGACGAACACCCTGCCGGTAGACACCTTAAGGCTGAGTTCCCCGGCGCTCAAGCTGTTTGCGTCTATGTCTCCGGTGCTTGTTTTGATGTTCAGGGTCCCTTCGCAGGAAGCGCCGCAGAAAACGTCTCCCGTGCTCAGGGAGATATCCGCGCTCTTAAAGCTGAATCCGGCGGGCAGGCTCACGTCTCCCGTGCTCGTTTGGATCGACAGCGACGCGTACTCGCCCCGGGGAAGGTACACCGTGATCCTGGGAGTCTTGAACTGGAACAGGCCGATATGGTCGTACCATTTTCTGGTATCCTCCAGTTCTACCTTAAGCGCGCCGGCTTCATTGAATACGCGGTGCTTCAGTTTTTCGCGCTCGAAAAGCTCCACGCGAGCGGTCCCGTCGTCGGTCGCCACGAATGTGATCCTGTCAGTGTCGGAGACGATGAGGATATCCTGCACCGGCCCGTTTATGTCGTATACGCTGGTCTCGAATCTGCTGCTGTCGAGGGCTGAAAAGTCCCAGCCCAGTATCGACATGGCCACTGCGAAGATTATCAGTCCCACGACTATAAGGCAGACTGCCGCCAATAACACTTTAGATGTGATCATTTTCATCACTTTTGCCCCTTTCCGAGAAACAGTTTCTTAAGACCCAAAGTCAGTTTTTTAGCCAGCGCCCAGGCGCCTTTGCCGCACGCGCGGCAGGCAGGGAGCAGAAGTACTGCCAGTCCCGCGCATACGAAGCCCGCGCCGGTCAGCGCAAGTCCCTGCGCAAGATCGCCCCTGAACATAACCAGTATTCCCGCGACAGGGCAGCACACGGCGCAGACGATGAGCGCTGCGGCTATTGCCCACAGGGAAATGATAACGGCCCAGATGACCGCGTACAGGGACAGTATCACCGCTAAAAGCGAGATCAGCAGCGCCAGCCAGATGGGGGAGCCCAGCGCCAAAAGCGTTATCTCAAGGGCGGACAAGCGGCGCTTGGGCCGGACCCGTTCCTTTACCAGTTTGGTTATGGGGATCTCGGACATTATCTGTGCGGAGATATTGTCTATCGATCCTATCTCGGCGACCGCTTCGGCTTCCGTAAGGCCTTCCTCCAGCCGATCGTCGATGCTTTCGGCGTAAAACGCCAGGCGCTCGTCGATATCTTCCTTCGGAAGACTGGCCAGCTTTTTCCTTAACAGCGCAAGAAACTCTGCTTTATTCATTCGTATGCTCCTCTCTGACGACGAACCGGTACACAGCCATGATCTCATCCCAGTCGCGTTTGAATTCCTCGATCCGCAGTTTTCCCAGATCTGTTATGCGGTAGTATTTTCTGAGCCTGCCGTCGTGCTCCGCGCTGCGCACGGTGAGCATATCGGCGGCTTCAAGCCGCTTGAGGATCGTGTACAGGGTGGATTCCGACAGCTCGAGGTACGGTTTCATATCTTTTATTATCTTGTAGCCGTAGGAATCTTCGTTCCTGATCGCCGCCAGCACGCATACGTCCAGCAGCCCGCGCTTCAGTTGTATGTCCACGGTATGCCTCCTTTCATGATATACATCATATCACGAAGTATATCACGCGTCAAGGTATTCCTGCGTTAAAAAACGGAAAACAAAAACCGCGCCTTTTAGGCGCGGTTTGCTGGCGAGGCCCCGTCAGGCGGTCTCGTTGTTGTAGGACACCAGGGAGGCTTCCTTTACGCCTTCCAGAGTGAGCAGCTTGTTTAAGAACGCTTCGCTCTTTTCCACTCTCACTTCGTAGGTGAGCTCTATGCCGCCGTTGGATATGGTTTTGTTTTTCAGGCTCTGATAGCGCAGCTTGGTCATGAGTTTCTGGGCGTTGGCTTCGCCGACCTTGTTCACGCGCATGACCAGCAGGTAGCTGTCTTCGCCCTTCTTGAGCATGGTCCTGAGAATGAATATCGCAACGGCGATGCCCACGACGCTCAGCGCCGCCAGCAGGAACTGGCCCGCGCCCAGCAGTATGCCCATGGTGAGCGCCCAGAACATGTAGCCGGTGTCCAGGGGATCCTTAACGGCGGTCCTGAAACGCACGATGGACAGCGCGCCGACCATTCCCATACTCAGCGCCACGTTGTTGCGGATACACACGACGACGGGGGCGGTGATCACGGTCATAAGTATCAAGGTGAGGGCGAAGTTGTTGGAGAACATAACGCCCCGGTAGGTCTTTTTATATACCCAGTAGATAAACACCCCCACGACGAACGCCATGACGATGGTAAACAGCACAAGCGGGATGGAGCTCGCGCCCAGAGACTGGTTTTGGAAGACTTCCTGAATGATGGAATTCACGGTGTTATCCCCTTTCAAAAATGGTGCATATTTTGATTAGCCACGGGCTAAAAGGTCACATAAGGACGTTATCCCAAAGGTTCGAACCTGCGGCAGAGCACGTACTTGCTTATGGCGCAGTTCTCTGTGGGAGTGTCGGCGAGCAGCCCCGCGATGTGGGCGGGGAGATAGGTGTCGAACTTGACTTCAAGGATCTCCCTTTTGTCGTCCAGCGGGCTGACGGTGAGCAGATCCGGGTTGAACAGGTCTGTGGAACCGGGGCAGGTCGCCAGCTGCTTGTCGAAGGTGATGCGGGCGTGCTCCGCGGGGAACACGAACGCTTCCCGCACGTAGTCCACCAGCACCCGGGGTCGCAGAAGCTTCGTGCGCATCTCCACGTACATGTCCGTGAGCAGGGGCTCGTCGTATTCCAGCAGGGAAGCGGCGTCGCCCTCTGCCAGCGCGTCCGCCAGCTTGCGGTCTATGCGGCAGGCGGATTTCTGTATCAGCTCGCCCACCTTGCGCTTGCGCTCCAGAAAAATCACGCTGTCGGACATGTTGTATATGCGGATGCGGTATTTGTCGCGGTCCTGCACGCCGTCCAGCTTGTCATAGTACGCCCGGTCGTATGCGTCGTCGAAATACAGGGAGCGGATAAAGTATTCCCCGTTTTCGTCGGTGTGGCTGTCATAGGCCATCACACGCCCGAGCTTTTCCCTGAGCAGCGCCATATCGCCGCTGTTTATCCAGTACTTTCTCTCGTGGCGCTCAGGCAGGCGCTTGCGGTTTTCGTCCATCGGATCCTCTATTTGTAGTAAGAATAGCTTTTGCCCTTGTCGTCTATAAGCTGCACGGTGCGGGCGATCTCGCCGAAATACTTTTCGAACTCCGCCTTGCTCAGCGCGTTGGAGTAGAAGTACAGCAGCCTGCCGGGACGCGTTTGGGCGTATCTCTTAAGCTCGTTCAGACGGGAATTGTAGCTCTTCTCCGTCTTGCCCCAGCGTTCCAGATGCATGGGCAGCTCCGGCAGAAGCTCCTGATACCTTTCGGCCATTTTCTGCAGCACGCTGGCGCTTGACCAGTCGCCCTTGAGCTTTTCGCTGAACAGGGTCAGGAAGTAATCCTTGCAGACGGGATTCTTCATCAGCGCTATAAACAGGCTGTTGTCGCGCTTGTTGCTTTCGCCGACGCCGCCGGGCTTGAGCCAGCGGCCCACGGAGTTGGTATCCGTGGTGAACGCCCAGTCAAAATCGAACACTATCCAGCGCCACTTGCCGTCTACGGCGGTGGAACGGTATTTTTTGTTGTTGAGCAGGTCGGTGTTGCCGGTGTATATCTCCACCGCGATGGCGTTTAAGTAGTTCTTCCAGTCGATGTATCTGTCGGCAACGGCCAGCTCTTCGGCGCTTTCCAGCCCGTTCTTGGTGTAATATTCCTTGAACTCCTTCCAGCTGGCGGCAGAACCCTGCATGACCTTGTCGTTGGCCTTGAGCAGGTCTATGCCGTCCTTAAGGCTTTCGTCCCAGCCTTCCCACTGGCAAATGGAGTAGGCGTTTATGCGCTCGCGCATGTTGTACTGGCCCCAGTACTGGCCGTTGATGTACACCACGCACAGGGCGGTATCCTGGTACATCACGTCCATGCCTTCGGCGAGGCTGGCCAGTATGCTGTCCCTCATGCGGGTCTTGTCCCAGTCCTGCCCGGACTGGCGCAGCAGGAAACTCTGATACTCGGTGTAATCCCGGTTGGGGAAGAGGGGCGCGTAGAAGCGCTTGGTGCCGTATTTGGAGTTTGCGATGATCTTGAAGGGCTTCTGGGGCTCCTTGCGGGAATACTGTCCGTGCAGCCTTACGCCGCAGCCCTGGGACAGGATGGTCTCCCCGTCAAGACCGAACAGTTCCACGTTGGACGGTTTTTCCCAGGTCATCCAGAAGTTGGCGCCCCTGTCTATGGAACCGTAGGGGCTGTTTGCCTCGGCGTTGGGGCCTTTCACGTACAGGCCTTTTTCGTAGCTCCACATGTCCATGGGGTCGAGCACCAGGCTCACCACCTGCATGGTGTGTTCGAGGCCGAAAAAGTAGGTCTGCGTCTCTATCAGGGAGGAGAGCTGCCCGTCTTTGAACGCCGCCGCCCTGACCACGGTCGTATCGTTTATGGAGATAGGGCCGGAGTATACGTAAGTGGTGACGGTCCCACTGACCTGGGAAGCGAACTCCGGGTCCACCTTGTAGGAATAACCGCCTACGCGGGAAGGATCGGGATCGGAGGAATCCAGGGTGTAGTATATGGTCGCTCCGGGCTCGGCGCTGATGGTCAGCATCACGCTTTCGCCCGCGGCGAACATGCCGCCGGCGGCGGAAAAGCGGGGCTTGAGCAGCTTTTCCTCATACCCGGAAGACACGTTTAACGAGCCGGGCGTGGCGGCGGTCAAATAAAAAAAACCGGAATCCAGGCTGGAGCCCATGCGCCCGTAGGAGATGTTGGTGTACTGGATCCCCAGGGGGCAGCGATCAAGTATCCTGCCTTCGGGATCGGAAAACACCAGCGTTTCGCCTTCGGTGGCGGAGAGGCTGAAATTGGTGTGCAGATAGGAGCCGATCTTGCCGTCCTGTCCGCTCATGTAAACGCCCAGAAACGAACCCGCGGGGATCGTGGTGCCCTGGGGAAACTGCCACTTGCGGGGCTTGGAGGGGTCGTCGCTCAGGCCATAGCCGCTTATGTCCGCCATCTGGGAGGAGGTGTTCCTGAGCTCGATCCAGTCGTAGCTGTTGCTGGAAGACGAGGAGGCGGACGCCATGACCTCGCTTATGAAAACCCTGCTTGAATTTTGCGCCGCGAACTGACCTGAGATCAGCGCGGCGCTTGAAAAGGTATTTGCCATGCCCGGGGTGGGTGCCTTGGTAGTCACCCAGCTGCCGTCACTTTGGCGGACGTAACTTTGATCGGCCTTGAGCAGGTCCCAGCTCACCATGTCGATTATGTATCCCTGGGAGTTGGTCAGGATCACGCCTTCTTTCTCGGTGCTCAGCCTGAAGTTGGTGTGCAGGGGAGAGGAGGTGTCCTTTCTGTCGTAGCCGGAACAGTAGATTATCATGTACTGGCCCGCGCCTATGGAGACGTTGGGGAATTCCCATTTGCGCAGGTTGTCTTCGCTGTCGCTTAAGTGATACCCCGCCAGGCTTATGGTGTAGCTGGAGGAATTGTACAGCTCCACCCAGTCCACATACTCGCCGTGCTCGTCGGCGGCGTAGGAGGCGTTCTTGGCCATCACTTCGTTTATGAAGATGGGGCTGTCCGCGAGCTGCCGGGAGGAGCGCAGCGCCACGTAGCTTTCGTGGGTGTTGGGCAGCTGGGGAGTGGGCTCGCCGGATATCTGCCACCTGCCGTCTATCTCGGCGTAAGAGTTGTTGGCGGGAAGCTCCGGGATGTTGATGCTCTGCACGGCGGTCTCCGAGGGATTGTACAGTATCAGCCGGTCGCCCGCGGCGGAAAGCTTGAAGGGGGCGTGGTAAGCGTAACCCGGAGTGTTGCTGGTGGTGTTGGTGCAGAACACCAGCACCCTTTCGCCGCTTTTGAGCGTCTGCTCGGGGAACTCGAAGAACTTGACCATAACGCCCATCGTGCCGGAATCCTTGGCGAGTTTCCAGCCCTTGAGCTTGATGTCGCCGGAAGACACGTTGGTGAGTTCCACCCAGTCTGAGAAGGCACCCAGGTTATCCTGTATAATGGAAGAGTTGGAGCTCATGACCTCGGTGACCCTCAGGGTGTTGGCCACGTCGATCTCGCTGATGCGCTGTTCGGTCTTTACGCTCGGAGATACGGGGAAAATGTATTTCTGCACGATAAAGCACAGCACGATGAACACCAGCCCGCCGATTATGATGAGCGGGAGATAGTTTTTTGATGTATTGTTTTGAGCGGAGGATGTTTCCTTCATATCAGTCTCCAAACATAGGGGTGAAGCGCCGGCAAAGCGGCACAGTCCCACATATTATAACACATTTCGAAACGCGATAAAGGGAAATGCGGTTAATTTACTGTAAACGGGGCCGGGCGCGCCCGCATGTGTCCGGGCACGGCCGCAGGCGGATTATAATGAGAAAAATAGCGAAATTGGAACATATTTAACATAAAAATCGTCAAACCTCTGTAATAATTTGGTATAATATAGTGGCCTATACCGGGAGGTGAAAGCTGTGAGACGCGTTATCGCGCTGGTTTTGGCCGTGCTGTTCTGCCTTGCGTGCGTTGCCGAGGAGAAGACCGAAGAAATGCGGGCAGAGTATCCGTCAAATCTTTACAGCGATTCGTGCATACTGGTGGACGCGGACACGGGAGAGGTGTTGTTCGAGAAAAGCGCAGACGCCCGCCGCTATCCCGCATCCACTACCAAAATAATGACGCTTATAGTGTCTATAGAAAGAAAAGACGGGCGGGATATAGTGACCGTGCCAGCTTCGGCGGGGGACATATCCCTGGATTCGACCCGCGTTCCCGTGTATTACGGCGAAAAGATGCCCATGCGCGATCTGTGGTACGGACTTATCTACAATTCCGGCAACGACGCCGCCAACGCCATCGCGGAACTGACCAGCGGCTCCATAAAGGCGTTCGTGAGCGACATGAACGCAAAGGCGGAGGAGCTGGGAATGGGTTCCACCCACTTCGCCAACGCACACGGGCTGCATTCCCAGCAGCACTACACCACCTGCCGCGACATGGTCAAGCTGACGCTGTACTGCCTTGAAAACGACCTGTTCAGGGAAATAACCTTTTCCACCGGCTACACCATGCAGCCTACCAGCAAGCGGGGCGAGCTGTTCCTGGATCACCATTACGGCATAACGGATTTTTCCACCAAGTATTACTATCCCTATGCCCGCGGCATAAAAACGGGCTACACCTCCCAGGCGGGGCAGTGCTTCGTGGGGGCGGCGGACAAGGACGGCCATGAGCTGATAGTGGTCATAATGCACTGCGGCTTTGGCAAGAACGAAAAATGGATCGACGCAAAAACGCTGTTTGAGTACGGCTTTCAGGTGCTTAAAGACCGGGAAGCCTGACGGAGGATAAACTTGTTTAGACGGATTCTGAGCGCGCTTATTGCGCTTACGCTGATCTTGGGCATGTCCGCGCTGGCGGTCACACCCGCCGACTATTCCGTGGATACGCCGGAAAATCTGGTCCCGGAGCATCTTTACGGCCGCGGCTGCATACTCATAAACGCGCTGACGGGGGACGTGCTGTTCGAGAAAAACGCGGACGACAGGCGCTATCCCGCTTCGACCACCAAGATAATGACCTGCATACTGGGCATAGAATGGGCCAGGGCAAACGGCGTACTGGACGCGCCCATCGTGATACCCAACAATATCGCCGTATCCAGCGACTCGTCCAAGATGGGACTGACTCCCGGCGACACCATGACCTTCACGGACCTGCTCTACGGCATGATGCTTTCCAGCGGCAACGACGCGGCGCTGGCTGTGGCGCAGCTGGTGAGCGGCAACGTAAACGAGTTTGTCAAGCTGATGAACCAGAAGGCGGCGGAGCTGGGGTTAAACGAGCGCAACACCCACTTCACCAACCCCCACGGACTGCACGAGGTGAACCATTACACCACCGCCCGCGACATGGCCAAGATCACCGCTTACGCCATGCAGGACGCCACCTTCCGTTCCATAGTCGCTGCCACGTCCTACACCGTGTTCAGCACTTTCTGGCCCAACGGGCAGACGTTCGAGACCAAATACGACCTGCTGCTGGAGAACAAGCGCCTGTACTATGCGCCGGCAATCGGCGTGAAGACCGGCTTTACCAAGGCGGCGGGGCGCTCCTTCGTGGGCGCGGCGGAGCAAAACGGAGTCACCCTGGTCTCCGTGTGCTACAACCCCGTCAAGATAGACGAGGCGGACAAGACCTATGTGGAGGCGTTCACCGACTCTATCCGCATGTTCAAGTACGGCTTTTTGCAGTACGGCTTCCTAAGCTTCAAGGAGCTGTGCCAGATGAGCGACTCCAGCCTTTTGTCCGTAACGGTCAAAAAGGCGGCGAAGGACGATCCGGGCAACGGCTACGTGGAACTCAGCATCACGGACATCCCGGCAGGCTATACCGAAGGCTACCTTAAGAGCGAGCTCGCCGATCCGGTCAGGCTGGACGAGATCACCAAGGATTTTGCCCACAGGATAGTGCTGGATTTCGAGGGAAAGGACGTGGTCGCGCCGCTCAAGGCGGGCGACGTGCTGGGCAAGGCGCATTTCACGGGACTTGACGGCGCGGTGTACGAAGGCAGCGTGGTCTCCGCCCGTGACGTGGAGATGCAGCCGCCCACCACCGACGAGGTGCTGGACGAGTGGCTGGAGGACAAACCTGTGATAAGGTTCTTCTCGCCCCGCCACAATCCCGCCAGCTGGCTGATCTACCTGGTGCTCATCGGGCTCGTCGTGTTCCTTATCGCCAGAGCGAAGCAGAAGCGCAACCGCATCAACCGGGCGCGCAAAGCAGCCTACGAGCGCAGGAAACGGGAGTACGTGCAGCGCATGAAGCGGCAGGAAGCGCAGAAGAAGGCCGCGAAAAAACGCAGATAGACCCTAAGGAAACGTTAAATTTATTTAAAAACGCGCACAGGGCCGCAGATTATGATATAATACACGGGCGTTTCGGGGTTATAGCTCAGTTGGTCAGAGCGTCACGTTGACATCGTGAAGGTCGATGGTTCGAGCCCATTTAACCCCACGCTCCGCGCCCTGCTGTCAGGCAGGGCGCTTTTGTGTTTATCGGAACACTTGCGCTTGGTGCGACGTCATAGTATTTCGGCAAGACAAAGCGACAGTACAACGGAGGAAACAAAATGCTTTCGGCTCAAACGCTTTTACAGGAGCTTGAAAATAATATAGCAAAGGCGATAGTGGGCAAGGACGAGGCGGTGGAACTGCTGTTCAACGCCCTGCTGTGCGGCGGCCACGTGCTGATAGAGGACGTGCCCGGAGTGGGCAAGACCACCCTGGCTTCCGCCTTCGCCCGCAGCCTCGCCCTGAGCTTCAAACGCATACAGTTCACGCCGGACGTGACGCCCTCGGACGTCACGGGCTACAGTGTCATGGACTTCAAGACCGGGGACATGAGCTTTAAGCAGGGCGCGGTGTTCAGCAACCTGCTGCTCGCGGACGAGATAAACCGCACTTCCCCCAAGACCCAGTCCAGCCTGCTGGAAGTCATGCAGGAAGGGCAGGTCACCACCGACGGCGTCACCCGGCTCATGCCTCAGCCCTTTATGGTGCTGGCCACCCAGAACCCCGTGGATTTCGTAGGCACTTATCCCCTGCCCGAAGCGCAGCTGGACAGGTTTTTCATGCGCATAGAGATAGGCTATCCCAGCCGCGAAGAGGAGCTTAAGGTGCTGGAAATGTACCGGGGCGCCAAGAGCCGCGTGGAGGAAGTGGAGCCCATCTGCGACGGGGGAGACATCCTTGAACTGCAGCAGCAGGTCACCCAGGTGAAGGTGTCCAAGGAAATGCGTTTGTACATCACCAACATTGCCCAGGCTTCCCGCAGCGCGAAGCTGTTCGGCAGGGGCATTTCCACCCGTGGTGCCATAGCCCTCATGCGCGCGGCGCAGGCGGGGGCGCTGATGGAAGGCCGCGACTACGTTATGCCCGAGGACGTGCGCGCCCTGGCGGCGCCGGTGCTCGCCCACAGGCTGAGCCTGAGCCCGGAAGCCCGCATCAGCCAGAAAAACGCCAGCGAAGCGAAGGCGCTCACGCGCCTGATCGCCTCCCTGCCGGTGCCGGTGCGCGCAAAGTGAGACGCAGGACGATCCATTTTATAGCGGCAGCCGCCACGATCGCGGTGATCGCGCTTACACTGGGCAGCCGCCTGCTGCTTATGGGCGCGGTGTGCATGGGGCTCATGCTGGCGCTGGCGCTCATAAGCCTTATACCCGCGCTGTTCACCCTCAGGCTGTCGTCGTCGCAGAGCGGCGAAAGGGTTAAGCGGGGCGAAAACATCCGCCTTACCGTAAGGTTTTCATTCAAGGGCATACTGCCCATAGGCAGCGCCGCGTACCAGGCGGACGCGGGAGTGAGCGCGCGCTTCGGCGGCGCGCCTTTTTGCCGTTATGAGAGACAGTGCGCGCTGCCTGCCGCCCATGTGGGCGTGTTTGACGCGGGCGAAGGCCGAATATACCTGACAGACCTGTTCAATCTGTTCGTGTTCAGCCGCAAGATCAGTTCCGGCTGCCTGAGCTACACGGTGCTGCCGGGGAGCTTTGAGACGGACAGGCCGGAGTATTCCGCGCGGGAAGCGGGTTCCGGCGAGATACGCATGTCCGACGACGCCAACGAGCCCGCGGGAGTGCGCGAATGGGTGCAGGGTGACGCGCTCAAGCGCGTGCACTGGAAGCTGAGCACCCGCTATATCGACCCGTATACAGGGGCGTTCAGGCCGTTTGTGAAGACTTACGAGGAGGCGGCCCGCCCTGAGGTGCTGGTACTGCCGGTGACGGCGGGCCTCTACGGGAACGACGAAGAGACTTTAAGCCGCAAGGACGGCGTGTGCGAATGCGCGCTTAGCGTGTGCCGGGCGTGCCTGAAAGCGGGAGAGAGCGTAAGGCTGCTGGCGCCGGCGGAGGGGCTGGGCGAGGTGTTCGCCGCCTCGGACGAAGACGTACCGAAGCTGGAGGACATGCTTTCGCGTCTCGCGTCGAGCGGGGATATGCAATTAAAAACGGCAGTGAGCGAAGTCATGCGCCGTGGACAGACCACGTCTGCGGCGGTGCTGGTCGCCAGCTCGCTCAACAGCGGAGAAGCGGATATGCTCGTCCGCTTAAGGATGTATTCCTCCCTAGGAGTCAGCCTGGTGTACGTGATGGGCGCGGCGGGGGAAAACGACGAGACGCTGTCCTGCCTGGATGCGGCGGGCGTATCGGTCAGCGTGTACGCGCTGGAGGCGGAAGATGAAGAAACAGCTTAACGCGGCGCTTTTAAGGTTCGCGCCCATCGTGCTTTCCGCCGTATACGGCTTCTCCCTGGCGCTGATGTACGACCTGTGGGACCTGGGCGCCGCTCCCGGCTACGTGATAGGCTATACCCTGCTGGCGGCGTGCATACTGGGGCTTATGAGCGTGTCCAAACTGTCCGGCTGGATCACCTTGTGCGCGCTGGCGGCGTTTGCGGGAATTAAGCTGCTGGGCGGCTGGAACCCGATAGCCTATGTGGGCAGGGTCATCGACGCGGTAAAAGCCGGGGAAGCGGAAACATATGCGGACCAGCTCACGCTTTCGGTGTCGCTGGGCCTTATGGTGGAGGCATACGTCGTACTTAATGACCTTAAGGGCGTGAGTTTGCTTATAAGCATAGCCCTCATGTGTTTCGTGCTGTTCTGGTTTTTGGACTATAAACCCAACGAAAAGTATTTTGTTCTGGCGGTGTTCGCCCTGAGCTCCATGTATGCCCTGACCGGTAGGCTGCGGTTCTCGGGCTACCGGGCGATGATAAGCCTGGCCCTGATCGCGGCCCTGCTCAGCTGGGCGCTGGTGCCAAAAGGAGTTACGGTGCCGGCGCTGGAAGAAGCGTCCCGCAAGGCGGTTAAGCTGGTCATAGACACCTTTAACCTGGACCGGGACGAACTGGAGCAGCGCCGTTCGTTCAATATCGGTTCCTACGGCTGGCGCACGAGAAACGAGACCTTCGGCGGCCCTGCATATCCCAGAAACGACGAGGTGCTGAAAGTCACTTCCGACGGCAGGCTCTACCTGCGCGGCTCGGTGCGCTACACTTACAACGGACGGGCGTGGGTGGACGAGAGCAACACGGAAAAGGCGGGCAAGATCCGCAGATACATGCTTTCCGGCATCGAGGGGCTGCTCTACCGCGGAGAGTACGCTCAGGCGTTCGACCTGGACAAAAGTTCGGAAAGCGGCGGATTTGCTCTCAAAACCGCGTCGGTGGAAGTGCTGGGCGACAACCTGTACTGGGCTGTCTACGTTCCAAACCGCACCGGAAGCGTCGACAGCGGGCTTAAGATATACTACAACAATATAGGCGAGATGTTCGCTTCCCGCCGGCTCGAGGGCGGGGACGCTTATACGTTCGATTACTGGGAATACGCGGACGACAGCATCATGGCGGACGCCGTGAACGCTGCCGGGGAAAACAAGGACGACAGCTGGCCTTTCGTGATACTGCTGAACAGGGACGTGCCCAAGGGCGTGGACGCGCGGGTGTACGAGCTGACCGAGGAGATCACGCGGGGCAGCGCGACGCCGTACGAGGCGGCCGCGGCCATACGGGACTATCTTAAGCAGAACGGAAGATATACGCTCACCCCCGGCTACGTGCCGGAAGGCGAGGACTTCGTGAGCTGGTTCCTGCTCAACGGCATGAACGGCTACTGCATGTATTTCGCCTCTGCCATGACGCTTATGGCCCGCATCGCGGGTCTGCCTGCCCGGTATGTGGAAGGCTACCTGGTGAAGGAAGGCGGGGAGAACGTGGTCACGGGCCGGGATGCCCACGCCTGGAGCGAGGTGTACTTTAAGGGATTCGGCTGGGTGACCTTCGAGGCGACTCCGCCCGATGCGGGAGAAGACCGGGACGGGTCAAACTCAGACGGATCCGATCAGTCCGACGGGACGCCGCCGTCTCCTGACATGCCTGCGCCGACTCCTACGCCCACGCCCGAGCCGACTCCGTCGCCTACCCCCGAAGAGGACGACATGGACTGGCCCGACGAGGAGCTGCCGGATGACGGCCCCGAAAACACGCCTGAACCACCTCCTGATGAGGGAAACGGCACGCCCACGCCCGACCCGGGAGACAGCGAAGCGTCAATGGAGGACGAGGCGCCGGATGAACAGGCGCCGCGCTCCTACGGCTGGCTGATATGGCTGCTGCTCATACTGCTGCTGGCGGGCGCGGGAGCGTTCGTGAGCGTGAGGATCAAAAACACGGACCCCAAACGTCTGGAAAACGGATATAAGACCGGCACGGAAAAACTGTTTTTGTGGTACAGGCTCAGCATAGACGCGCTGAAGACCCGGGGCATGGACTATGAGCAGGGCTTTACGCCCGCAGGTTTCGCCGAAAGGGCGGTACAGGCGCGTCTGGCACCGGAAGAGTTCGTTTCCGTCAGCGAGTGTGTCGCGAGGGCGGCTTACGGCAAGCTCGCGCCCACTCAAAGGCAGATAGCGCAGGCTGAAAGCTGCTATAAGGAGATACTCGGCAGGGTGAGCCGTTTGGGCAGGCTGAAGCTGCTGATAAAGAGGATATTTGCCGGGGGAGGCGTCAGCCTTAATATACCCTGACGCTTGAAAACCGCCTTGTAAAGTGGTATAATGCAGGCAGACTAAAATGGGAGATTATGATGGAAAAACTGTTTGATACAATAAAAGGTCTGCTCTCTGGCTCCAACGAGGCGGAGGTCAAAAAAGTGATGAAGACCGTCAAGCTCATAGAGGCGAAGCGGGCGGAGCTGGAAAAGCTGTCCGACGCGGAACTCAGGGCGAAGACGGACGAATTCCGCGCCATGCTCAAGGAGGGCAAGACCCTGGACGACCTGCTGGTGGACGCGCTGGCGGCGGTCAGGGAGGGCGCTTTCCGCGCCATAGGGCAGAGAGCCTACCCCGTACAGCTGGCGGGCGCCGTGGTGCTGCATCAGGGCCGCATAGCGGAGCTTAAGACCGGTGAAGGCAAGACGCTTACCGCCGCGCTGGCCGCGTATCTGAACGCGCTGCCGGGCGAGGGAGTGCACGTGGTCACGGTCAACGACTATCTGGCCAAGTACCACTCCGAGTGGATGGGCAAGATCTACCGCTTTATGGGCATGCAGGTGGGTCTGATCCTTCACGATATGACTCCCGAACAGAGGCAGGAAGCCTACCGGGCGGACATCACATACGCCACCAACAACGAGCTGGGCTTCGACTACCTGAGAGACAACATGGTGGTCGTGAAAGAGCGCATGGTGCAGCGCCCCCTGAACTTCGCCATAGTGGACGAAGTCGACTCCATACTTATCGACGAAGCCCGCACTCCCCTCATAATCAGCGGACAGGGCGAAAAGTCCACCGAACTGTACAACATGGCGGACAGGTTCGTGTGCACGCTAAGGGAGGGCGAGGACAAGGACTACACCAAGGACGAAAAGGAAAAGACCATCTCCCTGACAGAGCTGGGCGTAAGAAAGGCCGAGCAGGCGTTTAACATAGAAAACTTGGCGGAGATCCAGAACAACGAGCTGTACCACCACATCCTCGCCGCCCTGCGGGCGCACGCGCTCATGAAACGGGATGTGGATTACGTGGTCAAGGACGGGCAGGTCGTTATCGTTGACGAATTCACGGGCCGCCTCATGACGGGACGGCGCTACTCCGACGGCCTGCACCAGGCGATCGAGGCCAAGGAACACGTCAAGGTGGAAAGGGAAAGCAAGACCCTGGCCACCATCACCTTCCAGAACTACTTCCGCATGTATAAAAAGATAAGCGGAATGACCGGTACCGCCAAGACGGAAGAAGAGGAATTCAGGGGCATATACAAGCTGGACGTTGTGTGCATACCCACCAACCGCCCCATGATAAGAAAAGACTACAACGACGCTGTCTATACCACCATGAAGGGCAAATTCGACGCCGTGGCGGACGAGGTGGAAAAGCTCCACGCCACCGGCCAGCCGGTACTGGTGGGCACGGTGTCGGTGGAAAAAAGCGAATACGTAAGCAAACTGCTGGAGAAAAAGGGCATACGCCACACGGTGCTCAACGCCAAGTTCCATGAGAAGGAAGCCGAGATAGTCGCCCAGGCGGGCAAAAAAGGCGCGGTGACCATCTCGACCAACATGGCCGGCCGAGGCACGGACATCCTGCTGGGCGGCAACGCCGAATTCATGGCCAAGCACGAGCTCAAACTGCAGGGTTACGACGACGCCATGATCGAGGAGGCCGTGGGCCATTCAGAAGAAGTGAGCCAGGAGATACTCGATCTGCGCCAGAAATACAACGAGCTGTACGAGACTCACAAAAAGGTGACCGACCGGGAGCACGACGAGGTCGTGAAACTGGGCGGACTGTATATCATCGGCACCGAGCGCCACGAGAGCCGCCGCATAGACAACCAGCTGCGCGGCCGTGCCGGACGTCAGGGCGACCCGGGCGCCAGCCGCTTCTTTATCTCGCTGGAAGACGACCTGATGCGCCTGTTCGGCAGCGACCGCATCCGGCCCATGGTGGACCGCCTGGGCGTAAAGGAGAACGAGCGCATAGAGTACGGCATCCTTTCCAAGCAGATCGAGGCCAGCCAGAAGCGGGTCGAAAGCCGCAACTTCGACATCCGCAAGAGCGTGCTGCAGTACGACGACGTTATGAACACCCAGCGCAACATCATTTACGCCCAGAGGCGGCAGGTGCTGGAGGGGGAGGACATGCTCTCCTTCATAAACGACATGCGGGACACCATACTCTCCGAGGCGCTGGACAGCTACTGCGCGCCGGACGCGCCGCCAGAGAACTGGGATATCAAGGGCATGGGCGAGTATTTGGAGCGCATATGCGTGGAGAAAGGTCAGGTCAGGGCGGCGTTCGACTCCCTGGATCCCGTGACGCGGGAGGGCTTCTATCAGGCGGTAAGAAAGTCCAGCCTGGATACCTACGCCCGCAGGGAGCAGATGATCTCCGACGCGGGTTTCGACATGCGCGAAGTGGAGCGCACCTTCCTGCTCAACAGCGTGGACAACCGCTGGATGGATCATATCGACGCCATGGACGTGCTGCGTGAAGGCATAGGTCTCAGAGCCTACGCCCAGCGGCAGCCCATCGTGGAATACCAGCACGAAGGCTACGACATGTTCGAGGAAATGGTGCATCTGATCCAGGAGGATACGCTGCGCAAGCTCTACATGGCCATCATAACCCGTCCGCCGGAAAGAAAAGAAGTGGCCAAGAACATAACCACCAACCAGGACGCGCAGGTTTCCAGGGCGCCCATTAGGGTGATCAAGAAAGTGGGCAGGAACGAGCCGTGCCCCTGCGGCAGCGGCCTCAAGTTCAAGAACTGCCACGGCAAAAACGCGTAAGGAGCAAGAAAATGTACGAATCCGAGGTCTTCCGTCAGGAGATAACCCAGCTGAAGGAAATGCTGAAGGACACCGAAAAGTCCCTGAACATAGAGGGACTCAAGGAACAGCTGGTGGAATATCAGGAGGATATGGCTTCCGACGGTTTCTGGGACGACGTGGAGAGGGCGCAGAGGATAAACAAGCTCATGCGCTCCTGCGAGAACCGCATAAATCACTACAAGAGCCTCGAAAGCCGCCTGGATGACGCCGAGATAATGCTGGAGCTCAGCCAGGACGAGGAAGGCGACGAGCTGGCGGAGGACATTTCAAAAGAGCTTAAGCAGCTCAGGGAAGAGATGGAGAGCCTAAAGCTCACCACCCTGCTCACCGGGAAGTACGACTCCTGCGACTGCATCCTTTCCCTGCACGCGGGCGCGGGCGGCACCGAAGCCCAGGATTGGACCCAGATGCTCTACCGCATGTACACCCGTTTCGGCGAGAGGATGGGCTTCAGCGTCAGGGAGCTGGACATGCTGGACGGCGACGAAGCCGGAATAAAGAGCGTCACCTGGGAAGTGAGCGGCGATTACGCTTACGGTTTCATGAAGAGCGAAAGGGGAGTGCACCGCCTGGTGCGCATTTCACCCTTTGATGCAAATGCCAGACGGCATACGTCATTTGCCTCGCTGGACGTGGCGCCCGTGATAGAAGACGAGGGCGAGATCCCCATCGAGCCCGACGACCTGCGCATCGACACATACCGTTCCAGCGGCAAGGGTGGACAGCACGTCAACCGTACCGACTCCGCCGTGCGCATCACCCACCTGCCTACGGGCATAGTGGTGCAGTGCCAGAACGAGCGCAGCCAGATACAGAACAAAGAGACCTGTTTCAGGATGCTGCGCGCCCGCCTGGCCGAATTGCAGGAGCAGAAGCGGCAGGAGCTTATGGGCGAAGTGAAAGGCGAGCTCAAAAAGATAGAATGGGGCAGCCAGATCCGTTCCTACGTGTTCCAGCCCTACACCATGGTAAAGGATCACCGCACCAATTACGAGACGGGCAACATAGACGACGTTATGGACGGAGACCTGGAAGGCTTCGTGACTGCCTACCTGCAGAAACTGTAAATGAAAACGTTTTTTGAGGAAACGGCGGCAAAGGCGAAGGCGCTCGCTTCAAAGGAAAATGTGACTATACTGGCGGTGGAATCAAGCTGTGACGAGACCGCAGTCGCGATAGTCCGGAACGGGCGGCAGGTGCTGGCTAACGAGATCGCCAGCCAGATAGACATCCACGCGCTGTACGGCGGCGTGGTGCCGGAGATCGCCAGCCGCATGCACGTGGAGGCGCTGAGCCCCCTGTACCGCAACGCGCTGAAAAACGCGGGCATCGGACCCGAAAACATAGACGCGGTGGCGGTCACCTACGGACCCGGTCTGGTGGGCGCGCTGCTCACGGGCGTGAGCTTCGCCAAATCTCTGGCGTACGGCCTTGAGCTGCCGCTGGTAAAAGTCAACCACATAGAAGGCCACGTGAGCGCGAACTTCGTGGCGGATACGTCGCTTGAGCCGCCTTTCGTGTGCCTGGTGGCCAGCGGCGGACACAGCCATCTGGTCAACGTGAGCGAGTACGGCAAGTACGAGCTGCTGGGCCACACGGTGGACGACGCGGCGGGCGAAGCCTTCGACAAGGTGGCGCGGGTGCTGGACATACCCTATCCCGGCGGTCCGCTTCTGGACAAGCTGGCGGAAGAAGGGGACGAAAACCGCTATACGTTCCCGAAGATGCACACGGTGAACCGCTACGATTTTTCGTTCAGCGGGCTCAAGACCGCGGTGATAAACCAGGCGCATTCCATACGCCAGGCGGGGGGAGAGATAGTCGCTAGGGACTGGGCGGCTTCCTTCAGGAAGGCTGTGGTGGACGCGCTTTTGGACAAGACTCTTCTGGCCGCCCGCGACACCGGCGCGAAAAAACTGGCGCTGGCGGGTGGAGTCGCCGCCAACCGGCTTTTAAGGCGCGAAGCGCAGCGGCGTGGAGAACAGGCGGGACTTAAGGTCTACATGCCCCCGATCGGCCTGTGCACGGATAACGCCGTGATGATCGGCTCCGCCGCATACTACCGGCTGATAAAAGGTGAGATATCCGAACTCGACCTTAATGCGCAGCCTTCCATAAGGCTGATAGAGGAATAAAATGCTGTATCTTGAACTGGCCGTTCTGGTCATACTTTTTTCACTGCAGTCGCTGTTTACGAAAATGTATTCCGACGCCTACGACGGCAAAAACCGGGACGCGGCCACGGGCATTTTTTCGGTGACTTACGGCCTGTTTATAGCCATAGCCACGTTTCTGAGCGCGGGCCTGCGCTTTGACCCCAGCCCCGCGACGCTGCTGTACGGCGCACTCAACGCGTGCGTGCTGCTGTTGTACAATATCTCGATAATCAACTCTGCCAAGCGCGGCAGCTACGCGTTTTTGATGATATGCTCGATGTTCGGCGGCATACTGGTGCCGCTGACGGGGGGCTGGATACTGTTCGGAGAAACGCTGACGCCGCTGCAGCTGCTGGGCATAGCGCTCATGCTTGCGGCCATGCTGCTGATGAACAGCAGCGACCTGAGCCTTAAAGGCAGCAAGAAGGGCTATTTCCTGTGGTGCGCGCTGCTGTTTCTGGCAAACGGACTGTACGGCACGGTGATGAACGTCCAGTCCACCGTGATGGAGGGCAGGGAACGGTCGGAGATGCTGATAGTCCTGTTCGGGCTTTCATCCGTGTTCGCATACGGGCTGGAAGCGTTCAGCGGGCGGAGGCGCGACGTCATACACGGCTACAAAATGAGCCTGAAACCCGCGCTGTTCCTGGCCTGCGCCTGCTTAAGCGCGTTTCTGGGCGCAAACCTTTTGCTGTACCTGCTCACGCGCATGCAAAGCGGCATACTCTATACGATAGACGACGGCGGCGTGCTGCTTTTGAGCCTGCTGTTCTCAGTCGTGCTGTTTAAGGAAAAACTGACGTGGCTGCAGGCGCTGGGCATGGCGCTGGCGCTGGGCAGCATAGTGCTGGTGAACGCGTAGGGCGCTAAGGTTGACAGCGTAAAACAGAATCGGTAGAATAATCCTGCCCGGGAGAGACGACGAATGGCCATACAGCTGTACTTTCGCAAAAACGATTTCGATACCCAGAAGATCCGCCGCTTTTTTAAGGAAAGGCGGATAAGCGTGCAGGAAGTGGATCTTGCGCGGCATGCGCCCGGCGCGCGGGAGCTTAAGCTGTTCGCCTCAAAAGCGGGCGGTTACGCTGCGCTGGTGGAAGCGAAATCCAAGGGCGAAAAAGCGGATTATGTTAGACAGCTGAGCCTGGAAGACGTGATCGAGCAGGAACTGCTGGAGAACCCGGCGCTGATAAAGACCCCCATCGTCAGGGACGGAAACAAAGTGCTGTTCGGTTTTGACGAGAAGGCGCTGGGAGAATGGCTGAAGGGAGTGGGAAAATGAAGCGAAACGGCACGAAACATATCAGCCGCTGGCTGCTGCTTGCCATAGATATAGCGCTGCTGGTGATCAGCCTCTACATAGCTAAGCTGATGCGCGGCGGCCTGGTCATGTCGTATATCAAAGACGCCGGAGACCGGGTGTGGCGTTACGCGCCCTACGCGCCGCTGTTCATAGCCAACCACGTGGCATGGCTGTGGCTGATGGGCGCGTACCGGGTCATGTGGATGTACGAGGAACTCAAGGACATGGCGAAACTGGCGGTCGCCTGCGTGCTGGCGACGCTCATCAACCTGGGCATAAACGCCGTATTCGAGATAGGCTATTCCCGCTATGTGCTGGGCTTCCTGGGGGTATTCGGGCTGGTGCTGGTCATAACCTCCCGTTATCTGCTCCTGCTCACCCATAACATCATGTACAGCACCAAAAGCGAAAAGCAGGTGAAGCGCGCCCTGATCATCGGTGCGGACGCCGAGGGAATAAAACTGGTGAAGGCGCTGCCCACGCTGGATGACGGCGCGCGCCACGAGGCTGCCGCGTTCCTGGACGAGGACGTGGACAAGCTCTACAGAAGGATAGGTTCCCTGCCTGTGGACGGCATGTACCTGGATGCCGCGAAGGTGATAAGCTTGCGGCGCATAGACGAAGTGATAACCACCCGCAAAACCGCCGCGTCTCCCGCGTTCAAAAGCGTGTATATAGAGGCTGCCAAAGCGGGCTGCGAGGTCAAGGTGTACAGCGACGGCGCTCTGGACAGGGTGACGCTGAGCGACGCGGTCAGTTCCGGCAGCGGCGATATCAGCGACGTAGACGCGTTAAAGGCGGACCTGACCGCTATTATCGGCGGCGGGGAGCTGGCGCTCAGCCTTGCCCAGTCGCTGATCATAAACGGTGTCAGCGTCGCGGTGCTCAGCGACAACGAGAAAGACCTGAAGGCGCTCAAGCGCATGGGCGCGAAAGTCTGCATAGGCTCGGGCTTCAGCGCGCAGGACGTGAGCGGCTTTATCGCATCCGTCAAGCCCGGCAGCGTGATCTATCTGGCAGGAGTCAGGGACAGCGAAGTCGCGGAAGGCAACGAGGAAGCGGCGCGTGTCGCCAACACTCTGGCGCCCGCCGCGGCGCTTGAAGCCGCAAAGAACGTGCGCGCGAAAGCGTTCGTACGCGTGGGTCGGATGCTCGACCTACCGGAAGAAGAGGAACTGCTCAGTGACGGCGAAAAGGCAGTGCTCGATTTTGAGGCGGGCAGTATCCGGGTCAGCGCCGTCGGCATAAGCGGGTTGCTTTGCGACGGCGGGCTTATAAACAGGCTGGAAAGCTGCGCGCCGGACAAACTGAAGCTCGAATCCTGCCCGGAAAGCCGCATGGCGTTCATATCCGTGCCTCAGGCTGCCGCGGCGATAATCAACCTGCTCTCGGCGGGGCTCACGGGCGCGTTTGAGATCAGGGGCGGTCAGACGCTGGACATGGCGGAACTGCTGCGCGCCCTGGGCGGCGAAGCCGGCGAAAAACAGGAGATCAAGGAAGAAGCGGATACACCGGACACCGCGACTGCGGTCAGGGACGTGTACGTCCGCGCGCTGAACTGAAAAGATCGAACCGGCACCGAACACGCATTTACGGCCGTTATCGGCCCTAAAATATGAAAGGCGGTAAACACATGAAGATCGGTATTATCGGCTGCGGCACCATTGCGAACTCCGCGCACATCCCAAACTATCTGAATAACCCCGAAGCGGAGATCAAGTATTTCTGTGACATTATCCCCGAAAAAGCGGAAGAATGCGTCAAAAAATACGGCTGCGGCATCGCGGTAACGGATTACCACGACGTCATCAATGATCCCGAAGTGGCGGCAGTGTCTGTCTGCACGCCCAACCTGATGCACCCGCAGATCGCCATAGATGCCATGCGGGCAGGCAAGGATGTGCTGTGCGAAAAGCCTTCCGCCCGTACGCTTAAAGAGGCTCAGGAAATGCTGAAGGTCCATATGGAAACGGGCAGGATACTCAACATCGGCGTGGTCAACCGCTTTAACGACTATGTGAACCTGATCAAAAAATACATCGACGACGGCAAGCTGGGCGAAGTTTACCATGTGTACGTATCTTTCCGAGCGCACAGGTCAATTCCCGGCCTGGGCGGCGCGTTCACCACGAAGGAGATCGCGGGCGGCGGCGCACTGATCGACTGGGGCGTGCATTTCTTCGACATAGTCATGTACTGCTGCTCCGATCCCAAACCCATTACCGTGACCGGCGAAGCCTTCTGCAAATTGGGCACGCCCATGGACAAGTACACCTACCTTAAGATGTGGAGCGAGAACACCAAGGACCTGAACGGCACCTACGACGTGGACGATTCCGTCACCGGCATGATAAGGACCGAAGGCCCGGTCATCACGTTCAACGGCGCATGGGCTCAGAACATCGACGAAAGCGAAATGTACATTGACTTCCTGGGCGACAAGGGCGGCATCCGCTTAAGCTACGGCGGCAGCTTCAAGTATTACACCGCCGAGAACGGGGAACTCATCAGCTACACCCCCGAGATCCGCACCCGCAACCACTTCGCCAACGAGATCGACGCCTTCGTGAAGGACGTCAAGACCCGTGAGAAGCTGCCCTCCTCCATAGAAACCGTGATACTGACCCAGCAGATACTGCAGGCGGTATATGATTCTTCCGAAAAACATCAGGAAATCAGGCTGTAAAACATGAATATTGGATTTATTGACTATTATTTGGACGAGTGGCACGCCAACAACTATCCCCGCCTTATTTCCGAAGCCACAAACGGCAAGATGCGGGTCAATCTGGCTTACGGCCACATCGACAGCCCCATAGGCGGCAGGACTACCGACAAATGGTGCGCTGACCTGGGCATTAAGCGTGCGGAAAGCATAGACCAGGTCTGCGAAGAGAGCGACTGCATAATCGTGCTTTCTCCGGACAACTGCGAGATGCACGAGACCCTGTGCCAGAAGCCCCTAAGGACGGGCAAGCGGGTGTATGTGGACAAGACTTTTGCCCCGGATCACGCCACGGCAAAGCGCATATTCGACATCGCGGAGAGCAGCGGCACGCCCTGCTATTCCACCTCCGCCCTCAGGTATGCGTCCGAATACCGGGACATCAAAGACGTGAGCGCGATAACCTCCGTCGGCCCGTACTACTTTGAGACCTACGCCATACACCAGCTTGAGCCTGTGATGATGCTTATGGGAGGGGCGCCGGAAAAGGTGATGTATGTGCCCGGCAAGGACGCCTACAGCCTCACCATAGCGTTTAAGGACGGCAGGACCGCCCAGATAAACGGGTTCTACGCGAACGCACCTTTCCTGATGAACATGGTAGCGGAGGGAAAGAACCGGCTCATAACCGTGCAGAGCGACTACTTCGGCGCGTTCATCAAGCAAATGACCCGCTTTTTCGAGACGGGCGAAGGCGCGGTGCCGCACGAGGAGACGCTGAACATAATGTCCGTGCGCGGCGCGGGAGTGGAAGCCATCAAGCGGCCCTGCGAATGGGTCAACATCTGACACACAGCTGTCGCGGATTCTTTCCGCGGCGGCTTTTTAGTTATCGCACGGGAGGAACATGATATGGAAGCTGTCAGGATCGGACGGGACAGAGTGCCGTTCTGGGACGATTATGCGGTGGACACCGCTCAAAGCAGCGCGTTTCAGCGGGTCATTCCGCCTGTCAAAAAGGAGTGCTGTTTTACTTTCGACCGGTCTAACGAGACATTCTCAATCAGCTATCCCTGCATAGTAAAGGACCCCGGAGGGTACAAAATGTACTACCAGCCGTGGTATGAGGACGGCAAGGGGCCCTGCGTGTGCGTGATCGAGAGCAGTGACGGCATAAACTGGCACCGCCCGCAGCTGGACATATACCCCGGACAAGGGCTTAAACAGAACAACATCGTGATCGACCGGGTCAAGGACGGCATATTCGTGTTCTACGACACCAACCCGTTGTGTCCGGAACAGGAAAAGTACAAGGCGGTAGGTCCCGCGCTCATGCTGCACCCCGACGGCGAAAGCAAGACGTCCCTGTGCTGCTATACTTCCCCGGACGGGTATCATTTCACTTTGTCCCATCCCATGACCCGCTACGGAGCCTTCGACTCCTTGAATACCGCCCTGTGGAACGGCGAAAGCTATGTCTGCTATCTGCGCAGTTTCCACAACATCCCCGGGGTGGACAACAAAGAGGTGCTGGATCTGGGCCAGATATACAGCCATGACAAGGTGTGGCTGCATGCCACGCGGGACATCCGCGTGATGTATTCCGAGGATTTCCGCACCTGGACCAAGCCGCAGATGATAGGATTCGACGACGGATACGACTATCCGCTGTATACCAACAACGTGGAAAAGTATGCCCGCGCGCCGGTGTACGTCGGCTTCCCGGTAAGATACTGCGAGCGCCCGGAGTGGACGAAAAACATGAAGCAGATGGCGGGATATGCGGTAAAGAAGGCGGCTACCGAGCGCATCGAGCCCCGCACCGGACGCGTGTCCACGGACTGCATATTCATGTGTTCCCACGACGGCAAAAACTGGCACAGGTACAACGAGGCGTTCCTGACGCCGGGCTACGAGGACGAACATAACTGGATTTACGGGGACTGCTACCTGGCTTACGGCATGATCGACTCCGGCAGGGAATACTATAACCTGTACACCATCGACCGCCATTTTTCATTCGGCGTTGAGAGACCGCTTAACCGGTACGAGATCCGCAAAGACGGATTTGCCTGCTATATGGCGGGCGGGGACGAAGCAGTATTGGTGACCAAACCGCTGATATTCGAGGGCGGCGAACTCAGCCTCAATTTCTCCACGTCCGCTTACGGATACATATACGTGAGCGTGCTGGACGGCGAAGGGAAACTGCTCTCCGGCGGGGAAAGCGCGGAGGTGTTCGGAGACAACATAGACCGCAGGGTGTTCTTTACTGACGGCTTTAAGCTGGGCGAATTTGCCGGCACGGCGGTCAGGCTGCGCTTCCGCATGCGGGACGCCAAACTGTTCTCCATGAAGTTTGAATAAGAGCCCGAACAGGCACAGAAAAACAGACGCGCCCCGAAACGGGCGCGTCTGTTTTTGCGGTTTTAAAGTTTTTGGATGTCGTCCGGTCTTATGGGACGGGGTTCGGTTTCCCGGTCCGTTGCCGGATTTGGCATGCGGCGGGGAAACGGTCTGCCGGGGAAGGGAGGACGCCCTTCGAACGGAGGCCTTTCGCCGTGGGGGAAGGGCCTGCGGCCGGGCCCGCCAAAGGGCATACCGTCGCCCTCGCCGCCTTCGGACCGGGGCGGGAACATGTGCAGGCCCCTTTCGCGGCAGCGTTCCTCGCAGGCGTCGATCAGCTTGTCGGCGGAAGCCTTCATTTCCTGCTTTTCGCTGTCGCTGAGCCTGTCGAAGGCGGACAGGGCGTCCTCCTGCTCCTCGCCGTTTTCCAGCACCCGTTTGCCCTGCTCGGTCACGCTCAGAAACACGGTGCGCAGGTCACCCGGGTCGGCGGCTTTGTTTATCAGCCCCCGCGCCTCCAGCTTGCCCAGCAGTTCGCTGGCGGAGGAGGGCTGAATGCCCAGCTTTTCGCACAGTTCCCGCTGGCTGATGCCCTCGTTCAGCGCGATCAGCAGCAGCGCACGTTTCTGGGCGTGCCCGCGAACGCCGGGCTCGTGGGGGCGGGGCATCTCCAGCCGCCTGATCAGCATCGATAGTTTCATTATACTGTCTTTTAATTCTCTGTTCATTTCCATATCATGTACCTCCCAAATTACTTCTGTACCGAACGATTGCATTATACTGATTACCATGGCGTTTGTCAATATCCAAATGATATTGTACCGAAATATTAACATATTACTGAATTAGTCGAAAATATTAAATTCGCGGCATAAGCTGTAATACTCTTGTAATATCTGGCGGCGTGTGGTATAATTTGAACACATAACGATTAAGGAAGCGCACATCATGCTATTGACTTATAAAGGTTACCAGGACAGCCGCAAATCCGTTTCGGGCAAATCATATTTCGACCGCAGCGATAAGCGTTCTCCGTACAGCGAGGACGGGCTGACCAGCCATTACGAAATGCAGGAGGAAAGGCGCGTGAACTGGTTCGCTGTGCTCTCGATCGTACTGCTCATCGCGGTGTTCCCGGTGGGACTGGTGCTGCTGTGGAACCGGCGCAGCCGTTTTTCCGTGGGAGTCAAGCTGCTGCTCACATTTGTGGGAGCGGTAGTGTTCTGCATGCTTTTGGTGTACGCTGCCAGCATCAAGACAACCAATCCGTCGGTCATGCGGGCGCAGGAAGGCATGAACAAGGCTTTCGACTGGGTATACGACAAGACCCAGGGCGTATGGGACACTTTGGGCGCGGGCGTTAAGGGCGTGAAAGACGCCTACGCGGAACGCACGGAAAAGATCTGGAACGAAGTAAAGGTCCCGATGGCTAAAAAGGGCATCGAACTGCTTGAGCCCGTTTCCGGGAACGCGGCGTACCTGAAGACGCAGCTGCCCGCGGGGCTGCTGGCGGCATACAAGAACATGGTGGGCTACAAGGAGCCTGAGCGGGGCAACGCGCCCAAGGTGCAGAATCCCAGCGGTCTGGTGGTTGCCAACACCTTCACTCCGGAGCCGACCCAGGTGTTCGTTTCTACCACGCCCGTACCCTCCATGCCCGTCATAACTCCCACTCCCGAACCCACTCCCACTCCAGCGCCCATAGTGCTGCCCGCAGTCAAGGACGTATCGGAAGCGCCGGTGTACTTTACTCCCGGCGGCACCTATTACCATCTGATAAGGAACTGCTCCGGCATGATGAACGCCGAGAGCCACACACTGAAAGAGGCGCAGATAGCGGGCAAACAGGTGTGCGAAAAGTGCGGCGTGGTGAGCACGCAGATGCTCTCCAGGGGCACGACCGATTATCTGTGGGTGGACACCAGGAACGTGGCGCACACCTCCGACGTATGCAATCAGTTCGAAGGCAACACATACAAGGTGATCCCCTTCAAGGACGTGTACGAGGGACACTATACCTACTGCCCCAGGTGCCAGGCGGATACGGTGTACGAATACCTGCGCCAGCAGGAGCTGGGCGTGAGCACCAGTGAAGAATTGGACACCCAGACCTGGCTGTTGCAGGAATATGAGAAGACCATCACCGTGTATTACGGCGTGAACAGCAAAAAGTATCACTCCACTCAGGAATGCAACCAGATGTACGACGACAGGTACGTGCATACCCTGTACGAGGCGCTGCACATCGACGGGAAGAAACCCTGTTCGGTATGCAATCCCTTCTCGGAAGGCGACGCGCTGGAAGAGCTTCTGAAGCTTCAGGGCAATTAAGCGATAAATACAAAAAGGCGGAGGAGCTTGTCCTCCGCTTTTTTCGAGGGAGAAATATGGATCTTGGCAACGCCCGCGCCTGGACGCGAGAACTCTGGGACAAACTGCCCCTGGAAGGCGCCGCTGTGATAGACGCCACCATGGGCAACGGCTACGACACGGCCTACCTTGCCGGGAAGGTGGGAGAGACAGGCCGGGTGTACGGCTTTGACGTGCAGCCGGAAGCGATAGACGCTACGCGGGCCAGACTAAGCGAAGCGGGACTGCTTAAGCGGTGCCGCCTTATACTGGACTCCCACGAAAACGTGGACGCATATGTGAAAGAGCCGGTCGACGGGGTAATGTTCAACCTGGGCTGGCTGCCCAAAGCGGAACACGCCGTGACCACGCACGCGGAGAGCACGCTGAAAGCCGTTAACAAATGCCTGGAATTGCTTAAAAAGGGCGGGCTTATGACCGTGTGCGTGTACCCCGGACATCCGGAAGGGGAAAGTGAGAAAGCGGCGCTGCTAGCCTGGGCAAAGACGCTGGACGACAGCGTGTTCGATGCCCGGGTGACCGGGTATCTGAATATTACGAAACGCCCGCCGCTGCTTATTGCCATCACGCGCAGGTGAGCCGGATTATTATATGAGTGCCTGATAATGCTGTCGGAATACTTTTTCGCTGATAACACGTACGAGGTGCTGTGATGAAAGATTTGTTTTTGATCGCCGGATATTTTGGTGATCATGATGTATTTCTAAGGGCAGTTAAGGAAAGAAAGCTTTCGTTCCGTGAATTACGGGAAATGCGATGGGTTGACGGATCAAGCCTTCTGGAACAGGCTATAGCCAACAGAAAATATGATACGGCTGAGTATCTGCTCAGGCATCGTGTGCCGGTAAACGTCATAACACAGGATGGACGTAACGAATTTCACATTCTCGCCAATTGGATCATTGAGAAACGCGCGCTCAAGATCGGCTGGAAACTGCTGAAAAAGGGCGTTGATTTGGCCCAACAGGACAAAAAATACAAAAACACGGCAATGTTTGATATATATTTGACACTGCTGCCGTGGGTCAGTAAATCCCCAAAGCACATGAAATTCTTGAAAGCGTGCCTTAAGAAACAGCAGGGCATTTATGAAACAAACAGAGCCGGTTACTGCGTAAGGACAATGCCCATCAATGAGCGGTATAAAGAAATCCTCCCTTTGCTGTTTTAGCTTATAGATGACTTATGGGAAGTATATCATCGATGATTGGGACAAGAAACCAATAAAACAAAAGAACCGGGAAGCGGTGATGCTTCCCGGTTCTTTTGTATGATCTGTATCCGTCAGACGGATTATTCGTCCTCGTCCTCGTCTTTCTTGGCGCTCTCGATGATCTTCTTGGCGTTCTGGGCGGGCACTTCCTGATAGCTGTCGAACTCCATGGAGAAGGAGCCTCTGCCCTGGGTCATGGAACGCAGGTCGGTGGCGTACTTGAACATTTCGCTCTGGGGCACAGTCGCCTCCAGCTGCACCTCGCCGTCCTCCAGGGTCTGCTGGTCGCCCACGGAACCGCGGCGCTTGCTCATGTCGCCCATGATAGTGCCGACGTACTCGTTGGGCACGACGATCTTGGCGCGGTACACGGGCTCAAGCAGGTAGGGGCTGGCGGTATCCAGCTGTTTGAAGGCAAGACGCGCGGCGGTCTTGAACGCCATTTCGGAGGAGTCTACGGGGTGGTAGCTGCCGTCATGCAGCTTGGCGGTAAGGCCCACTACGGGGAAGCCCGCCAGCACGCCCTTCTTGATGTTCTCCCTCAGGCCCTTTTCGACCGCGGGGATGAAGTTGCGGGGCACGACGCCGCCCACGACCGCGTCTTCGAACACGAAATCGTTATTGGTGGGATCGTCGTTGGGACGGAACTCGATGACCACGTCGCCGAACTGGCCGTGTCCGCCGGACTGCTTCTTGTGGCGGCCGCGCACGTCGACCTTCTTGCGGATGGACTCACGGTAGGGGATCTTGGGATCCTGCAGCAGGCACTGCACGCCGAACTTGCTCTCCAGCTTCTTGGCCACGACGTCGATCTGGGTCTCGCCGATGCCGTTGATGAGGCTCTCGGTGGTCTCCACGACCTTGGTGACGGTGATGGTGGGATCTTCTTCCATCAGGCGGTTCAGGCCGTTAAAGATCTTGTCTTCCTCGCCGGCCTTCTTGGCGTACACGGCCATGGAGATGCAGGGCGCCGGGAAGTCGATGTCGGGATACTTGATGGGCTTGGCCTGGTCGCACAGGGTGTTGCCGGTGGAAACGCTGACCAGCTTGGCCAGGGCGATGATGTCGCCCGCTACGCCCTTGTTCATGGGGTTGGTCTTCTTGCCCAGCATATAGTAGATGGTGCCGGGTTTCTCGGTCTTTTCGGCGTTGGCGTTGTACAGGGTCATGTCGCCGGTCAGCACGCCGCTGTTGATCTTGATGAGGCTCAGCTTGCCCACGAAGGGGTCGGCCAGGGTCTTGAACACCTGAGCGGAGAAGGGCTGGTCTTCGGCGGTGACGCGCTCGTCGGCTTCGTCAGTCTTGGGATTCACGCCCTTGTGCACGCGGCCGTCGGGAGAGGGCAGCAGGTCAACGATGTTGTCGAGCACCTTGCCAAGGCCTACGCGGGTGATGGAGTCGCAGCACACTACGGGCACTACGCTGCCGTCCAGGATGCCCTTCCTGAGACCCTTCATGGTGTCTTCGGGAGAGAGCTCCAGCTCCTCGAAGTACTTCTCCATGAGTTCTTCGTCGGCGCCGGCGGCGGCTTCCATGATCTTCTCGCGGCAGGATTCGACTTCGTCCTTCACGCTGTCGGGAATCGGGATCTCTTTAAGAGCCTTGCCTTCGCCGGTGAACGCCTTGTTCTCCAGTACGCATACGACGCCGGTGAACTGGCCGTTCTCCACGATGGGGACCTCGATGGGAGCCACGTGAGAGCCGTACTTGTCGGTGATGGTGGCCAGCGCCTTCTCGAAGTTGGCGTTTTCACGGGACATGTTGTTGATGATGATCATGCGAGAGGTGTGGTGCTTGTCGCACTCTTTCCACGCCTTCTCAGCGCCCACGTCCAGACCGCCGACCGCGCCCACGGTGATGACCGCGCCTTCGCATACGGTAAGGGGGCCCATCATTTCGCCGGCAAAATCGAAGAAGCCGGGAATGTCGACCAGGTTGATTTTGGTGTCCTTATACTCCAGGGGAGCCAGCGCTGCGGAAATTGAGATCTGGCGGCGCACCTCTTCGGGATCGTAGTCGGTGGTGGCGGTGCCGTTTTCCACCTTGCCCTGACGGTCGATGGCGCCGGCGGTGTAGAGCAGAGCCTCGACGAGGGTGGTCTTACCCTCGCCGCCATGCCCAAGTACGGCGACGTTACGGATATTCTTTGCAGTATAGTCTTTCATTTGCTTCTCCCCTTAAATGATACTTTTTGTGCTTATACACATAGACCACTTTATTATAGCTGATTTCTCGAAATTTGCAAGTTATTTTTTTATGAGCACAGTTTTAACATATAAGTTTAACCGTTTATTCGCCGCCGTGGATCAGTCCTAATCGTTTCCCTTCTGAAGCTCCGCCCAGCGCTCCTTTGTAAGTATGTTGGTGCGGTCGTCCTCCAACGTTCCGTAATGGGTCAGGAAAGTGCCCGCGGCGTAGAAAACGAAGCCGCATTTCTGCTGCACCCTGGCGGACCTTTCGTTGCGAAGGAAGTGGGCGCAGAGTATGGCGTCCAGCCGGACGTCCTCAAACAGGTAGCGGCAGACTTCCTTTACTGCCTCGGGCATCAGGCCCTGCCCCCAGCAGTCTTTGGCTAAAACGAAACCCAGCTCGCGGCAGCGCTTTTCGGCCAGCTCGGGGAAGCGGTCCTCGGGATACTTTTCTATACCCAGGGAGCCGACCGCGCGGCCGTTATACTCAAGCGCGAAGGTCTTTTTGTGCTCGATGAAACTGTCCAGTATCCCGCGGGACTCCTCGATGCTTTTGTGGGGATTCCAGCCCGCCATCTGTCCTACGCCGTCCACGCGGGCGTAGGCGAAAAAGTCGTTCAGATCGCTTTCCCTCCAGGGCCTGAGCAGCAGTCTGGGCGTTTTGAGCTCCACGTTGGAAATGTCTATCTCAGCGTTCATGATGTGACTCCTTTTGTACTATAACGGCCGGGACCCTTACGGGCGCCGGCCGCTCAAAGACCATCGGCGCTGTTATTTGAGCGTCGAATACTTGCTGGAGACCCAGCCGGTGTTGCTTCCGGTGCCGGTGTAGACTTTGAACCACACAACGCCCCTGTCATCCAGCCTTATTTCCCGGGCGAAGGGTAGAGAGGAACCCTTTTTGAGGGTGGTGACGATCTTCGCGTCCTTGTTCGCCTGCGTCCTCACGTTTACGTCCCCGGTTGCCTTGACGGTGCCGATCACGGTCTTGGGAGTGACCTTGTCGATCACACCGAGGGAGGAGTATTTGGAGGAGACCCAGCCTTCCTTGCCATTAAAGCTGATCTTGTGCCAGGCGGTGCCGCGCTCGTCCACCTTGCTCACGTTCAGGTAAGGGGCGGTGGCTCCTTTTTTCAGGGTGCCGCGGGACTTGTAGTCCTTGCCCGCGTCGGTGCGCACGTTCACGTTGCCGGTGGCGGTCAGTTTGACGCTTCCCGAGGAATAATCGGAGGTGTCGCCGCCGTCAGCGGTCTGAGGCTCAAGATACTCGTCCGCAAGTTCGGCGGTGGCGTTCATGGTGAGCATGAGCCCGCCTTCGTTGATGCCCGCTATGCGCGCGGCTTCGGGCGCGCCGGTAAAGGGCAGGGGCTTAAAGCTGAACATCACGCCGGATGCGCCGAAGGCGTTGGTTAAGGCGGTTATATAGGAATTCTTGGCAAAGCTGCCGTAGTCGGCGGAGTAGATGAGCAGCTGCTGGGGATCGTCCAGGGAACAGGAGGAATATAGACCGACTCCGCTGGAGAAGCCCGGATCGTAGCACAGAGCGTCGACGAAAATCAGCCCGTAGGCGTAGTGCAGTATCATCCAGTAGGAGTATACGCTTTCGCTGCCGGCGAAGTGCGCTTCGAGGATCAGCCGGGGCGAACCGGTGAAATTGGAACCGTATACGTTTATCAGGGATTCCAGTTCCATAAAGTCGTATACGGCATAACCGCACAGCTTTATGTCCGCGCCGACCACGCCGCCGCGGATCAGCTTGAGACCCAGGGTGCCGACGCCTTCGGGATCCGTCTCGCAGTAGAGCTCAACGCCTTCCAACTCGCCGTCGCTGTCCAGGTCGATGTAGATGATGTCGTCTTCAAGCTTGAAATATGGCATGTCCGCGAACGCCGGCGCGAGGCAGATGAGCATCACGCAGGCGAGCAGAAGCGCGAGAACTTTTTTCATTATTCAGCCTCCTTTTCAAAGCGCAGCACCATGGCGCCCGCGAAGTCGAATATGTACGCGCCGTCTTTATATTCGAACACGTAATTGTCCCCGCCGTAACGAACTGTCACCAGCTCGCCGCCGTTTTCGGCGGTGTAGGGAGCGTTATTGATGGGGGCGTCGCTCAGCACCAGGTCAGCGGTCATGTCTTCGCGGAATATGACCGAATACGCGCCGCCCAGGTTCTCGGCGCCCATTTCCACGCCGTTCATGGTGAAGCTCACTGCCACGAATTTCACGCCGGCGTCCATGGCGGGAGTAGGCGCGGGAGTCGGTTCGGGAGTCGGCTCAGGAGTCGGTTCAGGTGTAGGTTCGGGAGTCGGCTCGGGAGTGGGTTCGGGAGTGGGTTCGGGAGTCGGTTCGGGAGTGGGTTCGGGCGTCGGTTCGGGTGTCGGCTCGGGAGTCGGCTCGGGCGTGGGTTCGGGAGTCGGCTCAGGAGTGGGTTCGGGAGTCGGCTCGGGAGTGGGTTCCGGAGTAGGTTCAGGAGTGGGTTCGGGAGTCGGCTCGGGCGTAGGTTCGGGCGTGGGTTCCAGCGTGGGTTCGGGCGTGGGTTCGGGCGTGGGTTCCGGCGCGGGCTTCTGCGCCTGTTCGAACATGGTGCGCAACACTCCCGCGATAAAGCTGTCCGAGCCCAACTGACCGGTGACGATGATCTCTGTGGGGCCGTCTGCGCCGCCTATGATGCCCACGCCCGGATCAACATCGGAAGGGGCGGCCTTTTCACCTGAGGATATGACGGCATTCAGCACGTTGGAGAGGAAATTGCCTTCCCCGAACGCGCACAGGTTTGCGGTGAGCGCCAGGATAAGCAGAAATACAATGCCTTTTTTCATACGATCGCCCCTTTCTCATGCTGACAGGATTTTAACACGGATTTTAATCAAAGTCAATCTTCCCAGGAACAGATGAAGGGCATATATAGGCCGCCCTGCACGCTGCGCGCGATAAACTGCTCGTGCTTGCCGGTCTCGGTATCGTACCAGTCGCTGAAGGCTACCCGGTCCGGCGTCTCCTTAAGATAGCGGGCGACGCGGGATATGATGGCGTTTCTGACCTCGCTGTCGGGAGACATGGCGGCGGTCCAGAGTTCCCAGTCGCTCTTGGTGTAGGTCTTGCGGTTGTCCAGGGGCAGACCGTAGTCGTTCATATGCTTAAGATAGGACCCGGACTCCGCGAGATAGAATTCCTTCGGGAACAGGCCGAGCTTGAGCGCCCTGTCCCAAGCCAGGTTATACTTCATGCTCCAGCCCTGACCGTCGAATGTGAGAGGCGTGCCTTCGCCGCCAGAGCAGCGCTTAAGCCAGCTGTCAGCCATCCCGCGGGCTTTGTCGATATAGAAGGAACAGTCCTCGCCCCAATTTTCCAGCAGCCTGCCATAGCACATGACGCCCACCATGGCCTTTGCGGCCAGATTCACGTTGTGGGCGAGATGGCCGGCAAAGTCGTCCGTGCACAGCTGTTCGCCGGGATCTTCGCCGTACTCCACCAGGTATTTGACCCACTTTTCCAGCGTGTCCCGGTTTTGCGCGGCAAGGCTGCCGTCCGCGCCGAAATAAGAGGCGGCGTAGAGCATGATTATCATGTTGGCGCTCTCTTCGACGGGCATCTGCCCCCTCAGGTTGTAGCGGGGAGGCTGGGCGGGCATAAGATAGAAGGGTGGCTGGTGCAGGGGACGGCGGCCGACGCTCAGTGTTCCGTCACAGCCGTACACCTGCCCGTTCACAATTGGGTACCTGCCCACGTCGTGAGGCGCGAAATCGTACGTCCACACGGGCATAAGGGCGAACCTCAGCACGGGACGGCACATGGCGCTGACCAGTTCGGGACAGAATTTCAGGAACAGGGGAGTGGAAGGATAACTCACGTCCACCGTGCCCGCGCAGCCGTTGGAGTTGTTCTCCTTGCTGATAAAGCACATTTCGCCGTTTTCGTCCGGGAACAGCTTGTGGGCCGCCCACACGTGCCGCCAAGAGGCGGACACTATCAGCGCGTAGTCCTCGCCGCCGATCTTGCGGGCCTCATCAAGCAGCTTTTCGTCCCAGCAGGCGCAGGCGGCAAGCAGGCTGTCGAACTTGTCCAGCGTCTCCAGCATGGCGGAGACGAAATCCTTGCCGTTTCTGGCGTACCAGGCCTTGCGCGGATTGCCGTAATACAGGATGGAGGCTATGTCGTCGTAGCCCATAAGCAGTTTGAATACGCTCGGCGCGCTGCCGACCGTGCCGCGCACCTTGCAGCACAGCTTCTCGCCGTCATAGTTCAGTTCGCCGCCGGGCGCGCCCAGGTACAGATATCCCCAGTCGATGGTGACACCGTCGCCGGAATGGCACAGTATCTTCTGCGAAAGCTGGCCTATGCTCATCATGCTGAGCTCCGGGTAGGGCATGGGATACATGCCTATCTCGGGCTTTTCGTCGCCGCGCCAGCAAAAGCGGTCGCTGGCTTCCAGCGTAAGGCCGACTTCGTGGGCTTTGCCGTCCAGTGAGCAGGCTTCCGCCTTGATAAGGCTGATGGGCGTGGAAGCCCTGTCCAGGTCGTCCGGCAGCAGGGGAGACGTGAAGGACAGCCTGAGGCGAACATTCTCGGTCTCAAAGCCGAACCGGGTGGACAGGGGAGTGACTTCCATCTCGGAAAACTTCAGCGCGGGCGCTTCGCCCGTGCCCAGCAGGCGGTATGTGGTCCCGTCTACGTCAAGCAGGATAAAAACAGGCAGCTCGCTTCTGCACCAGTGGGCGGTGTTCACTTGAGTGAGGCTGTCGTCAGGCATCCAGACGGAGAAATACGGGTCGTGCACCATGAGCGGTACGGCAGGAAGTCTGGTCATATCGAACCTCCGATATATAATATAGAAGGCTGTGCCGGAAAGGTAAGCCCTGTGCGATCCGAAATTATAGAAATGGCGGGGGAACACACTTCCCCCGCCAATATCAGTTATACCGGCATTACGTTGTTTTCTTTGTCCAGCACGCTGGTGTCGAGCTTGAGCTGCTCGGCCTGGCGGTACTCGAAGAACTTGGGCGCGACCTGCGGGAACAAGGCGTAGGA
>JAIKYG010000082.1:0-7697 GCA_024683475.1 Clostridiales bacterium | reverse complement strand
TCTTGTCATGTCCTGCCCCAAACGCCGGAAATATGAAACTCTTTTGCGCGCGCCTACCATAGTTTTCAGCTCCTGTCCCAAAAACGCCCGGCTGCCATATGCCTGGCAACCGAGCGCGCGGTATCATTTCAGTTTACTTTTTCATCCGGTCGTAGCAGTCCTGAATGATCGCTTCGAGCACGGGCACCTGCATGTGCGTGCCCACGAAGCGCGCGACAGCCAATGGGGCGTGGGTCAGCGACAGCTATAACGTGAACGGCGAGGCGACATGCCTTTGGTGGCTCCGGTCGGCTGGCAGCGTTCAGAATTACGCCGCGAATGTCTACTTTGACGGTTATGCCCTCGACTATGGCAGTCTTATCAGCTCCCGCGACATCTGCGTGCGTCCTGCAATGTGGGTCCGGCTGGTTTTCTGATTGGAAGCAGAGGGACCTATCGCTTGGCTTTCCGCATGAAAACGGCCGGCCGGGAATTGACTTTCGCTGCACCGAACGTGATAATGCGAACAAGGGGCTGCCTGAGCCTTCGCAGTCTCATAAACAGGCGTTACCGGCTTTCAGGGTGGTCGGCAGCGCCTTTTTTCTATAGCCGACTCTGCGAGACAGCGGCGTTGCATGCCCGGATCGCCGTAACTCCTGACAAAGCTGCCTGAAATGAAATGCCGCATCGACCGAATACCTCTGCGGTTTTGAACGTTTATGCATATCCTTTTGACTAAACACTGATAATATTTATATCATGATCCCTTGCCGTGCGGAATAAACAGGATGCACAGATGCCTTTGGAGGCGTTTGCTGGATTGCGATAATGCATAAGATGCAAATACAACGCTGGTTTTACTTATATATTTAAGTTAAAATGCAATTAAATCATTCCGGATATGTCATTTTACGCTTGTACATCCTGCGGCATGGTGATATAATTCGCAAAGTATATTTATGCAGATCCTGTAATCGTCTTTTGCTTTGAAGGAGTTATGTATGGACTTCGAGCTGCAACATAAACGGCGCAAACAATTGCTGACGTCACTTGCCATAGCCTGCGTGATCGTTATTGCCGGCGGTATACTTTTGCCGATGCTGTTCGAAAAACTGCTGCTGGCGGCGGTAATGGCTTTGATCATAGGCGCGCTGTTCTTCACCAATGACACCGGAAGGTACATATGCAAGCGCGTATTGCTGGCACTGCTTACGGTGTTCATTATTGCCCTTATCACTTTCTTTGCCATGAACGCCATACCGGGCGGACCTTTCTCGAAGGAAAAGGCACCCTCAGCCGCCGTGCAGGCCGTGCTGGATGAGCGCTTTCACCTTAATGAGCCGCTTTGGAAGCAGTTCCTTCTGTATCTGGAAGGACTTATGCAGGGGAACTTCGGTATATCCACAAAGACGGGCCGCGAGATAGGGGTCACCATCTTTTCCTCATTTGGCATAAGCGCGAAGATCGGCGGTTACGCCGCGCTGTGCGCCGTTATAATCGGCCTGGTGCTGGGGAGCATCGCAGCGTTGAACAGGGGAAAAATGGCGGACAGGGTAATAATCTTTTTTACCACGCTGTTCGTGGCAGTGCCCAGCTTCATAATCGCGACCGTGCTGCTGCTGATATTCTGCCTTAAACTGGGCTGGTTCAACATTTTTTCCACGGAAAACCAGTCTTTCGTCCTGCCCGTGGTGGCGCTGATGCTCTCTCCCATGAGCTATATCACGCGCCTGACCAAGTCTTCGATGCTTGACGTGCTGGGTCAGGATTACATCCGCACCGCAAGGGCAAAGGGCGTTAAGGAAAGATGGGTCGTGTTTAAGCACGGGCTCAAAAACGCGCTCATCCCCGTGATCACCTACGTAGGTCCCATGACCGCATATATCCTTACGGGTTCAATGGTCATCGAGTCCGTGTTCAATACCGGCGGACTGGGCACCAAATTCGTGCAGGGCATCTCCAACAGGGATTATCCTATGATAATGGGCACGACGATTTTCCTTGCCACGCTTATGGTCACCATGACGCTCATAAGCGACCTGGTCTACAAGATCGTCGACCCGCGCATAAACTTTGACTGAGGAGGCTGAAACGAATGACGTCTTTTGATCCGGATAAAGCGCCGAAAAAGAGACCTTTTAGCCTCCAGCTGAACGTGGAGCTGTTTGAAAAGGCCACTGACGAAGAGAAGGCGCAGAACGATGTCATGCGCGAGAGCCGCACTTTTTTCAGGGACGGCATGCGCAAACTGTTCAGAAACCCCCTGGCCGTAGCTTCTCTGGTGGTGCTGTTCGCAATCATAGTAACGATCATAGTTGCTCCCATGATCGTGCCGTATACGTATAACGGCATGGTCACGATAAACGGCAAGAGGGACAGGAGCGCCAAAAACATGGCTCCATTCCAGTATTCAGTAATGGAGCAGCAGGTGATCGACGAAGGCGGAAAGGTGTTTCCGCACATCTTCGGCACCGACGAACTATGCCGCGACTACTTTATCCGCGTGGTGTACGGCGCCAGGGTCTCGCTGATAGTCGGCTCCTTCGCCTCGCTCATAGTGCTGGTCATCGGACTGCTGTACGGTTCGATCGCAGGCTACGCGGGCGGAAAGACAGACCTGGTAATGATGCGTATAGTGGATATAATCTACTCTCTGCCCGACACGCTGATGGTGATACTGCTTTCGGTAGTGCTGGACCAGGTGCTGGGGCAGAGCCTGAACGGCACGATCTTCGCCAGCATCGGCCCGAACATGCTGTCCATGTTCGCGGTGTTCGGCCTTTTGTACTGGGTGGGCATGGCGCGCCTGGTGAGAGGGCAGATACTTACCATAAAGAACAATGAGTACGTGCTGGCTGCGCGCGCCATGGGCGCGAAACCCGGGCGCATCATACGCAAGCACATCCTGCCGAACTGCATGAGCGTCATCATAATCTCGACGGCGCTGCAGATACCTTCCGCCATATTTACCGAAAGCTTTCTGAGCTTTATAGGTCTGGGCGTGCAGGCGCCCATGCCTTCGCTGGGCTCGCTTGCCAACGCCGCCCGGCAGGCGCTGGACGTATATCCTTACAAAATGATTTTCCCGGCAGTGGGCATATGTCTGATAGTGCTGTCGTTCAATCTGCTGGGCGACGGTCTGCGCGATGCCTTTGACCCCAGATTAAGGAAGTGATTCCATGGGTACTGAACCACTTTTACAGGTAAAAAACCTTCACACCTCTTTCTACACGGAAGCGGGGGAGGTCAAAGCCGTCAACGGCATAAGTTTCAACCTTGACGAAGGCAAGGTGCTGGGCATAGTCGGCGAAAGCGGCAGCGGCAAGAGCGTAAGCGCGTACTCTCTGATGCGAATCCTTACCGACACCGGCAGGGTGACGGAGGGAGAGGTGCTGTTCAGGGGAGAAAACATCCTTTCCTACACCAAGCAGCAGATGCACGCTTTCAGAGGTGGCCGGGTGTCCATGATATTCCAGGATCCCATGACCTGCCTTAATCCCGTGTTTTCCGTGGGCAGCCAGCTCAGGGAAGCCATACGCATACATACCAACCGCACCAAGGCGGAGATCCAGGCGCGGGCGCTGGAGATGCTTAAGCTCGTTGGCGTAAACGAGCCGGAAAAGCGGCTTAAACAGTATCCCCACGAGCTTTCGGGCGGCATGCGCCAGAGGGTCATGATCGCAATGGCGCTGGCCTGCGAGCCTGACATACTTATAGCCGACGAGCCCACCACGGCGCTGGACGTAACTATCCAGGCGCAGATACTGGAACTTATGCAGAGCCTGCAGAAAAAGCTGGGCATGGCGATAATCATGATCACCCACGACCTGGGTGTGATCGCTGATATGTGCGACGAGATTATCGTCATGTACGCAGGCAGGGTCTGCGAACGTGGCACGGCGGACGAGATATTCTACAATCCCAGGCATGAGTACACCAAAGGGCTCATCCGCTCCATACCCAGGCTGATCCGCAGCGGCGCCACCGAGGCGGACGGACACGCGGTCGCGGCGAAGCGCGAGAAGCTCGTGCCTATCAAGGGCACTCCAGTGGATCTGCTGAACCTTCCCAAAGGCTGCGCCTTTGCGTCAAGGTGCGAAAACGCGATGAAGATCTGTTTGTCAGAGCCCCCTGAGGAGGTGTGGGTGAACGATTTCCATATCGCGGCGTGCTGGAACAACGTAAAACGAATGATGGAAGAAGCTGAAGCGAAGGGCGGTGACGACAAGTGAGTGCAAATCAGCCCTTGGTAGAGGTCAAAGACCTTAAAGAGTATTTTCCGGTCAAGTCGGGCGTGCTGAACAGGCTGCTGCTTAAGGCAGTGGACGGCGTTTCCTTTACTATAGACAAAGGCGAGACGCTTGGTCTGGTGGGGGAGTCCGGCTGCGGAAAGACCACGGTGGGGCGCACGCTGCTGCACCTGTACAAGCCCACGGGCGGAGAAGTGTATTTTGACGGAAAAAGGGTTACCGACAAAAACATCAACAGCTTCCGTAAGGATATGCAGATCGTGTTTCAGGACCCGTATTCTTCCCTGAACCCCAGGATGACCGTGGCGGACATAATAGGCGAGCCTCTTGACATACACAAACTGTACTCTTCGCGCAAGGAGAGAGCGGACAAGATCGCCGAACTGCTCACCCTTGTTGGTCTGAACAGCGAACACGCCAACCGCTACGCGCATGAATTTTCCGGCGGACAGAGGCAGCGCATAGGCATAGCCCGCGCTCTGGCGGTGAATCCCCAGTTCATCGTGTGCGACGAACCCGTATCGGCGCTGGATGTGTCCATACAGGCGCAGATCATAAACACTTTCGAGGAACTGCAGGAAAAACTGGGCATCGCATATCTGTTTATCGCCCACGACCTGCTGGTGGTACAGCACATGAGCCGCAGGATCGCGGTCATGTATCTGGGAAAGATAGTGGAGATAGGGCCGGCGGACGACATAATAAACGACCCAGTACACCCTTACACCGAGTCGCTCATCTCTGCCATCCCCATGCCCGACCCCGAGCTTGCCAGGCAGAAGAACCGCATCATCCTTGAGGGAGATGTGCCCAGCCCCTTACACATGCCCACCGGCTGCCCGTTCCGCACGCGCTGCCGCTATGCGACAGAAAAATGCGCGGAAAGCTGCCCGGAGCTGAAGGAAGTCACGCCGGGGAGGAGCGTGGCGTGCCACAACCGTTAGATATCACCCGGAGTTCTAATGTGAACGCGGACGATATATATTAAACATTAGGAGGAACCCATCGTATGAAGAAGCTGACAGCTCTTCTGCTCGCCGCGATGCTGCTCATGGGCTGCGTATCTGCCATGGCTGACGCGGGCAGCGAACCTGAGTGGAGTGCCTATGACAGCATGATCGCCGAGATCAAGGCGACCACCGACTTTGAGAAGCGCGCCGAGCTCATGCACAAGGCGGAAGACATGCTGATGGACACCGGTGCCATCGTGCCTGTCTACTACTACAACGACGTTTACATGGCGAAGGAAGGCCTTACCGGTTTCTATTCCAACCCTTACGGCACCAAGTTCTTCATGTATTCCGATTTCGGCGACAAGACCACCCTGCGTCTGCAGCTCGCCAGCGAGCCCGACAAGCTGGATCCCGCTCTCAACTCTTCCGTTGACGGCGCGTGCCTCGCGGCCAACAGCTTCGGCGGCCTGTACACCTACGACGAGAACGGCGACTACGCCCCCAACTTTGCTACCGGCTATACCGTGAGCGAAGACGGCCTGACCTACGTGTTCACCATCCGCGAAGGTCTGAAGTGGTCTGACGGCACTCCCCTGACTGCCAAGGACTTTGAGTATTCCTGGAAGAGAGCTGCCGCGGACGAGACCGCTGCCGACTACAGCTATATGTTTGACGGCATCGCCGGCTATCCCGACAACCTGCAGGCCACCGCGTCTGAGGACGGCACCACCTTTACCGTAGTGCTCAACGCCCCCTGCGCCTACATGCTGGACTTGGCCGCTTTCCCCACCTTCTTCCCCGTACAGCAGGCTTGCGTAGAAGCTTCCGCCACTGCCGACAACCCCGGCGCCTGGGCGCTTGAAGCCGGCTTCGTTTCCAGCGGCGCTTACGTGCTTGAGAGCTGGGAGCACGACGTATCCATGGTTTACGTCAAGAACCCCTACTACTGGGATGCCGAAAACGTGAAGATCGAGCGCCTTGAGTTCATGCTCAGCGACGACGATACCGCTATCTTTGCTGCCTATGAGAACGGCGATCTGGACTTCACCGATTCCGTTCCCACCGACCGCATCGCTTCCCTGCTTGACAATCCCGAGTTCCACATCGTGGATCAGCTGGGAACTTACTACGTGATCTTCAACGTTAAGAGCGATCTGTTTGCCGGCAAGACCGTAGAGCAGGCTGCCAATATGCGCAAGGCCCTGGGTCTGCTGATCGACAGGCAGTACATCATCGACACCGTCGGCCAGACCGGCCAGAAGATCGCCACCTCCTTCATCCCCGCGGGCATGGCGGACGGCAACGGCAAGATCTTCAAGGATGCCGCCAACTGGAACTACCCCAACGGTGAAGACGGATATTTCGCCGAGGAACCCGATGTGGAGAAGGCCATCGAACTGCTCAAGTCTGCGGGCTATGAGTTCGACGCCAACAACATGCTGTCCTCCGCGACTCCCATCAACTTCGAGTATCTGACCAACACCAGCTCCGGCCACATCGCCATCGCCGAGTGCATGAAGGAAGACTTCGCGGTCATCGGCATCAACATGACCGTAAGGAACATTGACTGGGGCGTATTCCTCAACGAGCGCAAGGAAGGCAACTATGACATCGCCCGCAACGGCTGGGTAGCTGACTTCAACGACCCCATCAACATGCTTGAGATGTGGACCACCGTATCCGGCAACAACGATGCTCAGTTCGGCAGATAATCCTGCAGAACCGCATTAGTTAGATCCGTATACACAAAAAAGGAGCCTTCTTCCGCCCAAAGCGGAGGAAGGCTCTGCTTTTCGATGTCCTCGCATTTGCCGGATGTTTCCGGATCTCGCAGCAGGTTTGACATTCGTAGCATATCATGACCCAGATACCTGTGCAGGCATACTGTTTACAGCGAAAATGTCCCTCTGTTCACATCAACCATGCCCTGTATTGGAAAAATGCCAAAATCTATGTGAAGAACAATGTGAACGGCAATGTGAAACATTTCACAAAGCCAAATACTTGAGCAGTCACTCTGTTTACACCGAAAACGGCATGGTGTTTACGTCGAAACCACCGTGCTGTTCACATCAACTGACGGTTGCGTATGACACAATGACTGGCAACTGAGCTACGCGAAATTCGTAGGGCTTTGTTGGTGGAGCATACTGTTTACATCGTAAAACAGGGGGGTGTTCTGAACACCCCTAAAGTGGCCAAAAGTGCCCAAAAACGAAGAAAATCCTTGAGAATCAAGGACTTTTGTATCAATTTGATGGGGTTTTGCTGTAACTGCTATAAAGCCAATTTTGCGGTTGCATATAACAGTTTGAACGACCAATAAAGCATCTCGAAGGAGGGGATTCTTTAACCTGTACCAGATCGTTCTACCAACTGAGCCATGCGACCTCGTGAACACTGGCTATTTTACTATAAAACAGGGCCTAAAGTCAATATATCCGTATAAATCTTAATGCAATCTCAACAAAGATCATGTAAACAGGTCTCATTTAGTCTCAGGGCCGGATTTACC
>JAIKYG010000023.1:0-3596 GCA_024683475.1 Clostridiales bacterium | reverse complement strand
GCCTTCAAGATCGGTGGGGAACTCGGTGTAGCCCGCAGCTTCCATGGCCTTGGTATTGTAATAGACCTTGGTGTTGGCGCGTACGGCGGGGGCGAGCACTACCTGGGGCAGACCAAGTATTTTGCCTTCACCGTTGGTAATGGCAATGCGGATGTCGGGATACTTCTCCATCAGAGCGGTAAAGTTGGGGCAGCACTCTTCAAGATATGGAGCCAGGTCGACCAAAATGCCTTCTTCGCCCCACTGGTTGGCAGTGGTCTGCGCGAGGCGCATTTTCATGATGATCCCGGGATAGTCGCCGGAAGAAATGGCTGCGGTCAATGTGTCGTCACATACGGCTGCGGGAACGCTGTCCCACTCGATGTGGACGCCGGTCATCTTCTCGTACTCGATCATACAAGTGACCTTGGAGTTATCCTGGTCAGGGTAAGTCGCGGGGGTACGGCAGAAGATCTTGAGGGTGGTCGGTTCCTCAACGAGGGGGAACTCTGCGTGCGCGACACTGAAAAGCAGTGCGAACGCAAGCACAAGAAGCAACAGTTTCTTCACGATGATACCTCCTTTTTATTATGAACCGCACTGAAGCGGCAACCATCAGGATAAACAAGGTAAACAGAATATAAACGTTAACAATATAATAATCCATTAACATATTTTTGTCAACAATTATTTACGCCTTTTCACTGACCGCGGGTGTTGACACCCTTTTTTCAGAGCGGTATACTTGAGATGGTTTACAGCTTTAGTTGGGAGGCAATGCCATGAAAAGACGGATCAGCGTGCAGACGGGCGGCATATTCGAGCGCTATGGGATCGACGAGGGAATGCGCCTGATAGCCGGGGCAGGCTTCGACTGCGTGGACATGGGGCTCAACACGTATTTGTCGGCCAAAACCATTCGCGCCGGAGTTAGTGAAGGAGAATTCACGCTGCCGACCGAGGTGTTCCTTGATCAATGCGTCCGTCCTATTAAAGAAGCTGGAGAAAAGTACAATGTGGGTTTCGGTCAGGCGCATGCACCTTTTCCTTCCTGGACAGCAGACAGCGAGGAAATGAATGCCTTCCTTATGCGGTCATTTGAGATGTGTCTTGAGGCCTGCCGTTTTTTGAACTGCCCGTATCTGGTCATTCATCCGACCTGCATGCACTATGAGCAGCGGCTGGATCCGGATCGGGAAAGAGAGATCAACATGGAGCGCTATGCCTCGCTCATCCCCACCGCAAGGCGCACCGGCGTGATAGTGTTGCTGGAAAACATGTTCTCAAGGTGCAACGGCAAGCTCATAGAGACCGCGTGCGCGGACATGCATGACGCCTGTCGGTACATAGATGACTTGAACGCCCTTGCCGGGGAGGAACTGTTCGGCTTCTGTTACGACAGCGGCCACGCCGCCGTGCTGGGAAAGGACCAAGGAATCGCCATACACACGCTTGGCAAACGTCTTAAGGCGCTGCATCTGCAGGATACCGACGGTATCAACGACAACCACCGCTTCCCGTATTTCGGCGTGACCGACTGGGAAATGGTGCTTAAGTCATTAAGCGAGATCGGCTATGAAGGTACAGTCAACTTTGAGACCGTGGGCGAACTGACCGCGCATGACCCTGCGCTTATACCTAAACTGCTGGAACTGCTTGGTGAGATCGGGCGGCTGTTCGTTTCCAAAATGGATAAAGCGTAGAGGAGAAGAATATGAAAATACAGTGGCTGGGGACTGCCGCAGCGGAAGGCTGGCCTGCCGTTTTCTGCACCTGCGAAGCGTGCAAAAAGGCGGCTGAACTAGGTGGTAAAAACATACGTACTCGTGCGGGAGCCATAGTGGACGATGTGCTTTTGATAGACCTGGATCCGGATCTGTATGCCCAGAAACTCCGTCTGGACCTCGACTTGTGTCTGCTGAAAGATATAATCGTCACCCACAACCACGGAGATCACTTGACTCCACTTTACATAGAGTTCCGAAAAGCGGTGTACTATGGAAAAGATCTGCCCGTTATACCGATCTATGGGCCGTATGATATAATGGACGAGCTTATGCCGTACAAGGAATACCTGGAAATGCATACGGTGGAATCGGGGGACGAGTTTGACACAGCAATACATCATATAACGGTTCTGCCGGCGGTACACAGCGCGAAAAACGGCAAGTTTTACCTGATCGAGCGGGACGGGAAGAGTTTTTTGTACATGCATGATACCGGATTTCGGTGCGACAGGGCGCTGGAAATGCTGAAAGCAAGAGTCAAGCGTCCGATAGACGTGATCAGTATGGACTGCACTTACGGTCCCAATCCGCTGCCTCCCAATTATACCTCTCATATGGGATTTGCGGAAAACATCCGCCTGAAAGAAAGGTTCCTGCAGGACGGTGTAGCCGACGGATATACACGTTTCATCAGCAGCCATTTTTCACATAACGGGCATATGCTGCATGATGAAATGTGCAGGTATATGGAACCCTACGGAATAGAGATCGCTTACGACGGTATGATAGCGGAAGTCTGACAAAAAACGGAAAAAGCGAGGCAGGAAGCGATATGCATTTTGGAACCAGCGCATATGTGGGGCTTGGCATTTCACTGGAGCAGACCGAACGCCACCTGGCAGAAGCTCAGGCGGCGGGGATCGATATGCTGTTCACATCCATGCAGCTGCCGGAATCTGACGTCAAGGCGCTGCACTCGGACATGCCGAAACTGACAAAACTTGCTCATTCTTACGGCATGAAGGTCGATGCGGACGTGGCGCCGCGCACCATGGAACGTTTCGGCATCGGCAGGATGGACATTCGGGCGTTCAGGGAGTTCGGGCTTGACGTAATACGCCTGGATTACGGATATTCGCTTGAGGAGACGGTGGAGCTCACACACAACACGCAGGGGCTCACCGTTGAACTGAATGCCACGATCCCCACAGATAAACAGAAGGAAAACCTTGAGGCGCTGAAACGGGCGGGGGCAAAGATGGACAGGCTGCGTGCCTGTCATAACTATTATCCCAAGGCGTATACAGGCCTGCCTTACCGTGAAGCGGTAAAAATGAATTCTCTGCTGCACGAGTACGGACTCGAAGTCGGTGGGTTCGTTGCATCACAGACCCACAAACGATATGTTGTGGGTGACGGTCTGCCCACACTGGAACGCCACAGGAAGCTGGACGTGTTTACCCAGGCACAGGAATGTGCTCTGTGCGGTATGGACTTTATCTTTGTCGGCGACGATTTGGCTGCGAAAAATGAACTGGAAGCTTTGACTTCAGTGAGACCCGGAGTGATACAGCTGCGTATAAAGCCCGCCGAGGAAAGCGAAGCGCTGAACTGGGTACTGAACAGGCCTTTTAGAAAAGCCGACCTGGCAGAGGAACTGCTGCGGGCCAGCTTTGACGGAGAAAGGCCCTATGTACTGAAGAATTATCCGGGGGAGATACATCAAGAGCGCAGGGTGGGGGACGTGACCATAGATCTCCCGTCATATTACCGTTATGCCGGAGAAGTCAATATTGTGCTCAAGCCGTTGCCTAAAGACGAGAGAATCGCGCTGTTGGGCAGGATTGTCGAAAGCGATAGCCGCACGCTTGAATTGCTTGAGGACAAAGA
>JAIKYG010000073.1:0-6370 GCA_024683475.1 Clostridiales bacterium | reverse complement strand
CGTGTATAGCCGTCCACATTCCATGAAGGTCGTTTGTCCTTGCGCCATGGGCGGCACTGCCACTGGTAGCCACGGAACGGGTCGCGGGTGCGGTTCATCCAGTCGAGCAGTTCATCGTGGAGAGCGTTTCGTGCCGCAGCGCAGTTTTCATCGGATATAACGTTTTTGAGGTTGTAAGGATCACTGACGGTGTCGTACATCTCGTCGCTGTCCAGCAGGTGCAGCGCCAGCTTGTACTCGTCCGTTATAACGGCACGCATGGGCTGGAATCCGCCGAAACCGTCATGATCTATCTCATACCTGCCGAACTCCATATGGGCGGGACGGCCGGTGGGTCTGTCGGGGTCTGTGAACTGGGGCAGCAGGCTTTCACCCTCAAGCATCACGGGACGAGGAGTGTCCATGTAATCCAGCACGGTGGCCGGAAGATCTATGTGGGAAACCACATGGGGATAGACCCGGTTTATCGGCACGCAGGCGCCTTCAAAAATGAGTGGGATACGCGCGATTTCGTCATAGACGGAAGGCCCTTTTGCGCTCAATCCGTGGGCGTGGCCGGCGTCGCCGTGATCTGAGGTAAACAGCCGCAGCGAATCGGGAGCCTGGTTTCTGGCGCAGTCCAGCACGCGGCCTATCTGTGAATCAATATAGCTGTTGCACGCGGCGACCCGGGGACTTATACCGCAGTGCCGCCTGGACAGGTCTTTTTCACCCGTGGTTTCCGCCCATATGCGCAGGCACTCGGGTTTGTCAGACAGGTCGTCGTTCCATGCGGGATTTGATCCTAGGTATTTTTCATACATGGAGGCGTAAGGCTCCGGGCACAGGCTTGGCCCGTGGGGCTCGTCATACGATACTACAAGGAAGAAGTCTTCGTCCTTATGCTCCCGGATAAATGCCAGCGCCCGCTCCGTAACGCGGTAGCCGTATGTAAACGAGGCGGGGATATTCTTGCGACTCGAATTTGCGTCACGGGAGAACAGCCGTTCTGCATCCGTAAGCTCATCCAGATAGCACTTCATGTCGTACCAGTACTTCTTTTCCCAGCCGTCGGGACATATGCCGTAGCCGAAGTAGTCGCCTGCATCCAGATGCCATTTGCCGATATATCCGCAGGCGATTCCGCGCTCGGACAGCCGCTGTCCCAGCGTTTTAACATCTGCTCCAAGCGGCATGGAATTGCCCCAGCTGCCGTTCGAGTGGGGGAATAAACCTGTAAACAAAGCAGACCTGGCGGGTCCGCACACTGGCTGGCAGGTATAGGCGCGTTCGAAACGAAGGCCGCTGTGAGCCATGGAGTCGATGCAGGGCGTGGAGATCTTTGAACCGTAGCAGCCGACCATATTGTAGCCTGTTGTGTCTGTCATTATCCATACTATCTGTTTTTTAGCCATAGCCTTTTCCTCTTGCCAAAGTGATTCGCCGGTTGTGATACGTTAAAACTCGGCTGACATGCCGTCGTACGCCACGGTCATGCCGTAAGGTGCGACTATCCTGCAAAACTCCTCGTGAGGCGGTGTCCAGTGCGGGGACATGTGGGTGATAATAAACCTCTTTTCGCTTTTCCACAGACTGCGCCGGTCAAGGAAACGCATGAGTTCCAGGTTTTTGCCAAAGTTTTGATGTGAATCGAACCTGTCCGGCATGAGTCCGAAAGTGCCTTCGATCACAACGCAGTCGTAACGGTATCTGGCGATCAGCTCCAGCATATCCGCGTCATACCCCCCGCAGTCCAGGGCATAAAGCAGAGTCCTGCCGCCTCTTTCGATGATGTAGTTGAAAGTAGGCACACCGTGGCGCGAAGCGACAGCCGTGAAAGAAATATCAAGATCCGAACGGCGCACGGTCTCACCGCACTGCAGTGGATGAAAAGCGACCCTGTATACATCTTTTTCCAGCTCCGCATGATAGCGGTCGTTTTGAAGGATCTCCCGATAGACGCTCTCATGGCCGTATATATCCAGCCATGGCAGTGGAGTTAAGCGGGAACCCATCCAATGGATCGCCTCATACATATCGAAATCGTTTGTCGGCTCTATTATTCGGTTGTCCGCCGTGCGCATCTTTGTGCGCCAGATCAGATGATGGGTGTACAGATGATCCCTGTGCCTGTGGGTGACCAGCAGCAGACGCAGTTTCGTCAGATCGCAACCGAATAGCAGGGAGCTTTGGAATGCGTGGTTGCTCAGATCAAGCATGACGTAGTCGTCCAGCATCGTACAAGTGTTCTGGCGTATGTTTTTCCCGCCATGAGTTCGTGCATAATCGCAGTTTGGACAATGACACCACAGCGCAGGATAGTTTTCTCCTGCGCTGGTTCCGAGAAATGTCAGCTTCATTATAATTCCTCTAACGAATATAAATAGGGGAGACCGGCAACGCTTATTTCCGCCAACCCTTTTCCTTCAGATACGCTACACAGGGCGCGACCCAGTCCGTCTGGATCATGTTGTAGCCCAGACTGGCCAAATATCCCCAACCGTCATCCGGGCGGTCCATAGTGTACAGGTCATCTGTGTGCCCTGCTGAATGGACGGTTTTGTAATTGAACACTATGGCGTTTGCCCAAGTGAGCAGGCCCATGCGATGCATTTTTTCATGATATTCCCGGGTGGCGAATTCGCTTTGCTCGGTTTTGAACAGAGCCTCCGTGCCAAGATAGTGTATGTTGCGCTTAAGCAGTATTTCGGAAGCGTGATCCTCGTCCCTGGCGAATGTCATATAAGCAAAATCCGGAGCAAGCTCCTCCACCAGGTCGTAGAAGCGCTCCTCCTGATTAGACTTTACCAGCACCTGATTGGCCATTTCATGGCGTCGTATCGCCTTGATTATATCTTTCGGATACATGAAAAACTTGTCCACGTTGATAACGCAGCGCCCTTTGAGCGCCTCCAGCGCATCGTCAAAGAGGGGCACCGGGTACTGGGTGACTGCGTCGTCAGTATTGACCAGGCGGAGCTCGCGCACCTCATCGTCGTGCATTTCCGCAATAGGCTTTTCGCTGTGAAGATAGTGTTTTTCCGTGCCGGGATGGAATACATACAGCGTTCCGTCCAGGCTGCGTGACACGTCCAGCTCAACGATATCGGCTCCGGCTTTAAGCGCCGCGTTAAAAGACATTATTGTATTGCAGGGCACGTTGCCCATCCACGTACCGCGGTGGGCGGCGACCAGCACCTTGTCCTTACACATTTCCCGTAGATCGAACATCGGTCAGACCTCGCATTTCTATTATTTTTCGCCGGACTTATCCCTTGATGGAACCCATCATGATGCCCTTTTCAAAGAAGCGCTGCACAAAGGGGTATAGGATGAGCAGCGGCGCGGCGGATACCACGATAATCGCGTACTTCAGAGCTTCGTACAGCAGCTGTGTGTTAACGTCATCAACGCCGGACTGCTCCGCCATGTCGCCCATCTGGGACATGATGAGGATGTTGCGCAGATGCACCTGAAGGGGCCATTTTTCCTGCGCCTTCTGCAGGTACATCATCGCTTCAAAGTAGGAATTCCAGTGGGACACCGTGTAGTACAGCATGACCACCATGAGTATGGACTTGCTCAGCGGCAGCACTATCTTGAACATTGTCCCGATGGCGCTGCATCCGTCGATAGATGCGGCTTCGCGCAGTTCTCCGGGTACCAAATGGATGAAGTAATTGCGCAGTATCAGCATGTTGGTGGCGTTGATCGCGCCGGGGATCATGACGGACCAGCGGCTGTTCAGCAGGCCCAGGTCTCTTACATTCAGGTAAGACGGGATTATGCCGCCTGAGAAGAACATGGTGAACGTAATAAGAATCGTAACGAAGTTTTTGCCTTTGATGTCCGGCATGGACAGCGGATAGGCCGCCATTACGGAGAGGACCATGTTGATCGCGGTGCCGACCACAGCGTAGTAGACCGTATTGCCATAGCCCAGTATGATGCTTTTGCTGGCAAAAACGTTTTTATATGCCTGGAAAGAAAGCTCCACAGGCCAGAGCCATACGCTGCCGTTCATGATATTGAGAGGCTTGGATATGGAAGCACTCAGGGCATAAATCAGCGGATATACGGTCACGATTGCGATAATAACGGTAAGCAAGTATATACAACCCTGGAAAAACCGGTCTCCCCCGTTGGCTCTCATATGGTGCGCGGGTGCTTTTGCTGGCAAATTCGTCAATTTCTGCATGAGCGTCCTCCTTTCAGAACAAGCTGGTTTCGGACGCCCGTTTTGCGATGGCGTTCACTGTGATCAGCATTGTGAAGCTTATCACGGAATTGAACAGGCCTATGGCGGTGGCGTAATCGTATTCCATTGCCTCAAGGCCCCGTTTATATGAATATGTCGAAATGACCTCGGAAACCGCCAGGTTCAGATCATTCTGCATAGCGTATGCCTTTTCGTAGCCTACGTTGAGCACTTTGCCGGATTCGAGTATAAGCATGATGACGATCGTAGGCAGAATGGATGGAAATGTCACGTGGATAAGCTGCTGCAGACGGGACGCGCCGTCCACTGTTGCCGCCTCATACAGCGACGGGTCAATGGCAGCCAGGGCGGATATGAAGATTATCGCGTTCCAGCCCCCGTCCTTCCAAAGGGCGGAATAAATGTACATGAAGCGGAAATACTTGCTGCTGCCCATAAAGTATATGGGCTCGTCCACCAGGTGCAGGCTTACGAGCAACTTGTTTATAACGCCTGTGGAGGGGGAAGTCATCGCAGTCATCATGCCTACGACCACGATGGTGGAAACAAAGTGCGGCGCATAGGTGATGGTCTGCATGGTTTTTTTGAAGCGCTGCGAATGCAGTTCGTTGAATATCAGCGCCAGGCATATGGAGAACGGAAAACAGAATATCAGGGATAAAAAGCCTATGATAAGAGTGTTTTTGATGATAGTCCAGCTCCAATAGCTGGAAAAGAAACGCAGGAAATGCTTAAGACCTACCCAGTCGCTCAGCCACGAACCTTTGCGCAACTGGTAATTGCGGAACGCAATCTGCACGCCCAGCATGGGTTTGTACTTAAACAACAGGTAGTATACGATGACAGGGATCAGCAGCAGGTACAGCTGCCAATACTTGGTGAGGGACTTGCCCCAGTCCGCCAGCCAGTTCCTTTTGCGCAGATCCTGCATAACGGTGCCTCCAGATGAGTCGATTATTACCTAAACTGAACGCCTGACGGGCACGAAGAGGCCCGCCAGGCGGAGAGGCTGAGCTAAGTCAGCCGGAGAACCGATTAGTAGTTGCCGTCGGGATAAACGCGGGCCAGCACGGACTCGTAGGTCTCAAGCAGTTTGGCAGAGCCCATTTCGTCGATTTTTGCCACGAATTGGTTCCACCATTCATCGGTGATCTCGATGTCGCCGGTGACTGCCTGGGCGAAGGAGTTGGTGATGTAGCTCTTGATGTCGCTTTCGACGGTCTTGATCACGTCATTTTCCTCGATCGTCCAGTTGAAGAAGGGCCAGATCACGTCGGAAGCATACTGCAGCATGGCGTAAGCGGTAGCCCTGGGGATCGGGTCGAACTCAGCACCGCAGAGGTTATCGTAGAACGCGGCGGGAACACGTCCACCGGGCCACATGCCGAACTGGGATTTGAAGGTGTCCTGGGACATGGTGTCGAGCCAGGTCGCCAGTGCGGCATCGGTGAAGTACACGGAGCCGTCTTCCTTGATCTCCCAGTCCTGATCCTGCACGCCCAGCAGGAAGAAGCGGGAGCCTTCCTCGGAGTAGAAGTAGTCTACCCAGCGCAGGGCAAGCTCAATGTTCTCGCACTTGTCGGTCAGGCAGAAATTGTTGACGGAGTGCAGATTGGAACGGATATCGCTCATGATCTGGTCGCCGTAGGGACCTTCCAGCAGATACGGCACACCGGCATAGTCGTCGATGAACTGGGCGGTGATAGCGTAGGTCGCGGTGGAGATGTATACGCCCAGCTCTTCCTTGCTGCTCTGCGCGGACACTTTGTCGGCACCGTTGGTGAACAGCTCCTGATAGATCAGGCCGTTCGCATAGAGGTCATGCAGGTATTCAAGGCACTCGCGGAAACGGGGAGACTGTGCCCAGATGCGGGGCTTGCCGGTCTCGGGATCCACGTCCACCACGTCATAGTGGGTGCCGCGGTTGCGCAGGCCGTAGATGCCCAGGAAGTAGTTGCGCAGCTGATCCTTGGAAGCTACAAGACCTACGTTGTACTGGGTCTGCTGAAGCGCTTCGAGGAAAGCCTTGAGGCCTTCAAGATCGGTGGGGAACTCGGTGTAGCCCGCAGCTTCCATGGCCTTGGTATTGTAATAGACCTTGGTGTTGGCGCGTACGGCGGGGGCGAGCACTACCTGGGGCAGACCAAGTATTTTGCCTTCACCGTTGGTAAT
>JAIKYG010000052.1:0-11468 GCA_024683475.1 Clostridiales bacterium | reverse complement strand
TTTTGGACGATGGACAGCCCTTCCATCAGCCACCGGAATTCCTGCTTCGTGAGCAGTTTCAGCTCCTTTTCGTTCCTCGGCCACTGGAAGCGTTTCTCGCTCAGGCGTTTGAACAGCAGCACATATCCCGTGCCGTCCCAATACAGCGCTTTGATCCGATCGGACTTGTTCCCGCAGAAAAGAAAGATCGATGTTTCATCAACTTTTTGTCCGAACTGCAGTTCTACCACTGCCACCAGCCCGTCGATCTGCTTGCGCATATCCGTGTGCCCGCACGCTATGTAGTAGTTCTGCACCCTGCTGAAGTCAAGCATGGCGGTTCAGCGCCTTTACCAGTTCAGCTATGCTCTCCGCGTTGACACCCGCCGGCAGTATAATACTGCTCTCTCCGTGCCGGATCGTTATGCCCGGCACACCGGCTTCACACTCGTCTGCTGGCAGTTGGTACGGATCGATGCGCGTCAGCGGCCCTCTTTGTCCTGGCCCAGGTAAAGCATACTGCTTACAGGCTGTCTTTACTATCTGCCTTTCCCAGTTGTAATATGTCTTGAGCGCTATGCCTTGTTCCGCACACTATGTCTTTACTCCGATGCCACTGCTCCGGCACTCCGCTACCCGTACGGACCACTCTTGCAGTCTGGCTGCATGCTTCAGCTCCTGCACACTTCCGCCCATCTTAATGTGTCCCTCCATTCTTTGTCTTTCTCGTGAATCTTCTCGAGAATTCTCGGGAATTCTTGGGACACTATTATCTCATCTTTCGCTTACATCCGCGAGGTGTGCTTTATTTTGCGCTTACGGTAAAAAACTGATGTACACCAAAGCTGCCGCGGGATACTTCCCGCGGCAGCTTTGGTGTATTTATGCCTAATCTTTTACTCCTTCGGAAGCGGCGTTTCGCAGTTCACGACGTACTTGGCTTCCAGTGTGTAGAATTCGGCGGCGACGAGGGTCCTGCCGGCCATGGCGGGGTAGACGTCCTCGCTTGCGTTAAGGCCCAGGGTGGTCTTGAGCCAGATGTTCTTAAGGTGCTCGAGTCCGACTCTTTCGCCGTCCTTTTCTTCCAGCACCAAGCCGCGGACGAATTCATTTTGAAGGTACTCGTCGGCGCCGGTGACTTTGAGCGCCAGATCCGCAAACGGGTCGGAGATGACTTCCACGTCGCCTTCCACGTATATGACCGGGCCGACGAAGGGGCCGAAATGGCAGTTGAGCCCGTCCAGCACCTTGTACACCTTGGGGATCTCGCTTAAGCGGTAATAGGAGAAGGGGAAGGCCTCGAACAGCGCGTCGGCGCCCTTGTACACAGTGGTCGAGGTCACGCCGTCGATGGTGGTGGTTATGCTTACGGAGCTTTCGTCCGTGAATTCCTCTCCGCCGTAGGTGGCAAGCCAGCTTTCGTCCTCCACGTACACGGGGAACACTATGCCGCTTATATAGGCGCCGTCGGGGGTCATGTGGAAGGAGCCGCCCGCATAGTCCGCGCTGCGGGACTTCTGCCTCGTGGCGGAGGACACGGAGTCGTACGCGCCTACGGTGGTCTCCTCCTCGTAGAACATGGAATAGGGGATGTTCATCAGCACGAACACGCCCTTTTCGGGGTCGATCTCCTGCGCGAAGGCAGGCAGGCACAGCGCGAGCACGATTATCAAAGACAGCAGTTTTCTCATGGCGAGCCTCCATTCTGCGGACGGGCGAATGCGGTTTCATGACGTATCCGCAATGAATTATAGACACTTTCCGCCGCTGTGTCAATCCTTCCGAAAAGCAGCCCCAAACTCAACACAGCCATAGCATAAAAGCCCTTTGTTCATAACAATGGGCGGGTAAAATAGCCCATGATGGGAGGTGACGGCTATGCACGGGAACATGGGCAGGATGCTCAGGCTGTTCAGACCCTATAAAGCCCAGATGACGCTGGCGCTGTCGCTTGAGGTATTCGCCATTATAACCCGGCTCATAGTGCCGAGACTCACGAAAATGGTGGTAAACGACGTTATAACCGACGGGCAGTACGACCTGTTGTACACCCTGTGCGGGCTTATAGCGCTGTTCGCCGTGACCCGCGCGCTGTCCAACTACGTGCGCGCGATGCGCTTTCAGCGCGTGAGCCAGAACATCATCTGCGGCATCAGGAGCGACCTGTACGACCATTTGCAGGAAATGCCCTGGGAGTTCTACGACAAGAACCGCGTGGGCGAGATAATGAGCCGCATGACGGGAGACCTTAACAACGTAAGGAACTTCCTGTGCAACACCACCTTCTCCATATTCACCAACTCCCTGTGCTTCGTGGGCTCTTTCGTGTTCATGATGTTCATGAGCCCGGAGGTGACGCTGATGGTGCTCGTTATGGCACCGATAATCGCCATCGTGGCGTTCAAGTTCAGAAGGCGCATCCGCCCCGTGTTCAGTGAGGTCAGGGAACTTAACGCCGTACTTAACACCCGCACCCAGGAGAACCTGGCGGGCATGCACATAGTCAAGGCGTTCAACCGGGAAGAGTACGAGATGGGCCTGTTCGAAAAGGACAACCGCACCCTGCTGGACAAGAACCTGGAGGCGTCCTGGGTGTGGAGCAGCTTTATGCCCTTCATGGACATGCTGTCCAACCTGTGCACGCCCATCACCCTGGCGGGCGGCGCGCTTATGGTGTACCTGGGCCGCATGGACATAGGTACGCTGGTGGGCGTTACGGGCTACATCTGGATGCTCACCAACCCCATGCGCCAGGTGGCCAACATAATCAACGCCACCGCGATGGCGCTGACGGGCTGCGAAAAGGTGTTCTACTATATGGACCTCGGCTCCACTATAAAGGAACCCGAGGACGCCGTATCCCCCGACGAGTTCAAGGGCCACGTGGTGTTCGACCACGTCACCTTCGCTTACGGCGACAACGTGGCGCTCAAGGACATCTGCCTTGAGGCGAAAAGCGGCGAGACCGTAGCCGTGATGGGCGCCACGGGCAGCGGCAAAAGCACGCTTATAAACCTGCTGGGCCGGTTTTACGACATACAGTCCGGACAGCTGCTCATAGACGGCATAGACGTCAGGAAGCAGAAGCTCAAGCCCCTGCGCCAGCACATAGGCTTCGTGCCGCAGGAGAGCTTCCTGTTCTCCGACACCATCAACGACAACATCCGCTACGGGCGGCCCGAAGCCACCCTGCAGCAGGTGGTGGACAGCGCGAAAGCCGCGTGCGCGGACGAGTTCATACGCCAGACGCCCCAGGGCTACGACACGGTGGTGGGCGAAAGGGGCCTTGGCCTGAGCGGCGGCCAGAGGCAGAGGGCGTCCATCGCCCGCGCGGTGCTCATACAGCCCTCCATACTGGTGCTGGACGATTCCACCAGTGCCGTTGACATGGAGACGGAGTACGAGATCCAGCAGAACTTCAAGACCGTGATGAAGGACCGCACCACCTTCATAATCGCCCACCGCATCTCCTCGGTCAAAAACGCCGACCAGATCATCGTACTCAAGGACGGCGAGATCGCGGAGCGAGGCAAACACAAAGAACTCATGGAACTGGGCGGCATATACGCGGGCATGGTCAGGGACCAGATGTCCAGCGCCGTCAAGGTAGAGGGGGTGGCGTAATGGCTACGGTCATAAGACAGCTTGACGACGAGCAGCTTGAGCGCCCCTTCAACAAAAAACTGTTCAGGCGCGTGTTAAGGTACATGCTCCCCTACAAAAAGCAGGTGTTCACCGCCCTGGTGCTGATGTCGGTCGCCACGGTGGCGGCGCTTGCCAATACCTACCTCATGAGCCGCGCGGTGGGCTATCTGCAGAGCGGGGAGTTTTCCCTGGTGCCATTCGTGCTGCTGGGCATGGTGGCGGTCAGCCTGACCGCGATGCTGTGCACCCGCCAGCGCATCCGGCTTATGGACACCTCCGGCAGGCGCGCCATAGCGAAACTCAGGGAAGACCTGTTCAAGCACATACAGGGCCAGAGCTTTTCGTTTTTCGACACCCGCAGCGCGGGCAAGCTGCTGGTCAGGGTCATAAACGACGTGAACAGCCTGAACGACCTGTTCTCAAACGGCATCGTAAACGTTTTGATCGAGTGCTTCACGCTGGTGCTGCTGGTGGGCATAATGCTGGCGATCTCCTGGAAGCTCACGCTGGTGGCGCTGTGCATACTGCCTGTTCTGGCGCTGTCCGTGTTCAAACTCAAGCGCATGATAAGGGTGCGCTGGCTCACCAACTCCATCAAGTCCTCCACCATGAACGGCTTCCTGCACGAGACCTTAAGCGGCATGCGTGTGACCCAGGCGTTCACCCGCGAGGAAGTCAACAGCAAAACCTTCCGCACGGTGAACGACGACGTCAAGCACTCCTGGATAAAGGCGGTGCAACTGAGCCAGGCGTTCGGCCCCACGCTGGACATAGTGGGTTCCCTGGGCACGGTGCTGGTGTACATATTCGGCGTAAAGTTCATACGCGCCGACACCCTCGCTCTGGCGGACATGCTGGCGATACTCTGGTACGTGGGGCGTTTCTGGGAGCCCATAAACGCCATCAGCGACTTTTACAACCAGATACTGACCGCTTCTGCCAACATGGAGCGCATTTTCGAGATCATGGACACCGAAAGCGAGATCCAGGACAAGCCGGGCGCCTCCGATCTGCCTCCCATACAGGGGCGGGTCACGTTCGACGACGTGGTGTTCGGCTACAACGCGGAAAAAACGGTGCTTAACGGCGTGTCCTTCGACATAAAGCCCGGGCAGACCGTGGCGCTGGTGGGACCCACGGGCGCGGGCAAGAGCACCGTGGTCAACCTTATCAGCCGGTTTTACGACGTCACGGGCGGCAGCGTGAAGATAGACGGGCACGACGTCAGGGACGTGAAGCTGGACTCCTTAAGGCGGCAGATGAGCGTGATGATGCAGGACAGCTTCATATTCTCCGGCACCATCATGGACAATATCCGCTACGGGCGGCTTGACGCCACGGACGAAGAGGTCATACAGGCCGCAAAGACCGTGTACGCCCACGACTTCATAATGGGCCTGGAAAAGGGCTACCAAACGGTGGTCAACGAAAGGGGCAGCATGCTCTCCCAGGGCCAGAGGCAGCTGATATCCTTCGCCCGGGCGCTTTTAAGCGACCCCAGGATACTGATACTGGACGAAGCGACTTCTTCCATAGACACCCACACCGAGATACTCATACAGAAGGCGATCGGCGCGCTGCTCAAGGGCAGGACCAGCTTCGTGATCGCCCACCGCCTGTCCACCATCAGGAACGCGGACCTGATCATGGTGGTGAGCGGCGGCAACATAACGGAGAGGGGCACCCACGAGGAACTGATCAAACTGGAAGGCGGCCACTACCGCGGACTGTGCGAAGCGCAGTACAGGTTCATGACCGCGCAGTGACTTTCACCCAACAGACCGATGACCCGGAAGGGCGGCTTGATTGCCGCCCTTTTTATTTTTCCCGCGCCCTTTTATTTCCGGGCGTTTTGTGCTATAATGCTTTTTGGAAAGTTGTAAACATGACGAGAGGGAGGTTAACTATGACAAAGCAGCATACATATACACCCCCTTCGCAGGATGTACTTAAAGTCATACCTCTGGGCGGCCTGGGCGAGATAGGCAAAAACATGACCGCCTTCGAGTGCGGCGAAGACATCATAGTGGTGGACATGGGCTCCATGTTCCCCAAGGACGACATGCCGGGCGTGGACCTGGTGATCCCCGACATAACGTACCTTAAACAGAAAGCTTCCCGCATAAAAGGCTTTTTCGTCACCCACGGCCACGAGGACCACATCGGCGCCGCTCCCTACGTGCTAAGCGACTTGTCCGCTCCGGTGTACGCCACGCGCCTGACCTGCGCGCTGATGGGCCTGAAATTCAAGGAAAACCGCATGTCCAACCGGGTGGAGATGATCGAGGTCGAACCCGGGGACACCATAGTCGCGGGCTGCTTCGGCGTGGAGTTCATAAACGTGACCCACTCCATAGCAGGCTCCTGCGCCCTGGCGATCCACACCCCCGTGGGGGTGGTGGTGCACACCGGGGACTTCAAGATCGACTACACGCCCGTAGCGGGCCAGACCACGGACTTCCAGCGCCTTGCCGCGCTGGGGCAAAGCGGGGTAAAGCTGCTGCTGGCGGATTCCACCAACGTGGAGCGCCCCGGCTACACCATGAGCGAAAGGAACGTGGGGGAGACCCTGCGCCTGCTGTTCGACAAGGCGTCTGACAGGATAATCGTGGCCATGTTCGCCTCCAACGTGCACCGCATACAGATGGTGGCGGACGCGGCGGCGCGGCACGGGCGCAAGCTGTGCCTGGTGGGCAGGAGCATGGTGTCCGTAGTGCGCATCAGCCGCCAGCTGGGCTATCTCGACATCCCGGACGACGAGCTCGTGGACCTGGACGAGATGGACAAGTATCCCGACGGGGAGATGGTGGTTTTGACCACCGGCTCCCAGGGCGAGCCCATGAGCGGGCTGAGCCGCATGGCGTTCGCGGAACATAAAAAGCTGGAGATCCGTCCAAGCGACATGGTCATCATCTCCGCCAACCCCATCCCCGGCAACGAGAACAGCGTGAGCCGCGTGATAAACAAGCTGGTGAGCAGCGGGGCGGAGGTCATATACGAGGCGCTGGCGGAGGTGCACGTGTCCGGGCACGCCAGGCAGGAAGAGCTAAAGCTCATGCACCGGCTGACCGCGCCGCAGTTCTTCATGCCCCTGCACGGGGAGGAAAGGCACCTGTACCACCACGCCCGCCTGGCCATGAGCCTGGGCATGGATGAGAAAAACATCGTCATCCCCGCCATAGGCGACGTGATAGAGGTCACCAAGGACTCCATACGCAAAGCCGACGCCGCGCCTGCCGGCGAGGTGCTGGTGGACGGCCTGGGCGTGGGCGACGTGGGGGAGAGCGTGCTCAGGGACCGCAAGCAGCTGTCCCAGGAGGGCATGCTGATAGTGGTGCTGTGCTTCGACCACCACACGGGCGAGCTCATCGCGGGGCCGGACATAATCTCCCGCGGGCTCATACACAACCGGGAGAGCGAGGAGTTTACCGAGGGCGCGCGCCAGACGGTCAAAAAGCTGCTGTACAAGCGCATGGGCCAGTTCTCCACCACCCTGCAGATGAAAGAGGCCATAAAAGAAGCGCTTAAAAAGTACCTGGCCGAGACCATCCGCAGGAATCCTATGATACTTGTAATAACCGCGTAAGAGGACAAAATGAGCGTAAACGTAATAGACACAGCCAACATACTGGCGTCCCAGTTAAAGCAGACGGACGAGTACAAACAGTACGTTTCCCTTAAGCAGGCCGCCTACGAGGACTCCACCAACAGGACGCTTTTGGACGAGTTCAAGCGCCTGCAGTTCCGCATGCAGGCCCAGGCCGCCTCGGGAAAGCAGCCGGACGGCGAGGACATGCAGAAGCTGATGCGCATCTCCTCGCTTCTGCAGCTCAACAGCGACGCCCAGGCGTATATGCTGGCGGAACTGCGCTTCCAGAGGCTGATCGCCGACATATACAAGATAATCGGCGACGCGGCGGGCATAGACATAGAGGCGCTCACGCAGGCATAGTATGGCACAGAAGCAAAAGCGCGAATACTCGCGCCAGCAGTACAAAAGGCTGTTCAAGCCCCAAAGATACACCAAGCAGACCGTCATAAAGGACAGGGAGTACGGCCTGTTCTGGTACGACTGGCTGTGGCACGTGCTAAGGCCCGTGCTTATCGTGTTCATCGCCCTGCTTCTGATGGCGGGCGTGGGCGTGACCGCGTACAACAAGGCGTACGACTCGCTTCTGGCGCCCGCAGACGAAAAGGACACCTACGTGTACTCCTTCACCGTCAACAGCGGCGACTCGGTCACCCAAATAGGGCGCAAGCTGGAGAACGAGGGCTTCATCAGAAGCAGCAAGATGTTCAAGTACTACGTGCAGTTTTACGGCCTGACCAACAAACTGCAAAGCGGCGTGTACGACCTTAAAAAGAACATGAGCCTGTCCCAGGTGGCGTCCGCCCTGTCCAGCGGCGAAGCCACCAACGAGCGCACCATCCGCGTCATCCCCGGCTGGAACGTGGAGGACATCGCGGACTACCTTAAGCAGGTGGGCGCGATAGCCGACCGGGAGGACTTCCTTAAGGAGTGCCGCAACACGGAGGGCTACGTGGGCTATTCCATAGCGCTCATAAACGCCTCCTCCAGCCCCGACATGGCGAAGCGTCCCTACGCGCTGGAAGGCTACCTGGCCCCGGATACCTACCGGGTATACCTGACCGCCACCGTCGCGGACATCTGCCGCACGCTGGTCAGGCAGATGGACAACGTGTACAATTCCTACTTCGACTCAGAGGCCACCTACGACGAGAGCGGGCGCAAGCTTTCCGACGGCATGACCTACGGCGCCAAGGGCGTCACCCTCACGGAGGACGAAGTGCTGATTCTCGCATCTGTGATAGAAAAGGAAGCCTCGTCCCTGGCGGACATGCGCAGGGTGAGCGCGGTGTTCTATAACCGCCTGGCCGCGGGCATGAAGCTGCAGAGCGACCCCACCGTCAAGTACATGACGGGCATCACCCGCCTGGCGCTGACCAGCGAGGACGTCAGGGTCAATACCCCCTACAACACCTACGTGGTGGACGGGCTGCCGGCGGGCCCCATCTGTTCGCCGTCCAAGAACGCGATCAGCGCCGCCATCAATCCGGACGAGACTTACCTGAATGACAACTACCTGTACTTCTGCGCGGGCGAACCTGGCACGGGCCTGCTGATATTTGCACGCACGAGCGAGGAGCACGACAAGAACGTGGCGGTGTACCGCCCCCTGTGGGAGGCCTACGACCGCCGCGCCCAGGCGCAGGAGATCCAGGCGCGCTGACAGCGACACTGACGCGCGGAGGAGCATCCGCGCGGATCATATAGGAGGAAACATCATGGCAAACAAATACGCGGGCACTCAGACCGAAAAGAACCTTGAAGCCGCCTTCGCGGGCGAATCCCAGGCGCGCAACAAGTACACTTACTTCGCTTCCAGAGCCAAGAAGGACGGCTTCGAGCAGATAGCGGAGATCTTCCTCAAGACTGCCGAGAACGAGAAGGAGCACGCCAAGCTCTGGTTCAAGGAGCTGGAGGGCATAGGCGACACTTCCGCCAACCTGGCCGCCGCCGCGGACGGGGAGAACTTCGAGTGGACGGACATGTACGAAGGCTTCGCCAGGACCGCCGAGGAAGAGGGCTTCCCGGAGCTGGCCGCCCGTTTCCGCGCCGTGGGGCAGATAGAGAAGACCCACGAGGAACGCTACCGCGCGCTGCTCAAGAACATCGAACTGGCCCAGGTGTTCGCCAAGAGCGAGATCAAGATCTGGGAATGCCGCAACTGCGGCCACATAGTGGTGGGCGAGAAGGCGCCCGAGGTGTGCCCCGTGTGCTCCCATCCGCAGAGCTACTTCGAGGTCAGGGCCGAGAACTATTGATCCGCATGAAGGCGGGGGGATCGCTCCCCGCCCTTTTTATTTGTCCGCGTCATGATACGGCGCACTGCCGCGGTTGACAGAAGCGGCGGGGCGGGGCTAAAATATTCGCGGCTAAAACACTTATTGAAAGGCAAATGACATGAGCGAAACGAACCGTCCCGGGCTGTGGCCCGTAATGCTCACCCCGTTCACCGACGAAGGCGAGGTGGACTATGCTTCACTGGAAAGGCTGATCGACTGGTACGAAAAGGGCGGCGCCACCGGCCTGTTCGCGGACTGCCAGTCCAGCGAGATATTCTTCCTGAGCCTTAAGGAGAGGGCTGAGATCGCCCGCTTCGTGGTCTCCCACGCCCACGTGCCGGTGATCGCCAGCGGCCACGTGTCGGAGGGCTTTTCCGACCAGCTGGAGGAGCTCAAGCTGATCGCTTCCTCGGGAGTCGACGCGCTCATACTCATCACCAACCGGCTGGTGAGCGCAGGCAGGCAGGGCGAGAGCATAATGCCACGGGTGAACGAGATCGCCCGGCAGATACCGGATATCCCCCTGGGCTTTTACGAGTGCCCGTATCCCTTCAAGCGCCTTATCACACTGGAGGAGCTGGACAGGTGCCTTGACACGGGGCGTTTCCGTTTCATGAAGGATACCTGCTGCGACATAGACACGATCACGCGGCGACTGGAAGTATTAAAGGGCAGCGAGTTCAAGCTCTACAACGCCAACACCACCACGCTACTTGAGAGCGTTAAGCGGGGCGCGGCGGGCTTTTCCGGCGTCATGTTCTCCTTCCATCCCGGACTGTACAAAAGGCTGTTCGAGCTCATGGACGAGGACATGGAAAAGGCGGAACTTTTGCAGGGCTTCCTGACCATGTTCAGCGAGATCGAACGGCAGTATTACCCCGTGAACGCCAAGTATTTTCTGAAAGGCGAGGGCGTGCTCTCAAGCGCATTCACCCGCACCAAGCCCAAAGAAGGCCTGACCGCCACGTTCATGGAGGAGGTAAGGCAGCTGAAACAGGCGCAGGAGGCGCTGATGAAAAGCTTTTAGCCGGCAGCTTTCGGCTCCCGGATGTCCGCCTGCGGCGGACGGCTGACGCGTAAAAAGAATAAACGCTTATATCAAACAAAAAACCGCCGAGCGGCGGTTTTTTTATCGGCTTCGGAGCGAAAAAAGCGTTATCCCCTCGGCCAGGGCTTGTAGGACACCGTGCCGCAGATGCGGTCGCCCGCGTCGCCGGCGGCGGTGTAGATGTAGCCCTTGTCGTTGAGCGGCTCGTCAGAGTAGGAGGCGGTGTATATGGTCACGTCTGGGTGCTTGGAGTGCACGGCGGAGATGCCCGTGAGGGAGGAGAAGATGCACATGAACTTGATGCGCGTGACGCCCACGCTCTTGAGCAGGTCGATGGCCGCAACGGCGGTGGCGCCGGTGGCGAGGGCGGGGTCTACGATCAGGCACTGGCCATTGTCCGCGTCGGCGGGGAGCTTAAAGTAGTACTCTTTGGCTTCCAGCGTCTTTTCGTCCCGGTACAGGCCTATGTGGCCCACCTTGGCGGTGGGGGAGAGCGACCTTAAGCCGTCCACCATGCCCAGGCCTGCCCTGAGTATGGGCACGATGGTGAAGTCTTCCGCCAGCACGGGGCTGTCGAAGGTGCGCAGCGGCGCCGTGACGCTCACGTTTTTGAGGGAAAGGTCCCTCAGCGCCTCGTAGCCCATGAGCATGGTGATCTCGTTCACCAGTTCGCAGAACTCCTTGCTGCCGGTGTACACGTCCCTTAAGTGGGTGACCTTGTGGGCGATCAGGGGATGGTCGATAATGACGGTGTTTTTAAGTAGGCTGTCCATATCCGCTCCTGTGGTTTTTTTCTTATCATACTCCAAAACGGCTCAAAATTCAATACGCCGCGGCGCTGTCGGAAAATAAAACCCCGAGATGTTGCAAAAGTATTTCAAATGTGTTACAATATACTCGGTGTATACCGTATCAGACAGGGAGGCGT
>JAIKYG010000045.1:0-3067 GCA_024683475.1 Clostridiales bacterium | reverse complement strand
CATTCATAGCTGTCTCGCGGCTCCTTTCTCTCCCGCGCACAGCTCCTGCTGTGCGCATCGCGCGGCTCTTAATGCGCGCATACTAATATTATTACCATAAATTTCCGTAAAGTCAATCGAAAAACCGTTTATTTGCTTTTTATTTTTTTATTATTATGTTTGAATTATCATGCGGCGGGTGTTATAATTAATAGAACAAAAATTTCTATCCATACGCTTCGGAGGAAGGTCATGAGAGCTGTTTTAACGGTAATAGGCAAGGATATGGTCGGTATACTCGCGGGAGTCTCCGGCATATGCGCCCGCTCGGGCGTCAACATCACCGAGGTCTCCCAGTCGATAATGCAGGAGCTTTTCGCCATGATAATGATGGTGGACATAACCGAGAGCAGCGTCCCCTTCGACGAGTTCCGCAAGCGCCTCGAGGAGTACGGCGACAACAACGCCCTCTCCATCCGCGTGATGCACGAGGATATCTTCAACTCGATGCACAGAGTCTGACGCCCGGGGAGGATATATGCTCAACACACAGGATATTCTCGAAACTATTCGCATGATACGCGAGGAGCACCTCGACATTCGCACCATCACGATGGGCATAAGCCTTCTCGACTGCTCCCGCTCCGACGTCATAACCGCCTGCGACGCGGTGTATGACAAGATATGCCGCACAGCCGACCGCCTCGTCCGCACGGGCGAGGACATCGAGAAGGAGTACGGCATCCCGATAATCAACAAGCGCATCTCGGTAACGCCAATAGCGATGATAGCCGCGGCCTGCCAGACCGCCGACCCCGTCCGCTTTGCCAGAACGCTGGACAAGGCGGCAAAAAGCGTCGGCGTCAACTTCATCGGCGGATATTCCGCGCTTGTCCACAAGGGCTTCGCCCCGGGCGATTACGCGCTTATACAGTCCATCCCGCAGGCCCTTGCCGAGACCGAGCTCGTGTGTTCGTCGGTCAACATAGGCTCGACCAAGGCGGGCATCAATATGGACGCCGTCGCGATGATGGGCGGCATCATTAAGCAGTGCGCCGAGCTCACAGCCGACCGCAATTCTTTCGGCGCGGCCAAGCTGGTGGTATTCTGCAACGCCCCCGACGATAATCCGTTTATGGCAGGGGCGTTCCATGGCGTGACAGAGGGTGACTGCGTGATCAACGTAGGCGTCAGCGGCCCCGGAGTCGTCAAAAAATCCCTCGAAGAAGTCCGGGGGGCTGATTTTGAAACTTTATGCGAAATGATCAAGCGCACGGCATTCAAGGTAACCCGCGTGGGACAGCTTGTCGCGCAGGAAGCTTCTCGACGGCTCAATGTGCCGTTCGGAATCGTCGACCTTTCACTTGCACCGACACCGGCTGTGGGAGACAGCGTTGCTGAGATCCTGCAGGAGATCGGCTTAGAAAGAACTGGTGCCCCCGGAACCACGGCTGCCCTTGCACTTTTGAACGATCAGGTAAAAAAAGGCGGCGTAATGGCATCGACTTCGGTTGGAGGTCTGAGTGGTGCGTTTATCCCCGTCAGTGAAGATCAGGGCATGATCGACGCAGTAACAGACGGTGCCCTTACCCTGGAAAAGCTGGAAGCCATGACTTGCGTCTGCTCGGTGGGCCTTGACATGATCGCGATTCCCGGCGATACCAGCGCGGCCACAATTTCAGGAATCATTGCCGATGAGACAGCAATCGGGATGATCAATCAGAAAACCACGGCAGTCCGCCTGATCCCCGTGATTGGAAAAGGCGTCGGCGACACCGTTGAATTCGGCGGTTTGCTTGGTCATGCACCTGTGATGCCTGTAAACACTTTTTCGTGCGAGCGTTTCGTCGCAAGAGGCGGCCGGATCCCTGCGCCCATTCACAGCTTCAAAAACTGAGGACATGCTGATATAGATGTTTTACAGAGCAACGCAAGCGCTTGCTGACCAAACGTTCACTTCCAGACAGCGTAAGCCCTTGCTGACCAAACGTTCACTTCCAGACAGCGTAAGCCCTTGCTGCTCAGGCAGATTGCTCATAAAAACTTATGCCCCGTTGCCCAGACAGCCTGCTCATTAAAGCTTACGCCCGTTGCCCAGGCAGCCTTCTCATTAAAGCTTATGCCCCGTTGCCCAGGCAGCCTGCTCATAAAAACTTATGCTCCGTTGCCCAGGCAGTCTACTCATAGAAAAGCGAAAATCCCTGCTGACCTGATGGAAAGCAGGGATTTTTTTCGTGGAAACAATCTCTCCTAAGATGATATTCGCAGGATTGTGTGAGTTTTAGAGAAACAAAGCAATCGTATCATATGATAACGATAGGTTTGGTATATTCATTTATAAATGGTTTATTACTTTTCTGGCTGATACATGCCTCATAAAGATTAGCGGCATGTATGGTGTCGGACAGGGCTTCTGCCTGCTCTTCGGTCAACAGGTTCTTGCCAGCTGCCAGTTTGCTGATCACCGGGGCAGAAGCGGCACGGTGTATCTCGGTCAGAAGACCGGAAGCGTCTTTTCGGAAACCGAGGATCCTTGCATACATCGCCTCCGGTGGAGCTTTGCGTGTTTTTAGCAGGATATGGAGAAGCGCACGCCTGGTCTGGGACCTGGGGACGGTCTTGCTGGAACAAAGAGCTGTATACTGTTCAAAACCTCTGTATTGGTTCAGAAGCCGGAATATCCTCGACCTCATCTCATCGTTTATGGCGGCACAGTTAATTAGCGCATTTTCATCTGCAGATAGGAGCGCGTAAAAAAGCACCATATCAAGATCCTCCGTCAGCAGGAAGCTTTTATCCCGGTAAGCAGAGACAAGCATTTCCCGTGCTGTTTCCGGTACGAATGGCAGGACGGAGTCGATCTCACTATTCCGGACCGCATTCCGGATCGCAAGCGCAGAGGCAAAGCTCTCGTAGATCTTGACAGAAGCGGAGCACTCTGTATGAAAAGATTCAGACGCGTTGTCGTATGTCTTCTGATCAAGTGAAGTGCTGTTGTATGGATCACCCTGCCTGTGTATCGGCCAGGGAATCATCGTACTATTCTGACGCCGGATGGCTTTTAAATATTCTATGGCAAGGATATTGT
>JAIKYG010000106.1:0-160835 GCA_024683475.1 Clostridiales bacterium | reverse complement strand
TGCAAGGGCAGAGAGCAAAAGGCTAAGCAGCATCAGCAGCGCCAGCGTCAGGGCAATAAACCGTTTCATGATCTTTCTGGCCTCCTCTTCTTGGGCAGTTTATACATAGATTTTATCACAGATCAGAAGACTTGTCACCCGTTTTTTATTCATTAAGGATACCGCCGCTTAATCAGTTATCAGTTCGCACATGAACGTGACCTTCACATCAACGTCAGCTGGGGACAGCGTCAGACAGAACCCGTCCTGCGAGAGGCGGGAGTCAGAAGCGGATATGACCCCGAACGTACTGTCGTTCAGCCGCTGCCATTTCCACTGCAGGTATGCGCCAGCTCCGAACGCGGAGCGTAACGCCGATATATCCGTTATACGCTGTGAGCCGTGGTATATGACTGCTGTCAGTACCGTAGCCACGGCATTGTTTTTGAATACTGTTCCCCGGGAGGAGTCTATCCTGAGCACCGTGGCGTCCCGGCCCTTCGCTCCCGAGAGGCATGTAGCCGCGCTCTCGCTCGTGCTCCCGTCGGCGTATGTGGTCACAGTCTTCTGCCACATGTACTTCCCGTCCTCCCAGGGCGGCGCGGTAGCCGACCAGCCGGAAGAAGGAGCAGTCGATGATGATGAAGATAGCGCGTACTGTACGCTCACAGAAGCGACCGAGGTCTCTTTTAATTCGTCAATATCTTCATTGATCGCCTGTACTCTCAGATTGATGCCCGCATTGGACGACAGATCCAGCTGCTCACCGAAATTGGCCGCCACATGTGAAGTGGTTATGGTGCCCGCCTTTATGTTGCTGCCCTCTATGGTGTTCGCCGCGATCCTGTCGCCGGTTATGCTCCCAGCCAGGATCTCATTGGCTGTAATGGTGGCCGCGGCTATCTGTTCCGCTGTTACCGACCTTGCCACCAGCACAGTTCCCGAGAGCTGCTGCTTGTAATTATCCTGAGTAAGTTCCTGTGCCGTCAGCGTGCCGCTTTGCGCGTTTATCTCATATACTAGTCCGTCGTTCCCGGTAATTATGAGCCTTTCGGTAGCCAGCGTTCCCGACTGAATCACATCGGCGTTCAGGAAGACTATCTTACCCTCTGTAATGCTGGCATCGGCTATCTGCGCCGTGCCTACAGCGCCTTGCTGTATTAATGCGGCAGTTATGGCACCCAAAGCAATCTGCGCGGTATCCACTGCAAGGTTGGCTATCTTCGCGTTCGTGATAGCTCCGTCGGCTATCTTGGCCGCGTTTACCGCCAGGTCGTCTATCTGTCCGGTGCCTACAGCCAGGTTAGCTATCTTCGCCCTTGTTATTGCCGCGTCAGCGATCTTGACTGAAGACACTGCCGCGTCCTTTATCTTCGCGCCTTCGATCGTCGCGTCGACTATCTTGGCGTTGTCTATACTGGCGTTCTGTATCTTCGCGTTCGTGACCGCTTCGTCCGCTATCTTGGCGCTCGTGACTGCCAGGTCAGCTATATGCGCGGTAGCTATGGCCGCTTCCTGTATGTGCGCGGTCTCTATTGCAGCCACGTCAATCCAGTATATCCAGATAAACGTTTGCTAGCAGTGGAGAAAGAATACCTCCCTGCGGAGTTCCTTCCTCGTTTACATAGACGCGAAATACTGGGGATAGAACATTCAAACAAAAAACAGGAGCCGCAGCTCCTGTTTTTTGTTTTTTTGATCTTTCGGTCCGCACAATACCCGAGTCCGGACCGTTTGGTTTGTCCCGCCCTGCCCGCAAAACGGCAGTGTTTGATGCGCCCGTATCCGGCGCTCTGCGTTCATATTTTGCAGCCCGGCGGCATGAGTACTAAAGTTTTTCGGGATGCGGCTTTATATTCGGAAGCGCCGAAAACAGCCTGCCTCACAGGACTTCCGAACCGTCCACGAACAGATGGTATCCGTTCGCGTCGACGTTCTTAAGGTCGCCGTCAAAATGATCGAGATAGCTGTCTGCCGTCAGTGTCCAGCTGCTGTTTCCGTCCATTGCCAGCCGTACCGCTCCGCTTTCTCCGGCCTCGTTTATGCTCCCCGTGAACGACGAAGCGGTCAGCTTTACCGTCAATTCGGAGATACTGTCCACGGTTATCTTGCCGTACAGTTCCTGTTCCTCTGCGTTCAGTTCGCACCTGCCCCCGTTGCGCCCTTCCCTGCCCCAGCGGCCCGCGGAAACGATCAGCAGGGTATCGTCTGCCCGGCAGTTCAGTTTTACATTGCTCAGGTTTATCACGCCTGACGTATTTGTGCAGTAGAACATCGCGCCGCTGTTTGAAGTGATCTCCCCGCCCGTCATCGTGAACACGCCGGTGCCTTCCTTCGCGTCTCCCGACGCGCTCTGATACAGCAGTACATTGGCGTGGATGCTCCCGCTTTTGGTGGACTGATCATTGCCTTCCAGGGTGACGTTTTCCAGCTTCACGCTGTTTTTACCCTCGATGATGACCGCTCTTGAGCGTTCAGAGACGCAGATCGCGTTCAAGACCGTGATGTCCGCCGTGCTGTAAATGGCAGGGCAGCCGTTCGTGCCGGTAGACGTATATGTGCCTCCGTCAAGTATCATAAGCCCGCCGCCCCGGTCCGAACGGATCGCGGCTTTTCCGGCGCTGGTCACGGTCAGATCGCTGCCTGTCAGCGTGCCTCCGCCCGCCACCTGAACGCCGCCCGCGCCGCCTCCGGTCACGTTCACGGTGCAGTTCGTAATGTTTATCGTTCCGCCGGCATATGCGAACACGCCGGTAGCGTTCCCTGCAGACGATTCGATGACCGAATCGCTGATCGTAAGCGTGGCTTGGTCGTATACGCGAACCGCCGCGTTCACGCCCGTGAAGCTCGCCGCATCGGCGCTTGAAGCGCCTCCGTCCGTTTTCATGATGGCGGCGCCGGCGATAACAACGTTCTCGGTGCCCGAAACATCCACCGCGCTCTGATCGGTCTCGGTCGCGGTGTAAACCGCTCCTTCCGCACACGCGCCTATAGCCATAAAACAGGCCAGTAAGAGCGCTGACAGTTTCGTTTTCACTGCCATAAGCCTCCTTTCCCTATCGCAAAACAAGTGGTTCTCGTTTCAGCCGCATGGCATACGGGTTTGGCTGCGCTTTACCAGCCCCATCCTCCGCCCATGCCGCCTCTGCCGCCCATGCCGCCTCTGCCGCCCATCATCTGGTTGGGGATGGAGTCGACCTGCTGGCCGTTGACGATGATCGTACCGCCGTTGAATCTGGCTGTGCCGTCATAGTCGAAGGCTGACTGCCCCGTGACGCTGATCGTTCCGCCGTTTATGACGATATTGCCGTTGGAATCCACGCCGTCGGTATCCCCGGCGCCCATGCTGATGGTGATGTCGCCGCCGTTGATCTCCACCGTAGGCGTATAGGCCGAGGATTTTCTGGCCGCGTTGATGCCGTCGTCGGACGCAGCGATCTGTATGCTGCCGGCGTTGATCTTTATATAAGTCGCTTCCAGGCCTTCGGCCGAAGTGAGGTTAAAGCTGCCGCCGTCTATCTGAAGCATGGTGTTGGCATGGATCGCGTCATCCCGCACCCGGATCACAAAGCTGCCGCCCGCTATATAGATGTTCCCCAGCGTATCGTCGTCGTTGTTTTCGGCATGCAGGCCGTCCCCCGTGGTGTAGAGCGTGAACGTTCCGCCCGCAACGGCCAGGCTGTCCTTGGCGCGGATCGCGTGCTCTGCCGCGGTGATCTCATACGTGCCCGCGGTGACCGTCACCTCATCCTTGCCTATGATCCCGCTGCCGGAAGGGGCAGTGATGCTGAGGCTCCCGGTCCCGTTGAAGGTGATGTCGTCCTTCGAATAGACTACAGCATCGACTTCATTCTCGTCCTTTTGCGTATACTTGCCTCCGTTGGCAAGCGAGTTCTCGGTACCGTCCGCAAGGGTTACGAAGACCTTGTCGGCCTGCCTGACATAGATGGCGGCAAAGTCGGACGACCGGATCGTAGCGCCGCTTAACACGAGCTGCACCTTGTCGTCTTTGGATGCGTCCACTATGATCGTGCCGTCATTAAGCGTACCGGTGATCACATACGTTCCGGACGCGGTGATCGTCACCTCCGAACCACTGACGGCGACGCTGCCGGTATCCGACTCCGCCGAAGAACCGGTTAGAGTGACGGTGAAGACTTCGTCGTCATATGCCCCGGACAGATCCCGGTCGGAAAAGAAACCGTCCGAAGCGTCGGTCCCGCTGATGCTGTTTGAAGACGTCGTCTGCGCTTTTGCCGAGCTGTCCGAATACACCGAAGACATGGAAGCCCGGGCGCTTTCCGCGCCGGCCGTGGTCTCGACCGCGTTTATCCTGAAAACGGTAAACGTCAGTACGGCAGCCACGAGCAGCGTGAAGATTATATGGGTCATGCGTTTCATTTTGCGTCTCATTTTGCGTTTCATGTTGAAAGCCTCCGTTCTTTTCGGATTTATGCTGCAATTGTACCATCCCGGGGCAAAAGAATCTCCGAAAAGCGACAGCAGAAAATACGCAGAATATACGAAAAGAACGCTGTCCGTTCCGAATCAGCGTTCTTTTGATCTTGTCATGCAGTGCCGCTAATCCGCCGGGAAAACGATCTCGAACACCGCGCCGTTCTCGTTTCGGACGCTTATCCTTCCGCGATATACCTCTGCCACGGAATGCGCAATGGCAAGACCTATGCCGTGCTTTCCGCCCTCTCCTTTATAGAAGCGTTCAAACACGTGAGGCAGGTCCTCGGGCCGTATGCCGGGTCCGTCGTCGGCGACGCGGACGAGCGCCTTTTCCCCTTCCGTGCGGCACGTCAGGCGGATCTCCCTGTTCGCGTAGCGCACGGCGTTTGAGATCAGGTTCCCGATCAGCCTTTGGGCGTCCTGCTCGCGTATCGCCAGCATGACCGGGTCTTCGTCAAAGTCAAAGGCGAAGGAAAGCCCCTTCTGTTTCGCCTCCGCGTTCTGTTCGGATACGCACAGGGACAGTATCTCCCTCAGGTCTATGGGTTCCGCGGCGCCTTCCGGCTTGCCCTTGCCCATGCGGGACAGGTAGAGTATATCTTCCACCATGCCGCCCAGTTTGTCCGATTGCGACAGGATCACGCGCCCCGCCGTCTGGGGCTCGATGATGCCGTATACGATGCCTTCCGCGTTTCCGCGGATGGAAGTCAGCGGCGTGCGCAGCTCATGGGAAACGTTCTGGAAGAAGGTCTCCTGCTTTTGCTTTGCGTCGGAGAGCTCCTTCGCCATGCGGTTCATTGAGTTGCCGAGTTCGTCGAATTCCACGTCCCTGAAGTGGAATTTCCGGGGTTCCAGGTCGCCGCTGCCGATTTGGGACGCAAAGGCCGAAAGGCGCTGGACCGGCGCCGCAAATGTCCTGGCGAACCTTCGGCTCAGCAGCACGGACAGCAGTATCGCGGCGGCGATCACGATAAGCAGCACGAGGTTCACCTGCCTGGCAAAGGCTCTGATCGCCGTGATGTCCACGTAAACGAGCAGCGTCCTGCCGTCCTCAACGGGATCGTCTATCGCAGATACCGCGTAATCGCCCGAGTCAAGCGAAACGGTCTTATTTGAAACCGTCTTTCCCCTGCTCCTGTCTCTGTACCATTTCGCGAGTTCCCCGGCAGCCGCATTGTCCCCGCGCAGATTCATGGCCGGATCCCCGTTTTCATCCAGTACGACAGCCGAGCCCCGCGTGCCCATGATCTTGTCCGGGTGTTCGTCGAACTGAGCTTTGGGCTCGCGCTCAACGCGGCGGTTATCCGACACGCTGCGCGTCACCGAGTCAAGCTGGGCCGACACTCTCGAACTGATATACCCGTTGACAGATATGTTGAAAGCTACCGCGACCGCCACCAGAACCAGGCAGGTCAGACCGGCCAGCGTGACCAGCAGGCGGGTCTTTATATGCCATTTCCGCTTCATTTCGTCTCCTCCAGCCGGAATCCGTAGCCCCATACGGCAGCGATATTGACTCCGCAGCCGCCCAGCTTCTGGCGCAGCCGGCGTACGGTGTCGTCGGTAGCGCGCGTTTCGACCACCGACTCAAAGCCCCATACGGTATTCAGAAGCTCGTCTCTGGACACCGCCTGATCCGCATGGAGCATCAGGTACTTTAATACCTCGTACTCGGTCGGCGTCAGCGCGAGCGCCTGCCCGTCGCGCAGGATGTGCCGCTTGTCTTCGTCCAGCGTCAGTTTTCCGACGCACACGCCGCCTGATGCCTCCGGCGCGTGTTTCTGGCTCTCAAAATCGATGCGGCGGAAAATGGCCCTTACCCGCATCAGCAGCGCTATCGCGGAGAACGGTTTGGTGATATAGTCGTCGCTTCCGAGCCCGAGGCCCATGGCGTAGTCGTTCTCGGAATCCCGGGCGGTCAACATGATTATGGGCACCGTGCTGAGCTTTCGGATCTCCGTGCAGACGGTAAAGCCGTCCGAACCCGGCATCATCACATCCAGTATCACAAGGTCGCAGACTTTTTGCCTGAAGCGTTCCAGCAGAAGATCTCCGTCGGGATAATCTTCCACCGCATAGCCGTCGCTGCTCAGGAAGGTTTTCACGACCTGACGGATATTGTCGTCATCGTCGGCAATATAGATCAGTTTGGGATCGTTGGTCATGGTCACGCACCTTCTCTCGTAATTTGCACCCATTATATCAGTTTCGATTCAAAAAAACAATCAAACCCGGGCTTATAAACTGCAGCAATCCATACGAAACGCTTCGTATGATTTTCGTAAAATTCGCTTTAGTTTCTCGGAGATTTCCTTCCCGAGCTTCTGCTATCATCTCAGTCACAAACACGGCGGGCTGAAACCTGCGCGGCGATGAAAGGAGGAAACACCATGAGCGAAATACAAACCTGCTTTGAGCGGTACGAAAAGAAATACCTGCTGACCCGTGAACAGTACCTGGCAGTATTAAGCGGGATGTCGGAGCATATGAAACCCGACGAACATCCGCGCTATACCATCTGCAATGTATACTATGATACCGAGAACTTTGACCTGATCCGCGCGTCCCTGGAAAAGCCCGTATATAAGGAAAAAATGCGCGTCCGCAGCTACGGGGTGCCCGGAAACCTCGACAAGGTGTTCATCGAGCTGAAGAAAAAGTATGACGGCGTGGTCTACAAGCGCCGCATAACCATGGAGATGATAAAGGCGGACCGGTACCTGCGCGGCAGACGTTTCGGACCCGGCAGTCAGATCAGCCGGGAGATCGACTGGTTCACTCAGTTCTACAAGCCCGTTCCCAAGGTATTCATTGCCTACGACCGCGAAGCGTATGCCGCCAAAAACGGAAGCGAACTGCGTATCACCTTCGACACCGCTCTGCGCGCAAGATCGAACGACGTGGACCTGCGACTCGGCGATCACGGCGTGCCCCTGCTACAGGATGACAGCATCCTGATGGAGATCAAGATCCCGGGGACCGCGCCTTTCTGGCTGGCAAGGCTGCTTTCCGAAAACGGTATCTTCCCGGTATCGTTCTCCAAATACGGGACCTATTACAAAGAATTCGTGCTCGGCGGAAGATCTGCCGAATTGAAAAAGGAGGTCGCTCTAAGTGCTTGATTCCATTATTTCGGGCAGCGGGATCACCCTGTCCTCGTTCTTTATCTGCATGGCAGTCTCGCTGGCGCTGGGCCTGGGCGCCGCGCTGCTCGCGATGTACAAGTCCAAATACTCCCGAAGCTTTATCCTCACCCTCGTCCTGCTGCCCTCGATGGTACAGCTCATAATCATGCTGGTCAACGGCAATATCGGCGCGGGCGTAGCCGTAGCGGGCGCCTTCGGCCTGATCCGCTTCCGCAGCGCTCCCGGCAGCGCAAAGGAGATCGGCCTGGTGTTCCTCGCTACAGCGATCGGTCTGGCTACCGGCATGGGCTATGTGGTGATCGCCGCGGTGTTCTTTATCATTTTCGCCATCGTCTGGCTGCTGCTGACCGCGATCGGTTTCGGCGCCGGCGCCGCGGACGAACGTGAGCTCAAGATCACGGTGCCGGAAAACCTGGATTACGACGGCCTTTTCGACGATCTGTTCAGGGCCTATACCTTCAGCGCCGAGCTGGAACGCGTCAAGACCACCAACATGGGTACGCTCTACGAACTGAGCTACAAGGTCGTGCTGCAGGACCCGCACCAAACGAAAGCTTTTCTGGACGAACTGCGCATGCGCAACGGAAACCTGACCATCGTGTGCGGAAAACCCGTAACGAAAGACACCCTGTAAAAAACGCTTCGTGAGTTTTGCGTAAGGTCTGCCGCACGATATCGGAGACTTCACTCAAACACCGACGATATAATGGGCACAACGGACCGAGAGTCCGAAAGGAAAGGAGAAAACCATATGAAACACAACAAATGGATCGCATTGCTGCTTATCGCAGCGCTTGCCATCACCGCCATGAGCATCGCCGCCTTCGCGGAAACTGCCGACAGCCAGCCCGAAACGGCGGCTGAAGACAGCGTAGGCAGCCAGTCCGAAACAGTGGCTGAAGACAGCGCAGGCAGCCAAACGGAAGCAGCGGCTTCCGAGGACAGCGCTTCCAAATCAGCGCACAGCGGAAGCAAAAACAGTTCCGGCAAAAGCAAGTCATCCGAACCCGAGAACGCAGTCGGCAAGCAGGCGGCGAAAGATGCCGCGCTTAAAGACGCCGGCATCGCTTCAGATGCGGCCGGAAAAGTAAAGGCCCGCATCTCCAAGCTCGAAGACGGCAGCGTCGTCTACAAGGTCAGCTTCACATCCGGGGATCTGTGGTACAGCTACACCATAGACGCCGTGAGCGGCGAGATCCTGGACAAGACCACCCAGAATGCCGCCGAACATGAAGCCGCGAAGGCGGAGCACGGCAAGCGCAGCGCTGACGATTCTTCCGAGAAAAAGTCCGAATCGGGCAGCAGCAAAAACGGTAGCAAGCATGGATCCGGCTCCTCGAAAAAGCATGAGTCCGGCAAAAAGGGCGGCAGGAAGAACAGCGAAAGCAGCAAATCCTCCTCGTCCGCAGCCGATGCGAACGGCACTGTCTGATGCCGGTGCCCGGTCCCCGCTAAACAAATCAGCCTCTCCGAAACCGGAGAGGCTTTTTAGTACGTCCGCGTTCTTTCTGCGTCAGGTCTTACCAGCCCGCGTAATACTGGGGCTCAAAGTTGTACCAATTGAACCACCTTAAGTTCAGCGCGTATGAATAGGCGCAGGGCAGCCCCGACTCCAGGGGATAGAACATGATGAACAGCCCTGCCGCAAGTATGAGCAGCGTTATGCCCGCATATTTGGCCGCCCGCCTGCTGAGCCTTGAGACTCTACCCAGCACCAGCGCTATGCATATGATTATGAATGTCACGCTGGCAAAGTAATGGTATATGTATGTGCTCCGCGGTACCAGCACCCAGGGCAGGAACTGGCTCATAAAGCCGATCACCGTGAGCATCAGCGTATCGTTCCATTTCCTGTCGAACGCCAGTAGCAGTATGCATACAATCAGCGCGAGCAGCCCCGTCCACCATACGGCGGGATTGCCCATGGCGGATATGGAGGACACCGTGCCGTAACCCAGATACTGTATGTCCGATGAATAGTACCACATGGGCTTGACTATCAGCGGCCACTCGTACCAGGGAGAACGGAAGAAGTGGGTATCCACAAGGTTGGTATGGTATCCGTACATCTGCTGCTGCAGCTGCCACACCTTGTCCAGGCTGAGCCCGCCGCTGGTCCTGAAGTGCCAGTAATAGCTGAAATAGTATACCAGCAGCGGCACCGCGATAAAGAACACCACGCAGAACGCAAGCGTCAAAATGAGCTTCAGCCAGAAGCCTCTGACCGCGTCCGGGTTTGCCTCGCGGTTGACCAGATATTCCCTAAGCCGCCTGAACACGCTTATAAAGAATATCACCGCCAGCCCCGCTCCCGCGTATATGCCCGTCCACTTGCTGGCGCAGGCGAAGGCGAACATGAGCCCGCTGAGCCCCAGGGGGATAAACGTCCGGTACAGCTTGTCCGTGTGCATGTTCATTTTGAAATACATGAACATGAACAGGTACATGAGCATTATGAAGAACACGGGATACGTGTCTATTGTGGCGATGCGGGTCTGGGTAAAGTGCATGCTGTCCAGCGCGAGCAACCCCATGGCTACCGCCGCCAACGGAGTTTTCTTCGTCAGCAGCTTTACCAGCAGGTACATGACCGGCAGCATGAAAACTCCGAACAGCGCACCGGAAAAGCGCCAGCCGAACGGCGTCATTCCAAACAGTTTGATGCCTATGGCGATCAGAAGCTTGCCCAGGTGCGGATGCGACCATTCCAGTATCCTGTCCGATTTATAGCCGTTAAGCAGCTCATAGGCGGTGCGGGCATGGTAGATCTCGTCGAAATACATGCCGTTATAGTAGCTGGGCGTGAGTTTTACCGTATCCTGCTCGTCTATGAGCGCGCCCACGGTGGGGTTGTCGTCGCTGCTGATAACGCTTGCGACCTGATACAGCGTTTCGTTATCCACGTCTATGAACGCGATCTCGTTGAGCACAAGCTGGCTGCCCATCACCGTCAGGCGCAGATACCGGGAAGTCTGCGTGGGGTTGAATTCCCCGTTTTTGTATGTCACGCGGGCGCCCTGCTCTCCCGTGTCTTCCCTGCGGTTAAGCGCACGGGCGTCAGTAAAGCTGCCCCCTTCGTAATTCTTCGGAGTGTACCACAGCCAGCGGTACATCGCGCCCTCTTCGTAGTAGGCGTAATTGCCCTCGGTCCAGTGTTCCCCGTCGTTTGACAGCTCCACCGTGAACGTGGAAGCGCTTATGCCGCCGAAATAGGTGAAGCGGTAAGTCTTTACGTCGCCCAGGTCTATCGTCACCTGTTCCATGTATTGTTTGCTCACGTAAGCGCTCTGGGGAGAAGACAGAGTGCCCAGGTTTATGAACGCGAGCAGCGAGTACGCAAGCGTCACGCCCGCCATTATCAGGCAGTCTATCTTCGTCAGTCTGAGCAGCCTTCCGGTCGGCTTTAACGCGTACCGCTTAAGCACGCTCTCCCCCGCGGGTTCCAGCGGCTTCACATGCTTAAGGATGATTATGTCGAACGCCGCGTATGCGGAAAACAGCGCGCCCGCGACGTTTGCGGCGCCCAGCAGCGCGTTTATCGTCTGCTCCGAGGATACCAGGTGCCCGTACGCTTCAAAGCCCGGGGTGGTGCCCCACTGCAGCACCAGTATGATATTCAGCATCTGGGTGCACGAGACCAGTATGAAGCTCCACAGCACCCGCCTGTCACGGGAATATATGTATCCCATCAGCAGCAGCGGCAGCGCGCAGAACAGGTATCTTTCGTGCATCATGGGCGCAAAGGCGTATATGAGGCACATGAGCACGGCGCCCGCCAGAGGCAGGTGTTTTCTGTTCCTGCCGATAAACGCCAGCGCCGCCGCGTACAGGTACGATGCCGCCAGCATCGCCCAGCTGAAAGTCTTCCAGTCTCCGCTTTCCTCCAGCCGCGCCCAGTTGAAGTCCAGCGCCTGATACAGGTTGCAGGCATTCACTGTAAGGTATTTATAGCCTTCCGTCGCGCCCAGCAGCTGTTTGAACAGCCAGGTGATGGGGGTTAGCAGGGTGAAGCGTTCACCCGTGAATCCCGCGGCGTAAAACGCGAAGGGCAGGCTCCCGAAGTACATCAAACACAGCGCGGCAGCAAGGCCTGTCCCCGCGCGGACGAGCGCTTTCCTGTCTTTGAGCCCCGGCAGCAGGAACAGCAGGCCTAGGGGGCCGAACAAAAGCGCCTGGGGCTTGGTCATCGCCGCCAGAACGAACACGGGCAGCGCCAGGTGCCACCTGTCGCTCACGGCAAAGTACACCGCAAGGCAGATAAGCAGCGCCAGCAGGCTGTCCGCCTGGCCCCACGCCGCGCTGTCAGCCAGATAAGCGGGGTTGAACAGTACGGCTGCGGCGAGCAAAAGCCCCCTGCCCCAGCCGCGTTTTTCGGAGAACAATCGGTATATGAGCCACGCGGTGAGCAGGTCCGCAAGCACGGGGAACAGCTTGATGAGCAGTATATGTTCCGCGCTCTGGTACCCGAGACCGAACAGACGCCTTAATGCGCTCACCAGACCCAGCAGCGCCATGTACACGGGCGGATAGTCGCAAAAGCCGTCGGTGGCGTAGAATTTTAAGCCCTTTTCGTAGAACTGTTCGCCCCAGTAGGCGAAGCAGTTTATGTCCGTGGAATAGCCCCTGACGCTCCAGGCGTAGTAGCCCCTTATCGCAAGGCCCATAAGCGCCAGAAACGCGAACCACGCATAACCCTGCGCTTTGCTCAGGCTTTTCCCGTCAGCGGGACGCCGCTTCACCGAATTGTACAGGCAGATCATTGCGATCCCACACAGGCAGGCATACAGCGTCCATTTTTCGGTCTGCCTTTCGGGCAGTTCCTCTGCCCCGGCGTCCGCCTCGGTGTAGGAAGCGGGCTCGAAGGTGGCGAAACTGGCGCCCGCGCTCCCGCTTTCGCTTTCGGTCACGCTGATATGCTTGAACCAGGCGTCGCCCGCGCAGTCTCCGCCGTAGCCGCCCAGCCTGAGAGCCAGGGAGATCTGATACTGGTCTTTCCCGGTCCTGCCGCTCAAGCGCACTTCCTGCCACTCGTCTTCCGTGTCGTACACGGACACGGAGCAGGCGTTGGAATTGAGTATGGAAATGTTGGCGCCCCTGCCGGTACCGTCCGTGGCTGCCTTCACAAGGCAGCTGATCTGGTACACGGTGTCCGGCTCCACGGGAATATCCTGCACCCAGCGGGCGTCGTTGGACTCGAAGGAAAAGATGTGCAGCACGTTTTCCCCGCCGTCGTCCAGCGTCTCGAATATGCTGGAGGAGCCTTTCCAGGCGTCGGTGTACCAGCACTCGGGCACGTCTTTCCCGTCTTCAAGCTCGAACCCGGGGTTGACCGCCAGATTCTCCGCCCCGGCGGAAAAACACGCCAGAAGCAGGCACACCAGCAAAATCAGCAGTTTCTTCATCTCAGTATCCCATACCCGTCCCGTCGAAAGCGTTCCTGAAATAGCTGAGCCGGGCACCGTTTATCGCGCATACGTCAAAGCGCACCCGGCTGTCCATGAGGCCGTTTCTCTGCATATAGCCCGCCGCCGCGCGCACTATGCTGGCCTGTTTTCTGCGGGTGACCGCTTCCTGAGCCAGCCCCCGCCTGTTATCCAGGCGGTACTTCACTTCTATGAACACGGTAGTGTCCCCGTCCCGGGCGATTATGTCGATCTCCTCGTGGCCGAAGTGCCAGTTGCGCGCGAGCACCTCCATGCCCAGCTCTTCGATGTACGCGCAGGCCATGTTCTCGCCCGCGCTGCCTGTTTGACGGTTATTCATCTTTCGCTGTTCCCCGTAAAATGCCCTATAAAGCTCCTGCGGTGCAATTCACAGGGGCCCAGGCGCTTTATGGCGTCGATGTGTTCTTTCGTGCCGTAGCCCTTGTTGCGCTTAAAGCCGTAGGCGGGATACGCTTCATCCATCTTTTCCATGTACCTGTCCCTTTCCACCTTGGCCACGATGGACGCCGCGGCGATCATGTAGCTTATCGCGTCCCCGTGGATGATGCTTTTGTGGGGACAGGGCAGGGAAATGCCGTCCACCGCGTCGATAAATATGATGTCGCCTTTAAAATCCTTCGCCGCCTGCTCCATGGCGCGCTTGGTGGCGTTCAGTATGTTGACTTCGTCTATCTCTTCCGGCCAAACCCACGCGGTCTTCGCGTACAGCGCCTTTTCGAGTATCACGGGATACAGCTTTTCCCGTTTAGTTTCGGATAGCTTCTTGGAATCGTCTATCCCCTCTATCAGGTCGTCCAATGGCAGGCACACGCAGGCGACCGTGACCGGACCCGCCAGCGGTCCCCGTCCCACTTCGTCCATGCCCGCGATGAGCACGTTTTGTCCTTTTTCCGCCCGCACCAGGTTCTCGGTCCGCGTCATGCGGGCGAGCTTTTCCTTCGCGCTCTCCCTCGGCATTACAAGCTTATCCTTTCCAGCGTGATCTTGCCCAGTTTCCCGCCCCGGAATTCGTCCAGCGCCAGCGACGCGCACCTTAAGGTGTCGAACCTGCCCCCGGACAAAAGCAGTCCCCTGCCCCGGCAGCAGGCGTTGAGCAGTTCCTCGCCTTCCAGAGCTTCGTCGCCCGGCTTGAGCTTGTAGCGCTCTATCACCGCTTCGGGCTTGATTATGAGCAGTTCCTTAAGCATCGAAGCCGCCAGCGCCTCGGTGTCCATTATGTCGTCCTTTATGGATCCAAGGTACGCAAGCCGCCTTGCGCCCGCCTCGTCGGAGAGCTTGGGCCACAACAGGCCCGGAGTGTCCAGCAGTTCCAGGAAAGGCGTGATCCTTATCCACTGGGTGGAACGGGTGACGCCCGGCCTGTCCTGGGCTTTGGCCACCGACTGGCCCTTTATTCGGTTGATGAACGTGGACTTGCCCACGTTGGGTATGCCCACTATCATGGCTCTGAGCGTCTTGTTAACGCCCTTTGCCTTCATGCGCTCTATCTTGTCGGACAGCGCGCTTTCCACCTGTTTGATTATCAGCTGAGGCTTGTCGCCGGTGGATTTGAAGCGCAGCGCCGTCACGCCTTGCTGCTTATAGTACTCCAGCCAGGCTTTGGTGACCGCGTCGTCCGCCAAGTCGGCCTTGTTCAGCACCAGTATGTGCGCCTTCTGCCCGATTATGCGGCCCAGGTCGGGGTTCCTGGTGGCGTACGGCGCCCTTGCGTCGATAAGCTCTATCACGCAGTCCGCCAGCTTTATCTGTTTTTCCAACTCCCGTCGGGTCTTTGCCATGTGTCCCGGGTACCAGTTGATCTCACTCATAATTCACAAAAACACGCTGCCTCCGCAGCAATTGTCCGAAAATGAAATTGGAGGGGTCATACCCCTCCAATCTGTTCCAAGTCTGTCAGGGGTTGTTTTGCAGCCCCACTTGGGTTTAGGCTTCCTTAACCTTGGCAGCCTTGCCGCTGCGGTCACGCAGGTAGTACAGCTTCGCGCGGCGCACTTTACCTCTGCGGGTAACGGTGATGGAATCCACGCGGGGGCTGTGCAGCGGGAAGGTACGCTCTACGCCCACGCCATAAGAGGTGCGGCGCACAGTGAAAGTCTCGCGGCAGGAGCCGTTGCGGCGGGCGATGACCACGCCTTCGTAAGCCTGCAGACGCTCTCTGGTGCCTTCAACGACCTTGACTTCCACCTTTACGGTGTCGCCGACGCAGAAAGCGGGAACGTTCTTTTTGATCTGGGCTTCTTCGATGGAACGGATAATCTCATTCATGGGGATCATCCTCCTTTCCTCACAAGGGCGTTCATTAACGGTAATTTGTCGCCAGCGGACCGCCCGAAATTTGACAGCGTATATTATAACACATCTTTCCCGCAAGAGTATTGAGTTGAGGTAAAATAATTTGTTAAATTATGCCGATCTCAGCCCGTTTTTATCAGGTCTGCGTGCCGGGGCGTTTCCGCGCGGAGCGCGCCGCCATCAGGCGCAGTATCGCAAAAGCCGCCAGTATCCCGGTCAGGGCGCCGCAGCTGTCAAGCAGCGCGTCCTGCCACATGCCGCCCCGTCCCGTCACATGCGTTTGATGCACTTCGTCGGCAACGGCGCTCGCTATCGCGACCGGCAGCGCGCAAAAGGCATAACCGGGCCTTTGCGGCGGCGCAAGCGCGAAGCCCAGCGATAAGCCCAGGAACGCGAACAGGCAGAAATGCGCCGTTTTCCTGACGATATGCTCAGCCCTCAGCAGGTTGGCGGAGTTATCCTCCACCCCGAACAGGCGCATCAGAAAGCGCGTCACCGAGCCGCTCAGTTTCGCCGATTCCCCCGCGTTCTGGGACGAGAAAAACCACATTGCGGCCAGCAGGGCGGCGGCAATCACGAAACAGCATATCCTGAATATCTTATATCGTTTACTCATTATCTGAATCCGATCAAACAGGGATCACTCGAATGTCAGGCTGACGTCGTACAGGGAAAACGGTTTGTCCGCCTTAAAGCGGAGAACGGCGCAGCCTTTGCCGCGAACGCAAACCTTAAACGTCTGCTCCCCGCTGCCCAGCGGGAGCGTTTCGCCGTCCACCGTCACATAACTGCCCGCAGCGTCATCCGTCATTAGCTTTAGCTCAGCCGGACCTTCCGAACCGCCGGTAAACACTCTGACCTCCGCTTCCCCGCCTACGGCGAGCGGAGACACGGGCGTAAGGGTGTTTATGTGCTGGAACCATCTGTGGGGCGGCGCTCCGCCCGCGATATTGCCGATGCCCCGGTAGCTTGCGTAGTAAGTCCGTCTTTCGTGTTCCACGCGTATATCGGACGCCGCCTCCGCGATGATCTCGTGGCGCTGACGGATATCCGGTTTTGACAGGTCACTGTCGAAGATATAGTTGAAAAACAGTATGCCGTCGCAGCCCTGCCCCATCGCGTCGTCCGCGCGGGCGCGCATGACCTCAGGAAGGTTCCGCCGCGGCGCGGCCTTGCCCGCGTTTGAAGGACGGATCTCGTCCAATGAAGCGTATACCGGTATGTTGTAGCGATGGCCCAGGCGGCAGCTGTACTCCCAGTCGTTGAGCTGTATATATCCGGCAGTCGACAAAAGGTCCACCAGGCCGCATCTTAACCAATCCTCCACGTCCAGCCCCAGGAAGCGCGAATACGGCACATCGTCCGGAACGCGGACCGACAGCAGCTTGCCGCGGGAATGCACTTCGTCCGAGATGCGCCGGACCAGGCCGGTCATATACGATATCTCCTGCTCCGTGGCGTGTTCGCCGTTTGCAGGTGTGGGAAAGAACACCGGGTGCCTGAAAAAGTCGAGATGCACGCCGTCGACATCATAGTTTTCAAGCACTTCCCTTACAAACCCGAAGGCCATCTCGTGCACCAGTGGCATCGCGTAGTTTACCGCGGTCTTTGCCCCGTAGCGCGGATAACGGTCCGGAGCTCCCAGCAGGCACTCCGGGTGCTCGTGCTTGAATTTATTCTGCTGAAACGAAAGGTCGGAATAATACTGGCCGGTCCCGTCATGGGTGTCGTTCATGCGCATGCCCCAGAACAGCTCGATACCAGACTCCCGGCAAAAGCGGGACACATACTCAAGGCAGTCGGTGCCTCTCTCAAGCATCTCACCCACGCGGTTGACCTCAAGGTAAGGCTCCTGACCCACGCGGACGCTGCCGATCTTAGTCCGGTGCGAGAAAAGGCTGAAGCCCGAGCTGATCGTCGTATAAAACAGCGTCGTGGCGTGCGCAGACGGTAGATTAATTAACCTGGCTGCTATAAAATCTTCATATGAGCCGCTTTTGCAGCCGAAGACATCTACCCCGTCGTTGTCGACGATGATGCGTTTTTTCAGCGTACGGACCACCTCCCTCATTTATGATAACACCTTATCGGCATACTTGCAACATCCAAAAAAGCGCCGCTTGGGGCAAAGGAGCATCGATATGAACAGAAGACAGGTATTTTCGGATATAATGGCCCACAAAACGCCGGGGAAAGTGCTGCTGGACCTGTGCGGCTGCCCGCTCGCCGAAATGACAGAAGAAGCGGAAAAGCCTCTGTTCGAGCTGCTGGGCTATTCCGGAAACAGGGACGAAAACCGCGAAAAGCTGTTCCGTTTTCTCGACATAGATACCCGCGGCGTCGGCCATATCCTGAGACCGCCCAAGTCGCAGAAGCATAAGCTCAGCGACACCGCTTACATCGACGAATGGGGCATGGAGCGCCGGTACACAGGCCTGTACTGGGAGATCGTGTCGCACCCGCTGGAAGACGCGGACATAGGCGATCTTGAAAAATACCCCTGGCCCGATCCCGAATCCGTGCCGCAGAGCGAGATAGACGAGATCGTCCGCAAGGCAAGGTTCCTGCACGAAAACACGGATTATGTCGTTTGTGCGTCGCATCCGGTGTACGGCATATTCGAGCTCGGCTGCTGGATGCTGGGCTTTGAAGAGTTTCTGGTAAGGCTGCTTACCGACGAACCCTTCGTCAGGCGCTTTTTCGAGATCATAACCGAGTATCAGAAAAAAGTGATCGACAGGTACTATCCGCCCCTCGCGCCATATATCGATTTCACATCCAGCGGCGACGATTTCGCCACGCAGCAGGGTCTGTTCGTTTCGCCCAAAGTGTTCGAAAGCCTGATCGCCCCGTACTTTGCGGAGCGGATCGGCTATACGAAGAAATACATAACCTGCCCGTACCTGCACCACTCCTGCGGCAACGTCTCCTCGCTGATCCCGCAGCTAAAGCGCTGCGGCGTAGATATCCTCAATCCCATCCAGCCCGCCGGACCCGATATGGATCCCCGCCGGCTCAAGCAGGCATACGGCGCCGATATCGTATTCCACGGCGGTTTGGATACCCAGCGCGTGCTTCCGAAGGGCAGCAAGGAAGAGATAGACACAGCCGTCACCTACCTGCTGGACACCATGCAGCCGGGCGGCGAGTATATCTTCGCCGCAGCCCATAACCTGCAGGGCGACGTGCCGCCCGAAAACATAATCGAAATGTTCCGCGCCGCCAGGGCATGGAAAATGTAAGCATGACAAAACACCGCATCGGCCGAGGTCTCCCAAAGCCGATGCGGTTTTTATTTAAGCTCTCCGGCAGCATCTGAACGGCTTAGCTAGTATCCCGTCCGCAGTTTATAGCATATACCGGGCGCCGGGACTTGCCTTTGGAACGGCAGTCACAGGACCACCCTCTTTGCGATCTCCCGCATGAAGGTCTCGCTGTCCACACCCGAAACCGGGTTTTCGCAAAGCGCGGCCATGTCTCCGGTCATAACGCCGTCCCCTATCGTCCGAAGCGCGGCGCGCTCCAGCGAATCGGCAAAGTTTACGAGTTCGTCCGTCCCGTCCAGTTCGCCTCTCTTGCGCAGTGCGCCGGTCCACGCCCACAGCGTAGCTATAGGGTTGGTGGACGTTTTTTCGCCCTTAAGATACCTGTAGTAATGGCGGGTGACCGTGCCGTGCGCGGCCTCATACTCAAAGCAGCCGTCGGGGCTCACCAGCACGCTGCTCATGAGCGCCAGCGAGCCGAATGCCGCCGAGATCATGTCGCTCAGCACGTCCCCGTCGTAGTTTTTCATTGCCCACACGAAACCGCCTTTAGAGCGCACTGCCCGGGCTACGGCGTCGTCTATGAGCGTGTAGAAGTACGTGATGCCCGCTTCCTCGAAACGGCTTTTGCAATCCGAAGCGAAAATGCTTTCAAATACCCGCTTGAATTCCTCATCATACGTTTTGGATATGGTGTCCTTGGCCGAAAACCAGAGATCCTGCTTTACCGACAAGGCATATTCAAAGCATGCCCTGGCGAAGGACTCAATCGAATCCGTGCGGTTATGCATGCCCTGTACGATGCCGGGCGATTCGAAGTCGAATATCGTCTCGCGCTTCTCCGATCCGTCCTTTCCCGTGAACACCAGTTCTGCCTTGCCCGCGCCCTCTATGCGCATTTCCGCCGCCTTGTATACGTCCCCGTAAGCATGGCGCGCCACCGTTATGGGCGATTCCCAGCGCGGTATCACGGGTTTTATGCCAGGGGCGAGTATGGGCGTGCGGAACACTGTGCCGTCAAGGTATGCCCTCAGCGTACCATTGGGGCTTTTGTACATGCGCTTTAGGTTATACTCGGTCATGCGCCCGGTGTTCGGCGTGATGGTGGCGCACTTCACCCCCACTTTCAGCCGCCTTATCGCCTTGGCGGCTTCAAGCGTGATCGCGTCATCCGTCTCGTCACGGTGCGGCAGGCTCAGGTCGTAGTATTCCGTGTTCAGATCCACGAACGGGAGTATCAGTATCTCTTTTATCTGTTTCCAGAGTATGCGCGTCATTTCGTCGCCGTCGAGTTCGGCGATGGGATTGGGCATCTTTATCTTAGCCATTCGTCTTATTCCCCTTCCGGTAATGGTTTATCAGGCAGCCGTCAATAAGTATCTCAAGCTCGTCATCGGTAAGCCCCGGAAGCGCAAGCTCTATCGACTTTTCGCCGCCGTTGACTTTCGCCGTAAATGCGCGCATGCCGCTCATCAGCCCCGCCTTGATGCCGGGCACGGATACCTCGTCTCCCACTTTCAGCGTGACGGCGGAAGGACTGACGAACGGGAAGATGCCCCAGTTTATGAGATTTGACCGGTAGCGCTTCGTGGCGTAGCTTTCCGCTATGTTCGCCGCGCCGCCCAGCACCCTCTGGCAGGAAGCGGCCTGCTCGCGGGCGGAACCGTCCCCGGGACATACCGCGCACACGCAGCTGAAGCCGCCCGCGTCTCGCGCCTGTTTCGAGCGCGCCGCGTACCCGGGATCCCGGCGGGAGAGCGCGAACTCCGCGAGCCTTGCGGGATTCGAGCGGTAACTGGAAGTCTCGCCGGACGGTATAAGCTCGTCCGTGGTTGTGACCGGGTCCGTAAGCACGGACGCCACGGTGAAACTCAGGTCCTCTCCCAGAGGCGGAAATTCCGGCCAGTCGGCTATGTTCGGGCCGAAGCACAGCGCCGCCTCGGGCTGCGCCCGTTTCGTATAGTCCTCGACCCTGCGCTCGTACGGAGCGGGATCGAACTCGTACGGCGCGTCCTTAACGTCTTCATACTCGATCATGTCCGCGCCGATGACACGGCCCGCCGCCGCGCTGGCGGCAATGGACCTGGCGTCCATGAGCGCCACGAAAGCCTGCTGCCCTTCGCCGGGCTTGGCGCCCTCCCGGTAGGGGAAGTTGCGGGTGGTATGCCTTAACGACAGGCCTCCGTTCCTGGGCGTATCCCCCGCGCCGAAGCACGGCCCGCAGAAGCAGGGCTTGATCACGGCGCCGCTGGAGAGCAGCTCCGCGGTGGCTCCCGAGCGCAGCAGCGCCAGTTCCTGGGGCACGCTTGCCGGGTAGACGTTCATATCCCCGGCGCTGTGCCCGCGCAGGATGGCGGCGGCGTTCAGCAGGTTCTCATACATGCCGCCCGCGCAGCCCGCGATCACGAACTGGTCCGCTTTGAGCCCGCTTTCCGTCCAGCGCGACACGAGTTCGCCGTCCAGCCCCGCCGCCTTTTCCGCTTCCCGCAATACGTCGAGCGGAGTCTCGTTGAGCTGGCGGATGGCAACCGCGTTGCTCGGGTGGAACGGCAGCGCGATCATGGGCTCGATCTTGTCCAATTCGACCAGGAGCGCGGCATCATAGCACGCCCCGTCGTCCGGAGCCATGACCGAGAACCTGTCCTCCCGCCCGTGGGTCCTGTACCAGCCGCGGGTCTTTTCGTCTGTGATCCAGATGGAAGACAGGCACGCGGTCTCGGTGGTCATAACGTCTATGCCGATACGGAAATCCATGCTCAGCGCCGCTACGCCGGGCCCCGCGAACTCGAGGATCCTGTTTTTGAACAGGCCTTCCTTGTACACCCGCGCGCACAGCGCGAGCGCCACGTCGTGTGGACCGACCCCGTGGCGCGGCTCGCCCGTCAGATAGACCAGCACCGTGCCGGGTGCAGAAGAGATTTCGTAGGTGTTGCCGAGCAGCTGCTTCACCAGTTCCGGCCCGCCTTCCCCCACGCCCATGGTGCCCAGTGCGCCGTAGCGCGTGTGGCTGTCCGAACCCAGTATCATGCCGCCGCAGGATGCCATCTGCTCCCGGGCGTACTGGTGTATCACCGCCAGGTTGCGCGGCACGTATATGCCCCCGTACTTGCGGGCGGCGGACAGCCCGAAGGCATGGTCGTCCTCGTTTATGGTGCCGCCCACCGCGCACAGGCTGTTGTGGCAGTTGGTAAAAGCGTAAGGCACGGGAAACGCGCGCATCCCGCTGGCACGCGCCGTCTGGACTATGCCCACGTATGTGATATCGTGGGAAATGAGCGCGTCAAAGCGTATATGCGAGCCCCCGTGCGCGTCCAGCACGCAGCGGGACATGGTGCCTTTCCCGGGTTCGCCTTTCCCAGCGGTCACCCTGCCGTCCTTAAGCAAAACCGGGCCGTTCATCCAGATCATTCGTCGTCCCCTTTCCTGTCTCAGAGACAGCTTGAGCCATATAATGCCGTCATTATAAAGCACCCGGCGCAAAAATGCAAGAAGAAAATATATAAATATGCAGATTTGGGCAGTGTAAGGTATAAATTCTGTGTGAATATAAATTTTTTGCCGTTATGCTCTTGCATTTATTCGCAGATTCGGATATAATCCATTATCAGCATCTGTTTTTGGGGGTACGCTCATGCAGTATATGCCAAAAAATGAAGTGATCGACGGATACGTAAAGCGTCTGTCCGAGAACATCCGTTCCCGCTACGAGATAGAGCCCAAGCAGTTCCGTTCATATAACGTCAAGCGCGGTCTGAGGAACTCCGACGGCACGGGCGTGCTCGCCGGCGTCACCAACATAGGCAGCGTCCAGGGCTACATGATGCTCGACGGCGATCCCATCCCCATGCCCGGCCGCCTGTACTACCGCGGGTTCGACATAAACGACCTGATCCGCGGGCAGGCGAAGCGCGGCGTGTTCGGGTTTGAGGAAGTCTGCTATCTGCTGCTGCTCGGCAAGCTCCCCAACAGGGAGGAACTTGCCGCTTTCAACAGCGTCATCGCCGCGGCGCGCCACCTGCCCGACGGCTACAACGAGACGGTGCTGTTCAAAGCCCCCAACCGGAGCATCATGAACAAGCTCGCCTCCGGCGTGCTCAGCCTGTATTCCTACGACGAGGCGCCCGACGACACCTCTCCCGAAAACGTGTTAAGGCAGTCCATAGAGCTGATCGCCCGCCTTCCCATCATAGTATCTAACGCGTACAACGTGAAAAATCACTACTTCAACAACGACTCTCTGTACCTGCACGTGCCCAAGGACGAGCTTTCCATAGCTGAAAACATTCTCATGATGCTGCGCAGCGACAAAAGCTATACTCCCGAAGAAGCGCACCTGCTGGACATCATGCTGACCCTCCAGGCGGAGCACGGCGGCGGCAACAACTCCGCGTTCACCTGCCGCGTGCTGACTTCCACCGGAACGGACACTTACGGCGCTATCTGCGGGGCGATCAACTCGCTCAAGGGCCCCCTGCACGGCGGCGCGAACACGAAAGTCATGCAGATGTTCGAGGACATCAAAGCCCACATCCCGGACAACTGCTCCGACAAACAGCTGGCTGAGTATCTGCAGCTCATCATCGACGGCAAGGCCGGCGACGGCACGGGAAAGATATACGGGCTCGGCCACGCGGTCTACACCACCAGCGACCCGCGCGCGCTGCTGGTCAAGGAATACTCCAGGGATATGGCCGAAAAGACCGGCACCCTGCAGGACTTTGAGCTTATGGAGCGCATCGAGCGCATAGGCCTGGAACTCCTCGCGCAGAAACTTCCCGGCCACAAGGTGATGTGCGCGAACATAGACATGTATTCCGGCCTGGTGTATTCCATGCTGGGCATCCCCCAGGACATGTTCACTCCCCTGTTCGCCATCGCCCGCGTGTCGGGCTGGTGCGCGCACCGTCTGGAAGAACTGATCTCCGGCGGCCGCCTGATACGTCCCGGCTACAAGGCGGTCATGCAGATGTCCGACTACGTGCCGATAGAAGAACGTGCCTGATATCCCGGGCGGAAACGGATCGCGGCAGCCTCCGGTACGTCGGTTTTGGCCGGGCAGCCGAATGTTAATATAACGAGTATTTTTCAAAAATGAGTTGACAACACCGGTAATAGCGGGTATAGTATCCGCATCATTCGGGTAAAAACCGGATGGAATAGAGGAGCGATCGACAACAGTAGCACGCACGAGTTTTGCCGAAACCGTGACTGCGCGCGAAAGGGGAGATCGCCGAAATGCGGAAGATACGGCAGGTCGTCCACATTGGGCAAGGGGATAACATCCGCTTGACTGTCATGGCTTTATGCCATGGAGCGCTATTCAACAAAAGCTGTATCGTATTTGTATATATCAGCAGCGGTGAATGGCGCAGGTCGTTTCACCGCTGCTTTAATTTTCATAACGAAGGAGATCAAGAACATGAAGAAGGTTTTTGCCACGCTGATCGCGCTGATCATGATCCTTACATCCTTTGCCGCCCTGGGCGATACCCCCAGCGGCGTCGAAGACGGTGTGCTCACCATCGCCATGGAATGCGCCTACGCCCCCTACAACTGGACCCAGAGCGATGACAGCAACGGCGCCGTGCCCATCGCGAACGTGCCGGGTTCCTACGCCAACGGCTACGACGTGATGATCGGCAAGCTCATCTGCGAAGCCAACGGCTGGCAACTGGAAGTCATCCAGTCCGACTGGGATTCCCTGGTGCCCGGCATACAGACCGGCGCTTTCGACGCCGTCATCGCCGGCCAGTCCATGACCTCCGAGCGCGCCGAGCAGGTGGATTTCGCGGGCCCCTATTTCTACGCCACCATCGTCTGTCTGACCAAAGCCGGCAGCGCCTATGCGGGCGCCCAGGGACTTTCCGACCTGGCCGGCGGCAGCTGCACCGCGCAGATCGCCACCATCTGGTATGACACCTGCCTGCCGCAGATCAAAGGCGCCAACGTGATGCCCGCCGCCGAGACCGCTCCCGCCATGCTGATGGCGCTGGAGACCGGCATGGTCGACTTCATCTGCACCGATATGCCCACCGCCCAGGGCGCCGTAGCCGCCTATCCCGACATGGTGATACTTGACTTCTCCGGCACCGAAGGCGACTTCCAGTTTACCGAGGAAGAGCGCGCCGAGAACGTGAACATCGGCGTTTCCGTGATGAAGGGCAACACCGTGCTCCGCGAAGCGATCGACAGCGTGCTTTCCGGCATGACCGCGGACGACTTCAACGCCATGATGGCGTACGCGATCGAGATCCAGCCTCTGTCCGAGTGATCCGCACACCGCACTGATCCTGTTGAGCGCTGAGAGAGACCGTCTTTCTCGGCACTCAGGCATAATGAACGATAAGGAGTAAGCTTGATGAGCAAGTTTGCGCAGCTTGGCGCGGATATAGTCAAACTCTGGGGCAGATACGGCAGCTCATACATAAAGGGCATCGAGAACACGCTCATACTGGCATTGATCGGCACGCTGCTGGGCTGCCTGATTGGCTTTGTCTGCGGCGTACTCAACACCATCCCCTGCGGTCCTTCGGTGCATCCCGTAAAACGCTTCTTCCTGAAGCTGATCCGCGTGGTGATCAGGATATACGTCGAAGTATTCCGCGGCACGCCCATGGTGCTGCAGGCGGTATTCCTCTATTACGGTCTGCCCTATTTTACCAACAATGCCCTCAAGTTTACCTCCGTATGGGTCGCCGCCATAGTCGTGGTCTCCATAAACACGGGCGCGTACATGGCCGAATCCGTGCGCGGCGGCATCATTTCCGTCGACCCCGGTCAGGCTGAGGGCGCGAAAGCCATAGGCATGAACCACGTGCAGACCATGACCAGCGTGATCCTCCCCCAGGCGCTGCGCAACATCCTGCCTCAGATAGGCAACAACTACATCATCAACATCAAGGACACCTCGGTGATGTTCATCATCGGTTACCCGGACTTTTTCGCGGCGCACAGAGCCGCCGTCGGCGCGAGTTATCTGTATTTCCCCTCGGCGACCGTCGAGATGGTGGGTTACTTAACCATGACGCTGATCGCATCCTTCCTGCTGCGCTGGCTGGAGAAACGCCTTGACGGCGCCAGCAGTTACGAGCTGGTACAGGTGGACGCCCTGACCATGACCGCGGGCACATACAACCATCCCGACCGCGGCACGCCTTTCGACGAGCACAACAAGGAATACGAAGGCAGCGGAAAGGCAGGTGCATGACATGAGCGGCAGTATCCTTAAGATTGATCACCTTTCCAAGTCCTTCGGCTCCAACGTGGTGCTGAAAGATATCTCGTTTTCTGTAAACAAGGGCGACATCATCAGCATAATCGGCGCCTCCGGCTCCGGAAAATCCACCCTGCTGCGCTGCATAAACCTCCTGGAAATGCCCAATTCCGGCCAGATCGTATATAACGGCAAAAACGTGTTGGAGCGCGGCGTCAAGGCGGCGCGCTACCGCGCGCATGTGGGCATGGTGTTCCAGTCCTTTAACCTGTTCAACAATATGACCGTGCTGGAAAACTGCATGGTCGGTCAGATCCGCGTGCTCAAGCTGAACAAAGCCGAAGCGAAAGCCAACGCCATAAAGTATCTCGAAAAGGTCGGCATGGCGCCCTATGTGAACGCCAAGCCCCGGCAGCTGTCCGGCGGTCAGAAGCAGCGCGTCGCCATCGCCCGCGCCATGGTCATGGATCCTGAGGTGCTGCTCTTCGACGAGCCCACCAGCGCCCTCGACCCCGAAATGGTGGGCGAAGTGCTCGCCGTTATGAAAAAACTGGCCGAAAGCGGCATGACCATGCTGGTGGTCACCCATGAAATGTCCTTCGCCCGGGACGCGAGCACACGCGTTATCTACATGTGCGACGGGGTGATACTGGAGCAGGGCACTCCAGAGGAACTGTTCACCGATCCCAAGCAGCCCCGCACCCGCGAATTCCTGCGGCGGATGCTGGACAGGTAACAGTCAAAACGGGGCCCGCAAGGGGCCCGCTTTTTTCTGCACAGGTCCGCTGCCGGGCACAAGCTTTGGTCACCGCCGTTAATGCCCAAAGCAGGAATACCCGCCTGCCGCGCAGAACAATAATGTGAATATGTAAGAAAATGCAGGAGAGACACTCGGAAAATGATACCGCGGATCAAAAACCGGATATACGGCTTCTTCGGCCGCAAAGAGAACCGTACGCGGCTGATAATGACGATCTTCGGCGTTGTGGTCAGCGCCGTAAGCGTGGGCTTTTTCAGGCAGGCTGCCTTCGGCACGGACCCGTTCCAGTGCATGTGCGCGGGCCTCGATAACGTGATCCCCATAAGCTTCGGTACGCTCTACGTTATTATCAACCTGGCGCTGCTGTGCGTGATGTTTTTCACCTCCCGCAAGTTCATAGGCATCGCCACTTTCATCAATATGTTCCTGACGGGCTATATCGTGGAATTCAGCGAGAACACGGTGCACGGCATATTCGGCGACCCGTCCATGACCGGGCGCATCATCTACCTGATCATCGGCATAGCGGTCATGTGCCTGGCATCCGCGTTCTACTTTACCGCGGACCTGGGCGTTTCCACTTACGACTTCATCGCCCTCAGGCTGGCGGAGGTCTGGAAAAAGGTGCCGTTCCGGCTGATCCGCATCTGCACCGACCTGATCTGCGTCGGCATCGGCTTTGCGCTGGGCTTCGTGCCGGGCGTAGGCACCATAATCACCGCGTTCTTCATGGGGCCGCTGATCTCGTTTTTCACAGTCCGCGCCGCCAGGCCCTTCCTGCGCAGGGGTTCGGAACAAAATGCCGGCTGAAGGAGGTGCCCGAATGCCAAGAAAAAGCGTATTTGATATGCCGTTTTCGAAAGTTTATGCCTGCCTCGTTCAAAAAGCGGAGCGGAAGGGCCGCTCAAAGGCGGAAGTAGACCGTGTGACTTCCTGGCTGACGGGCTATACGGATATCGACTCGATCGCCGAGATCAGCTACGGCGGGTTCCTGTCCGCCGCGCCCAAATGGAATCCGCGCTCCTGGCTCATCACCGGCAGCGTGTGCGGCGTAAGGGTGGAGACCATCGAAGATGAGCTGACGAAGCGGATGCGGCAGCTCGACAAGCTCGTGGATGAGCTCGCCAAGGGCAACCCCCTGGATAAAGTGCTTAGATGATAACGGAGTAAGCCAAAGGATGAAAACGGCTTTGATAATGGAAGGCGGTGCCATGCGCGGCATGTTCACATGCGGCGTTATTGACGTGTTCATGGAAAACGGGATCACCTTCGACGGGGCGGCAGGCATCTCCGCCGGAGCCTGCTTCGGCTGCAATTTCAAGTCCCTTCAGATCGGACGTCCCATCCGATATAACAAAACCTACTGCCGCGATCCCAGGTACTGCAGCGTCCGCTCACTGCTGAAAACGGGTGACCTGTACGGCGCCGACTTCTGCTACCGGGAGCTGCCCGACGTACTGGATCCGTTCGACTGGAAGACGTTTAAAGAGAATCCCATGTCGTTCTTCGCGGGCGCCACGGACGTCGAGACCGGCAAGTGCGTGTACCACCTATGCACGGGCGACAGGACAGCCGATATGCTCTGGCTGCGGGCCTCGGCATCCATGCCCATAGTCTCGCGGCCCGTACCCATCGACGGCCGGCTGTATCTGGACGGCGATATATCCGACGCGGTCCCCTATCGATTTATGATCGACCGGGGCTATGACCCGAGCGTGATTATACTTACGCAGCCCAAAGGCTACAGAAAAACGCAGGAAGCTTCCCCGATTATCAGGTTCTTCCTGCGTAAAATGCCGAAGATCCGCGAAGCCATGGAACACCGGCACGAAATGTACAACCGCCAGATGGACGAGCTGGATCGGATGGAAGCGGAGCAGACCGCCCTGATCATCCGTCCCGAAGAAGACCTGCGCATCGGTCACACGGAAAAAGATCCCCGCGAACTGGAGCGGGTCTACCGTGCCGGACGCGGCGAAGCCGAAAAACGCCTGAATGAGGTCCGCGCCCGGCTTAAGTGAAGCCCGGATCTACAGATCCCTTCCCAGCACTTCCCACGCCCTGAGCGAAGGAAACGCCGAAGGATCGTCGCTCTTTATCATGCGTTCCAGCCTCAGCCACCTGACTTCGCGCCCGCCGAGCTCGATCCACTGCCTCTCCCCGGTCTTCTTAAGCTCGAAAAACGTATCGTTTCCGTCCGAGTCCACAACAAGCCCGCTCACCCAGTACGCGTCGTGCGGGAAATCCGCCCGCAGCGTCAGCGCCATCCTTTCGGCGATTACGGGCCGCCCGAAGTCGAGCCTGCACCAGGCGTCTTCCCTGGCGCCTATGCCCCAGCTCTCATACGGCCATTTGCCGTGGGAAGTGTTGTATCTGAGCCCGTCGATCACGTTCCTCGCCGCGAACACGGACTCGCCGCGCGTCTCCACATTTGCCGTGCAGTGGGGGTAAAACGCCGTATCGCCGCGAAGGTCCAAGGGATTGCGGGCGATATCCCTTACCGACATGATCTCGGCTTTGCTCATGAGTCTGGCGGAAAGTATGTTCCTTTCCGCAGTGAAAGCGCCCGGCGCATAGGCACGGCGATGCTCGCCCGCCGGGACCCGCCAGACCAGATGACCGTCCGGACAGAACACCTCGCCCTCGGGGACCGACGCGTCCGTCCCGAGCCATATATGCGACATGGGCGGGGCGGACACTTCCACCTCGTCCCCTTCGTCCCATACATGCTCAACGCACAAACGCGCTTCTTCCGCGTGCTCCGCCTGCGCGAGTATCGTCCCTTCGCGGTCCTTCACCGTCAGTTTCATTTTTCAGCCTTTCCGCCGTTCTACGGCAGCATATCCTCCGTCACTTTGCCCAGCACCCTGCCGAAGCAGCGCAGGGAACTGTTTTCGTCGGGCCTGATAACGTCGTACTCCCTGTTGAGCGGATACAGACCGTCTTTGTGATATTCCTTCATTATGCCTTCGCCGTCCAGCACGAACACGCCGATCTCGCCTTCGCTAAGCGTATCTGTGTGCTGCACAAGGGCGATGTCCCCGTCGAAATACTCAGGCTCCATGCTGCGTCCGGACACCTTAACCAGCTCGTCGCAGTCGTCCAGTATGGGGCTGTAGATCAGCTTCACGGTCTCGCTCTCTCCCCCGTCGTCCAGATACAGACCGTCGCCGGCACACATGCTTAATGGGTTCACGGGCAGGGAAACGAGCCGGACGCGCTTTCTCGCTTCGTTTATGTCGATCACCTTGCCGCCATCCTGCGCGGCGAGCATGGTCTCTGCCAATGAGAGCAGGTAGGAACACTCTTTTTCGGGCAGGTCCGCCATTATGTCCAGCAGCTTTTTCTGAGGCGCGGACAGGGCTTCCCGCCCCGAGCGGATGCCCAGCAGTTCGTCCGCGGACACGTTAAGCGCGCAGCACAGCTTTCTTATATTGTCTATATCGGGACGGGTGCGCCCGTACTCCCAGGCGCTCACGCCGCCCAGCGTGACGTCCAGCTTTTCAGCCAGCCGGGGACGGCTCATGGCCCTTTCCCGGCGCGCTTTTTCTATGCTCTCATTCAGCTTCCAGCCCTTGACCAGCCTGTACGCGCAGTGTTTGTCCATACGTCCCGCCCTCTCTTCGTTTGTGCACATTATATCATCTCTCACAAGGTATGTAAACAGGTTTCACACAAAATTAATACTATCTGTATCGTTTATATGTATTGACAAATACTGCCTGTATCGATATAATGTGAGCGTACGGGAAAGAGAGGGCTTTATGGACAGACAGGGCTTTGGCGGGTTCATAACCCGGGCGCGTCTCAAAAAGGGCATGAGCCTGAGGGAGACGGCGGAAAAGTTAGGGATCTCCCCCATGTATCTGTCCGACGTGGAACGGGGCCGGCGCAGCGCCTTCACGCTGAACAAACTGCGCTCCTTCGCCTCCATCACGGGCCTTACCGGCGAGGAGACCGCCGAGATGTTCGACCTTGCGGGGCAGGACAGGGGCGAAGTCTCCCCCGACGTGAGCGAGTACATAAACGGCAACAGCTACATCTGCGCCGCGCTGCGCACCGCGAAAAGCCTGAACGCGGACAAGGACGACTGGACGAAGATGCTTGATGAATTGAGACAGAGGAAGGGTAAGTAAGATGTACATTAAGTTTGAGACCGATCCCGCGTGCGTGCCGTATCTCAGCAGCAGCTTTATAGACGAATTCTGCGACGACCTGGTCGCCCGTTTCGACAAGGGCGTGACCCGGGATCTGCATCCTTTGAATATAGACGACTTCGCCACGGGCCACATGGGCTTAAGGCTGGTATACGAAAACATGTCCTGCAATTTCAGCGTGCTGGGCGCGATGCTGTTCGAGGACACCGCTTACTTCCCCGTGTACGACCCCAGGCGCGACCGCGCGGAATACATATCCGCCAGGGAAGGCGACGTGGTGCTGGAAAAGAAACTGCTGGACGCCAGCCAGAACGACCGCCTGCGCTATACGCTGGCCCACGAGGTCGGCCACGCCCTGTGGCACGGCATGTACTACAACTCCCTCAAAAGGAGCGGCAAGGCCATGAACGGCTTCATGCTGTGCGGGCGTGACAACCTGCGCAGCATAAGCGAGGACGCCGCCCGGCTGTCCCGCCGCAGGCTGATCGAATACCAGGCCAACCGTTCCGCCTCCGCGCTGCTCATGCCCAAAAGCGCGGTAAAGCGTCTCAGGGATCGGCTGGGCAAACCGGAGACTCCCGACGAAAGGGCCGACCTGGTGATCTATACCGCCGCGGCTTTCCGGGTAAGCGACTTCGCCGCGAAGATACGCTTAAAAGAACTGGGGATGCTGTAGATCCTGCCGCGATAAAAGAGCCTCGGCTGCGCCGAAGCTCTTTTTTTATGGCCGCGCTTGAATTATGCCCGGAACAGTGATATATTACATGCGGTATATCATCCCAGAAGGAGGCAGCGCCATGGAGCTTCAGATCGGTTCTCCCGCCCCGGAGTTCTCCCTTCCCGACGACAGCGGGAACGCCCGTTCGATAAAGGACTTTTCAGGCAAGAAACTCGTGATATTCTTTTACGCCAAGGACAACACCGCCGGCTGCACCTACCAGGCGCAGGGCTACGGCGAACTGTACGAAGGATTCAGGTCGCTGGGCTATGAGGTGGTCGGCATAAGCCGCGACAGCGCCGCTTCCCACGCCCGCTTCAAGCAAAAACTCGCCCTGCCCTATCCCCTGCTTTCCGACCCGGACAGGACGGCGCACGAAGCTTACGGCGTGTGGAAGGAAAAGACCATGTACGGCAAAAAGAGCATGGGCACCGAACGCTCGTCTTTCGTGATCGACGAAAACGGCACGCTGGTCGGCATTTTCAGGAAAGTGAATTCCAAGACGGATCCCGCCGACATGCTCAAATTCTGCACCGAAATACAAAAGGGGCTGTAAACAGCCCCTTTTATTTTTTGCGTATATGCCGCCGCGCGGGTCGATTTGCCCGCTCCCGGCGCCTTCTTTACGGCTTTATGCCCGCTTCCGCCAGGGCGGTCAGCGCCCTTATACGGATGCCCCGCTCAAGTTCCCAGCATTTTTCCACCGAGCACAGGCATTCTATGCGGCAGGTAGCAGCGCCCCTGTCCATGGAGATGTAACCCTTTACCACCGGATCCTCGTCTATATAGTCGAATTCCTCGTTGGTCCTGCGCATGGCTTCCCTAAGCACTTCCAGCGCCTTTTCGTAGTCCTGCCCGTGGGCGACGGTGACGTCCACCACCGCGCAGCGGTAATCGCTGCTCATGTTCATGACCGTGCGGATCTCGCCGTTGGGTATCACGTATACGGAGCCGTTGACCGCCCTTAAAGTGGTGGTCCTGAGCGCCACGTTCTCTATCCGGCCTGTCTGCCCCGCGACGGTTACTATGTCGCCCACGTTGCAGCTGCCTTCGAACCACAAAAACATGCCGCTTATGATGTCCTTTATGAGCGTCTGGCAGCCGAATGCCAGGGCAAAGCCGCTGAAGCCCGCCAAAGCTATCAGGCTGGCCACGTCCACACCCAGGGTGCTCAGCGCGGTCAGCACTATGGCAAAGTACATCACCACGTTGAACAGGCTCATGCTCAGGGTCTGCACCGTGTTGCCCCTGGTATTGGTGCCGTGTTTTTCTCCGTACCTTTTGAATATCCGCTTGAGCAGGAGCCTGCCCAGGCGCAAAAACACGTAGCCCACCGCCGCGACCAGCAGCGCGGCGCCGATCTGGGTCAGGATCTTGGGCAGCTTGTCCGCGAACTCGTTTGCTCCGCTTGTCACTTTTTCCAGCATCGTTGCCTCCGAAAAGCGAATTTCCGTCTCACGCAATATACAACACGGGGTGGGACCGAGGGGACATTGCCTCTCCGATCCCACCCGCGTTCAGTTTGCGCGCCGTGTGTTTAAGAACGGATCTCCATCCAGTACTTGTTGTACACGTCCATGTAGTCCATTATGTCGTGGAAGAAGTCGCAGCGGGCGATGATCTCCTCGCTGGGATTGACGGCGGGATTGGCCGCCTCTTCCTCGTCCAGACATTCCACCACCTGGCGGATGGGAGAGCAGTAATGGATGTAGTCGTAGTTGCGCTGGGCGATATCTTCGCGGCAGAGGAAGTCGATGAACTTCATCGCCTCGTCGACGTGCTCGCTGGTGCTGGGTATGCACAGCGCGTCGATCCACACGTTGGAGCCTTCCTCGGGCACCACGTAGACCAAGGAGTCGTTGTCCTCGATGGCGTACATGGCGTCGCCGGACCACATCACGGCCATGGCAGCCTCGCCGCCCACCATCTTGTCCTTCACTTCGTCCACCAGATAGCCCTGCACGATGTCGTCCTGCTTCTGTTTGATGAGCAGATCGCGCACCTTGCCCAGCGCTTCCTCGCTGCGCTCGTTCAGGTTGTAGCCCAGGTACTTAAGGGTGACGCCCATGGTGTCGCGGATGGAATCCAGCATGAACACGTCCCTTTTGTACTGGGGATCGAACAGGCTGGCCCAGGAAGTGATCTCCCCGTCCACATACTCGGTGTTGTACAGTATGCCCACGGTGCCCCACATATACGGCACGGAATAGAGGTTGCCCACGTCGTAATCCGCCGTCCACATGTTGTCCAGCAGGTTCGCCTTGGCGTTGGGCATCTTGTCGAAGTCCATTTTCGCCAGCATGCCGTCCTTGATGAGGCGCTCGATGATGTAGTCGCTGGGCACGATGATATCGTACTTGCCGCCGCCCGTGGTCATCTTGACATACATTTCCTCCACGGTGGTGAACATGACGTAATCCACCTTTATGCCGGTCTCCGCGGTAAAGTCGTCCAGCACGGATTCGTCGATGTAGTCGTACCAGTTGTACACGGTCAGGGTGCCTTCGGCATGCGCCGCGACGGGCAGGGCGCACAGCACGAGCGCGAGGATGAGCACGAGGGAAAGTTTCTTCATTGGGTTACCTCCTTTTATCAGCCGATGTTTTCGAGAGTGGTGCGCTTGTTTATAACTATGAGCAGTGCGAGCACTGTTATAAACATTATGGTGGACAGGGCGTACATGTCGGGTTTAACGCCGCGCTTTGCCGCTGAGTAGATCAGCGTGGACAGGTTCTGCGCCTTGTCGGTGGTAAAGTAGCTTATCACGAAGTCGTCCAGGGACATGGTGAGCGCCGGCAGGCCGCCGGTTATGATGCCGGGGCTGATCTCGGGGATTATCACCTTCGTGATGGCCTTCATGGGCTTGCAGCCCAGATCCAGCGCGGCCTCGTAAGTGTTGGGATCCATCTGTTTAAGCTTTGGCAGCACCGAGAACAGCACGTAGGGCGTGTCGAAAGTGATGTGCGCGAGTATCATGGTGAACATGCCCCTGTCCAGCTTGATGAACACGAACATCATCATAAGGCTGATGCCGGTGACTATGTCGGGCATGGTCATGGGCAGGTAGCTTAAGTTCAGCAGCGTGGTGGCCCAGCCTTTTTTGCAGGCGTGGATGCCTATCGCGCCCAATGTGCCCAGTATCACGCTCACGACGGTGGCGATCACGGCTACGGTCAGCGTCACGCGCAGCGCTTCCATTATCGCCTCGTTTTTAAACAGCTCCTGGTACCACTTGAAGGAGAAACCCTCCCACTTGGAGCGGCTTTTGCCCGCGTTGAACGAAAAGGTGATCATTATGGCGATGGGCGAATACAGAAACAGCAGTATCAGAGCCAGGTAGGAGCCTTTCAGGCCTTTGAAAAACTTCTTCACCAGTTGTCGCTCCTTTCGCTCTTATTCGCGTCCAGACGGTTGAGAAGGCCGATGGAGATGAGTATCAGCACCGTCATGAACAGGCTCAGGGAGCTGCCGAAGGACCAGTCGTTGGCCACCATGTACTGGTTTTCGATCACGTCGCCCATGAGCATGAAGTTGCCGCTGCCCAGGAGCTTGCTTATGGCGAAGGTGGTGACCGAAGGCATGAACACCATGGTGATGCCGCTGATCACGCCGCTCATGGACAGGGGGAGCGTGACCTTCAGAAACACCCTGGCGGGGTTCGCACCCAGGTCCTGCGCCGCCTCTATCACCCGCTGGTCCATTTTCTTCAGCGAAGTGTGTATGGGCAGCACCATGAAGGGCAGGTAGTTGTAAACCATGCCGTAGAGCACCGCGCCTTCCGTGCCGATCATGTTCCACCTGTTAACGCCCAGGGCGGTCACGACGGTGTTTATGATGCCGTTCCTTTCCAGCAGGGACATGGACGCGTAGGTCCTGAGCAGGAAGTTCATCCACATGGGCAGCAGGATCAGCACGAACAGGGTCTTGTACTTGGAAAAATCCTTGCTGGCCAGGAAGTACGCGCAGGGATAGCCCAGCAGCACGCACAGCACCGTGCATTCCAGCGCCAGCTTAACGCTGCGCCACAGCACCTTCATGTAGGTGCCCTCGAAGCAGCGGGTGATGTTGTCTATGGTGAAGGCGCCCGCGTTGTCCTGGAACGCGTACAGCGCCACGAACACTATGGGGAAAATGGTGAACATTATCATCCACAGCGCGTATGGCCCGGAAAAAAAGCTTCGCTTCATGCCCTCGCCTCCGCAGATGCGCCGTCAGGCGCCATTTTGCGCATTATGTGGATGTTGCTGGGCACGATGCTCATGCCCACCTCGGAACCCACGGGGAACATGGTGGTGGAATGCACCTTCCACCTGAAGCCGCCCGCGGTGATCATCATCTCGTAATGCACGCCCTTAAACAGCACACTTTCTACAGTGCCGGTCAGCATGCCCACGTCCGTGCCCACCAGCATGATGTCCTCCGGACGCACCACCATGTCCACGGGCACGTTCTCGCCGAAGCCTTCGTCCACGCACTCGAACACGCGACCCGCCGCCCGGACCTCGAAGTCCTTTAGCATGACCGCGTCGAGTATGTTGCTGTCGCCGATAAAGTTGGCGACGAAGGCGTTTCTGGGCTCGTCGTAAATGCTCTTGCCGTCCCCTATCTGCTGGATGGAGCCGTGGTTCATGACCACTATGGTGTCGCTCATGGTGAGCGCCTCCTCCTGGTCGTGGGTGACGTATATGAAGGTGATGCCCAGCTGCTGCTGCATGCTCTTGAGTTCCAGCTGCATCTCGCGCCTGAGCTTCAGGTCCAGCGCGCCCAGAGGCTCGTCCAGCAGCAGCACCTCGGGCTCGTTCACCAGCGCGCGGGCGATGGCGATGCGCTGCTGCTGTCCGCCGGAGAGCGCGTCCACGGAACGGGAAGCGTATTTTTCCATTTTGACGAGTTTCAGCATCCTTTCGACCCGGCGGGCGATCTCGTCCTTCACCTGGCCGCGGGAGGGGTTCTCGACATTCGGCAGCAGTTCCTGGGGAGTTTTGAGCTTCAGGCCGAAGGCGATGTTGTTGAACACGTTCATATGGGTGAACAGGGCGTACTTCTGGAACACCGTGTTGACCCTGCGCTTGTAAGGCGGCACGCCGCTTAGGTCCTTGCCGTCGAATATGAGCTCTCCGGAATCCGCGGTCTCAAAGCCGCCGATTATCCTGAGCATGGTGGTCTTGCCGCAGCCGCTGGGACCCAGCAGGGTCACGAACTCCTTGCGGCGGATGTAGAGGTTTATGTCCTTTAAGACCTGGGTGTCGCCGAATGATTTGCATATGTTTTTGAGCTCTATGAGCTTGACGTCTTCCAGCATGTTCTTCCTCCAGAATCAGAATGTGGGCGGCGTGCTCACCCAGATGAAGCGGCTCACGCTTTTGCCGCCGTTGACTATCCTGTGGGGCGAATCGGGCTTGAAGCAGAAGCTTTCGCCCTTTTTGGCCTTTTCCCGCCGTTCGCCCAGTTCGATGATTATCTGGCCGCCCAGCACGTAGCCCACTTCCTCGCCCTCGTGGGGATCCTGGAGCTGAGTTGCCCCGCCGGGCCCGAGCTCCACAAGTATGGGCTCCATCTCGTTTTTCTGGGCGTCAGGCACCAGCCAGCTAATGGAGCCCCTGATGCCTTCCTCGTCCTGCTTTACGGAGATATCTTCCTCGCCGAACACTATCTTTTCGCTGCCGGAGCGGGCAAAAAACCTGCCCAGGTCGCTGCCCAGCGCCACCAGTATGTCTTCCAGCGTGGCGATGGACGGGGAGGTCAGGTCCCTTTCCACAAGCGAAATAAAGCCCTTGGACAGCTCGCATCTGTCCGCCAGCTCTTCCTGAGTGAGCCCCCGCTGCAGCCGCAGCCTTTTTATTCTCTCGCCGATCAGTTCCACTTGAACGCCTCCGGAAAACCGACCTTGGTTTAGTTTTGTTAAACTTCAAAGTCTGTTTTATTAAACAACATGCCGGCGCGTTTGTCAACATATAACGCCTTGTATCCGTGTTAAATTCTATGCTACTCAAAGTTTAGTATACTTAACGCGCCGCCTCCGGGTTTTTGCGCCCGAACACTTGAACACTCACCGGATTTCTGTTATAATTGTATTATGATAAACGGGGAGGCGCGTTTCCATGAAAAACATAGCCCTTATCTTCGCCGGCGGTACCGGCTCCCGCTTAAGCGGCGCCACCACGCCCAAACAGTTCCTGGTGCTTTCCGGAAAGCCCATAATCATCCACACCCTGGAATATTTCCAGCTTTCTCCCGGCATAGACTCCATCTGCGTGGTGTGCCTGGAAAACCGCATTCCCCAGCTCAAGCAGCTGGTGAAGCGCTTTGACATCAGCAAGGTCAACATAATCGTCCCCGGCGGCGCGACCGGCATGGACAGCATATTCAACGGCCTTAAGGCCATCCGCGAAAGCGAGCGCGACACGAAGGACATCCTCGTGTTGCTGCACGACGGCGTGCGCCCGCTGATAGACACTGGCATAATCGAAAACGTGATCGCCTGCGCCCGGGAAAACGGCAACGCCGTGACCGTGTCGGGCGTGGTAGAGACCATAATGACCCTGGGCCCCGACGGGCACATCGCCGACGTGGTGGACCGTTCCTCCGCCCGCAGGGTCAGGGCGCCCCAGGCGTTCTTCCTCGAGGATCTGTATTCCGCCCATGTGCGTGCCCGCAAGGAAGGCTATCTTACCGCGATAGACTCCGCCACGCTCATGAACCACTACGGCGCCACCCTGCACCCCGTGGAAGGCCCCATCGAAAACATAAAGATCACCACCGCGTCGGACTTCTACATGGCCAGAGCCATACTGGACGCCCGGGAGAATTCCCAGATCTTCGGACTGTAAGACGGGAGGCAGCGCATGAATTTCCATACAAGGCCGGAATGGCAGAACATAGAAGTGCAGTCCATAAACCGTCTGGCGGCCCACTCGCCATATGGAAATTCCTATTCCCTGTCGCTGGACGGCACGTGGAGGTTCAAACTGTGCGAGCACCCCAGCCTGCTGCCCGCGGGTTTCTATCTGCCTGATTTCAACGACGACGCCTGGCGTCAGATAAACGTGCCCGGCAACTGGGAGCTGCAGGGCGAAGGCGAGCCCATATACACCAATTTCGCCTATCCCTTTACTGACGAGCCCGGCGCGCACCGGATAACCCCCGGCTTTATAGCCGAGGGCGATTACGGCGCAGGCTGCAACCCGCCCGGCCTGCCCGACAAGATCCCTACCGGCCTGTACCGGCGCAGGTTCGACCTGCCCGAGCACTTCGTGGGCAAAAAGCTGATACTGAACCTGGGCGGCGTTGAAGGCGGCTTCTACGTGTGGGTCAACGGCAATCCCGTGGGCTACAGCCAGGACAGCAAGCTCATGGCGGAGTTCGACATCACCCGCATGACCTACCTGGGCTCCAACCAGATCACCCTGCAGGTCATGCGTTTCACCGACTCCACCTGGCTGGAGGATCAGGATTACTGGCACCTGTCCGGCATATTCCGTCCCGTGACGCTGTTCGCCAAGCCCCGCATGCACATAGAGGACGTGAAAATCAGCGCCGACATGCACGGCGACGCCGTATTCGACGTGTCCGTCACCCGGGTGAGCGGTTACGCGGACACCCTTGTCAGGCTGCACATCTACGACCCCGACGGCAACATCATATACAAGGAAAAACGCGCTCCTTCCGCCGTGTGCCCTCCTTTGTGGGACAGCTCCGCTCCCCAGCCCGGACACGCGGTGTTTCATGTGCACATAGACGATCCCCTGCTGTGGTCGCCCGAACAGCCGAACCTGTACCGGGTGCACCTGGCGCTTATGGATCCCTCCGGTTCCGACGCCGCCGACCGGGAGCGCGCCCGCTTCGGCTTCAGGAGCATTTACATCGAAAACGGCATACTCAAGCTCAACGGCAAACGGCTGATCGTCAGGGGCGTGAACCGCCACGAGCACAACGTGTCCACCGGCAGGTACATCCCCCGCGAGCAGATGAAAAAAGAGGTGTTCCTGCTCAAACAGCTGAACGTAAACGCCGTAAGGAGCTGCCACTACCCCAACGACCCGTACTTCTACGACCTGTGCGACGAGTACGGGCTCATGGCGATATGCGAGACCAACCTGGAGACCCACGGCGTGGGCGCCATGCTGACCAACAGCCCCGAGTGGGCGGAAGCATTCCTGCAGCGGGCGCGGCACATGGCTCAGATACACAAAAACCACCCGTCCATCATAATCTGGTCACTGGGCAACGAAAGCGGACTGGGTCCCAACCACGCCGCCATGGCGGGCTGGCTCAAGTACTACGACCCCACCCGCCCCGTACAGTACGAATCCGGCGCTCCCGGAAAGAGCATAAGCGACATCCGCTGCCCCATGTATCCCGCCGTGGAACAGATCGAAAAACTGTTGTCCGACGCGGACGACGAGCGCCCCGTGCTGCTGTGCGAGTACGCCTACCAGATACTGTCTTCCGGCGGCGGCTTCGAGTATTTCCGGAAGCTCACCGAGACTTATCCCCGCTTCCAGGGCGGCTTCGTGTGGGATTTCCAGGACAAGGCGCTGTGGCAGACGGACGAAAACGGAAACCGCTTCCCCGGCTACGGCGGGGACTTCTACGAGAGCGTCACCGATCCCTTCTGCCCCCGCTTCATGTGCTTAAACGGCATAGTGAACCACGAGCTCACCGTGAAGCCCGCGGGCGCGGAGATGGCTTTCATATACCGCCCGCTGTTCATAGAGAAGGCCGAAAAGGGCTACGTCATAAAAAACCGCAACCTGTTCACTCCCGTGCCCGCGCTCAGGCTCACTTGGACCGCCTACGCCGACGGCGAGGCCCAGTCCACGGGCGAACTGCTTCTGCCCGCCCTTGAACCCATGCAGGAGCACCGTTTCGAGGCCGGCCCCGCGCGGCTGCCCGGACAGGCGTGCTGGATAGACATGGACCTGGATACGGACGGCGACGAGGCCCTCAGTTTCCAGTTCTCCATAGACGCGCTGCCGCTGCCTGTCAGAAAGGGCAGGTACTCCCCCGCCCGTTTCGACGAGGCCCGGGGCGAGATATGCGTCACGGGGGACGGCTTCACGCTGCAGCTGCTCAAGTCCTCCGGCAACATAGTCTCCATAGCCGTAGGCGGCAGGGAATACATGTTAAGCGGCCTGAGCGAATGCCTGATAAGGGGCTTGAGCGGCCTGAACGCAGGTCCCGACTGGGGCGAATGGGACAATTTCTCCGCCTTTGCCCCCGAAAACTGCGTGCGCAAAATACTCTCCCTGTCCGCGTCCGCCCTGTCGGACGGAAGGGTGATGATAGAAAGGTCGACACGCCTGACTTCCACGCTCATAGACGAAGCCTGCGCAGACGTCACCACCCGCCTGCTCATCAGCGGCGACGGGCGCATAAACCTGGAAGCGTGCTTCCGCCTAAGCGGCATAAAGTGCGTTGAAAGGCTTGGGCTCAGCTTCACCCTGCCGGGAGATTTCCGGCATCTGGAATGGCTGGGCATGGGACCCGGGGAAAGCTATCCGGACCGCTGCCTGGCTTCCCGCATGGGCGTGTACGCCTGCGAAGTCGAAGAGACGCATTTCCCGTACAATCCCCCCGCCGAGAACGGCGGCCACGAAAAGACCCTGCGGGTGTCGCTGGCTTCGGAAGACGGACGGGCGATTCGCTTCAGTTCCCCCTCCTCCTTCCATTTCGACGCCCACAACTACACCCCCTGCGACCTGAGGGACGCCATGCACGAGCATGAGATACCCATAAGGCACGACACCACCCTGCACATAGACGCCGCCCACGCGGGCATAGGCGGGCAGATGGCCTGGAGCACCCGGCAGGACGAAAAATACACCGTCGGACCTGGCACATACACTCTTGAACTTGAAATAGAACTGAGGTAAAACATGGCAAAAGCGATACTTCGTCCCACCCGCGAAGCCCGCGTACGCAGCGGGCACCCCTGGGTATTCGCCAGCGACATAGACCGTGCGCAGGGAGATTTCGAACCCGGCGACGTGGTGAACGTCGAAAGCTCCAAGGGCACCTTCCTGGGCCAGGCGTTCTACAACCCCAATTCCCAGATCGCGTTAAGGATGCTCACCTACCGGGACGAAAAGGTTGACAAAGAGTTTTTCAAAAACCGCATCAGGACCGCCTTCGAGTACCGGCAGCGCTTCTGCGACATAAACAGCTGCCGCCTGGTGTTCTCCGAAAGCGACTTCCTGCCCGGGCTCATAGTCGACAAGTTCGCGGACACGCTGGTCATTCAGAGCCTGTCCCTGGGCATCGAAAAATGGAAGGACGCCATAGTCGAAGGGCTGGTCGAGACCTGCTCCCCCGCCGGCATATACGAGCGCAGCGACGTGCCCGTAAGGCGGCTGGAAGGCATGGAGCAGACCACGGGCCTGCTGTACGGCGAAGTGCCCGAAAGGGTGGAAATGGTCGAAAACGGCATCCGGTTCCTGGTGGACGTGATAAACGGCCAGAAGACGGGTTTCTTCCTGGACCAGAAGGAGAACCGGCGGGAAGTCATGCGCCTGTGCGAAGGCGCCCGCGTGCTGGACTGCTTTACCCACAACGGCTCTTTCGCCCTGCATGCGGCCAAGGCGGGCGCCGCAAGCGTGCTGGGCGTCGACATTTCGGAGGAAGCGGTGGAGGTCGCCCGGGAAAACGCCCGCATAAACGGCCTTGACAACGCCCGGTTCGAGGCGCACAACTGCTTCGACCACCTGCGCGAGCTCACCGACGCGAAGGAAAAGTTCGACGTGGTGATACTGGATCCCCCCGCCTTCACCAAGACCCGCGCCCAGGTGGAAAGCGCCCTGAGGGGATACAAGGAGATCAACTTAAGGGGCCTGAAGCTGGTCAAAAACGGCGGCTTCCTCGTAAGCTGTTCCTGCAGCCAGCACGTGAGCGAGGACAAATTCGTCGAGGTCATAAACACCGCCGCACGGGACTCCAAAAAGCGCCTGCGCTTCGTGGAACTGCGCTCCCAGGGGCACGATCACCCCGTGCTGCCCGCCAGCACCGAAACGCGCTACCTTAAGTGCGCCATAATCCAGGTCTACGACTGATGACATATTCCGTAAACGTACGCACCATAGCCGAAACATATTACGAAGGCGGGGATCTTATCCCCGCCTCCAATGCATTTGCCCGGATGCAGGAAGGCGCCAAAGGGCATCTTATGGTGCAAAGCGGCTACGAGGGCGTGCTGCAGGCGGAAGTGCCGGTAAAGCTCAAACTGGAATACCGTGATATCGAGCTGCTCGTCCAGGGGCGCATAGACGGGCTTTTGCTGGACGGGACTGCCTGCGTGGTGGAGGAGATAAAGATCCCCGCCGTGCCGCCCTCCGCCGTCAGGGAAAACGATTATCCCGTGCACTGGGCGCAGGCGGAGATCTACGCCTACATGGAGCTTAAGCTGAACTCCCTGCCCCGGGCGGAAGTGCGGCTAAAGTATTCCTCCCTGACCGGGCACAGCCGCGTGTTCGCCCGGGAATACAGCTTCGAACTGCTGGAAAACCGGTTTTTCACCTATCTGGACGAGTACGTCACCCGCCTGAAGCGCTCGGACGACTACCTGAAAAGCGCCCTGCCCTCGGCAAGGGAAGTCGCTTTCCCCTTCGACAGCTTCCGCGACGGCCAGAAAATCTTTTCCGAGCGCGGATACGAAACGATAAAGGGCAGGACCTGCCTGCTTGCCCAGGCGCCCACCGGCATAGGCAAGACCGCCGCGGCGCTGTACCCCGCGGTGCAGGCGCTGGGCGAAGGGCTGACCGATATAGTGTTTTACCTGACCGCCCGCTCCACGGGGCGGCTGGCGGCGGAAAACTGCCTTAAGCTCATGCGCAGGCACGGGCTGAAACTGCGCAGCGTGTCCCTGTTCGCCAAGCGCAAGCTCTGCCCCACGCCCCATATAAACTGCGACCCCGCCCTGTGTCCCAGGGCGAAAGGCTATTTCGACCGGCAGAAAAACGCGGTGAAGGAAAGCTGGGGCACGGATGAATTCGGTCAGGAGGAGATCCTGGCTCTGGCGGACAGGTTCGAACTCTGCCCGTTTGAGCTTTCACTGGCGCTGTGCGAGACCGCCCAGGTGATAATCTGCGACTACAACTACGTGTTCGATCCCGCCGTGAAGCTGCGCCGTTTTTTCGACCGGGCGTGCCGCTTTACGCTGCTGATAGACGAAGCCCACAACCTGCCCGGGCGGGTGACGGAGATGCATTCCGCCTCCATCGGCGAAAAGGCGCTCAAGGCGTTTTTGGCCAGGCTCGACCCAGGGGTGTCCTTTTTCGCGCCGCTCATAAGCGCCGTGAACGGGGTGCTCTCGCTGCTGCCCGCGGCCTCCGTGCCCGAAATGAGCCTTGAAAAGCCCGACACGCTTATAGGCGCGCTCAGGGCACTGGGGGACGAACTGCGTCCCCTGCTGGGGCTGGACCTGTCCTTTGCGGAGGACTTAAAACAGCTGTATTTCGACTGCCTGGCGTTTATCCGCGCCTCGGAGAACTTCGACACCGCCACCCACCGGGTGCTCAGCCTGTCCGACAAAGGCGGCGCGCAGCGGAAGATCTGGCTATGGCAGCCCACCCAGGCGATCTCCCGGGTGCTCAGAAAAGCCCGGGGCGCGCTGCTGTTCTCCGCGACGCTGTCGCCCGTCGAGCATTATTCCTACCTGCTGGGGCTGGACAGGGACAGGGGCGACGAGACGCTCTCCCTCCCCTCCCCTTTTCCCCGCGAAAACCTTAAAAGCCTGTGCCTGGACATCCCCGCGGTGTTCTCAAAGCGCGGCGAAAGCGCTCCCCGCGTGGCGCAGGCGCTCAAAACGCTTGCGGAAAGCAGAACGGGCAACTACATCGCCTGCTTCCCCAGCCACTCGTACCTAGAGGCGGTGTACCGGGAATTCACCCTTATCGCCCCTGAAATCCGCGCCATCAGGCAGGCCCGGAACATGGACGAAGCCGCCCGCAAGGCTTTTCTGGACAGCTTCGAGGACGCGCCCGAAACGTCCCTGGTGGGCTTTATCGCGCTGGGCGGCGTGTTTTCCGAAGGCGTGGACCTGGCTGGAGAAAGACTGATAGGCGCGGCCATAGTGGGCGTTGGTATGCCCCAGATAGGTTTTGAAAGGGACTGCTTAAAAGCCCTGTACGACGAAAAGGACGAAAACGGCTTCGTGACCGCCTACGTGTACCCCGGCATAGGCAAGTGCCTGCAGGCGGCGGGCCGTGTGATCCGTTCGGACACCGACAGAGGCGCGCTCCTGTTTATCGACGAACGCTACAGCCTGCCCGCCTACCGGCGCCTGCTGCCCGGTCACCTGCGCCCGAAACGCATAAAAGAAAGCGCGCTGGCAGGCGCGCTCACGGATTTCTGGAACGAAGCATGACTCCCGCGCACCTGTCAGGCGACGCGGGAGTTTTTTCATGTGATCTCCACGAGTTTTATCTCGCTTTCGCTGGTGAACCTTCGCCACAGGAAGAAGCACATCAGCCCCATTATCAGCAGGCACACTACGTGCACCAGCATGGTCAGCTGCACGGTATATATCTCAAAGCCCATGAACAGGAACGGCGTGTCGCTTCTGAGATTCACTATCCAAACGCCCGTGATCATGCCTATGAACGCGAAGAGGTTCGCGCCCACCGAATAGAACGCGATATAGCTGGTGGAGTCGCCGTCGGGCAGGTTCATGTACAGGATGTTGGCGTAGCTTAGGTTATACCCCACGTTTATCACGTTCTGCCACAGGGACAAAGGCACGTACAGCCCCCGGATGTGCCGGTTCATCATGAACAGCATCAGGTCTATCGGTATGGACAGCAGGCAGCACACACCGAAGGTCTTTACCCAGCTTAAGCGCCTTAACAGCTTCCGCCACATCTTGCTGAACACCAGCAGCAGCACCGTGTAGCTCACGCTCATCAGGTTTATGACGGTGTAGCCGAAGCCCATGTGGTTGAGCAGATGGTAGTTCCAGGTGCCGTTGTTCAGGTTGCAGATGAAGTTCCAGAAGAACATGAGCAGCATGCACATCATGAACTTCCGGTTTTTGATGGGCACGGTGAACACGTCCTTAAGGCGCATGGAGCCCCTGTCCGGATACGGATATTCCGTAGCCCGGGACTGGGCGGTCACGTCGATGATCACCAGCAGAAACGCGAAATACCTGAGCGCGAGGATAATGGTGTTCTGGTGGCTGGAGCCGCTCACCGCGTCGGTTATCACGCCGCTCACCAGCAGCACCAGGCTGCTCATTATCGAAGAAAACAACTGGTTAAAGTATATGTAGCGGGTGCGCCGCTCGTTTTCCTTGGGATAGAAGTTGTAGAACCACACGGTGATGCCCGGGGAAAACAGCGCGTACTGGGCGTACGCCACGAACAGTATGCCTATCAGCCAGTACAGCCGCGCCTGCCCGTCGGTGACGAAGGTGGGCATGAGCGTGGTGGCGACGATGAACAGGAAATAAAAGCACAGCTTGCTGGACAGCATGACTGTCTTGCGCTTTTGGAACCTTTTGAGCACGAAGGGGCTGAACAGAGAGAACAGGCTTCCTATGTAGGGAATGAACGACACGATGCCCACGCCGGTTATGGATATGCCGTACATGGACAGGAAGCCCGTGTAGAATATGCCCGTTATGAAAACGTTGTAAAACGAAGTCACAAGGCTGGAGACAAGGGATATCAGTCTCCCCCGGGAATTCGCCTCCCCGGGAGAGTAGATGTCCTTGAGCTGGGGCAGCAGGTTCATTATAAATCTGCGCATATGCTTGCTCCTGTGACAAATATATTATGCCGCGCCGCGGAAAAGGAAGAGCTACCCGGAAAAAGCCTATCTTTTCGCGACTTTCGCTCCCGCGGAGCCGCTGAGTATGCTGGAGGAATAGGAGAACACGTTTTCGCTCTTCTCCGCCTTGGCTTTGAAGGCGTACTCCACCATTTTGTCTATGAGCTTGTCGAATTTCAGGCCCTTTTCCTCCCACAGATAGAAGGACAGGGAGCCGGGGATGGTGTTTATCTCGCCCACGTACAGTTCGTTCGCGGCCTTGTCCAAAAGGAAATCCACCCTCGCCACTCCCTTGCAGTCCAGGGCGTTGAACGCGGTGATCGCCATCTCTTCCACCTTCCGGGTCATCTCTTCGGATATGGGCGCGGGCATCCTGCGGCTCAGGTTCGCCATGCCGCCCTTGGTGCCGGCAGTCTTCGAGCCCTTCGCTCCGCCCTTGCCGCCCCGCAGGTACTTGTCGTCAAAGGACAGAAACTCCGTCCAGCTCACGGGCATTTCGGTCACCGACGCTTCCGCCTCGCCGTCAAAGCCCAGCACGGAGCAGTTGATCTCCATCAGGTCCTGCACCGCTTCCTCTATGAGGATCCTGCGGTCGTAGCCCGCCGCCACGTCCAGAGCCTCGGACAGGCCGTCCATGTCCTCCGCCCGGGAGATGCCTATGGAGGAGCCCAGGTTCGCGGGCTTCACGTACACGGGGAAATTCAGGCTGGAGCAGATGCGCTCCATGACCGCCTTTTTGTCCTTCTTGATGGAATTGCGGTCCGTCCACACGTCCCTGACCACGGGCAGCCCGTTGGCCTTGAATACCTGCTTCATGACGATCTTGTCCATGCCCAGGGCGCTGCCCATCACTCCGGAAGATGTGTATGGCACCTGCCACATCTCCAGCATGCCCTGCAGTGTGCCGTCCTCGCCGTTCATGCCGTGGAGCACCAGCAGGCACACGTCCGCTTCCGTCACGCGTTTTAGGTAGCCGAAGGGCAGCAGCTTATCCGAGGGATGCTGAAGCAGCACCAGTTTCCCGTTTTCGCCCATGGGGATCACGCGGGTGGCGGCTTTGGGGTCGAAGTCACGGTACAGCCTGATGTCGTTCAGGCGCCAGCCGGTGTACCAGTCCCCGTTTTTGTCGATATATACGTATACGATATCGTATTCCTCGGGATTCGCCTTGCCCGCCGCCTGCAGCGCGGAGATGATCGACACGTCGTGCTCGCAGGAGCGGCTGCCGTAGATGACTGCCAGTTTAAGTTTCATTATAGTTTGTCCTTCCTGTGTGTGGAATAAATCAGTTTTCGTTGTAATTGTCGGGCAGGTCGTTTTCGAACAGCACCGCGTCGCCGGAAGAGATGAACTCCCTTATCCGCCTGGAACCCTCGTTAAGGCTGTCCACCTGGATGACGCTCCCGCGGTTGAAGCCCGCCTTTATGAGCCCCTTGAGTATTGGCGCGGTGTGCTTTTTGCCCACCAGTATGGCGGCGTCGCAGTATTGGGCGATCTGTCCGCCCAGCTCGAAATTGTATTTTTCCTCGTCCGCGCCCATCTCCACGAAACCGGGGGTGACCACCAGGTGCTTCCCGGGGAAGCAGGAAAGTATCCTCAGCGCTTCCTTCGCGCCCACGGGGTTGGAGTTGAACGCGTCGTCCAGCACGTTTATATCGCCCTTTATCAGCTGCAGGCGGTGCTCGACGGGCTTTAAGCGTGAGATGCCCGCCGCTATCTCTTCAAGGGACAGCCCCATCTCCTTCGCCGCCAGGGCGGACAGGACCACGTTGGACAGGTTGTGCCGCCCGAGGATCTCGGTCTCGCACGCCTGGCGCTCTCCGTCCTTCGTCACCAGCTCGAAGCGGGAACCGAAGGCGCCGGTCTCTATGTTTTCCGCCCACATGTCGCAGGCGGGGTTCTCAAGCCCGCTTAGGAACTTCCGGCAGGAAGCCTTTTCGTACATCTTGTCCACGAAAGCGCCGTCGGAGGCGAAGAACGCCTTGCCCTTTTTGCCCAGCGCCTCTATAAGCTCGTACTTGGCTTTTGCCACCGTCTCCACGTTTCCGAAGGTCTCAAGATGCTGCGCGCCCACGGAAGTGATAAGCGCTATGTCGGGAGCGACGATCTGGGTGAGCTCCTTTATGTCGCCCACGTGGCGGGAGCCCATTTCCGCCAGGAACACCTGCACGTCGCCCGGCATGCGGTTGTTTATGACCGTGCACAGGCCCATGGGAGTGTTGGTTGAACCGGGGCTGATGTAGGTCTTGTACTTGCCCTCAAGTATGGTGCCCAGGGCGTATTTGGTGCCCGTCTTGCCGAAGCTACCGGTGATGGCGACCTTGACGAGTTTGGGATTTTTGGCCAGTTTTTCCCGCGCCGCGCGCTTGTAGCCCTCGTTTATGCCGTTTTCCACGGGTAGAATCGCCCGGGAGCTCAGGTACACTATGAACGGCAGCGCCGCGATGAGCGCCATGGGCGACACCCACATGAGCATGGTCTGCCGGTCGGAGGAGTCGAAGCGGGCGACTATCAGGGCGAGCAGCGCCACGCACAGAAGCGTGACCAAAGCGTTTGCGGCGATCAGGCGCTTGCAGCGTTTGGTGTACACCAGGGGCTTTTTAGGCTTGGCGGTAAAGAATCCGTAGCCTTCCCGCGCGCACATGAACGCGTAAAACGCCATTATCAGCACCCGGGAGCTTATCATCGAGTACACCCTTTCTCCGGTGAACAGGGGGAAGATGATCGTGGGCAGTATCAGCTGCGCGGCCAGGCAGATCGCCCCCGTCAGCAGCGTCACGCCCTGCCACTCCGCCTTGTAGCGCATCAGATGGCGCATGTAGCCGTCGGGCTGGTAGCTCTCCAGCTGCAGCATGTGGATATAGTGCAGCGAGACCAGGTTAAGCCCCAGCCAGGTCAGCGCAAGTTCCAATATCAGCAAACTCCACATAACTATGCCCCCAGAAAGCTGTTTACTATCGCCATAAAGCGGCCGAACTGTTCGATATACGCGTAGTGCGTGCCGCCCTCGAACACGATGAGCGCGGCGTCCTTTATCTCCTGCTCCATCTTCCTGCCCATCCACAGTGGAGTGGCGGTGTCGTACTCGCCCCACACCAGCAGCGTCGGGCAGGCGACCCTGCCAAGGCAGTATGACAGATCCTCGTCGATGACCTTTTTGAATATCTCCCTCATGCGCGGAGAGGCGTTTTTGTAGTCTTCCGACCCGAAACGGCTCCTTACGGCGTTGTTCAGCTTCTCGACGCCCCCGTCCCCCAGCACGCGCCGTGTAAGGGGATTGTCGTACACCTTTTTGAGCCGGGACGCCAGGGAAACGCCGCTTTTGCTCTCCTCCGCCTTGAGCCCCGCGCAGCCGGTAAGCACCTGCTTTGACACGATGCCGGGCCGCAGGTCGGCTATTTTAAGTGCCACCCTGCCTCCGAAGGAATGGGCGATCAGCGCGGTCTTTTCGATCCCGAGTTCATCCATGAGCGCCAGCACGCACTTCGCGTACCCGCCCACGTCCCAGTCTTCACCGGGTTCCTCGCTGGCGCCGAAGCCCGGAAAGTCCAGGTTCAGCACCTTAAAGCGGCCGCACAGCTGATTCTGTACGCCCAGGAAGCTCTGAACGGAGCCTCCCCAGCCGTGCAGCAGGGTCACCCAGCCGCCCTGCCCGGCGATCTCATAATGCAGTTTTATGCCGGAATATGTGAATTCCAAAGGCGTCCTCCGTCAGTTTTCGGTGATATACGGGTCGTTTTCCGGGTGTCCTTCGGGCAGCGCGGGCAGGCAGTATATGAACGCGTCCTCGCCCGTGTCGGTATAATAGCCCTTCGACACGCCCACCTTTATGAACCCGTTTGTCGTGTACATCCGCTGGGCGGGCAGATTGCTTCTGCGGCACTCCAGTTCCATGTAACCGCAGCCCGCGTCCGCTGCCGCCTGCAAAAGCGCCCTGAGCAGTTGTCTTCCGTGACCTTTGCGGCGGGAGCCGGGCAGTATCGCTACGGTCATCAGCCGCGCCTCGGGAGGATTCACTCCCACGCAGCCCCAGCCGACCAGCTCTTCCCCCTCAAACGCGCCTATTACGCGCAGCCACGGGGAAGTCAGCGTGCTTTTAACGTCTTCCCGGCTCCAGGGGGAGGCAAAGCTGCTTTGCTCGACCGCCATCATCCCGTCCAGCAGGGAATCGTCCGTCAGGCAGCGGAGGGTCATTCGCTTTTCAGCCTTTCCGCCCGTTCCCTTTCCGCCTGGGACATCCTTAAATAAAGGGGCGTGAGCTCCAGCGCGTCCATAAGCAGCTCCGGCCTTGCGTATATTATCTCGCAGGCGGCGGACGCCCGTATCACTCTCTGGGACTGGGACGCGATAACCGCCCTGTCCCCCAGCGCCGCCCTAACCGCTGTTTCGTGCACGTTCAGCCCGTCGCCCGTGACCAGCACGCGCTCGTTTTCGGGCAGGGAAGCCAGTATTTCGGCAAGCGGCACGGCCATGTCGTCCGTGAGCCGTGCGAGCTCTCCCCCCGATTTCCTGAAAATGGCAGTATACACCTGCTGCCGCCTCGCGTCAAGTATGGGCAGTATCGGCCCTTCGAAGGCGGCGGCCCAGGCCAGCGTCTCCAGCGCGTCCGCTTTTGCGGCCTTCGCGCCCGTGGCCTCGCACAGACCCTTTGCCGCGCAAACGCCTATGCGCACGCCCGTAAAGGAGCCGGGCCCCGTCACGGCGGCAAATACGTCTATGTCCGCGGGGCGCAGCCCTTCGCTCCTTAACAGCTCCTCCAGCATGGGCATGAGCGTCTGGGAGTGGGTGAGCCCGTTGTTGGAAAGTCTTTCGCCCCTCAGCTTCCCGTCCGTCATCAGCGCGACGGAACAGGCCAGGGAAGCGGTATCAAGCGCGCATATGTTCAAGCTTTCGCCTCCGAAAACGGTTCGAGGAGGCGGTATATCTCCTGCGCGCGCCCGTCCATGCCGGTGCACCCGACCTCCAGCTCGCGCGTTTCGTATCCCTCTCCCCGGGAAATCTCTATCTCGCAGCGGACGGACGGCTTTTCGTCCAGTATCTCCGGCCACTCTATTACCGCCACGCCGTCCCCGCCAATGTGCTCCTCGAGGCCCGCGAAGTATATCTCCTCCGGGTCGCTTAGGCGGTACAGGTCAAAGTGGTACACCGGGCAGACGCCCTCGTAGGGCTGCATTATGGTGAAGGACGGGCTCGCCATGGGCCGGTCGATGCCCAGCGCGGAGGCGATCCCCCGGGCGAGCACGCTTTTGCCCGTGCCAAGGTCGCCTCTGAGCAGCACCGTGTCCCCTTTTTTCAGGCAGCTGCCCAGCGCCCTGCCGATACGGAACGTCTCGTTTTCGCTGCCGCTTACGAGCCTCACAGCCTGACCGGTCCGACCGGTCTTAAGAACAGCGGCTTCACGGCGTTTTTGCCGAACACCGCTTCCATATATTCGGTGTATGCGGGCAGGTCACTAAGCTTCACGAAGGCGAGTATGGTGCCCGCGAATCCGCCGCCGTGCACCCTCCACGCGCCCCTGCCCTCAAGGAAGCGACGGCTCATCTCCAGCGCCAGGGGCATTTCCTGGTTGGAAGAGCCCGCCACGTACAGGTTCTGCAGCAGTTTCCAGCTGCTTTCGCCGCTCTCGATTATGCCTTTGAAGAAGCCTTCCAAGTCGTCGCTTTTAAGGCAGTTGACCAGTTCGGGCACGCGCCTGTCCTCGTCCAGGAAGTGCAGGGCGCGCAGTATCGCCCGGTCGGGCACCTTGTTTTTGAGCATGGGTATGGAGGACTCGATCCTGTCCGCCACGTCCCTTAGCGTCTCGCCGCCCAGCAGCCGCGCCACCTGCTTCATCTCGGCAGGTATGGCGGCGTATTCGTCCGTCAGGTTGCCGTGCTCGCCGCCGCAGCTCACCACGCAGGCGCAGTAGCCCTTCCCGGCGAAGTCGTATTCTATCTTTTCCACCCTGGCGGGAGTCACGCCGAAATCGATGGCCACCAGTCCGCCCACGGAGGACGCCATCTGGTCCATCAGCCCGCAGGGCTTCATGAAATAGTTGTTTTCGGCCCATTGGGCGACCACGGCGTTGTCCAGCGCGGACAGCGCGTCCGAGTTGAACAGGGCGCTGAATATCTTGCCCACCAGCACCTCGAAGGCGGCGGACGAGCTTAAGCCGCTGCCGCTCAATACATTGCTGGTCACGTAGGCGTCAAAGCCGCCCACTTCATAGCCCCGGTTTTTGAGCCCGGCCGCCATGCCTCTTACCAGCGCGGGGCTGGTGCCCGCTTCTTCCTTTACGGGATCAAGCTGCTTTAGGTCGCACTCAACCGGCGCCTTCAGCATGTCCGAGACCAGGCGCACCGTGTCAGTGCCGTTTTTCCTGACCAGCGCCACGGTGTCCAGATCCACGCTGGCGGCGAGCACCCGCCCGTGGTTGTGGTCGGTGTGGTTGCCCGCTATCTCAGTCCTGCCGGGAGCGGAGATAAGGCAGGCGCCTTCCGCATCGCCGAATATGCCGGCGAACGCGCTTTTCATGCTTTCAAAACGCTGCTGCTGTTTCGTAACGTTTTCCTGGGTGCCGTAAAGCCGCAATAAGTCCATAATTTCTCCCTTTTTTTGCAAATATCTATCTGGTCTCAAGGAACTCGATGTACTCGAAGCCCTTGAACACGTCTCCCTCGATTATGGCTCCCAGGCCGCTCACCTGGGAAGTGGTCATTAGCGTGCCCTTCCTGAAGAACAGCCCCAGGAACGGCAGGTCTTCCGCGATCTTCAGCTGTATCTGGCTCATCACTGCCTTGAACGTCGTCTCGTCCTTGGCGTCGTACAGCTGCCTTAAAAACGAGTTCATGTCCGCCGAGGAATAGCCGGAATAGTTCATGCGCCCCTGTGAATTCAGCAGGAAGGTGAGGTCCGGCATTATAGACAGGTTTATGCCGCACAGCACCATCTCGAAGTCCCCGTTCTTAAGGCGCTTCTGCAGAGAAGACTTGCTGACCGTGCTCACGCTTATGTTTATGCCCAGTATCCTGAGCTGGTCGCTGATCAGCTCCGCGGCGTGGGCGCGGGTGTTGGCGGCGTCGTCCACGCAGGTGGTGATGGTGAACTCCAGCTGCACCAAAACGCCGTCCACCACCTTGTCCAGTATGCCGTCGCCGTTAAAGTCCCCCCAGCCCGCTTCCTTCAGCAGCATCAGCGCCCTTTCCGGGGATTTGTAGTACACGGCGCTCTGGGGCTCGTACAGCCAGGACCCGGTGATCACCGGCACCTCGCTCTCCATGACCATGTCCATGTATATGTTCTTCGCGATTATGGACGTGTCTATGGCGTACATTATGGCCTGGCGGGTGCGCACGTCGTTGAATATCTGCTCTTTAGTGTTGGGGATGAGCATCTCGTAGGTAAGGGTGGAATAGTCCACGCTCATGCGGTCGTTCAGCAGGCGGCCCAGCGCCGCGGTCTGGCTGCGGGTGGGCACCGCGTTGACTTCACCGCTGGTAAGCGCCCTTAACGCGTCCCCGGTCTCGTCGTAGCGGTAGATGTACACCGTGTCCACCACGGGCGCCCTTTTCCACCAGTAGGGGTTGGCGTCCAGCTGGATCCAGTCCCCGTCGGAATAGTTGTACATGTAGGGACCGGTGCCCGTGGGCAGCGTCTCGTCCAGCGTGCTGCGGTGCAGCACGGGATAGGTCATGGCGTACAGGGTCATCACGCTTTCGTACTCCCCCGTGACCCTGACCGTGTACAGGTCCACTACCTCCATCTTGCTTATGTACTGGCAGCGGCTGTAATAAGGGGAATTCTCGCCTATGTTCTTTATCCTGCGGTAGCTCTCGTACACGTCGTTGGCGCTTAGGTAAGTGCCGTCGTGGAAGCGCACGTTCTGCCTGAGCTCGAACGTGACCGTCTTGCCGTTCACGAAATAGGACAGGCACAGCTCCGGCGTGGGCCTGAGTTCGTCGCTCAGCGTCATCACGCCCTCGAACACCAGGTTGTTCACGCTCACCAGGTCCCTCTGAGTGCAGTACAGGGGATTTATGGCCGCACCCCGCTGGTACACCGTGCCAATTATGAAGCGCGACATGCCCGCGGCGCACGCGGCGCCGGAAAACGCCAGCGCCAGCGCCAGCAGCGCGCAGAAGATCCGTTTCTTCATTATTCGTCGTCTTCCCTGTCCAGGCGGTTGACTTTCTTTACCAGCGCCTGGTACTGATTGGACAGCTGGGCGTACAGCCTGTCCAGCTGGCCCCGGTTGTCTATCACCACAGTGGCGCGGCGGGTCTTGTCTTCCAGGGACATCTGGGAGGCGATGCGCGCCTTGGCCTGGTCCTCGTCCATGCTGTCCCGCTCCATCAGCCTTTCCAGCTGCACGTCCTCGTCGCAGCTTATCAGCCAGGTCTCGTTGCACAGGGCGTCCATGCCCGTCTCAAACAGCAGCGGCACGTTCAGGAACACTATCTTCTCCCCCGCTTTGTCCGCCTGCTCCACCTCGTCCAGCATGGTCTTCTGTATGAGGGGATGGGTGAGCGCGTCCAGCGCCTTGCGCTTGGCGGGGTCGCTGAACACTATGTCCGCCAGTTTGGAACGGATGAGCGCGCCGTTTTCGTCGAACACGCCGTCGCCGAACTCGGCGCGGATCATGTCCAGCGTCTCGCCGGGCTCGCCCGTCAGGCGCCTTGATATGGCGTCCGCGTCCACGCACCGGGCGCCCATGTCGCCCAGCATGCGCGCCGCTTCGCTCTTGCCCGAAGCGATGCCGCCGGTCAGCCCCACAATGTAAATGTTACGGTTTGCACTCATCCCAGTTTCCTCCCGTGTGTACCTCGCTCGTAAGAGGCACCTTGAGCGTGACAGCGCCTTCCATGGCCTGTTTGAGTATATTTCCCGCCGCTTCGGCTTCCTCCGAAGGGCATTCCAGTATCAGTTCGTCGTGCACCTGCAGTATCAGGCGGGACCTGAGCCCCTTTTCCCTGAGCAGCCGGTCGGTGTTTATCATGGCGATCTTGATTATGTCCGCCGCGGTGCCCTGTATGGGGCTGTTCATCGCCACGCGCTCGCCGAAAGCGCGGGTCTGGAAATTGGAGGACTCCAGTTCCGGCAGGTACCTGCGCCGCCCGAACAGCGTGGTAACGTAGCCCTGCTCGCGCCCCTCCCGCTTTTTCGCCTCCAGATATTCCTTTATCCGGGGATAGCGGGCGAAATAGCTGTCTATGAAGCCCCTGGCTTCGGCAGGCGTGACGCCCGTGTTCCTGGCCAGGCCGAAACCGCTTATGCCGTACACGGTGCCGAAGTTGACCGCCTTCGCCCGGGAGCGCATTTCCCCCGTCACCAGCTCTATCGGCACACCGAATACCCTGGACGCGGTGGAGGCGTGGATGTCCTGCCCCCGGGCAAACGCGTCCGTCATGTTTTCGTCGCCGCTTAGCGCCGCCAGCACCCTTAACTCTATCTGGCTGTAGTCCGCGTCCGCCAGCACGCAGCCCTCTTCGGGTATGAACGCGCGCCTGAGTTCCCGGCCCACCGCCGTCCTTACGGGGATGTTCTGCAGATTGGGCTCGCGGGAGCTGATCCTACCCGTGCCGGTCACCGCCTGCTCAAAGCGGGTGTGTATCCGCCCGTCGGAAGAGATCTGACTAAGCAGCCCGTCTATGTACGTGGACTGCAGCTTCTGGTACTTCCTGTACTCCAGTATCCAGCCGCAGACCGGATAGTCGTCCTTTAATTCCTCCAGCACTTCCGCGGAAGTGGACGCCGCCGTCTTTTTGCCCCCGGGCACGGGCAGCTTGAGCTCGGTGAACAGTAGTTCCTTGAGCTGCTTGGGAGAGTTGATGTTTACTTCCCTGCCCGCCAGGCGGTAGACCTCTTTTTCCGCGGCTTCCAGCCTTTGGCGGAACGTCTCCCCCAGCCTTGCCAGATACTCCCTGTCCACCAGGAAGCCCGCCGTCTCCATGCGCTTGAGCACGAAGCACAGGGGCAGCTCTATCTCCCGGTAGAGTTTCGTAAGCCCGTCCCTGTCAAGGGCAGCCTGCGCCTTCAGCCACAGGCTCATCACGCTTATCGCGGGATTCGTTTCGTCATATTCGCAGTCCAGACCGGCGCAGGCGCTCTTAAGCGACATCACGTCCTTCGAAGGATCGAGCGCGTAGGCGGCCAGCATGGTGTCCTCGCTTTTGCCTTCCAGGAAGGAGGTGTCCCCTTCCAGCGCCTTTATGTCGTGGAACACGAGCGTGTGGCCCGCTTCGGACAGCGCCTTCAGGCACTTAAGCACGTCCTCGGTTTCAAGGCCCGGAGAGAGCAGGTCACCCTGCATTTTCACTTTCAGGCAGGCGCCGTTTATGTGGGCCAGGGTGAAGTTTTCGCCCGCGTGCACCGCTATGATGCCCTGCACGTCCATAAGCGGCTTTACCGCTTTTTCCAGCTCTTCCGGCTCCGCCTCGGCAAGCGATACGGCCGCAAAGCTTTCGGTCTTTTCCGGCGCGGGCGCTTCGGGCTTAAGCTCCATACGCTCTATCACCTGGGTGAGCTTTAAGCGCTTTAACGTTTCGTACCCGCCCGCGAGGGCGTCCGTCGTCCAGCCGTCAAAGTCCATGTCTATGGGGACGGACCGGACTATCTCCGCCAGAAAGCGGCTGGTCATGGCGTCCTGCCTGCCGTTTAACAGTTTTTCCCTGAGCGCGCCCTTTTCCCCCGCGTCCGCGCCGTTCAGCGCGTTTTCCACGCTGCCGTATTTCTGTATGAGCTTTACGGCGGTCTTTTCGCCTATGCCCGCCACGCCGGGGATATTGTCAGACTGGTCGCCCATCAGGCTCTTGACGTCTATGAGCTGCCTGGGTTCCAGGTCGTAGTTTTCCTTTATCCATTCGGGAGTGACCCTGACCGTGTCGCTTATGCCCCGCTTGGTGTACAGGATGGTGGTGTACTCGCCCGCCAGCTGGTAGCTGTCCCGGTCGCCCGTGACCAGCAGGCAGGGGATCTTCCGCCTTTCGCACTCCAAACTCACCGTGCCCAGTATGTCGTCCGCCTCGAAGCCCTGCTTTTCCAGCACCTTTATGCCCATCTCGGGGAGCAGGCGCTTTACAAGCTCCGCCTGGGGCTTGAACTCTTCGGGCGCGGGCGCGCGGTTGGCCTTGTAAAAATCGCACTTCTCGTGGCGGAAGGTGTGCTTGTCCACGTCGAACGCCACAGCCAGCGCGGTGGGCTTTTCGGAGGAAAGCACCTTCTGCAGCATCAGCATGAAGCCGTGCACGGCGTTGGTGTACTCGCCTTCGCCGTTGTCCATAATGGGCAGCGCATGAAACGCCCTGAACAGAAGACTGTAGCCGTCCAGCACCACTACCCTGTGTTCCATAGCCCCTCCACGAATGCTTACATACATAGTCCATTATATTATACTACATTTATCAAAAACTTGCAAGCGGCAGTTTGCGCTCCCGTTCCGCCCCGGATTTTCAGCTTTTTTGCCGCCGCGCACTTGCGTGCCGCAGATTTTTGTAGTATAATATTTGTTGGTCTATTTTTTTCGGGAGTTTATATGGCAAAACGCAGATACAGGCCCGGCAGCCTGTTTTCAAATCCGATATTCGCGCTGGTCGTGGTGGCGCTGGCGGTGTTCCTGGGGATAAAGCTGTTCGGCGGCGCATCCTCTTCCTCCTCCAGCTTCTACGCCCAGGGCGTATACATAAACGGCGTGGACATGTCCTCCTACACCAAGGCGCAGGGCGAGAGCCGCCTGAACGCCTGGGCGGACAGGCTGGTCAACGCCTCCTATACCTTTACCTTCGAGGACAGGATCTGGACCTTCACCCCCAAGCAGGTGGACGCCAGGTTCAACACCGACGAGATACTGCGCTCCGCCTGGAGCCTGGGGCACGTGGGTTCCAACACCGACCGCTCGAATCAGCTCCAGTCGCTTAGGATCAATCCCCAGCTCTTCGTCACGGAGCTCAGCTATAACCAGTCCAAGCTGGACAAGTTCGTGGACGAGATCTACAACGCCGTGTTCATTCAGCCCGTGGACGCGGACATAGTCCTGGGTCCCACCCGGCCCATGATAGTGTCCTCCTCCGTGGACGGGCGCGAACTGGACAGGGAAAGCTTCGTAAACACCCTGCTGAGCCTCATGCGCAGCGGCTCCGAGACCACCCTGTACCCCCTGCCGGTAGAGATCAAGCTGCCCAGCGTGTCCTCCGACTCCGCTGAAAACGGCCTGCAGCTGATCGTGACATACACCACTCCCCTCACCACCTCATCCTCCTCCCGCTGCAGCAACGTGAGGACCGCGCTCAACAACTTCAACGGCTTCAAGGTCGCCCCGGGCGAGACCGTGTCCTTCAACGAAGTGGTGGGCGAGCGCAGCGTGATAAGGGGCTACGAGGTGGGCACCGTGTACTACGGCACCTCCGTCACCACGGGCGTGGGCGGCGGCGTGTGCCAGGCGTCATCCACGCTCTACGGCGCGCTGATGTACGCGGGCATGACCACGGTGGAAAGGCATCACCACTCCCTGGTGGTCGACTACTGCGCGGCATCCATGGACGCCGCGGTCAGCGAAGACGCCATGGACGACTTCGTGTTCGTGAACGACACTGACTACGCGATCTACATCTACACCAGCGTCATAAACAAGGAATCCGCCACGGTCTACGTCTATTCCAACCGCCCGGAGTACCGCATCGACCTGGTCTCCACCATCATACAGAACAACATCAAGAACCCCAACATCGAAGTCCGCGTGGACACCACCGGCAAGATCGCCCAGTACACCTCCCAGAGGATACTCTACAAAGAGGGCAAGCTCGGGCGCAGAAGTATGCTTGAACGTGTGTATTACGACTGGGACACCGGGCGCGAAGTCAAGCGCGAGGTGCTCAGCGAGGATTACTATTCCGGCGAGCGTGACATTTACATGACCGGCATGCTGGCCCCATAAATCAAAAGGAGCATTTTATGAGCAAGATAATCGTTACCGCCGACTCCACCTGCGACCTGGACCGGGGTTCCATAGAAAAATACGGCATAGCCATCTGCCCTCTCTACGTGCGCACCGCTGAAGGCGAGTTCAGAGACGGCGTAGACATCACCGCCCCCCAGCTGTTCGAGTACGTGTCCAGGACGGGCGTGCTGCCCAAGACGGCCGCCTGCTCCGCCGAGGACTACACCAACTTCTGGAAGCCCTTTGTGGACGCGGGCAACGAAGTGGTCCACATAAACATCTCCAGCGAGTTCTCCAGCTGCTACCAGAGCGCGTGCATGGCGGCGCAGGAGATGGGCCACGTGTATCCAGTGGACTCCCGCAACCTGTCCAGCGGCTCCGGCCATCTGGCCATAGAGGCCGCGATACTGGCGGAAGAGGGCAAGACGGGCGCCGAGATCCAGAAAATACTGGACGAGAAAAAGCAGCGCCTGAACGTGTCCTTCGTGATCGACACCATGGAGTACCTGGCCAAGGGCGGCCGCTGCTCCTCCGTGGTCTCCCTGGCGGCGGGCATACTCAAGATCAAGCCCATGATCGAGGTCCGGGACGGAAAGATGGGCGTGGGCAAAAAGTACCGCGGCAAGCTCTCCGCAGTGCTCAAGCAGTACGTGCACGAGCGGCTACAGGCGACGGGCCCGCTGGAGCTCAAGCGCATATTCATCACCGACAGCGGCGTGGACCCCGAGATCGTCGAGGAATGCCGCAAGGCCATACTGGAAGAGGCGCCCTTCGAGGAGATAATCCACTCCCTGGCGGGCTGCACCGTGTCCAGCCACTGCGGCCCCGGCACCCTCGGCATCCTCTTCTTCCAGGCGCAAAAATAGCACATTGGGATCGATTGGGCGGATACTCTCCGCCCGTTTTGATTGATACAGGCAAAATCTTACATCACAGGGGGCAGCGATGAAAACAGGCTTTGACAATGACAAATACATTCGCATCCAGTCCGAGCGCATAAAGGAGCGCATCGCGGAGTTCGGCGGCAAACTCTACCTCGAGTTCGGCGGCAAGCTCTACGACGACTTCCACGCCTCGCGGGTGCTGCCGGGCTTCGAGCCGGACAGCAAGCTCAGGATGCTCAAGGCCATCGGCAGCGACGTGGAGATAATCATCCCCATCTGCGCCGACGACATAGAGAAAAACAAGCAGCGGGGCGACCTTGGCATCTCCTACGCCGACGACACGCTCCGGCTCATGGACGTGTTCAGCTCCATGGGTTTCCTGGTGAGCGGCGTGGTCATCACCCAGTACCAGGGCCAGCCCGGCGCCGACAATTTCCGTAAAAAGCTCACCAGCCTGGGCATCAAAAGCTACATCCACTACCCCATCAAGGGCTACCCCCACAACGTGGACGACATAGTGTCCGAGGAAGGCTACGGCCGCAACGAGTACGTGCCCACCACCCGTCCCCTGGTGGTGGTGACCGCCCCCGGCCCCGGCAGCGGCAAGATGGCCACCTGCCTAAGCCAGCTGTACCACGACCTTAAGCGGGGCATCTCCTCCGGCTACGCCAAGTTCGAGACCTTCCCCGTGTGGGATCTGCCCCTCAACCACCCCGTAAACCAGGCTTACGAGGCCGCCACCGCCGACCTGAACGACGTGAACATGATCGACCCCTACCACCTGGAAGCCTACGGCGTCACCGCGGTCAACTACAACCGCGACGTGGAGATCTTCCCCGTGATGCGGGCGCTGTTCGAGCGCCTGCTGGGCAAGAGCCCCTACATGTCCCCCACCGACATGGGCGTGAACATGATCGCCGCCTGCATAACCGACGACGAGGTGTGCCGCGAAGCCTCCAAGCGGGAGATCCTGCGCCGCTTCTACAGCGCCCAGGTGGAGGCCAAGCGCAAGGGCGAAGTCACCGGCACCCTGCGCAAGATGGAGATAATCATCAAAAAAGCGGGCATAACCCCGGAGATCTGCCCCGCGGTGGGCGCGGCGCTGCTCAGGGAAAAGACCACCGGTCTCGCCTCCGCCGCGCTGGAGCTGTCCGACGGACGGGTGGTCACGGGCAAGACCTCGTCGCTGCTGGGCTGCGCCGCCGCGCTGCTGCTCAACTGCCTTAAGGCGCTGGCGGGCATACCCAAGGAGATAAAGCTCATCCCCTCCAACGTAATCGAGCCCATCGCCGACCTCAAGATAAACAACCTGGGTCACCACAACCCCCGCCTGCATACGGACGAGATCCTGGTGGCGCTGTGCGTGTCCGCCACCACCAACCCCGTCGCCGCCCTGGCGCAGCAGCAGCTGTCCAAGCTCAAGGGCTGCGACGCCCATTTCTCCATCATCCCCTCCCAGGTGGACGAAAAGATATACAAGCGCCTGGGCATCAACTTAAGCTGCGAACCCAAGTACGAACTGAGCAAGCTGTACCACAAATAACTTTTCGCCGTTTTCAAAAACCGAAAACAAAAAAGACGGGGCCGCCCCCGCCTTTTTTGTGTACTTGGTGGTTTTTTATTTCGTTATTCGGTACTTGTCATTCGGTTCTTGGTATGCCGCTCTGTTTCCGGGTGCTCGCTTTCCGGGTGTTTGGTCTCCGGGTGTTCGCTTTCCGGGTATCCGGTTTCCGAGTGCCCGGCTTTGGGGCATTCGGCGTTCCCGCGTCTGCGAAAGAAGCGTATCCGCCCGTCAGAACGCCATCCTCACGTGCTTTTCCGGCTCGGCGGGCGGCAGACCCAGTTTTTCCCTGCCGTAGTTCACGTAAAGCCTGTAGTTTTCGATCGGCACGCCGTTGGGGATGGGGTGGTCCAGGGCGAACACGGTGCCTCCGCCCGTAAGTGGCGCGCGTAGCTTGTAGTCCAGCTCCCTTTTGACGTCATCGGCGGTGCCCCTCAGGGCGAACTTGTCTATGCCGCCTTTGAACGCCAGCTTTGTGCCGTACTTTTCCCTGAGCTTCAGCATGTCCATGCCCGCCTTGGGCTCCAGGGGGTACACGCAGTTAACGCCCGCGGCGACTATCTCGTCCAGTATGGGGTTTATGTCCCCGTCCGAGTCCTGGGAGAACAGCCGGGCGCCCGCCTGTTTCGCCCGGTCCCACACGCGGGCGTAATAGGGGCTTATGAAACTTTTGAACAGCTTCGGGCCGATCATGGGCCCGGACGCGCCCGCCATGTCCTCGTGCACGCACAGCACGTCTATGTCCGTCTCGTTTGCGATCACTTCGATGCCCTTAAGGCAGAGCTCCCCGAAGGTGTCCAGCATGTCGCGGATCATTTCCGGCTCGTCGTAATACGCGCAGCACAGCTCCGCCTCCCCCATCAGGTTGCGAGGCTCGTCGAAGCCGCCCGGCATCCAGACGTTGACCAACGCGCCCTTTGCGCGGGCGGCTTTGAGCCTTTTGAGCGCCTCCCTGTCCAACCTCGAAATGTCGAAGGAGTACCATTTTTTCACATTTTCCCAGTCCTGTGGCGTCTGAACGGGATAGGAAAAGGGCAGAGGTATGGTGGCGCACTTTTTGCTCAGGCGCATCTTCCTGCCCATCGAGTCTATTGAGACCTGCTCGCTCTCGGTCTCGGAGATCACGCGCGGCGCGATGCCGCTTTTCGGGGACACGTCAAAGGGCGCCGCCGCCCAGGGAACGTAGTCCCAGCCGAACGCCTCAAGCGAGATCTCCCGTTCGTCCGCGCCCTGGCTTTTCCACTCCCGGTCCAGCCCTATCAATAGCCCGAACAGCTCGGTGAACATCTCCCTGGGACTCTCCCCGAAGGTCATGTGGCTCAAATACTCTTCCCGCGTCCAGCGCATTTTTTCCTCCCGAAACGTGGAACAATCCTTTTGCGGCCGCCGTCTAAAAGACAACCGAACCAAAGGGGGTCGTAATATGAAAAGGCTGATATCCCTTATAACCGTTTTGATACTGATCGCGCTCGTCGCCGCGCCTGCCTTCGCGGAGACCTACGCCTACGTCAAGACACCCACCAAGGACGGCACCGTGTACGTGCGCAAGGTGGCGGGCGCGGGCCAGCCCATAATGGGCGTGGCCAACAACGGCGACGCGCTGATAATCCTTAAAAAAGGCAACACCTGGCACCGGGTCAGGGTGATCAGGACCGGAGTGGAAGGCTACATGTACGGCGCGTACATCCACTTCATCTCTTCCGGCTCCTCTTCCTCTTCCTCCTCGTCCTCCTCTTCCGGCGGGCAGGAGGCCAGCGGCTACTACAATCCCAGCTACTACACCACCGATCCTTCCGTGACCGACAGCGACACCGTGATAAACAAATACGTCACCGTACAGTCCTCTGACGGCTACGCGAACCTCAGGTGGGGCCCCTCCACCAGCTGGGGCATCATCTGCAAGGAGTACAACGGCGACAAGCTGTGGGCGCTGGACCAGAACGGCAGCTGGTACCGGGTGGTGGACAACGCCGGGCGCGTTGGCTACGTGTCCAGCAAGCTCACGAAGCTGGGCAGCACGGTGAGCAATTCCTCCGGCAGGACGGGCATCATCCGCTCTTCCGACGGCTACGCCTCCGTAAGGAGCGGCCCCGGCACTTCCTACGCCCAATTATACACCCTGAGCGTAGGGCAGTCAATCACCGCCTACACCTCCAGCGGGGACTGGCTCAGGGTCACCCTGCCTGACATCTGGAGCGACGCCTTCGTGTACAGGACGCTTATCCGCTTCTACTCCAAGGCCCGCACCACCGGCAACGTGAACATGCGCAGCGGCCCCGGCACCTCCTACTCCCGCATAACCGTGCTGTCCAACGGCACCAACGTAAGGCTGCTTGCCACCGACGGCTCCTTCTGCCGTGTGGACACGGGCTACTCCGGCGGCTACGTGAGCAAAAAATATTTGAGCTACTAAACTTTTGGGCTTGAAACAAACTCCATAAATGTGATAAAATCTTGACCGTGGAAAGCTGCCGCTTTGCGCGGTCATTTTAGTTGGGAGGATGTCATTATGCCCGATACCGTATTAAGTCAGTTTACCCAAAGCTATACCGAAGAAAAGCAGGCTTCCGAGCGCAAGCTCAAGATCGGCATCATCGGCTGCGGCTGGATCGCCGAAGCTCACATCGAAAGCTATCTGGAAATGGACGACGTGGAGATCGTCGCCGCGGCGGACCTTATCCCCGGCAAAGCCGAAGCGTTCATGGAGCGTTACGGGGTCAAGGGCGTGCGTTTCTACCCCAGCCACAAGGAACTCATCGACAACGAGCAGCTGGACGGCGTGAGCGTCTGCACTTACAACACCCAGCATGCCGCTCCCGCAATATACGCCCTTAAGCACGGCGTGAACGTGCTGCTCGAGAAGCCCTTCACCGTCACCCTGGACGAGGCGATCGAAGTTATGAAGGCCGAAAAAGAGAGCGGCAAGGTGCTCTCCATCGGCTTCCAGCCCCGCGGCGACCTGAACATGCAGATGATCAAGAAGATCGTCGAGAGCGGCGCGCTGGGCAAGGTATACTACATCCAGACCGGCGGCGGCAGGCGCAGGGGCATCCCCAACTCCACCTTCATCGAAAAGGACACTGCCGGCATCGGCGCCCTGGGCGACATCGGCTGCTACTCCCTGGACATGGTGCTCAACGCCATCGGCTATCCCAAGCCCCTGACCGTGAGCGGCTACAAGAGCGCATACTTCGGACAGAGCCCCGAGTACGCCACCGCGGACCGCTTCCATACCGCCGAAGAGAACGCCAAGCGCTTCTCCGTTGACGACTTCGCCGCCGCGTTCGTGCGCCTGGAATGCGACATCATACTGGACTTCCGCATCTCCTGGGCCATGCACATGGACACCCCCGGCGACACCATCATACTGGGCACCAAAGCGGGCCTCAGGATCCCCTCCACCGACTGCTGGAACGGCTCCGTGGGCGGCGAGATGACCCTGTACCACGACCTGGCGGGCGTGCGCATGGAGGAGAAGATCCCGATACTCAAGGACAACAGCGGCCACGGCTTGTTCTACAAGAAGATCCGCGGCTTCCTGGACGCCATAATCAACGGCACCCCCGCGCCCGTGCCCTCCAGCCAGATCGTCATCAACCAGGCGATCATCGACGGCATCTGCAAAAGCGCCGAGCTAGGCCGCGAGATCGAGATCACCATACCCGAAGTCTAAACGCAACCATAAAACGTTCAAAGGAGGCGCTCCTTACCGGAGCCGCCTCCTTTTCTTTCCCCTGCGGTCTCTCTCGGGGAACCAAAGTGCGGCGATAAGCGTCTTATTCGGGAACTTACGCAAAAGGAGAAACCAAAATGAAAAAACCTGGCATACTTATCCTGATCGCGCTTCTGGTCGCGCTCCTGGCCTGCGTCTGGACGGCCAACGCCCAGATACTGCCGCCCCTCGGCCCGGGACAGCAGATCGGCTGGCCCGCAGTGGTGCTGTGCGACCGTCTCGCGCTGCACGAAAAGCCGCTTGAAAACTCCCGGGTGATCGCTTATCTGGATTACCGGGACGAGCCGATAGTGATAAACGCGGACCTGCCCGAAGGTCCCATGGAGGAAAACGGCTTCGTGTACTGCACCACGGGCGATTCGGAAGACTCCCCCAACGGCTGGATAAGCACCGAATCCATTATCATAAACCCGGCCATGTACGTGACCGAAAGCGAGACCTTCGTTTACGCCTGGAACGACCTTGATGCGCCCAAGGTCGCCCTGCTTAAGAAAAACACTGCGGTGCCCGCGTTCCTCGACCCGGACACCTGCCTGCCCATACTTAAGGACGAAAGCGACTGGCTGCTGGTCAGCCTGCGCGGCGCGGTCGGCTGGATACACAAGTGACGCGCCTGTCAGACTAAATACCGGCGCGTGAAGCGCCGCAAGCACGCCGCTGACGCATAAAAAAGGCGGGGATACGCTCCCCGCCCTGTTTGTTTATTTATGTCAGTTTTCTGGCTCCAACAGGCCGTAGTCGCCGTCTTTCCTGACGTACAGCACGCACACCTTGCCGGTCTCCGCGTTGTCGAACAGGTAGAAGGAGTGGCCCAGCTGCTCCAGCTGCATGATGGCGTCGTCCACGCTCATGGGCTTGACCTGGAAGCGCTTTACCTTCACGACCTTGCGCTCGGGCTCCTCCTCCACAGCGGGCTCCTCGGGAGGCAGGAACGCCTCGGTGGGCAGCGGCGCGGGAGAGCGGAACTTCTTGTCCAGCTTGGTGCGGTGGCGGCGGATCTGACCCTGCAGCTTGTCCACTGCCTTGTCCACGGAGGCGTACATGTCGGTGCTGGTCTCTTCTGCGCGGAACAGCATGCCCCTGTGGGTGATGGTTATCTCGACTATGTTCTTGCCGGCTCTTTCCAGCGTGAATTTCACCTGCGCCTCGGCGTCGGGACCGAAAAACCAGTCCAGTTTGCCCAGCTTCTTCTCGGCGTAATTCTCGAGGCTCTCGGTCACGTCCACAAAGCGTCCGTAGTATTTAATGATCATATATCTTACCACCTTTCCGAAAAACGGTCGGGAAAACTTCCCGTATTTGTGTATTCCACATACTGTGTTAATTTTCCTGCATGGGACATAAATATTTTTTTGACCCGCCAAACTTAACCTTGACGGAGTATGATATGGATGAGGTGATTTGATGTATCCGCGACTGGTTATTTTCGATATGGACGGCACCGTGCTGGACACGCTTGAGGACCTGCTCGGCGTCCTGAATCACGCCCTTGAAAAACACGGGCACGGCACAAGGACGCTTGAGCAGATGCGCGCCTACGTGGGCAGCGGTCTGTACGCCATGGTGACCCGCGCTTTGGGCAACTCGGAAGACAAAGCCGTGTGCGACCCGGTGTTTACAGACTTCAAGTCTTATTATCTTGAGCACTACAACGTAAGGACCCGCCCTTACCCCGGCGTCACCGAGCTGCTCAAAAAGCTTAAGGCGCGGGGCATAAAGTGCGCCATCTCCTCCAACAAGGTGGACTCCGCGGCAAACGAGCTGACGAAGGCGCATTTCGGGGATCTGGTGGACATGTGCGTGGGCGAAAGCCCCGAAACGCCCCGCAAGCCCGACCCCGCGGGCACCTTCCGGCTGATGCGCACGCTGGGCGCCGCGCCCGAGGACACGCTGTACGTGGGCGACAGCGACGTGGACTGCCTGACCGCCCAAAACGCGGGCCTGCCCTTTATCGCCGTCACCTGGGGTTTCCGTTCCCGCGCGCAGCTCGAAGCCGCCGGCGCCACGGTGTTCGCGGACGACTGCGGGCAGCTGGAAAAGCTGCTTATGCGTTGACTATTGCGCCGGATTGGTTTATAATAAAGTATCTATATATACGCGAAGGTGTGATGCGAATGAGTGAAAACAACTCCCGGCGGCGCTTGCCGGCGTATCTGGTGCTTACGATCATAACCCTCGTCGCGGGGCTGGTGCTGGGGGGCGTGTACGCCCTCACCAAGCAGCCCATCGCCGCGCGCGAATTGGAGGACGCCGAAAACGCCCGCAGGCAGGTGCTGCCCCGGGCGGAGAGCTTCGTCGACATGGGCGAAAACGCTCCCGAAGGGCTGTCCGCCCTGTTCATGGGCCTTGACGGTCAGGGCAATACCGTGGGCTACGCCGCGCAGAAGACCACCAAGGGCTACGGCGGCGAGATCGAGGTCACCCTGGGCACGGACGTTTACGGCAACATCACGGGCCTGAGCGTGGGCGGCAAGAACTTTTCCGAGACCGCGGGCCTGGGCGCCCGCAGCAAGGACAAGGCGTTCACCTCCCAATTCGAGGGCAAGACCGCGCCCTTGACCGTCGTCAAGGGCAACGACGAGCGTGACAGCCACACCATCGACGCCATCACCTCCGCCACCGTCACCAGCAAGGCGGTCACCGGCGCCGCCAACGAGATAATGGCCGCGCTGGACGGGCTGCTCAAGCCCCAAGCGGAAGGAGGCGCGCAGTAAATGAAGCTCACATTCAAGCGGGGCGTGCATCTGTCCTACGCTAACAAGAACGCCACCAAGACCAGCCCCATACGCGACTTCGTGAGCGACGAGGTGCGCCTTATCACCTCCATGCACATAGGCGCGCCTTCCAAGCCCATAGTCAAGAAGGGCGACAAGGTGCTCATGGGCCAGGTCATCGCCGAGCCCGTGGGTTTCCTGGGCATCCCCGTGCACGCCAGCGTGTCCGGCGAAGTGACGAACGTCAGCATGATCCCGTACCTGGGCGAAGGCAACGTTGAGTGCATCACCATCGCCAACGACTACGAGGACAAGTGGACCGAGCTCACCCCCCTGGGCAGCGTGGAGTCGGTAGACCCCACGCTGATAGTGCCCGCCATAAAGAACGCGGGCATCTGCGGCATGGGCGGCGCCAGCTTCCCCACCCACGTCAAGCTTTCCATAAAGCCCGACCAGAAGTGCGAGGCGGTGCTGGTAAACGGCGCGGAGTGCGAAACGCACCTGACCTGCGACCACCGGCTGATGCTGGAGCAGGGCGAAAAGATAATCGGCGGCTTGAGGGCCGTGATGCGCGCCCTGAACAGCGAAAAGGGCATAATCTGCATCGAGGACAACAAGCCCGACGCCATAGCCAACCTAAAGCGCCTGGCGCTGAACGCTAAGGGCGTCACGGTGCAGGTGCTTAAGACCAAGTACCCCCAGGGCGGCGAAAAGCAGCTCATAAACGCCGTCTTAAAGCGGCAGGTGCCCTTCGGCAAGCTGCCCATAGACGTGGGCGCGGTGGTGGTCAACGTGGGCACCTGCGCCGCCATATACGACGCGGTGGTGTACGGAAAGCCCCTGATTAGCCGCGTTACCACGGTCACTGGCTGCGTGAACAAGCCCTCCAACCTGCGGGTCAGGATAGGCACCGTGGTGGAGGACATGATCGGCGCGTGCGAAGGCTACAGCGCCGAGCCCGGCAAGATCGCCTTCGGCGGCGGCATGACGGGGCTGTGCCTGCCCGGCACCGACCTGCCCATGGCCAAGAGCACCAACGGCATAGTGGTCTACAGCGTGAAGGACTCAAAGTCCATCGACGAAGGCCCCTGCATCCGCTGCGGCAAATGCGTGGCCGCCTGCCCCATCGGCCTCAACCCCTACCTGATCAAGCGCGCCGCGGACGCGGACAAGCTGGAGGAAGCCAAAAAGCTGTACGTGAACGACTGCATACTGTGCGGCTGCTGCTCCTACGAGTGCCCCTCCCGCCGCTGGCTCACCGCTTCATTCAAGATAGTCAAGCAAAAACTGGCCATACAGGCCAAAATGAACGGAGGTAAAGGCTGATGACGCTGAGACTGTCCACTTCCCCGCACCTGCGTTCGCCCCAGTCCTCCACGCGGCTGATGCTGAATGTGATAATCGCGCTGCTGCCCTCCGCCGCCTTCGGCGTATACAATTACGGCTACAAGGCGCTGGTGCTCATACTCGTGTCGATGCTGAGCGCGGTGGTGAGCGAATACCTGTGGCAGCGCCTGACCAACCGCCCCGTCAGGATCAAGGACTGTTCCGCCCTGGTGACGGGCATGATCCTCGCCCTGTGCGTGACCCCCGAAGCGCCCTGGTGGATGCTGGTGGTGGGTAGCGCCTTCGCCATAATCGTGGTCAAGGAGCTCTTCGGCGGCATAGGCGACAACTTCATAAACCCCGCCCTCGCGGCGCGCGCCATGCTGCTGGCCTCCTGGCCCATGGTTATGACCCGCCACATAGGCATTGACGGCGTGTCCAGCGCCACTCCCCTGGCGGAAGGCGCCCAGAGCCAGTTCAGCTACCTGGACCTGCTGATCGGGCGCATACCGGGCGTTATCGGCGAGACCTGCAAGCTGGCCATAATCGTGGGCCTTGTGTACCTGATCGTGAGCCGCACCGTCACCTGGCGCATCCCCGTGTTCACCATCCTTTCCGCCTTCGTGATGGCGTGGATAGTGGGCCTCGATCCCATCTACCACGTGCTCAGCGGCGGCATCATCTTCACCGCGGCGTTCATGGCCAACGACTACACCACCTCCCCCATGACCCGGGGCGCGCAGATGGTGTACGCTTCCGGCATAGGCATTATAACCATCATCATACGCAAATGGGGCGCGTACCCCGAAGGCGCCACCTACGCGGTGCTGTTCATGAACCTGCTTACGCCCCTGCTGGACAGGTATATCCCCCACAGGGTGTACGGCCACTCCAAGAGGGAGGCGAAGAACTGATGGGCAAGGACAACAAGCTTTCAAAGATCTTCCTGAACGGCGTCATAACCGAGAACCCCACCTTCCGGCTGGTGCTGGGCACCTGCCCCACCATGGCGGTTACCACCAGCGCGCTCAACGGCCTTGGCATGGGCGCCGCGGCCACCTTCGTGCTGATAGGCTCCAACACGGTGATCTCCCTGCTCAGGAAATTAATTCCCGACCGGGTCAGGATCCCCGCGTTCATAGTGGTCATATGCACCTTCGTCACCATGATACAGCTGATTATGCAGGCGTATCTGCCTTCCCTGTATGCGGCGCTGGGCATATTCATCCCCCTGATCGTGGTCAACTGCATCATCCTCGCCCGCGCGGAGGCGTTCGCCAGCAAAAACCCGGTGCTGGACAGCGCGGTGGACGGCCTGGGCATGGGCGTGGGCTTCACCCTGGCACTCACGCTGATAGGCGCGGTCAGGGAACTGCTGGGCAACGGCTCCATCTTCGGCATCGACATACTCGGCGCTTCCTACCAGCCCATGCTGCTCATGGTGCTCGCCAGCGGCGGCTTCCTGACGTTCGGGCTGATGCTGGGCATATTCAACGCCGTGATGAACAAGTTCCGCTTAAAGAGGATAAGGGAGGAGGCCAGATAAATGCTCAAGCTGCTGCTGTTCATGGTGAGCTGCGTTATCACCAACAACTTTATCTTCTCCCGCTTTTTAGGCTGCTGCCCCTTCCTGGGCGTGTCCAACAAGGTGGAGACCGCCGTGTCGATGGGCGTCGCCGTCACCTTCGTTATGACGCTGGCGTCCCTGATAACCTACATCGTCTACCACTTCGTGCTGCTGCCCCTGAGCCTGAGCTTCATGCAGACCATCTCCTTCATTCTGGTGATCGCGGCGCTGGTGCAGTTCGTGGAGATGTTCCTTAAAAAGGCGTCCCCCTCCCTGTACAGCGCGCTGGGCATCTACCTGCCCCTGATCACCACCAACTGCGCGGTGCTGGGCGTGGCTACCCTGAACGTGAACAACGACTACAACCTGATCTACTCCGTGGTGAGCGGCTGCTTCGGCGGCATAGGCTTCCTGCTGGCCATAACCCTTATGGCGGGCGTGCGCGAGAGGCTGGAGTCTTCCAAGATACCCGAGTGCATGAAGGGCTTCCCCATAAGCCTGGTGACCGCCGGGCTCATGGCGATGGCGTTCATGGGCTTTAACGGCCTGGTATAGGAGGGCAGGGATATGACGGTCATTATCGTTTCCGCCCTGACGCTGGGGCTGCTGGGGCTGATATTCGGCCTGGTGCTCACATACGCGGGCAAGAAGTTCAGCGTGCCCGTGGACGAAAGGATCGAACAGGTGCGCGCCTGCCTGGGCGGCGCCAACTGCGGCGCGTGCGGCTTCCCCGGCTGCGACGGCTTCGCTGCCGCCGTGGTCAAGGGCGAGGCGCCGGTGAACGGCTGCGCTCCCGCGGGCGAAGCGGGCGCGAAAAAGATAGCCGAGATCATGGGCGTCACCGCCGAAACGGGCGAGCGCATGGTGGCCCGGGTGCTGTGCCAGGGCTCCGCGGGCATCGCCAAGGAGCGCTACCTGTACGACGGCTACAAAAGCTGCATGGTGGCTTCCGGCATAGCGGGCGGCCCCAAGCAGTGCCGCTTCAGCTGCATCGGCCTGGGCGACTGCATGGCGCACTGCGCTTTCGGCGCGATAAAGATGTACAACGGCCTGTGCATCATAGACGAAGACCTGTGCCGCGCCTGCGGCGAGTGCGTGAAGGCGTGCCCCCGCGGCGTGATAAAGCTGCTGCCCCAGAGGCAGAGGCACATAGTGCGCTGCCGCAACTCCGACGTGGCCAGGGAGGCCCGCAAGGTGTGCATGCACGCCTGCATGGGCTGCGGGCTGTGCAAGAAGAACTGCCCCACCGATGCCATCACGGTGGAGAACGGCTTCGCCCGCTTAGATCCCGACAAGTGCATCGGATGCGGCAAGTGCGCGTCCGTATGCCCCTCCCAGGCGATCACCGACGGCGTAAGGCATGACCAGATCTTCTGATACCGTTATCGCCCTGGGCATGTTCGACGGCCTGCACGCGGGCCACATGGCGGTCATAAACGAGGCGATCAGCCTTGCGAAAGCCAGAGGCGCCCGCAGCATGGTGTACACCTTCATAGAGAACCCGAAAAGCGTGCTGGGGCGCGCCCCGGTGCCGCTTATGAGCTTTGAGGAAAAGCTTGCCGCCCTTAAAAAGACGGGCGTGGACGAGGTGTGCGCCGTGCATTTCACCAAGGCGCTCGCGGACACTTCCCCCGAGGATTTCGTTTCCGCGCTCATACGCGACCATTCCCCCGCCGCCTTCGTGTGCGGGGAGGACTATACTTTCGGCGCAAAGGGCAGCGGCAGCGCCCTGACGCTCAAGCAGCTGGCCGGTCAAAGGGGCATAGACACCGTGATCATGCCGCTGGTGACCGTCACTCTGTCGCCGGACGCCGCTCCCGTCAAGATCTCTTCCACACTGCTCAGAGAGCTTAAGCAGTCAGACATCAAGAGGCAGATATGAGTCTTTCTTCCAACATAACCCCGCGCCGCATCGCCCGGGTCGCCGCTTTGGCGGCGCTGAGCGCGGTATTGTACTTCATTCCCGGCATCCCCGTGTTCCCGCCCATTTACAAGCTGGACTTCTCCACCGTGCCCGTCATGGTCGCGGCGCTACTGGGCGGGCCCATAGACGCACTGATAGTGCTCGCGATAAAGGACCTTACGGGCCTTTTGCACTCCAGCAGCATGGGCGTGGGCGAACTTGCGGACTTCGTTACTTCTGCCGCGCTGGTGCTCAGCCTGTGGGGCATGTGCGCCCTGCTGGCGAGGAAAGACGGCAAGGCCGCTTCCTCCCGCTCCATATTCATCTTAAGGCACGAAAGCCTGGACGTGTGGAAGCTTATATGCGCCTTCATCCTCTCCGTCATCGCCATGGCGGCGGCGGGCGCCATAGTCAACTACTGGATCATGATCCCCTTCTACGTGGACGTGATGCACCTTTCCGAGGAGAAGATCATAGCCATGATGGCGAAGCTCATCCCCTCCGTCACCTCTATAGGCAAACTCATCGCCTACGCCACCGTGCCCTTTAACCTGCTTAAAGGCGCGGTCATCTGCGTGATCACCTACCCGCTTTACAAAGGCATCTCTCCCCTGATCAGGAAATCCGAATAATGCAGGCTGCTAAAGTCGACAACGGCATATATACGGACGGCCTGATGCGCCGCAGCGCCCTGTCAATCGCCTGGCCCGCGGCGCTGGAAGGCGCGCTGTTGTCCATAATCGGCACCGTGGACACCATAATGGTCAAGCAGGTGCACGAGTATGCCATCGCGTCGGTGAACCTGACCTCCCAGCCCCGCATGATACTGCTCATACTGGCGCAGGCGCTGTGCGTGGGCACCACCGCGCTGGTGAGCCGTCGGCGGGGCGAGGACGACCGCCAGGGCGCCAACGACGCGCTGAGCCTGTCCATGCTGCTGATAACCGCCGTGGGCATACTTATCGCGCTGACCGGCTTTTTCCTGGCAAAGCCCATCATCCGCCTGGCGGGCGGCGACGGGGACACCACCGTCATGGCGGTGCAGTACCTGCAGGTGGTGGCGCTGGGCCTGCCCTTCAACTGCTGGAACCTGTGCCTGTGCGCGGCGCTCCGTGCCACGGGCAACACCCGGGTGACCATGGTCACCAACATGAGCGCCAACATCGTCAACGTGATAATGAACTACTGCCTGATCGGCGGGCATTTCGGCTTCCCCGCGCTGGAAGTCAGAGGCGCGGCGCTGGCCACGGACATAGGCAGCATGGTGGCGTGCATGATATCGCTGTACGTGATAACCCGCCCCAGCGGCTACCTTAAGCTGCGGCCCCGCCTGAAGGGCTTCGACCGGCGCACGGTGCTGGGGCTGTTAAAGGTGGGTTCATCCTCCATCGCCGAAAGCGCGGCGCTCAGGGTCGGCTTTTTCATGAACAACCGCCTGATCGCGGGCATAAACGCCGACGCCCTCACCTCCAACACCATCATCGGCCAGGTCACTTCCCTGAGCTTCTGCCTGGGCGACGGTGTGGCCACCGCGGGCGCCACGCTCACGGGCGTGTCACTGGGCGAAAAGCGCAAGGACAAGGCGCGGGGCTACGCCAGGATCTGCTCCCAGATGGGTCTGATCATCTCCTGTGTGCTGATAGTGCTGTTCTTCTTCCTCAGGAAAGACCTGGCCCGCCTGTTCACCGACAAGGAAGTCGTCATAACCGGCGCGTCCATGGCGTTCATAGTGATACTGTTCGGCATCATCCCCCAGAACGGCCGCGTGATCTACTCCGGCTGCCTGCGGGGCGCGGGAGACGTCAAATTCGTGGCGCTGTGCTCCCTGATCTCCGTCGCCATACTGCGCCCCCTGCTCACCTGGGCGCTGTGCTACCCGCTGAACAAGGCGTTCCCGCAGTTCTACTTCGCCTACACCGGCCCCTGGATCGCCTTCGTGATCGACGCCTACGTGCGCACGCTGCTCATGTACCGCCGGGTCAGGGCGGGCAAATACCTGGACATCAAGCTGTAAGAGGTCCCTATGCCTATAATCTCCGTAAAAGACCTGCACAAGAGTTTCCGCCCGGAAGTCACCTGGCGCGACAGGCTGTTCAAAAAGCGGAATACGGACATTTCCGCCTCAGAAGTTATCAAAGGCATCGATCTGAGTGTTGACAAAAGCGAAGTCGTTGCTATAATAGGCCCATCCGGTTCCGGAAAGACCACGCTTCTGCGCTGCCTGAACTTCCTTGAAAAGGCGGACTCGGGCACCTTCACCTTCGACGGCGAGGATTTCGACTTAAGCCGCATGCGCCGCCGGGACATAAACCGCCTCAGGAAAAAGACGGGCTTCGTGTTCCAGAGCTACAACCTGTTCTCGAACCGCACCGCGCTTGGCAACGTGATAGAGGGGCTTATAACCGCCCGGGGCGCCAGCAAGGCAGACGCGCTTAAGCTGGGCCGGGAAGCGCTGGAAAAGGTGGGTCTGGGCGAGCGCTGCGACTACTATCCGTCCCAGCTCTCCGGCGGCCAGCAGCAGCGGGTGGCCATCGCCCGCAGCCTGGTGTACAAGCCCGAGATCATCTACTTCGACGAGCCCACCAGCGCGCTCGACCCGGAGCTGATAGGCGAAGTGCTCCAGGTCATGCAGGACCTGGCGGCGGAGGGCATGACCATGCTTGTGGTCACCCACGAGATGAACTTTGCCCGCAACGTCGCGGACCGGGTGATATTCATGGACGGCGGCGTGATCGCCGAGGAAGGCCCGTCAAAGGAGTTTTTCGATTCTCCCAAATCGCCCCGCGCCCAGGCATTCATTAAGACGTTGGGCGAGCGCTGAGCTCGCTTCGCGATATATCGACACAGGAGGAATTTGCAATGAAGAAAGTATTCGCACTCGCGCTGGCGCTGGTTCTCGCGCTGGGACTGATGCTGATTCCCTCCCATGCGGAGGATAAGGACTTGCTGGCCCGTATACAGGAAAGCGGTAAGATGGTCGTGGCCATGGAGGGCGTATGGAAGCCCTGGACCTACCACGACGACGATGACGTGCTGATGGGCTTCGACGTGGAAGTCGCCAAAGCCGTGGCCGAGAAGCTGGGCGTGGAAGCCGTGTTCGAGGAGTGCCCCTGGGACAGCATTTTCGCCGGCGTGGACGCGGGCCGCTACGACATAGTGTTCAACGGCGTCGACTACACCGAGGAAAGGGCCGGGAAGTTCGCCTTCTCCACGCCTTACGCCTACAACTACGCGGTGCTCATAGTGCGCGCGGACGAAGAGGGCATCGCTTCCTTTGAAGACCTGGACGGCAAGAAGAGCGCCAACACCATGTCCTCCACCTACGCGGAGCTCGCAGAGAGCTACGGCGCCACCAACGTGGGCATCGACGACTTCGACATGACCATCGAGCTGCTCATCACCAAGCGCGTGGACGCGACCATCAATGCGGAGGTCTCCTACATCGACTACATGACCGCCCGCCCCGACGCGCCCATCAAGATCGCCGCCAAGTACAATTCCGCCACCAGCGTGTGCGCGGTAATGCCCAAGGGCGCCGACAGCGAAAGCTTTGTTGCCGCCGTCAACGCCGCGCTCGATGAGCTCAACAGCGAAGGCGTGATAAGCGCGCTGTCCGTCAAGTACTTCTTCGGCAGCGACCTGACCATCGCTCCTGCAGCCGCCGAATAAGCGTTCAAAACAAAACGGAGAGGATCCTTCCTCTCCGTTTTTGTTTCCCGTTTTTTATTGCGCACCGTCCCGCGGCGCGCTTCCGAACGCCGCAAAAAAAGCCGCTCAATGCGGCTTTTGTTCATTTCACGAGTTCGCTCAGTTTTATCCCGTCCAGGTACGCGCCGATAGCGGCGTTAAGCCCCTCCCACAGCGGGCGGGTGCGGCAGTTTTGGGAGCGTTCGCATTCCGGCGCGTCATCGCACAGGCACGCCACGGGCGCCAGGTCGCCCTCCGCCGCGCGCAGGATCTCCCCCACTGTGTAGTCTTCCGGCTTCCGGGTCAGGCGGTAGCCGCCGTTGCGGCCGTGCATGCCCTCCACGAAGCCCGCTTCCACCAGGTCGGGCAGTATTTTTTCCAGGTACTTAAGGCTGATCTCCTGCCTCGCGGCGATCTCCTTCATGGCCACATAGCCACGGGACATGTTTTCGGCCATGTCCGCCATCACCCTCAGGGCGTACCTGCCCCGCGTCGATACCATCATAAGCGTTTAACCTTCAGTGGCAGTTCTCGCAGCTGTCGCAGGACGCCGGGAAGTCCTTGGGATCGTAGGCGATGCCGTTTTTGTCGTAATAGTCCTTTACCGCGGCCTTGATCGCCTCCTCCGCCAGCACGGAGCAGTGCAGCTTGTGGGCGGGCAGCCCGTCCAGCGCCTCGGTGACCGCCTTGTTGGTCAGGCTGAGCGCTTCGGACAGCGGTCTGCCCTTTATGAGCTCCGTGGCCATGGACGAGGACGCGATGGCGCTGCCGCAGCCGAAGGTCTCGAACCTGACGTCGGTTATGATGCCATCGTCGATCTTAAGGTATATCTTCATTATGTCGCCGCACACGGGATTGCCGACTTCGCCCACCCCGTCCGCGTTCTCTATCTGCCCCACGTTGCGGGGATTGCGGAAATGATCCATCACCTTTTCGGAATACAGTGCCATATTACTTTTCAAACTCCTTGAAAATGTGCGCGCGCCTGCCGTTTTCCAAATCGTGCCACAGGGGCGACATGGAGCGCAGGCGTTCCACCACGCCCTTCACGCTGTCTACGGTATATGCGATCTCCGCGTCCGACAGCGGCCTGTCGAAAGTGAGCCTGAGCGAACCGTGCGCCACCTCGTGCACCCTGCCTATGGCGAGCAGCACATGGCTGGGGTCGAGCGAGCCGCTGGTGCAGGCGGAACCGCTGGAGGCGGAAATGCCCAGGTCGTCCAGCATGAGCAGCAGGCTCTCGCCCTCTATGCCCTCAAAGCAGAAGGACACGTTGCCGGGCAGGCGGCAGATTTCGTCCCCGTTCAGGCTGGAGTAGGGAATGCTCCTTAAGCCCGCGATAAGCCTGTCGCGGCTTTCCGTTGTCGCCTTTCCCAGGCTGTCCATGCTTTGGACCGCCTCTTCCAGCGCCGCGGTCATGCCCATTATGCCCGCCACATTTTCGGTGCCCGCGCGCTTGCCCCGCTCCTGGGCGCCGCCCTCGATCAGGCTGTTAAGGAGCACGCCCTGCCTTACATACAGCGCGCCCACGCCCTTGGGACCGCGGAACTTATGGGCGGACACGGAAAGCATGTCCACGCTGTCCCGTACGACGTCCACGGGGATGTGCCCCGCCGCCTGCACCGCGTCCGTGTGGAACACCACGCCCTTTTTGCGGCACATTTCGCCTATCTCGCGTATGGGCTGCACGGTGCCGATCTCGTTGTTGGCATACATCACCGTGACCAGGCAGGTGTCGTCCCTGACCGCGTTTTCCGCGTCCGCGACATCCACTATGCCCTTTTCGCCCACGGGGAGGTATGTGACCTCGTACCCCTGCTTTTCCAGCTTCTTAAGCGTGTGCAGCACCGCGTGATGCTCGAACGCCGTGGAGACGATGTGCTTTTTGCCCTTTTTCGCGCCGTTTAGAGCGGCGGAGATTATCGCCTGGTTGTCCGCCTCGCTGCCGCCGGAAGTGAAGTATATCTCCCGCGCCTTCGCGCCTATGCACGCGGCGTACCTTTCGCGGGCGTTTTCCAGCGCTTCCTTGGCCTTTTGGCCTATGGAATACAGGCTGGAGGGATTGCCGTACACTTCCTCCATGTAGGGCAGCATGGCGTCTATAGCGCGGCGGCTCATCTTGGTGGTCGCCGCGCAGTCCAGATACAGTTCCATATCAATCCTCAAACAACGCGGTGGACAGGTACCTGTCGCCGGTATCCGGCAGCAGCGCGACTATCGTCTTGCCCGCGCTTTCGGGGCGCTTTGCCACTTCGGCAGCCGCCCACAGCGCCGCTCCGGAAGAGATGCCGCACAGCACGCCTTCGGTCCTGCCCAGCATCCTGCCCATGTCGAACGCGTCTTCGTTGGTAACGGTGATTATCTCGTCGTATATGCCGGTGTCCAGCACTTCGGGCACGAAGCCCGCGCCGATGCCCTGGATCTTGTGGGCGCCGCCCCTGCCGGTGGACAGCACCGGGGACGCGGCGGGCTCCACCGCCACGATCTTTACGCCGCTTTTTACGGACTTAAGGTACCTGCCCACGCCCGTCACGGTGCCGCCCGTACCTACGCCCGCCACGAACACGTCCACTTCCCCGTCCGTGTCGCTGTAGATCTCGGGGCCGGTGGTCTCAAAGTGCGCCTGGGGGTTTGCGGGGTTCACGAACTGCCCGGCTACGATGCTGCCGGGTTTGGCGGCCTTAAGCTCTTCCGCCTTCGCCACCGCGCCCTTCATGCCCAGCGCGCCTTCGGTCAGGACCAGCTCGGCGCCGTAGGCTTTGATCAGCTTCCTGCGCTCCACGGACATGGTGTCGGGCATGACTACGATAAGACGGTAGCCCCTCGCCGCCGCCACCGCCGCGAGGCCTATGCCCGTGTTGCCGCTGGTGGGTTCGATTATGGTGCCGCCGGGAGTCAAACGGCCCGACTTTTCCGCGTCGTCGATTATGGCTTTCGCCACCCGGTCCTTCACGGAGCCCGCGGGGTTAAAGTACTCAAGTTTCGCCAGCAGCCTGGCTTTGAGGCCCAGCTTCGCCTCTATCTTCGTAAGCCTTACCAGCGGGGTGGAGCCGATCAGTTCGTCTGCTCCGTTATATATCTTGGCCATGGTGCCCTCCTTAAATGGCGGCCAGTCCCTGCTCCAGGTCGTCGATTATGTCGTCGATATGCTCGGTGCCTATGGACAGGCGCACGGTGGTGGGACGGATGCCCGCCGCCTTCAGGCCTTCCTCGTCCAGCTGGGAGTGGGTGGTGGAGGCGGGATGGATGACCAGGCTCTTCACGTCCGCCACGTTGGCCAGCAGGCTGAACAGCTTAAGGCTCTCGGTGAACTTCTGGGCGTCCGCCTGGGTGCCCTTGATGTCCACGGTGAATATGGACGCCGCGCCCCTGGGGAAGTACATGTCGTACAGCTCCTTCGCCCTGCCCGTCGCCAGGGAGGGATGGTTCACCCTCTCCACCTTGGGATGGTTCTTAAGGAAGTCCACTACCTTGAGCGCGTTCTCCACGTGCCTGTCCACGCGCAGGGACAGCGTCTCCAGACCCTGCAGCAGCATGAAGCTGTTGAAGGGGCTGATGGTGGCGCCCTGGTCCCTCATGATGGTGGTGCGCATCTTGACTATATACGCCTGGCTGCCCGCCGCCTCGGTGAACACCACGCCGTGATAGCTGGGATTGGGCTTGCTCAGGCCCGGGAACTTGTCGTTCTGCGCCCAGTCAAACTTGCCGGAATCCACTACCACGCCGCCCATTACGGTGCCGTGGCCGCCGATGAACTTGGTGGCGGAGTGCACCACGATGTCCGCGCCGTACTCGATGGGCCTGAGCAGGTAGGGAGTGGCGAAGGTGTTGTCCACTATGAAGGGGATGCCGTGCCTGTGGGCGACGTCCGCGATGGCCTTAAGGTCGATCACGTCGCTGTTGGGGTTGCCCAGCGTCTCGGCGTAAAGCATTTTGGTGTTGGGGCGGATAGCCTTTTCGAAGTTCTCCGGGTCGGTGGGGTCCACGAAGGTGGTGGTCAGCCCCTGCTCCGGCAGGGTGTTGGCGAACAGGTTCGCCGTGCCGCCGTACAGGTTGGTGGAGGACACGATGTGGTCCCCCGCCACGGCGATGTTCTGCACCGCGTAAGTGATCGCGGCGGAACCGCTGGCGGTAGCCAGGGCGCCCGCGCCGCCTTCCAGCGCGGCGATGCGCTTCTCGAACACGTCGGTGGTGGGGTTCTGCAGCCTGGTATAGATATTGCCCGCCTCGGTCAGGGCGAACCTGCCCGCCGCTTGGGCGGAATCCTTGAACACGTAGCTGGTGGTGGCGTAAATCGGCACCGCGCGGGCGTCGGTCGCGGGATCGGCGGCTTCCTGCCCCACGTGCAGCTGTTTGGTCTCAAAACGGTATTCTTTCATTGCGTATCTCCTTAGTGTCTTATTTGCCATCGGTTGCGCCGATTATAGCATTATTTACCTACCGCGTCAAGGGGTAAATATATTATTTAATCGTAAAGAAGCCTTTGCTCCCCAAAATGCAGAAAACCCGCCCGTGACACGGGCGGGTATGCGTTCAGACCGTTTTATTCGCTCCTCAGCGCCACAACGGGGTCCCTGCGGGCGGCGAAGCCCGAGGGTATCAGCCCCGACACCAGCGTCAGGAACATGCTTATCAGCACCAGCACGGCGCAGCTGGTCGCGGGCAGGTACGCCATGTTGTGCATGCCCGCCAGGGTGTAGATCACGTGGTTTATGGGCAGTATCAGCATCAGGCTCACCAGTATGCCCAGCATGCCCGCCATAAAGCCGATTATCAGCGTTTCGGCGTTGAACACGCGGCTTATGTCCCGCTTGGATGCGCCCAGCGCCCTGAGTATGCCTATCTCCTTGGTGCGCTCCAGCACGCTTATGTAGGTGATTACGCCTATCATTATGCTGGACACGAACAGGCTCACCGCCACGAACGCCACCAGCACGTAGGTGACCGCCTGCACTATGTCGGTCACGCCGCTCAGAAGCAGCCCCACGTAGTCGGTGTAGGTGATGCTCTTGCCGCCCTGGGTGTTCTGCTCATTGTACACGTCTATGTAGGCGGCGATGCGCTCCTTGCTTTCAAAGTCCCTGGGATAGATGTTTATCTTGTCCGGCACGGACAGATCCGCCGCGCCGAAGGAGATCAGGTTCTCCTGCAGCGTCTTTCCGGAGCCCACCGTGGGCACCACGGAGCGGATGATCTCGTTGAGCCGCTCGTCGCCCAGCATCATGCGCACGCCGGACACGAAGCTCTCGTAGCCCGTCAGGTCCACCTTGTCTATGTCGAACTCGGTCTTTTCAAAGGGCATGGCGCGGATCACGTCCATGTCCGGGTTCGCCATCTGGTCCTTCACTATCTCGCTTTCGTTGGCCAGGGATATCGCGTACTCCATAAGCCCGGGCAGATAGCCTACCCGCCCTGTGGACGCGCCCACTACGGAGCCTTCGGAGGGCATCACTATACCCACCACCTTAAGCTCCAGCCCCTCGTCCACAACTTTCCGGAGCTTCTCAGGGTCTCCCTTTATGCTCACCCAGTGTCCGCCCGTCTTTTCGTAGTAGCTCCCGGGTATCACCAGGCGGAAGCGCATATTCAGTATATCGTCGTAGCTGTAGCTGACGGTGTCGATCTTTTCCTCTTTGCCGGACATCATGTCGCTGACCAGCTGCTTGAGCTCGCTGCGGCTCTTCATGCCCAGCGTATACAGCGTGTAGTCGCTTATGACCCCAGAGCGGTTGAGCAGCAGCACCACTTCGCTCTTGTCCTCGGGCCACCTGCCCGCCACCACGTCGTACTGGCTGTCGAGCAGCCCGCGGTTGTCCAGCAGCTGCATGAACACGCTCTGGGCGTTGTTGGAATAGCTGGAAGCCATGGAGCCCATGGCGTACATGCGGCTGAAGGATTCCGGCACGTCGCCGCCCTGCGCGTCCGCCATAAGGTCTTCATAAGTGGTGGAAGGATTGACCTGCAGCGGCCCCTCCGGTGTGTCCCGCCAGATGTTCAGCTGGCTGGAATACTCGTAGCTCACGCCGCTGACCAGCTTGGCGAACTCCGGATCCGCGTCTATGTGTTGCTTGAACGCCGCAAGGTCGTTCTGCTTGACCTCGTTGAGCATCAGGCCCAGCATGCCCCGCAGTATCCTGCCCGAGTACACGCGGCCCTCTTCACGCTTTTCCGCGTCCACGTCCACGGTCATGTTCTCGCTCAAGCTGTTCAGGTCCATGCTCTCGCTCTGCAGCGTGAGGGGGTAAGAGGTGAGCGTCTCCCGCTCGATCTTGTCTATGTACCTCTGCACGCCCGTAGACATGGCCAGTATAAGCGCGATGCCGATTATGCCTATGCTGCCCGCGAAGGCCACCAGTATGGTGCGGGTCTTCTTGGTCAGCAGGTTGTTGAGCGACAGCCCCAGCGCGGTCAGGAAGCTCATGCCCGTGCGGCTGGCGGAGAGGCTGTCCTCCTTCTCGTCCGCGCCGTCGTAAGGATCCGTGTCCCCCACTATGCGCCCGTCGGACAGGCGCACGATGCGGGTGGAGTACTTTTCCGCCAGCTCCGGGTTGTGGGTGACCATTATCACCAGCCGGTCGCGGGCGATCTCCGCCAGCAGCTCCATCACCTGCAGCCCCGTCTCGCTGTCCAGCGCGCCGGTAGGCTCGTCCGCAAGGAGTATCCTGGGGTCGTTCACCAGGGCGCGGGCGATCGCCACCCTCTGCATCTGGCCGCCGGAAAGCTCCCGGGGACGCTTGGTCAGCTGGTCGCCCAGCCCCACGCGCTCAAGCGCCTTTACGGCCTTTTCCCGGCGCTCCTTCTTGCTCACGCCCGACAGGGTCAGCGCCATCTCCACGTTGGAGAGCACGCTCTGGTGGCCTATCAGGTTGTAGCTCTGGAACACGAAGCCTATGGCGTGGTTGCGGTAGCTGTCCCAGTCCCGGTCCTTGTAGCGGCGTGTGGAGCGTCCGGCGATGATGAGTTCCCCCGCCGTGGCGCGGTCGAGCCCGCCGATGATGTTCAGCAGCGTGGTCTTGCCGCAGCCGCTGGGACCCAGCACGCTCACGAATTCGTTGGCGCGGAACTTGACGCTCACGCCCTTTAAGGCCTCCACTTTCTGGCTGCCCGTGTCGTATACCCTGCTTATGCCCTGAAGCTCAAGCATATATTCCTCCTAACGGTAATCCCCGTCGAACAGCGCGTACTCGTCTATGGTGTACAGGTACGACACCAGCGCGCTGCCCGCGCCGCCGGGAAACTCCCCGTCCAGCGCCGTGACGAAGTCTTCTATGGTGTTCAGCCGGCCCTTGCCGGATGTGTAAAACGCTTTTAATGCCCTTATGAACGCGTCCCTGCCCAGCAGCACGCGCATCTCGTGCATCACCGCAGCGCCCCTTAAGCGCGCGACCGCTTCGAACTCCTCTTCGTTTTGGAAGCGGGTCAGGAAGCTGTCCGGGGTCAGGCTGCCGGGGATGGTGTACTTTAGCGCGGGCAGCACCCGGCCGTTAAGCAGGCTTACGAACCTGTTTTCGCCGCGGAGCTGTTCCTCTGCCAGCAGATACGCGTAAAAGCTCGTCCCCTCCCGCAAAAACGGGTCGGTGTACGGGTCTGTGTACGCGCCCAGCCCGAAAAACTGCTGCGCCGCGAGGCGGTATACCGTGCTCTCGAGATCCTCCGCGTCGCCGCCCAGCTGTATCAGCCCCGGGGACGCCGAGGACGCCGTGTCCGACGAGAACGCCACCGCGATATCCCACGGCGCCTTTCCAAGCCAGGTTTCGTATACGTTTAACGCGTCCTTTGCAAGGTTGAGCGCTTTTCGGCACTTTGCGCGGCTGTTGCCGTAAACGCTTATCTTGGTGCCCATGGCGCTTGTGTCCGTGTATTCGTAAAAGCGGCGGCTGAGCACGAGGCTGAGATTTGACGCGTTATTGAGCGTCACCGTATACTCCGCCGTGTCCCCGATCACCGCGCGCGTCACGGATCCCCCGCAGGCAAGCGCCCAGGAAACCGGCACGCGCAGCGTAAGAGTGTGATCCGCGGGCAGGGAAAACACGTCGCAAAAGCAGTGGCTGAGCGGATACATCGCCGCTTCACCTTCGTCAAACGGGCAGGCGGCAGGCAGGAACAGCCTGAGCCGCACGTCCTCGCCGCAGCCCAGGAACGCCCGGTTCTCGCTCAAAAGCAGCGTGTAGACGAAGCGGAACGTGCCCGTCTGCCCGGGCTCGAGCGCCGCTTTGACGCTAAAATAAACGTCCCCGCCCTGTAAAAACGAGTACCTGGCGGGAGACGAATCAAACTCCACCCTCTCAAGCTGCACCCCCGCGGGCGCGTAGCCCCACGGGAACGCCTTTTCAAGGCTGTCCCCGCCGTAAGGCAGGGCGGAAACGCGCCTAAAGCAGTTGGCGGGCAGCACGAAGGTGACGCTGTCCAGCTTTTCCCCCGCGGCGTTGGTGTACGTGAATTCGGTGTCCACCTTGAGCGCGCGGCTCAAAGGCAGGTACACCGCTTCCGTCTTATAGCTGTCCGCTTCCGCTCCGGCAAAAAGCAGCCCCAGCGCCAGCGCAAGGGCCGCGAAAAGCAGTTTTGCCGCTTTCATCCGCGCGTCAGTGGACGTGGACGCCCAGCAGTTCCATCACTATGGCCGCCACCGAGCCCAGCGCCAGCAGCGCCGCCAGCGCGATGCACAGTATCCTGACCCAGGGACTGAATTTCGAACTCGTCTTTTTCATGGCTTACCTGTCCGTGGGATAGAGGTATTCGGGGTCGTTTTCCACCGCCCTGCCGTTTTTGAAGGGCAGTATGACCCGCCTGACCCTGCCCACTATCAGGGACTTGTCTATCACGCCCACGTCGCCCGTCACGTCGTTGGTGAAGAGGATGGGCAGGTCGGGGCCGTTCCATTCGCGCCCGTCGTGGGAATTGTAGCGGTTGTCGCCCACCACCAGGTACTCGTTCTTGCCCAGGGTGTACTCATAGTCGAACTTATAGCGGTAGGTCTGCTCGTCCGTCAGCTCCCGCTGTATGCCGTTTATGAAGTAGCTCAGGCTGCCGTCCTCGTTTTTGACGTAGGTGGCGGAATAGTTGGTCTTAAGGCGCGGATCCAGTGCGAAACCGTTCACGTAGGTCACGCCGTTCACACGCGAGACCGTGTCGCCTTCAACCGCCATCACGCGCTTTACGAAGTCGGTCTTCACGGTGAATATGCCCAGGAACTTGCTGGTCCTGCCCGGGTAGTGGCAGATCACCACGTCGCCGCGCTTGGGGCTGGAGCCGAAGCGCACGTCGTAACTGGTCACCAGCAGGCGCTCCCTGTCCTCCAGCGTGGGGTTCATGCTGTTGCCGGACACCGCGATGGGCCACACCAGGAAGCTCTTGATGATGTACACCGCCACCAGAGCGAATATGATGGACACGATCCAGTCCTTGATCTCGAACAGCACGCGGTGCTGCCTGTATATGGGCAGGGTCTTTAAGACCTTCTTCTTCACGAAGAACGCCTGCCACACGGTCATCTCCGCCTGCGCGCCGGATGCCGTTGTCTCCCGGGGCTTGTTTTCGTCGGTCTGTTCCGGCTGCACGCCGTTTACGTTGTTGTCTTCCATACTTATCTCCTATGTCACCTGAACATGCGGGAGGGCGGCCACAGCACGCTCGCGGGCTCGCCTATGATGCTCGTGCGCTTTACCAGGCCGATCCCCCGGCTGTCGGGCGCCTCGTCCTCCATAAACAGGTTGAGCAGGCAGTACGCGCCGTGGGGTATGGTGCCGTAGTCCAGGTTGGGCGCTTCGCCCAGGCAGATCTCTTCCCCGCCGTCCTTGCTGACCAGGTACTTGACCCCGTCGCGCACGTCTATCAGGTCGCCCTCGATGCCCGCCACGCTGCGGATGAGCCTCTGCCCTTCCACCGTCACGCACACCGTGTCGCCCCGGTCTATCTTCGTCACGTCGATCAGCTTGTTGACCGCCACAATGTCCCCGCTTAGGAACCTGGGGCTCATGGCGTCGCTTCTCACGTGCACGGTCTCTATCCACACCAGCCTTATCAGCGCCGCGACTATCAGCGCGGCCGCCAGGCAGATGAAGAACGTCCTTATCTGCTTTCTGCGCTGCCTTTTCTTGAGCAGCTTAGCGTTCTTCTTGCTTTTCTTCTTCCCCATGCATGCCCTCTTCAACGCTTTTGATTATCTTCTTTACCCGCTTTTCGAACACCTGCCGGTCCAGCATCACCACGTGGCCGCAGGTCAGGCACCTTAGCTTTATGTCCGCGCCCGTGCGGGTGACCTCCCAGTCGAAGCCTCCGCAGGGATGCGGTTTTTTGAGCCGCACCGCGTCTCCCACATTTATCAGCATTTCCGTTTATCCCTCACCTGACGCCGAACACGTACCTGCGCCCCATCACGTCGGTGAACCTGAGCGCGGGGTCTTCCAGCTCTATGGGCAGGTCCAGGCACAGTTTGAGCCCCGGGGACGCGAACTGCCGGGTCTCACCGGAACAGGCGACGAATTCGTCCCCGTCCATGTAGCCCGCCGCCCAGCCGTCCAGCCCGTCGAAGCCCCCGGGCAGGGGCCCCACGTCCGTTTCGTCGATCTGGAAGCGGGTCAGGTAGATCTTTTTCTCGGTGATGCCCGGCGCGATGTCCACCTGGAATTCCGGCGTGCCCTTCGCCTGCTCCCCGTCAAGGGTGAGGCGCGCGTCTCCCCTGCGCTTTTCGGCGTAGGTGAGCGCGAGGGGGCACAGGTCTATGCCCACAAAGCGCCTCTGGCACTTTACCGCCGCCTCCAGGGAGGTGCCCGCCCCGCAGAAGGGGTCCAGCACCAGGTCTCTCGGGCGGGAAGCCGCCTTTATTATCCTCTCCAGCAGCTTTACGGGCTTCTGGTTGTCGTAGCCCAGCCGCTGCGGATCCCTCTGCTGCAGGTGGCTGATGTCCGTCCACACGTCGGATGGCGGCACGGGCTCGTCCTCGTAATACCTGTAGGTCTTGCCGCCGGACACTATGAAGCGGTACGCGCGCCCGTCCTCGTCCACGCCGCGGCTTAAGTGGTTCTTCCTGTCCTGGCGCAGCAGTGTGGCGGCGTCCTCTATGTGCAGGTCGTAGTCCTGTGTCTTCGCGTACACCAGTATCACGTCGTGCTTGCGGGCGAAGAAGCGCCGCGAGCGTCCCCCCGTCTCGTAAGCCCAGATTATCTCGTTTATGAAATTGCTTTCGCCGAATATTTCGTCCGCGATTATGCGCACCCGGGCGGCGGCGCGGTAGTCCAGGTGTATGAACACGAGACCGTCGTCGGTGAGCAGTTCCCGGCAAGGCACGAGCACGTCACGCATGAAAGCGGCGTACTCCTCCCTATCCATGGTGTCGGAATAGGAGGGCAGCTGTATCTCGCCCTTGCCGCCCTTCCAGCCCTTTTCACCCACCCGCAGGCGGGCGTAGAACTGCTGTCCGGTCATGAAAGGAGGATCCATGTATATAAGCGACACGCTGCCCGGGCAGTCGTTCGCCATGCGGCTCAATTCTTCCCTTGCGTCGGCGATCACCACCTTCGCTTCGCCTTCGCCCATCAGCGTCTCGCGGCGCACGTTTTCCAGTTTCGCGTACACGTTTTTTCCTCCCTTCCTGCGCGTTACATCCTGACCCAATATAGTATTATACCATTCACAGTCCCCTTTGTAAACACCCGCAATGTTACGGATAGACACAAAAACTCCCCGGAAACAATTTCGGGGGAGCAATGCTTTGGCTTATCTGTCCGCCCAGGCGTAATAGGCGCCGGGGTCGGCGACGATGTCGGTGTCCGGGGCGAACATGCCGCTCACGAGCGCGGGGCTTTGACAGAACACCACCTGCGGGCTCATGCCGCCGAACGCGCCCGCGTCTATCCGGGTCACTCCCGGCGGTATCACGAGCGTCTGGCAGGATACGCCCTGGAAGGCTTCGCCCTCTATCACCCTGAGCCCCCGGGGCAGTTCCAGTATGCCTTCGGGGCTTATCACCGCGAGCGTCAGGTCGTACCGGGCGACCTCGGTGGAATACTTGTCCAGCAGCTTGACCGTCACGGGCTTCGCGCCCACATAAGACGTGTCGCTGTCGCTAAGCAGGAATCTCGCCCCCGCGGGCAGCGTTCCCTCTTCCAGCGCGGGCACGGGCGTCTCGCCCACTCCCGCCACCAGCGCGCCGCCCGTACGGGGCTTAACGCAGCTGACCGTCACGGTGCAGCTGTTCCTGAGCGCGTCAATCTCGCCGCAGGTGACTGTGGCGGTGCCGGGACCGACGTAGGTCACCAGGCCGTCCGCCGACACGGTGCACACGCTCACGTCGGAGGAAACGTATGCGATCTGTTCGGAGGAATTGGTTATCTGTATCTGCGCGGAGCCGCCTTCGGTCAGCAGCAGCTCGTCCTTCGCGGGAATCAGGTGGTAGGCGGGCATGCTTCCGGCCACGAACTTGGCGCGGAACTCCGCCTTTATGCTGGTGCCCGTCTTGGTGAACTCGCTCCAGGGCAGGTAATACTCGAACACCTGGCCGGAGTACTGGAGCACGTTGTCGGGGGTGTAGACGGTGGAAAAGTCCAGGCTGTACGCCTTTTGCAGGCGGCCGCTGGCGATGGTGCCGGTGATGGCGGAGTCCACTATGTGGATGTACTTGACGCCGTTGTGCACCTTGGCGCCTATGGCGCACACGTAGTGGTTGGGCACGTGCACTATGGCGACGCTCCTGCCGCCCTCGAAGAACGCCTGCACCGCGCTGGGGGTGTTCAGGTTGCCGTAATAGCGGGTCACGCCGGAGCGGGACGCCAGGTAATTGTCGTATATGTACTCGGCGTTGGGCGGGCTTAAGGACGAACCCGTGTTGCTCCACACCGGCTGGATCTTGAGGAACTTGTACAGGATGTCCGCCCGCTGCTCGAACGTGGCCGCCTTGCCCAGAAGGAACTGGTAGGCGTGGGCGTGGGCCAGCAGGCCGCAGCCGCGCCCGGTTATGTACTTGGAGGTGGAGCTGTTCATGAAGATGGTGCTGTGGCCGCACAGCGCGTACAGCCGGGACGCCAGCAGCCTGTCGTAGGTGCCGGGCTGGTCCTTGCCGCCGCCTTCGTACTGGTAGTAGAACCCGATCCTGCCCGCGCCAAGCGTATCGTACGCGGCGGATGCCGTGTACGGCAGCAGGCAGCCCAGCAGGCAGACTGCCAGGATAACGGCGCAAAGCTTTTTCATCGGATACCTTCCCTTTATAAAACTCCTTTGCCATTTTACCACAAATCCTCCCGAAAAGCAAGCCGCCCCCCGTTTTTCCCCCGCGTCTTGCAAAATCCCCCCGCGGATGGTATACTCTAACGCAGTAAAAAAACTACGGAGGCGGCGCGTGCGGATTGTTGTGGGCCTGAGCGGAGGGGTGGATTCCTCCGTGTGCGCGTACCTGCTCAAGCAGCAGGGGCACGAGGTGATCGGCGTGTTCATGAACAACTGGGAGGACGACGGCGTGTGCACCGCGGCGGACGATTTTGCCGACGCCCGGGCGGTCGCGCAGATGCTCGACATCCCCTATTACTCCGTGTCCTACCACAAGCAGTACATGGACCGGGTGTTCAGCCGCTTCCTGAGCGAGTATAAAAAGGGCCGCACCCCCAACCCCGACGTGCTGTGCAACCGGGAGATCAAGTTCGCCCCGCTGCTGGAACTGGCCAGGTCCCTCGACGCCCAAAAGCTCGCCACGGGCCACTTCGCGGGCGTGGAACAGCGGGCAGACGGGAAATACCACCTGCTCAGAGCCGCGGACGAAAACAAGGACCAGACCTACTTTCTGTGCATGCTCACCCAGGCGCAGCTCTCCATGGCGATGTTCCCCCTAAAGGACATCCCCAAATCGGAGGTCAGGAACATCGCGCGCAGGGCGGGCATCCCCGTGGCGGAAAAAAAGGACTCCACCGGCGTGTGCTTTATAGGCGAAAGGAACTTTAAGCAGTTTCTTAGCACCTACCTGCCCGCGCAGCCCGGGCTTATCGTGTCTCCGGACGGCGAAGTGCTGGGCCGTCACGACGGGCTCATGTACTACACCCTGGGCCAGCGCAAGGGTCTGGGCATAGGCGGGCGCGGCACGTGCGAAGCCTGGTTCGTGGTGGGCAAGGACCTGAAAACCAACCGCCTTATCGTGTCCCAGGGCAAGGACAGCGCGCTGTTGTACACTGCTTCCGGCAGCGCGGAGGAAGTCAGCTGGATAAGCGGACAGCCCCCCGTCCCCTTCGGGCAGGAATTCCCCTGCAAGGCGCGTTTCCGCCACCGCCAGCCCCTGCAGGACGTGGTGATCGTCCCCGGCGAGGACAGGACCCTTATGCGCTACCTCACCCCCCAGCGCGCCGTCACCCCCGGCCAGACCGTGGCGTTTTACAGGGACGACGAAAGCCTGGGCGGCGGAGTGATAGAGTGAGGTTTTAGCTGTTAGCTCTTAGAGGCGCTTTCAGCGCCGTCAGCGGTCGTTGGTCGATGGTCATTGGTCGTTGGTCGTTTGGCTGACGCCAAACAAAGATACCCGTTGGCACGTCTGCCATTCTCCCCGCGTCATTGCGAGGAAGGCGCAAAGCGCCTGACGCGGCAATCCGTACCCCCATCAGTAAAGAACGGATTGCCACACTCGCTTCGCTCGTTCGCAATGACGCACCCCTACACCGTACTCCGTCTCTCCTGCGCAAAACGTGTCCGACGATCCGTTTGCGTCAGCGGAGCAATTTTGTCAAGCGTAAGCGCAGACGACTTTTGACCAACGACCAATGACCAACGACGCGGCGAAGCCGCCCTCACATTTAACAAACTCTTAATCCCCACTTGACTCTGCTTGCCTTTTTGGACTTTTGGAAGTGGTATAATAATATCGTCAAAAATCATGAACGGCGCGTTCGCACTTGGGTGCGGGCGCGTTTTTTATGCCGTCACCGAAAGGAGAAAACCCATGCCGATTTACCGAGGATCCCACGAAAACAACTTCGTCGTCGTCGACAAAGGCTACCTGCGCGACAAGGACCTGAGCCTCAAAGCCAAGAGGCTGCTGACTCTGATGCTCTCCCTGCCCGACGACTGGAAATACTCCCTGTCGGGCTTGAAGGCGATATGCAGGGAAAGCGCAGGCGCGATCTCGTCCGCCCTGAAGGAGCTTAAGGCGCGCGGATACGTGAAGGTCAGCAAATACAACGCTTCCTCCGACGAAAAGGGCAGGTTCGGTTACGCGTACGAGATATTCGAGCATACCGGTTCACCATCCCCGGATGACCCAGCCACGGAAAACCCAGCTATGGAAAACCCAGCCGTGGAAAACCCAGGCACGGAAAACCCAGGCACGGAAAACATGGGTCTAATTAGAATAATAAATAACCAAGAACTAAATAACCAAGAAAAGAATAATAAAGCACACAGCCACCAAGAACGCGCGGGCGCGGGCGGCGGCGTGTGTTTTTCTGAAAATGATGACTGGGAGGACGGGACGGAGGACGCTGACGCTAAAGGGAATACTGAACACTTCGCTGCAATGTCTTCGGCGTCTTTCTGTGGCTTTGGCAAAAAGGGCGTTTGCCGAAGCGGCACCGCCCCTCGTGCAAATAGACATGCCTTGTCCGACAGCACCGCTTTTAATGCAGGCGCACAAGCCTTGTCCGGCGGCACCGCCTCCACCGCAGATGCTCCGGACATTCGCGTAAGCGCGCATCCTTTGTCCGGCTGTGCCGGACGACCAACGACCAATGACCGTCGACCAATGACCGCCTCCCGTCGACCAACGACCGCCGCCGTCGCAGATGCTCAGGACATTCGCGGCAGCGCACATCCTTTGTCCGGCTGTGCCGGACGACCAATGACCAATGACCTTCGACCAATGACTTCCGTTCCCCAACCAACGACAGCCTCCGCCGCAGACGCTCCTGACACTCGCGGCAGCGCGCATCCTTTGTCCGGCTGTGCCGGACGACCAATGACTAATGACCAACGACCAATGACCGCCGCCCCGCGACCAATGACCAATGACCTTCGACCAACGACCGCCGCCTCCGTCTCCTACGCCTTACGTCAGGGGATCGGGATGAGCGAAAACAACCTGAAGGAGCTTAACGAGTTCGCGGACAAACTGGGGGACGAAGCCGTGGTCTGGGCGGTGGACGAGGCGCTCGCCTCGGGCAAAAAGTTCTACGCCTATGTGCGGGGCATACTGAACAAACGCATCGCCCTGGGCGCGAAGAACATCACCGACATCCGCTCGATGGAAGAAAGGAGATACGCCGGAAGCGATAAGTATCTCGGCTGTGGAAGGCCCGGAAACGCTCCGGGCCGCTTTGACTGCGACATCACGGTGTGAGGGGGGACGGAGCTGTTAGCTGTTAGCTGTGAGAGGCGCTTTCAGCGCCGTCATAAGTCATTGGTCAATAGTCTTTGGTCGTTTGGCTGACGCCAAACAAAGTTTCCCGTTGGCACGACTGTCCTTATGCGTCATGTCCTTATGCGTCATTGCGAGTGAGCGTTACGTAAGCCGCTTCCGCGAAGCGTCATTGCGAACGAGCGAAGCGAGTGCGGCAATCCGTACCCCACTTTCACAAATCAAGAACGGATTGCCACGTCAAGCCCTGCGGGCTTTCCTCGCAATGACGCTGGGAGAGGCACGAGGAGCCAACACACCAAAAGCGGTGTGAGGTTACGGATTGCCACGCCTGCCTCTGACAGGCTCGCAATGACGCACAAAAGGCCAACGACCGTCGACCATCGACCAATGACCAATGACCAATGACCAACGACAAATGACAAGAAAAGCGGCGCAACGCGCCGCTCTCTAACAGCTAAAAGCTGACAGCTAACAGCTTGACGAAGGTACGGCTCGCAGCGGTAGTGAATGACAGTCCAAGTGGACTTTAGAGCCGTGAGCGGTAGTGAATAACAGCCCGGTGGGCTGTTAGAGCCGCGAACGCCACATGGGTCGCGAGAGGCCATTGGGCTTTGCCACGGCTCCTTCGGAGGCTCGCAATGACGCACAAACACAGCCGACCAATGACAAGATATTCTGCCGCGCAAAACGTGTCCGACGATCCGTCTGCGTCAGCGGAGCAACTTTGTCAAGCGTAAGCGCAGACGACTAATGACCAATGACCAAAGACCAATGACCGCCGAAAAAGGAACGGCTCGCAGCGGTAGTGAATGACAGTCCAGTGGACTTTAGAGCCGTGAGCGGTAGTGAATAACAGCCCGGTGGGCTGTTAGAGCCGCGAACGCCACATGGGTCGCGAGAGGCCATTAGGCTTTGCCACGGCTCCTGCGGAGGCTCGCAATGACGTGGCTGACAGCTCCCCGCTCACTTCCCCTTCTTCGCGTTTTTGATCGCGCGGGCTTCGGGCAGGAAGCGGCCGCTTTTGACCGCGCGCAGGACCTTCCACACAGGCAGCAGGGGCAGGAACAGCTTATGCCTGTAAAAGAACGGGAAGGTCTCCGCCGCCTTGGCGTACTCCGGGTTTTTGGGGCTAAGCGGCATCGCCACCCGCTTTAAGGCGTACTTAAGCCGGCTCCAGCCCTCCTTTTCCAGCTTGTTGGCGACCTTCTGGTCCACGTTTCCGAAGGTACCGGAAGCCAGGAAGTAATCAAGCATCTCGCTGTCTTCCCCCGCCTTTTCCCCGCCGCCGAACAGGCTGAGCGCCAGGGCGCAGCTGCGCCTTTCGAACCCGTCTATGCCGAGCTTTTCCGTCTGCGCCGCCACATAGTCCATGTCGAGGGTATTGCGTTTAAGGAACACATAGGTGTCCATGAGGGAGCGCAGCCCCGTGCCTTCCTCGGAATAGTGCTTGTGCTCGTGGGCGGTAAGGTAGACGTAGCAGTCCTCAGGCGTGAAGTGCTTTTCGCAGCCCTCGCCCTGCAGGCGCCCCGCAACGTCCCTGTAATACTCGCACAGCGCCTCCCCCTGGGCGGGCTTGAACAGCGCGCGGTGCATCTCAAACGTCAGAAACGGCGGCTTAAAGTACACGTCGTGGTTGCTTACGGCGAAGTGCTGGGTTGTGTAGCCCAGGTCTTCCATGATCCGTTTCACGTCCGCCGCCCGCGTTTCGTCTATCAGCACGTCGTGGTCGGAGAACTCCCGCATGCCGAACACCGGGTACAGGTCCTTAAGATACGCGCCCTTGAGGGGCAGAAACCATATCCCCGCCGTGCCAAGCTTCTGTTTTATGCCCGCCAGCGCTGCGTTAAACAGCACCGCCTTGCGCTGGGCGGAAGCTATGGCGTCCTTTACGCGCACGTCGGAAACGCCCGCCGCGTCAAGCGCGAAGGCGACGGCAGAGGAGACCATGTGTCCCTTTGCGAAGGCGAACACCCGGTCAAGCTCCATGGCGGAAGCCCGCTGCCTGTCCGGCGCATTGCCGTTCACTGCGCAGGAGAGCAGGTAGATCACGTCCCGCGCGGTCACGCTGTCGGTCATTTGGCTTCACCCCGCTTTCCGAAAACGCGGGCGAGCCTCGAGGACAGGAACCTTGTGAGCCTGCGCCAGAAGTACCTTGCGGGGAAGATGAAGTGCCACGCCCGGGCGTACAGCCGGTACAGCCTGCCGTCCGCGGAGTACTGTTTGCCCCTGCGCATGAAGCCCGTGAGCACGCCAAGCACGTCCCCCTCGGGGACCCTCTCGGTCTTAAACGTGTTGTCGCCGCGGATCAGGTAGCCGTCCGGCAGCACCTTTATCACCCTGTGCGCCACGCAGTCCTTCCCCCGCTTATACAGCGCCACGTCGTATTTTTTGAGACGCGCGGACGGGACCCGTATCGTCACCAGGTCCCGGTTCTGGCGGAGCATGGGCTCCATGCTGGTGCCCCGGGTGCGGTAGACCAGCACCTTGTCCCGGGCGAGCACCTCTTCCAGCGAAGCGCTCATTCCTTAAGCGCGTTTATGCGGCGCAGGGTGTCCAGTATCTCCCTGACGTCTTTGGCGACCGTATCGCGGGGCGCGTCGTACTCGGCGCACACGGCGTCGATTATCTTTTCCTCGGTGGTCTCGGTCTTAAGGCAGTTCACTATGAACGCCGCGGTGCTGTTGCCCCGGGCGATGCCACGGAACGCCTGCGCGCCCATGGGCACCAGGAACTGGGTGTCCTCTATGTCCTGGGTGATGAAATCGGGATCAAGTCTCATATATGTCTCCTTTAGCAGTCCGGCTGCTCCGCCTTGTCGCCGCGGTCATCTATGATCTCGCTTAGCGCCGCCAGCGTCAGCATCTTCATCGCTTCCCGGCAGTGGGCGTCGGTTATGGGGCAGGCGGCAAAGCCCGTGCAGTGGGGCAGGAACGGGCAGTCGGCGCACTTTTCGCGGATCGCGTCCGTGCGGCAGAATCTTTCGCGGGCGTTTTCGTCCGTCACGCCGTTAAACACGTCCCCGAAGCGCGCCTCGGGCGGACAGTGCTCGCAGGGGTACAGGCTGCCGTCCGGGCCGATCACGACCCCGCCCGAGTCCGCCATGCAGTGGAACACGCGGAACTTCCCGGCGTACGCGCCCGTGCCCGTGGTCTTAAAGCCCGCGGAAACGATGTCCTGCCGGGCGTCCAGTATCCTTTTGTGCAGCTCCAGGTCCCGGCCGCTTTGCCTCGCCTGGAACAGGGGGGCGAGGTAAATGGTCACATTTTCCCTGTGGCTTATGCGCGACTCCATATCCTTAAGGAACACCGGGACGCCGCCCCAGTTGTCCTCGTCCACGTTGCAGCGCACCGTGACGCGAATTCCCGCGCCCGCCATGGCGTCAACGCCCGAAATGACCCGGTCGTAAGCGCCGGCGCCGCCTATATAGTTTTTGCGGAGCACGTAGTCCTTTTCCGCCCCGTCCATGGAGATCTGCAGCGACTCGAGATTCCACTCCCCCGCCATTTTGGCGACGATGTCCGGAGTCACAAGGCTGCCGTTAGACACCATCTTGCAGCGGTACTCCGCCCCCGCCGCCTTAAGCCCCGCGCACACCCGGTCGATTATGTCCGGGCGCAGCAGCGGCTCGCCGCCGAACCAGTTGATCTGCGCCGTGCCTTCCGCGCGTGTTTCCAGTATGAACCGGACCGTGCGGCTGACCGTCTCGTCCGTCATGCTCACGGGCTTCACGCCCTCCTCGTAGCAGTACACGCAGCGGGCGTTGCAGGCGGTGGTGGGCAGCACGGTGAACAGGCGCCAGCCCTTTTTGGCGTTGTAGGCGCGCATCACCCGGGACACGCCGTTATAGAACGCGGTCTCGTCCCGCCCCTCGGGCACCATGAACATGCTCTCGATAAGCTCGTCATACCCCTCCCCCGCTTTCGCTTTCGCGGGCAGGCTGCCCCGGATGAGCTGCCGGGTGAAGGTGCTGAACACGTACGGTTCCGACTTGTGCGAAAAAGATATGGTGAACCGGCTGGGGACGTAAGTCTCCCCCTCCCGGGGCAGCGCCCGGGGCAGCGCCTTCGTAAGCGCCGGGTCCGGCTTTCGTATCTCGGTCACGTTTGTCCTCCATTATACGCGATTGCGGCGCACAGACAGCTGTGCGCCGCAAACAGGCGGGTGATGCGTGTTACTTCAGGACGTCGTTGCACTCCATGTAGTCCTAGCAGATGACGAGGTCTTCGCACAGGGCGGTGTCGTTGTCCACGCCGCTGGCGCAGGCGGACAGGATGGCGTCGTTCTCGATCTCGACGACTTCCAGCACGGGCTTCACGTACTTCTTCATAATGCAGTCCTCCGGTTATCTGAGTTCGTTGCAGGTGGGGAAATCCGCTGTGCACGCGGGGGCTTCTTCGCACAGCGCGGTGTCGTTGTCAACGCCGCTGGCGCAGGCGGACAGGATGGCGTCGTTCTCTATCTCGACGACTTCCAGCACGGGCTTTTCATACTTCTTCATATGCGTTTTCTCCTTTTGCAGTGTCAGGGTTTATATTACTTCTGGGGGAAATCGTCGCACACGGGGACGTCTTCGCACAGGGCGGTATCGTTGTCGACGCCGCTGGCGCAGGCGGACAGGATGGCGTCGTTCTCTATCTCGACGACTTCCAGCACGGGCTTTACGTATTTCTTCATGAAACGCATCCTCCTTACGGATATGTTTGCTTATATTCTGACCCGGCTTGCCGGGATGTTTACCCGTTCATGCCCCGGTATGCGGTGAGCGCCGCGTCCGGGTCCATGTTGCACAAAAGGCGGTAAAAACGCGGTTTGCTTGAGCAGTTCCGCTTCCAGCGCAGACACCCTTAAGCGGTTCGCGGGCGCGTCGGACACGAAGCAGTGGCGTATGAGCAGCGCGTAGGCGTCGGCTTTTGCAAGGGACTCCACACGGTTTTCCCTGCCCCGCTCCAGCTGCACTACGGCTTTGAGGGGTGCGGAAGCGTTGCGGCTCAAGTGGTGCTTGCCGTCCCAGGGGGAACCGTACGCCCGGGCGCCGACGCCGTCAAGCACCCGTATCAGGGGCTTGTCGTCGTTTATCATCCACACCCGGTCCCCGAAGGCTTCGCGCCACAGGCGGGCGTGGGTGCTTTTGCCGGTGCCGCTTAAGGCGGTGAACACGTACGCCTGACCGTCCATGCACAGCGCCGAGCCGTGCATCTGCAAAACGCCGTATTCGGCGAGGTTCACGGCCAGCAGCGAGTACAGCGCGCTGTTTTCCAGGAACACGCCGCCCCTGGGTCTGGGGGCGAACCCCCGTTTCGCGTCCCGCCTGACGAAACCCGCCCATTCGTTTTCGAGGTCCTCGTCGGTGGGGCTCAGGGTGAACAGCGGGGACTTGTCTGTCAGGTAGTCCTTAAAAAACTCCCTGTTCTCCGGGTGCCGGCAGATCATCCTGAGCGGGACGCCCGCGAGCTCTACGCAAAAGTCCTCCACCTGTCACTCCTTCGAAGCAGACACCGAACCTGTATATACACTGTACTGTTAACAGCCGGGCGCGGGAAATGCAATAAACAATTTCGTAAACATTGTTTCAATTGTGTTACATAAAACGGGACGGCCTTAAGCCGCCCCGCAGATATATGCCGTTTCGTCAGGATTCCCGCGCCGCCCGCGCCATCGCCTGCAGGTTTTCCAGCGGGATGATGGGCGCGAGGTCGCAGCCCGGGGCGAGTATGAAGCCGCCGCAGGGCTTCATCTGTTCGCACAGCTCCCTGCTGATGCGGTAGACCTCGTCCGCGCTCTTCGCCGCGAGTATGCCGGCGGGGTTAAGGTTCCCGAACAGCGCGGTGCGCCGGGCGGAATCCTGCTGCGCCTTCACCATGTCTATGGAGTCCACCGAGAACACGCCGAAACCCGCCTCCGCCACCGTGCTGACCAGCCTGTCGGTGCGTCCGCAGATGTGTATCAGCGTGTTCGGGCAGCGCTTTTCCAGGTGCCGCGCCACCTTGACGTCCGCGGGCAGCACGTACTTTTCGAACACGGAGGGGCGGATGAGGTCGCCGGAAGCCACGGGCTCGGGAATGGTGATCAGGTCCAGCCCGTTGTCGATCAGGTCCTCCAGGTAGGCGATCACGATCTCGGAGGCGAAGTCCACCGCCTTTACGATCTCCTCTTCCTCGCCGTCCATGAGCTCGACCATGAAATCCTCCACGCCCAGCATCTGCGCCGCCATGGTGAAGGGGCCGAAAAAGCCGCCGCCGATCATGGTGTCGTCCCCGACCAGGCGCCGCATCTCCCTCATCTGCACCAGGGTGCGCTGATAGTAGAAGTCCTGCTTCATGGCGGCGATGACCTGCTTTACGTCGTATCTGTCTATGTCCGACAGGGCGGTCAGCGGGTGGAACACGATCTCCGCCGCGATGGCTTTCATGTCCACCTTGCCGCCCATGACCGCCATCATGGGCCACGCCGCCGCGCAACCGGAAGTCATGATCTCGGTGCCGATCTCACGGTAGGCGTCCACCAGCAGCTGCGCTCCCGCGTCGGGAAGCTCCAGCAGTTTGCCCACGGTGAGCCCGTGGCGGGCGCAGATCCACATCTGGCCGTTGAGCACCGCGAAGGGCAGGCGGTCGGTGGGTTCGAACGCGAGGCTTTTGAGTACTCTTTCCTTATTGGTCATGGCGTTTCCTTTCCGGCGCGCCGCGGCGCCACTGGGCAAATTGAGTTATTCCGCGATGTACTCGGGACGCATGGGTGCGAAGAACTCGATGAACTCCATGTCCTCCAGCGCCTCGGTGGAGTGGTACTCGTTGGAGTCCCACACGTAGCCGCCGCCCGCCTCGATCACGCCTTCCTCGTACACGTTCATGTTCTCGTCCGCCAGCTGGTACTTGAGGCGCCCGCTGATCACGTAGCCGTTCTGCACCGCCAGGTGCTTGTGCAGGGGCAGCACGCAGCCCTTTTTCATCTTGAAGTGGCACAGCATGGTGTCGTCGTTGTAGGACAGGTTGGTCTTGACCAGCCCGGGCCTTAATTCCACACGGTTGCGCTCAGAGAGGTTTGTGATCTTGTTATTTGCCATAGTCCTCGATCTCCTTTAACAGCTTTTTCCATCCGTCCTCGAACTGGCCGCGGAACAGCCTTACGGGCGGGAAGTCGGCGTATTCGTCGGGCTTGAGCCCGTCCGGCAGGTACGCCTTGGCGAAGGTGGGCACCTGCATGAGCGCGTCCAGCAGCTCCTTCGGCGTGGGCGTGTCCATGCGCTCAATCACGGGCGTGTCGCCCTCTATCAGCGCGTCGGCGGTGCCCTTCCAGTTGATGGTTATGTCGCACTCGCCGCCCACGAACTCGGTGAAGTGGTGCAGCCCCCTGGCGCCGCCTCCCAGCAGCCGCCCGGGCAGCTTCCTATCGCGCATCACGCGGTACTCTTCCCGCATCAGCGTGCAGCCCGCGCGGAAAAGCACGTCTTTGTCCGCCGCTATCTCCCCCGCCGCCAGCTGGTTTTTGAGGCAGTCGTCGAATATGCCCGCGATGCAGGTGATGTATATGGGCGCGCTGCCTCCGCTCGTTTTGTACGCTTCGCAGGCGGACACGCACTGCGCCACGGACATTATCTCAGTGGCGATCACGGGCACGTTCCTCGCGCACAGGTATTTTATCGCCTCCAGGCCCGCCACGGTGGTGGGTATCTTGGCGATAAAGTTCTTGCCCAGCGCCAGGTCCTTGAGCGCCTCGTTTATGATGTTGGCGTGGTCGTCCTCCTTAAAGGGGTCGCCCTGCAGGGACACGAAGCCGTTCACGCCCCCCGCCGCGTCGTACACGGGCAGGAACTTGTCCATCAGCAGCTTTACGCTCTTCCGCTGCACGAAGGCGGCGACGTCGGAAGCGTCCGAAAACATGCTGCGCCCTTCGCCGATAAGCGAAAGCACTATGTCCCGCATCTCGGGGTTCGCCAGCATCTTGCCGCAGTAGGTGGGGTTGGTGGTGCAGCTGACCGCCCCTGCGGCTATGGCCTTGTTGGACTCGCTTAGTGTGGGATTGTTGATCCACATGCGGGTGGGAGTCAGGCTGCTGACCCGCTTGAAATATCCTTCGCTCATGCTTTCACCGCCTTTATCACGTCGGGCGCCGCGATGCCGTATTTGACTTTCAGCTCCTGCGCCGTGCCGCTTTCGGGATAGATATCCCTTAGACCCAGGCGCGTGACCTTCCTGCCCGCGATCTCGCACACCGCGCTGCCCAGGCCGCCGAATATGTTGTGGTCCTCTATGGTGATTATCTTTTTCGCCCGCTCAATGTAAGGCATGAGCGCTTCTTCGTCCAGGGGCTTTATCACGTTCACGCCCAGCACGGCGCAGTTGATGCCCTCGCTTTTAAGTTCGTCCGCGGCCTCCACGGCGTCCGCAAGGGGCGCGCCGCAGCCGATGATAAGCGCGTCACTTCCGTAGTCCCTTTTTACGAAGCCGCCGCCCACCACCGGGTCCCTCCCGCTGCCTATGCGGCAGTACACGGGGCCGTCGGTCTCGTAGGCTTTGAACACCATCTGTTTCGTGTCCTCGGCGTCGTAGGGCGCCAGCACAGTGAACCCGGGCACCGCGCGCATTATGCCCACGTCCTCGAAGAACTGGTGGGTCACGCCCTCCCTTTCGCCGGAGCACATGCCCGCGTTGGCTCCGAAGAACTTGACGTTAAGGTGCGGATACCCGACGAAGGTGCGCATCTGCTCCACGGCGCGCATGGTCAGAAAGCCCGCGTAGGCGCACACGAAGGGCTTCATCCCGGCGGAAGCCAGCCCCGCCGCGATCATTACCGCGCTGCCCTCGGCGATGCCGCACTCGACTATCCGGTCGGGGTACTTTTTCTGCAGCCCCGTCGCGCGGAACACCGCCACGGAGTCCGCGGAGACCATGACCACCTTGTCGTCCTTTTCGATAAGCTCGGTAAGCGCCTCCACGAAAGCCGTGCGGGTGGATGAGATCTCAGCCATTTATCATCGCCTCCAGTTCCGTTACCGCGGTAAGATACTGTTCGTCGCTGGGCGTGCCCTTGTGCCAGGCGTTGTTGTGCTCCATGTAGCTCACGCCCTTGCCCTTCACCGTGTGCGCCACCACGCACAGGGGCTTTCCGGGATGGGCAGAGGTAAGCGCGTCCATGATCTGCTTTACGTCGTGGCCGTCCGCTTCTTTGACTTCGAAGCCGAAGGCCGCGAACTTTGCGTGGATGTTTACCACGCCGCCCACGTCCTCCACGCTGCCGCCGGACTGCATGCCGTTGTTGTCCACGATCAGCACGAGGTTGTCCAGCTTATACTTCGCCGCGGTCTGGGCGGCCTCCCAGTTGATGCCTTCGCCCAGCTCCCCGTCGCCGGTGAGCACGTAGGTCTTATAGCTCTTGTGCATGAGTTTCGCCGCCAGCGCCATGCCCGTCGCCGCCGCCAGGCCGTTGCCCAGGCTGCCGCTGGTCATGTCCACGCCGGGGGTCTTCTTCATGTCCGGATGCCCCTGCAGCGTGCTGTCTATGTGCCTTAAGGTCGGGTACAGCTCCCGGGAAAAATAGCCCTTCTGCCCCAGCGCCGCGTACAGGGCGGGGCAGGCATGGCCCTTGGACAGCACGAAGCGGTCCCGGTCCTCCCAGTGGGGATTCTTGGGATCCACGTTCATTACCCCGAAGTACAGGCACGCCACTATGTCCGCGCAGGACAGCGAGGGCGCGGGATGCCCGTCCTTCGAACGGTAGATCATCTCGATAATGTCGCGGCGCAGCCGGTTGCCCATGCGGGCGAGTTCCGTGTAGTTCATTTGCCTTTCACCGCCTTAAATACCGCTTTGGCGCCGTTTGAGGGGCTCTCGAACACGGGAAGGCCCGTAGCCGCGGCCACTTCTTCGGCGTTGTCCGCCATGGAGCCCTGGGCGAGCACCAGGCATTCGGGAGCGTGCAGTTTCTTTGCCGCCTCGATAAGCTTTTCGGCGCCGCCGCCGAACGCGTTGTCCGCCAGCACGCCCTCAAGTTCCACCGTCCTGCCCTGCTTTTCGGCGCAGGCCCTGAGCAGCCTTAATGAGGGTTCCAGCGTGGAGGACAGGGTGGCGATGACGCCTATCCTGCCAAACGCCGCCGTGGCGCGCATCGCCATCTCCTCGTCTATTCTGACCAGCGGCACGCCCATCAGCTCGTACGCGCCCTGGCAGGCGCCCGCGAAGTCGCCCACGGAGGAGCAGATGTTGAGTATCGCTTCCGCCCCCGCCTCCGCCGCCCGGGCGTACATGGAGTTAAGGCGTTTTAGCGCCTCTTTTGAAGGACTGCCGTTTTTCACCGCGTCGGCGATGATGGAGGGGTCCGACAGGGTGATGAAGGTGAGTTTGTCCCCCTCGAAAACTTTCGTGAGCTCCGCTTCCACCCGTTTGACCAGGCTGAAGGGCATACCCGTGTAGACCAGCGCGATCTTGTGTTCCATACTTTTACCCCACTGATGTTTATTCTACGTCATACCTGACCGGGATCCAGATGCGCATTTCCTTAAAGCCCGAATTGTCCCACTCGAAGTACGGGATGAGGCTTATCTCCTCCGGCACGAGGGCGGCGCCGCCCACTTCCTCGTAAAGATTGCTCGGAGTGCTGTCCAAGCGCCAGCCCTTGGTCTTTAACACGACCACGCTTTCGCCCGCTATGTCCGCGCGCCCGGACGTGAACTCCGCGTTCGAGGACAGGTACAGGCCGGACAGGTCTTCCATCTCCGCGCAGTAGACCACGGGACCCCGCATCACGCACACGCTGGACTCGTTCTCCTCCAGCTTTGCGTGGGCGCGTATGAGGCGCGGCGTCATGTCGAATTCGATGGCGGGATCGTTTATGTCCAGTTCCTTAAATCCGCCCCCCTCGAAGGCGGGCACCCGGGCCAGCAGCCTGAAGGGCACGCCGTTACAGGCGCTTATCCTGAAGCTCACGCGCCCGTCCCAGGGGTAGTCGGTGACTTCCTCTATGTCGAACTCGGCGCCGTTTTTAAGGCTTATATGCGCCTTGCAGGGCATGTAAAGGCCGGTGTAGAGCACGTCGTCCCCGCAGAAAAACGCGTACTGGGGCAGGTGCGCCATGAAACGGGACAGGTTGGTGGGACAGCAGAAGCACTTGAACGTGTCCGACCTCTCCCGCGGCCACATCAGGAAGTAGCCCACCTCTTTGGTGCGCCTTAGCATGTTCTCGTAGAAATACTTGTTCCCGTCCGGGCTCACCGCCGCGAAGGCCAGGTTGTACGCCGCGCGCTCGATGAAGTCGATATACTTGGAGTCCGGGAACAGCTGGAACATGCGGCTCGCCCACATTATGCCCCCCAGGGAGGCGCAGGTCTCGTTGTAGGCGGTGATGTTGGGCAGCTGGTACTCGTAGCCGAACGCCTGGTGCACCCGCTTGGCGTTGATCAGGTCGCCGAAGGGCGACGCGCCCGTGTACAGCGCGCCCAGGCCGCCGGTGATGTACATCTTCTTGTTCACCATGTCGTCCCAGCAGCTTAACAGCACCTCTTCCAGCGCCCTGTCCCCCGTCTCCAGGCACAGGTCCGCCGCGCCCGCGTACAGGTAGGTGGCCCTGACCGCGTGGCCGCGCATCTCCCGCTGCTCATAGAGCGGTATCTCGTCCTGGTTGTCGTCGGTGCCGTTCACGACGTATTTTCTGAGCTCCAGCGCGGCTTTCAGGGCGGACAGGTACTTTTCCTCCCCCGTCAGGCGGTAAAGCTCCGCCAGACCCATATAGTGGCTGGGGCACACCGCGCTCATGGCCTTTTTGTCCTTGAGCGCCATAAGGTAGCGGTTATAAAGGTAGTCCGCCGCTTTTTTAGACACGCGCAAGAGCGTCTCGCCCTGCCCCATGCGGCAGGCGGCGGCGGTCAGGGTGAACAGGTGGCCGAAATTGTATTCCTCAAAGTCGTCCTGGTCGGCGTGGCGCACCATCTGCCCCTTGCGGGAGGCGATTATCTGCTTGGTGGAGATGTAGCCGTCCTGTTCCTGCGCCCGCTCTATCAGGGACGCGTACGCCGAGATGTCCTGCCCGAAGAGCACCATGCCTTCCAGCAGCTTGTAGAAGTCTCCGTCCCCGTACACGTTGCCCCGGAACTCGCCGTCGCTCTCCCCCGCCGCGATGCGGAAATTCTCAAGCGCGTGGAAAAAGCTGTTGGGGTCGGAGAATATGTCCAGCAGATGGGGTATCATGCTGGTTTCGGCGCTGTGCCTGCGCCTGCCTATTATGCCGCCCTCCTGCCTGACCTGGGCGGAGAGCATGTGCGCCTTTGCGAAGGGCGACCTGTTAGTGTCTGCGATCATGGCCTTGTCACCTTTATAACGTAAATGTCCTCTTCGGGGGCGTTGTCGGGCAGCTTCACGGTGAGCGAATCCGCCGAGTGCACGTACGCGGCTTTCCCCGCGCCCAGTACTTCGACAGAGGCGATGTCCTTAAGGCAGGCGTCTTTGCCCAGGGACTTAACGCAGTACTCGCCGTTTTCGCTCCTGCCCATGCACAGCACGTAAACGTCCTTGCCCTTCTGAGTGAAGCGGAAGTCCCGGCCCGTCAGGCGGTACTGGCCCGCCTCCATGGCGATGCCGTCCTTCATCTGCTGCTTGACCCGCTCCACGTTGTAGTCCTCGTTGGTGGCCTTGGTGACGCCCTCGTGCGCCACGTCGAAGGGCACGGTGCCGTAGATGGCTTCGCCGTACTTCTTAAGCCAGTCGCCCACCTTGTACAGCTCCTTTTTCGCTTCCTCGGGGAAGCTGCCGTCCGCGCAGGGGCCCACGTTGAGCAGCAGGTTGCCGTTTTTGCTCACCACGTCGCACAGCTGCTGCAGTATGCGGTAGGCGCTCTTGTACTTGGGGTCCTGCACTATGCACCAGGTTATGTTGTCCTCCAGACGGTCGTCGGTCTGCCAGGTGTAGGGCTGCTTGTCGGCAAAGCGGCCGCACTCCACGTCGTACACGCCCACGCCCTTGGGGAAGTCCGCCTGCTTGTAGGTCATGATGCCGTCGGTGACGCCCGCCTGGTTGTAATAGATGTCCGCCGCCTCCCGGCGCACGTCCTCGGGGATGATCAGCAGGCGGCTGTCGTAATACAGCACGTCGGGCTTGTACTTGGTCGCGACCTCCCTGACCTTTTCCAGCCACACCTTGCAGAACTTTTCGTCCGGCATGCGGTAGGGCATGTAGCGGCAGGTCTCAAGGGGCAGTGCGGGGCCGTAATACACCTCGTTTTTCGGGTCGTACACGTCCGCTTCCGGGTCGGAGGACATGAACCAGCCCCACAGCCACTGGTGGTGCAGGGTGGCAAGGAACCTGATGCCGCGCTTTCTGAAGGCTTCGGCGCACTCGCCCACCACGTCGCGGCCCATGTAGGTCACGGAGTTAATGGGGTTGACGTCGCTGTCCCAGAGCGAATAGTTGTCCGCGTGCTCCGAAACGGGGCCCGCGTACTTCGCGCCCGTCCTGACCACCAGGTCCGCCCACTCGTCCGCGTCGAATTTCTCGCCCTTGAACATGGGGATAAAGTCCTTGTAGCCGAACTCGCTCACCTTGCCGAAGCGCTTGACGTGCTCCAGGTTCTGCTTGGAGCCTTTCAGGTACATGTTGCGGGAATACCATTCGTTCTCGCACGCGGGGACGCTGTACACGCCCCAATGGAAGAACATGCCGAATTTCGCGTCCTTAAACCACTGAGGGCAGTCCCTCATCTGCATCGACCAGTCCATTGTTTACCTCCGCTCAGTCAGCTTTGACTCTATAAAACGGCACCACGGGCAGCAGAGTAAGGCTGTCCCTGAAAGGCGCGTGGAAGGGCGCTTCCTCCATGTCGTAGGAAACAAACACATCCCCTTCCGGCTGCCGCGCCAGCTCAAGACATATGCTGTCCCCGCCCGGCCTGACCTCCGTTATGTCTATTATACCACGTTCGTCTTCCGCGCGAAAGCACTCGCCCGGCCTTGACGCGCACTGTCTGTGCAATTCTCCATTAAGCCCCCGGATATTTACGGTGAGCTGCCTGCCTTCCCTGCTTATGCCGCACGCTTCGGGCGCCGCCGTGCCCCGGCAGATGAGCCCCGCCAGCATCTCGCCCAGCGCCACGTTCGACCGGGAGGAATTGTGGATCTCGTCCCCCAGCTCCATGCCCGTGGTGGGCAGCAGGTACACGTTTTTAAGCTTCTTCGACAGCTCCAGCTGTACCTGGCGTATGCGGTTCCAGGAATCGAAGTCGTGAGGCGCGTCGTAGCGGTTGAGCTGGAAGGTGTAGTAAGGAATTTGATAGCCCAGCGCCCGGCGGGTCTCTTCGGCCATGCGGGCAAACTTTTCCGCGTAGGAGGCCGCCCCCTCCGCCGAAGCGTCGGCGCAGCCCTGGTACCAGAACACCGCCTTCGCCCCGCCCGCCCGGCGGATCTTGCGTATCATGTTGAGGTTAAGATCTCCGCCGCTAAAGCTGTCCCAGCGGTTTATGGAGGAGCCGCCCTGGGCGCAGGCGATGAGGCCCACGGGCACGCCCTCTGACCGGGAATACGTTCTGCCGAAGGAAATGAACGGCGAAGTGCCCGTCTGGCCCATGGGCGCGTTCGGGCAGTCCGGCGCGTCGGTGGCGTCGTTAAGCGGATGCGCGGCCATGTCCCAGCTGCCGCTGTTCCTTAAAACGTGCACCATCATGTCCGGCGGATCGAACGCGACGCCCTTGCTGTAGCCCGCGGAGTTGCTCTGCCCCGCCATGACGAACACGTCGCCCGCGCCCAGGTGCGTCCTTATGTCGCCCCGGAAGCGCCAGTGCTCCCCCGTCTTCGCGCTGACCGCGTCCAGGCAGGTCTCCAGGCGGTACAGCCCGCCCCGGGGCAGCTTTACCGTCGCTTCCCAGGTCTTGTCGGTGACCGCGTCGGCTTGTGTCCAGTCGTACACCAGGGAATTGTCGTCCTCCCGCGCCAGGCGGTATTCGGGGGTGATGGACGCCACGCCCGCCCTTTTCGCGCCTTCCTCCAGCCGCCAGGAGCCGCCGATACGCACAGAAGCCGCTCCGTCATATGTCTGGACTACCTGCCAGGACTGCAGGCCGAAAGTGATCCTTACGCCGTAAAACATCTGTGCCTCCGAAAGCGAAACGTGTCCGCTTAGCTTAAAATTGCCGGAGGGTGAACCTCCGGCAATTCCAGAAAGGTGAGTTTAATCGTTGTAATACTCCAGAGAAGTAAGGTCAACGTTCTCGTTGGTGATCTGGATCAGCTCGTCGAAGCCTTCGAACTGGCTCTTCAGGCCTTCAACATAGGCGGCCCACTGGGCGTCGTCGGTGATGTCATAGCCGTCTTCGCCGGTGATGAATTTGTTGCCTTCGGTCTTGGCGTACTTCTCGCAGGCGCTCTTAAGCCTGGACTGAGCGGACTTCTGCTCGTCGGTGATGTTGACGATAGGAGCACGGTCGAAGGGAGAAATGGAATCTACTCCGCCGTTGATAGCGGTCTCGAACCAGTAGCGGCCTTCGTAGTAGCCTTTTTCGGGGTTCCACCAAGGCTCGGCATCGCCGTAAGAGGGGATGGTGGAGAAGATCTGCGGCACGAACGCGATACCGGTGCGGGCGATACCGGAGGACATGATGCCCTCGTCGGCCAGCGCCTGCTGACGCTCGGAGGTGGGTAGAGCCATGAACTTGTCGGCATAGTGACGCATTCCGTCCTCGCCGGTGTACCAGTCTTCACCCTCGATACCCCAGTTGAGGAGCATGTAGATCTCGGGAGAGTACTGATAGTCGATCATGGACACGACCCACTCGGGGTACTCGGTGTTGGCGTTGATGATGATGCCCATGGTGCGGGTGGTGCCCAGGTTCTTGCCGGTGATCTTGCTGCCCCACTTCCAGGCGGCGCCGAAGTCTTCATACTCGGGCAGGTACGCAAGGCCCCACTGGATGCCTTCTTCGGCCTGGGAGTTCCAGCTCTGTACGGAACCGGACCATACGGTGGGAACGATCAGCACCTTGCCGGTGGTCGCTTCGTTGTCGGCGGTGTCGTCGGTCTGATACTCGGGATTGATGTAACCAGCTTCATACAGCTCATGCAGCTCGGTGAGCATGGTGCGGAAGTTGTCCTGGATGGGGCCGAAAGCGAACTCTTCGCCGGTCCAGTACAGGGTGTCCCAGGTGTGGAAGGTGCCCACGAATCCGCGGTAGAAAGCCATCCAGCTGGCGCCGTTGTGCAGCACGTACTCTGCATCCACTTCGCCGCTGTCGATCAGGCCCTTCAGGGTGGCGCACAGGTCTTTGAACTCGTCCCAGGTGGTGGCGGGCTCAAGGCCGAACTTCTGCAGCACGTCGAACCTGTAGGCGTAGGAAGCGAAGGACTGGGCGCCCGCCAGGTTCACGTCGTTGTCGTAGCCGTCCCAGAACACGTAGGAGGAACCGTCGGCGTTGTTGATGCCTTCCTGGCCGCCGATAACGCCCGCCACGAATTCGGGATAGTACTTCATGTAGTCGGCATACTTGTTGACGTCCAGCACAACGCCGGCGGCGCCGTACTCGTTTACAAGGCTGCCCTGAGAATAGGTGTTGATGTCAGCCAGATCCTTGGCGGCCAGGTTCACGGCCTCATTGCCCTGGAAATCGCTCCAGGCAACGGTGGACCAGGTGATGTCCAGCTTCACGCCCAGATACTCTTCCATCTTCTCCTGCCAGATCTTCTGCATCTTGGTGGGGATCTGATCGGTGCCGAAGTTGGGTACGGACACGGTCAGCTTCAGAGTTCCGTCAGGCAGCTCGGGATAGTCCACGCCTTCGATGGGACCGGACACCGCGAAAGCGGACATGCAGCCCAGAGCGAGGATGATCGCCACTGCGAGTGCGAGCAGTTTCTTCATAAGAAAAACTTCCTCCTGTTTATTTAATCTACCGCAAAGCGCGGATGATTATTGGGTAAGCTTCATCCCTTGACGGCGCCGACCTGCATGCCGGACTCAAAGTACTTCTGGATGAAGGGATAGATTATAAGCAGCGGAGCGATGGTCGCGATAAGGCAGGCGTACTGCACGTTCAGCGGGTTTACCGCGCCCTGGTTTATCGCCATTCCCGCGTCGCCGAAGGTGGCGGTCACCGAGGTATAGACTATGGAGCGCAGTATGTTCTGGATGGGGAACTTGGTGGCGTCCTTGATGTAGAGCATCGCGGCGAAGTAGCTGTTCCACTGTCCGACTATGGCGAACAGGCTGAACGTCGCGATCAGGGCTTTGGACAGCGGCAGGATTATCTTTACCAGTATCCTGAAGTCCCCCGCGCCGTCTATCAGCGCCGCCTCGCGGATCTCGTGGGAGATGCCCTTAAAGAAGGATCTGTACAGGAACGTGTTCCACGCCCCCACCGCGCCGGGCAGCACCAGTGCCCAGGGGGTGTTCATAAGCCCCAGGTTTTTTATAAGCAGGTAAGAGGGGACCGTGCCGCCGGAGAAGAACATGGTTATGAGCAGCAGCACGCTTATGGGCTTTTTGAGCACGAAGTCGCTGACCGAGAGCGGGTAGGCGAGGCATGCGGTCATCGATACCGTGATTATCGTGAACAGACCGGAATAAAGCAGCGTCCATCCGTAGGAACGGTAGATCGTAACGTTGCCGAACACGATCTCGTAGCCCCTGAGGTTCAGCTCTATAGGCCAGATCCCCACGCTGCCGCGGTCTATCATCCGGCTTGACGACAGGGATATGGCGATAACGCGCATGAACGGCAGTATCACGAGCGCACAGCACAAAACCAGGAACGTGGTATTGACTATGTCAAACGCGTATCCGCCGATGTGGATCTTGTTTTTGACCTTGACCGGTCTGGAAGGTAGTGTGGTCTTCGTCATGATTACTGCCCTCCTTTACCAGATGGACTGATCCGGGTCTATCGTGCGCACGATGGTGTTGGTGGTGAGCACCAGTATAAGGCTGACCACGCTCACCATCAGGTTCACGGCAGTACCGTAATCAAAGCGGCCGTCCGCAATGCCCATCGTGTAGACATATGTGGATATGACGTCCAGGTCCGTGCGGTTGGTGTTGTTCTGCAAAAGCAGTATCTTGGTGTAGTCCTGTGAAAGGATGTTGCCGGAGTTGAGTATCAGCACCATGGTGGTGGTGGGCAGTATGGCGGGCAGCGCCACGTGGCGGATCTTCTGGAAGCGGTTCGCGCCGTCGATGTTCGCCACGTCGTACAGGCTGGTGTCCACGTTGGAGAGCGCGGACAGGTATATGATCGAGCCCCAGCCGGCGCCCTGCCATATGGCGGAGCCGATGTAGTAGAACATGAAGTATTTGGTGCCGTTGTTCATGTTGACCGGAGCGGCGCCGAAGAATTTTCTTATGGTGTTGAAAAGCCCGCTCAGCGAGCCGAACTCGTTGAGCATCGTGCATATGACCACGATGGAAATAAAGTGCGGAAGATATGAAATGGACTGGACCGTCCGCTTGAAGCCCTTGTTTGCTACCTCATTAAGAGACAGCGCCAGGATTATCGGCATCGGGTAGGTAAATATCAGGGAGAATATACCTACCTTCAGGGTCTGCATGATTATCTTGAGACAATTGACATTGGAGAAAAACTCGACCAGATTGTTGAAGCCCACCCACTGGCTGTTCCACACGCCCAGGGCAGGCGAATAGCGTTTGAAACCTATCAGCACCCCGTACATGGGGCCGTAGGAAAACACGAACAAAAGCGCCATGGGCAGCACGCACAGAGCCACCAGCGTCCTCTGCTTCCAAAGTATCCTGAAGAAGCGGACGATCGGGTTGACCCGGTTCCGGCCCATGAGCACGGTGCTTCTTGCCTCTGTCATGCGCTCGCCTCCATTCCGATACCATTCTACCATATTTCACCCCCTGTGTGTCAATACGTTTTATACATATTTTAACTAAATTTCATGCTTAACATTTTAATTTTTAGTACAATGTCAACTAAATTTTTAGCAATTCGCGAATTACGGTATTCCATTGCGGGCAAAGATAGTGTATAATGGAAGCAACAGAAACCGGGGAGGTCAGTTATGGACGCCACTATGCCCGTAAAGCTCGACAGGATCTACTTCGGCGGGGACTACAATCCCGACCAGTGGGACGAAAACACCATAGACCAGGATATGCGCCTGTTCAGGAAAGCGCATATAAACCTGGTCACGCTGCCCGTGTTCTCCTGGGCGAAGCTGGAGCCGGAGGAGGGCGTGTACGACTTCGGCTGGCTGGACAGGATAATGGACAAGCTGGCCGAAAACGGCATAGGCGTGAACCTCGCCACCCCCACCGTGGCGCAGCCCGCGTGGCTGAGCCGCAAGTATCCCGAGGTGCTGCCCGTGGACATCGCGGGCCGCAAGCGCACCCACGGCATGCGGGTGTACTTCTGCTACAACAGCCCCAAATACCTGGAGCGCGCCCGGGCGATCGCCTCCGAGATGGCGAAAAGGTACGCCAATCACCCCGCGCTCAGGCTCTGGCACGTAGCCAACGAGTACGGCACCTACTGCTACTGCCCCACCTGCAGGAGCAAGTTCATCCTCTGGCTCAAAAACCGCTACGGCAGCATCGATAAGCTGAACGAGCGCTGGTACACCTCCTTCTGGGGCAGGACATTATACGACTGGGAAGAAGTCAACCTGCCCGACGAGACCAACGACGACTACCGCTTCAACCCCACCGTGCAGTTGGACTACATGCGCTTCGTCACCGACTCCACCGCCGCCTGCTTCCGCAACGAGTACGACGCCATCCGGCAGTATTCCGACAAGCCCATACAGACCAACATGTCCGGCTACATCAAAAAGCTGGACCAGTTCGTAATGGCCTCAAAGATGGACATAGTGGGCTGGGACAATTACCCCTGGCCCACCCACGAGATGAGTTTCGTGGCCATGAAGCACGACATCATGCGCGGCCTCAAGGGCGGGCAGAGCTACCTTCTGGCTGAGCAGAGCCCCAACCAGCAGAACTGGCAGCCCTACAACGTATTAAAGCGCCCCGGCGAGGTCAGGCGCCTGAGCTGGCAGGCCATCGCCCACGGGGCGGACAGCTGCCTGTACTTCCAGATGCGCCAGAGCCGCGCGGGGCAGGAAAAGTTCCACGGCGCGGTGATCTCCCACTCCGGGCGGGACGACACCCGCGTGTTCAGGGAGACCGAAGTGCTGGGCAGGGAGCTTGAGACGCTCAGCCCCCATGTGGTCGGCAAGCGTACGAAGGCGCAGGTCGCCGTGGTGTTCGACTGGAACAACTGGTGGGCGCTGGAAAACTCCTCCGGCCCCAACCGGGACATCGACTACCTGGACGGCGTGCACAGCTACTACAAGGCGTTTTACGACAGGCACATCTCCGTGGATTTCGTGAGCGAAGACGCGGACATATCCGGCTACAGGCTGGTCGTGCTGCCCTACACCTATATGTTCAGGCCCGGCCTTAAGCAGAAGATCGAGGCCTTCGTCAAGGGCGGCGGCACGCTCCTGGCGGGGGCGTTAAGCGGTCTGGTAGACGAAAACGACCACGTTCTGGGCGAGTTCCCGGGCGCGCTAAAGGACGTGCTGGGTCTTAGCATCGAGGAGACCGACGCGCTTAAAAAGGACTGCCTAAACGGCATCGAGGCATTCGGCAGGGAATACCCCTGCCGCCTGGTGTGCGACCTTATCTTCCCCGGCACCGCCGAAACGCTGGGGCGCTTTACCCGCGAGTTCTACGCGGGCGGCCCCGCCGTGACCGTGAACAGTTTCGGCCGGGGCAAAGCGTATTACATCGGCTCCGTGCCGGACACCGCCCTGGTCAGTGACCTGATCGGCACTCTCGGCCTGTCCCCCGTGCTCCGGGCGGACGACGGGCTCGAGGTCACTCTGAGGCAGGACGAAAACGAGGAGACCCTGTTTATACTCAACCACTCGGACGCTCCCCTGCGCGCGGAGCTGGACAAAGAATATCTTGAGCCGCTGACCGGCAGCACCCTGTCCGGCGAAACGCTCATCGCCCCGGGCGACGTACGCATATTCGTAAGGAGGAAAACCGCATGACTTCCAGGCAGCGATTCATGGACACCCTGGCCCGCTTAAGCGTGGACCGTCCCGCCAGCTGGGTGGGCATGCCCGACCCCAAGAGCCTGCCCGCGCTGTACGCTTATTTCGGCGTAAACGATATGCCGGGGCTAAAAGCCGCGCTTGACGACGACGCGTACCCGATCGAGCCCCATTACCAGAGCGAGACCGCCTCCGCCATATACGCCGCCTTCGACTGGTACCTTAAGGGCAACGTGGACCAGTACAACCGCACCCTCACCACCCCCGGCTTCTTCGCCGAGAGCGAGGATCTTAAGGACGTGGACACCTTCCCCTGGCCCGACCCGGAAAAGTACATGGACAAAGGCGAGATGGAGCGCCGCTTCGCCGCCCTGCCCAAGGACAAGGCGTCCATAGGCATGGCCTGGAGCGCGCATTTCCAGGACACCTGCGCCGCCTTCGGCATGAACAACTGCTTCATGAACATGATAGACAATCCCGAGCTGGTGCATGCGGTGGACGACAGGATCGTGGACTTCTACCTGCGCGCCAACGAGATCTTCTTCAAAGCCGCCGCGGGCAGGCTGGACTGCGTGCTCATAGGCAACGACATGGGCACCCAGCGGGGGCTGATGCTCTCCCCCGGGCTGATAAGGGAATTCGTGCTGCCCGGCTGCCGCAAACTGGTCGCCCAGGCGCACAGCTTCGGCATAAAGGTCATATACCACTCCTGCGGCTCCATCTCCGCCATAATCGACGACCTGCTCCACTGCGGCGTGGACGCCGTCCACCCCATACAGGCCAAGGCGGCGGGCATGAGCGCGGAAGAACTGCAGGCCAAATACCTGGGCAGAGCCTCCTTCGTGGGCGGCATGGACACCCAGGACCTGCTGGTGAACGGCTCACCCGAGGACGTGAAACAGCGGGTGCGCGAGCTGAGACAGCTGTTCCCCACGGGACTGGTCATCTCCCCCAGCCACGAGGCGGTGCTGCCCGACATCTCCCCCGCGAACATAAAAGCCATGTTCGAAGCGGTAAAGGAGATATAAATGATGAAGAAACTGCCCCCGCAGCCTGCTTTGACGGCGGCAGTTTCAAATGCCGTAAGCTTTGCCGGCTCAAACGGCAGAAAAGAACGCGAAAGCGGCGGAGGGATGACCCTCCGCCGCCGTTTTATACCGTATCAGGCGATTATCTCGACCTCGGACAGTATGCCCGAGGGGCGCAGGCGGTATGAATCCGTCCACTGGGCGCCATTGGTGCGGTAGGAATCAGGCCCGTACCACATGTACGCGGGGTCCGCGTTGTGCAGGGTGCCAAAGCCGTTAAAGCGGCTTAAGCAGGCCGTTACGCGTATCTCGTGGCGGCCTTTTGCCAGTTTCGGCAGCTTCGCCTCGTAGGGATGGGTGAAGATGAGCCCCGCGTCCTGCCCGTCGACGTTCACGCTCAGCACGGGCGCGGAAAAGTGCTTGACCCTCAGCCGCGCGTTTTCAAGCGCCTCGTCAAGGCTGATACGGAACACGTACTCGGCGTTGCCCGTATAAAAGCTCAGCCCCTGGCGGGTCAGGTCGTCCAGCTCCGGCAGCCGTGTCGGCGCTGTCAGCGTAAGCCGCGTGCCCGCCGCCTTCGTGCCGAAATCTCCCAGCAGGTACACTGGCTCGATCACGCTTTTGCGGGTGAGGGGCAGGCGGAGTTCGAGGACGTTCTCGCCTTTCACTATTTTAGGCAGGGCTACGGTCTTTATGTCCTCGTCAACGTACCAACCCGTGACCGTCATGTCCGCTTGGGTACCGTTAAGGCTCACCCGCGCGGTCTCGGGCTGCTCCAGCGCGAGACATACCCCCTCGATCTCCGTTTCGGAAACAAAGCGCGCCTTAAGAAAAGCAAAATGCCGGGCGGGTTCGTCCTTTATCAGCCAGGGCTGCACCTGACTGCCGTTTCGGGCGGGCAGCCCTACCTTTGCGCGCAGTATGTTGTCCAGCCGCAGCACTTCTTCGGCGCCCTGCCAGTTTTCGCCGTCCAGCGCGTACTCGAAGCGGTCGATGAGCAGCGCGTTGGGCTCGGACAGGCTGAAAGCGTCCGGGCGGGAGATCTTGAGTACCGCTTTGTCCCTTTTCTGTTCTGCCGGCAGTTCCGCGGCGATAGCGCCGGGAGTCAGCCTGACCAGCAGACTGTCGTGGGCATTGCTTTTCCATATAAAGCGGGTGTACTGCCCGTCCTGCCTTCCGCCCGTTTCGCTTATCGCACCTGTCGCGGGGTCGAGCTTCCTGACCCGCCACAGGCCCCTAATCTTCACTTCGTACGTCCTTGCGGTCTCCCGCGCGGGCTTACGCACATGGCAGACGAACAGGTTTATGTCTTCCCCGTCCCGCTTCAACGACATCACCAGCTCGTCGCTCGCGGAGCCGCTTTTCGCGTCGCGGATCTCTATCTCCCTTTCGGGCCTTAACGCGTCCAGCAGCTGCTGGCGGCTGAAGGGCACCCTTTCGGCCCGGCTCCACACTTCCCGCGCCGCGTCCGAGGGCAGCGCGTCCACCAGCCCGGGCGCGTCTCCCAGGGCGATCAGCCGCCCGCCCGCCTCCGAAAACGCCCTTAGGCGCTCGAGGGTCGAGCTTCTGACGGTGATCAGGTCAGGAAGCACCACGGTATCGTATCCGCACCTGCCCACCTTCAGCGGGAAGCCGCCCTCCGGGCACAGTCCCGGCAGCAGGCTCTCTGAGATATAGTCGAAGTCGACCAGCCCGAACAGCAGCCACTCGGCCATATCCTTAAACTCCCCGTCCATCCGGCTGCGCCTTTCCAGCGTCTGGGAATTGGGGCCGAACAGCAGCCAGAAGGACTCTATGGGGTGCAGCACCGCCACCTTCGCCATCGGCTTTCCCCGGGTCAGCACGCTGTTTATGCGGGTGAAATAGTCTTCCAAGGGCTTGTATTTGTCCCACCAGGCAGACTGATAGAATATGGACGCGGGCCAGTCCCGCTTGGCCTCCCCCTGCATGGACATGAAGCTCAGATGGTGCACGCGGGTGGTCACGCCCAGCGCCGCCAGCCAGTCTCCCTGCAGCTTGTGGTCCAGGAAGCCCACGTCCCACTCCAGCACTCCGTAAAGCTCGCACACCAGGCCTTCCCTGCCCAGCTGCCTGACCACGGACTCCGCCTGCTTGACGGTGGTAAATTCCTCCTGGGAGCAGAGTATGTCCACACCCGGCAGCTGCTGGGCGCGGTAATGGCGCATGGTCTCGCCCAGCGCCAGCGTCTGGGAAAACAGCGTGCGCTCGGACAGGAAGTGGCCGGTGTAGGCGATAGAGTGCTTTTCGCACCAGGCGCCTATCCTGTCCCCGTATTCCCGGGCGAAGCGCTCCGCCACGTGCTCGTGATACCTGTATCTCCAGGGGGAAACGCCGGTTTTGAGCTCCCATATGAACTCTGGCGCCACGTCCAGGAAGGGCGTGCCCCAGCGCGCTTCGAAATCCTCGTTCAGCCCGTCCGTCCAGCACAGGGTGGCCCTGCCTTCAAAGGGCGTGGGCATGCAGTACTTGCCCTTGAAGTGGGGCTCGTCGGTGAATATGGCGGGCACGTCCCTGCCGAAACTCCCGCCCATGCGCTCATAATACCGTTCGTGGGTGACGTTCAGGAATTTCTCTATGGCTTCGCCGCACAGTACGTCCACGTAGGTCTCGCCGTTGTACCAGCCGTCCTCCGCCATGAGCTCCGCCCAGGCGTACCAGTTGCCGCCTTCGTCCGCGCGGGAGTAGCTTTCCAGCCGGCCTTCCGGGTCCAGCTTTATAACGTATTCGCATACCCGGTAGCCCCGGGGCTTTTCGCCCCTGCCCGCTTTTTCGTAAAACTCGTCCGCGTCCCGGCAGATGCCGTCGCCCGGCGGGGTCCGGCTTATCACGAGCGTGCGGGAACGATAGCGCATGTCCCGCGTCACAAGGCCGCCCGCGCAGCCGCTGGGGAAGCGTTCCTCGTCGTACAGCCAGGTCTGCATGCCCTTTTCGCTGAGCCGCTCCCTGGCGTACTCGGCAAGGTCCAGGTATTCTTGGGACATGTACTCCGTGTCCATGCCCGTTCTGGGGTGCAGCATGGCGCCGCCCATGCCCATGCGCCTGAAGCACTCCGTCTGACGGTCTATCTTGTCCCGGGTCACCCAGCAGTTCCACGCCCAGAAGGGCACGCCCCGGTACTCCATGGGCGGGTCCCTGAACACGTTTTCGTCAAAGGGTCTCCGGTTCATCGGATACAGCATCATTTTTCCTCCTGTCCGGGCGTGAAAGGGATCGTGACCCTGACTTCTTCGGTCCCCGGCGCCGATAGGATTATCTCCGCGTCCCGGCCTTCCGAGATGAGCGCCGCCATGGCGCGCCCTTCGTAAAAGCGGCAGGCCGTGTCAAAATAGTTCTCCTCCGAGCGTCTGTCCGCGCTGCCCAGCGCCGCCAGGCGGGCGCCCTTCACGTTTACCGTGACCTGCCTTGAGTCAAACGTGCGCAGGGTGCCTTTTTCGTCCGTAAGCACGATCATCAGATACACCAATTGGCCCGGACGCGTGAACCTGCCTTCGCTCGGCAGCGCGTGCAGACAGGCCCGCTCTGACGGGGTGGAGACGCTGCTTTCATTTCCTCCGTCCTCGGCCGCTGTCAATTCGCCCGGGCGGTAGACGGTCTCGAACACCGCCCTGCACTTTTCCGCCTTCTGTTTTCCGACAAGCGCGCCGTTCAGGTACAGCGAGACGTATTCCCTGCAGGTGTACACCTCCACCCTTATGGGCTCGCCCTCGTGCCCCGGCCAGTCCCAGGCATTGTACCTTTCGGGGAACCCCCAGTAGGACACGAACCCGTCCGACCGGTACCTTTGGGGCGGCTGCACGGCTATGTAGGGCTTATTAAGCCTGCCCCACACCGCGTCGCGGTAGTAGGAGGCGGGAGTCTTGTTTCCCAGGATGTCGATGTCCCCGCAGTTGGCGGTCTTGAAGGGATACTTTTCGAAGTAGCCGCCGCCTTCGGTGTCCCATATGTGGCCTATGCCCGCCTCGCCCAGATAGTCTATTGCCGACCAGCAGAAGTCGCCTATCACCCGTGGATCGCTTTTTGTCGCCTGCCAGGTTTCGTACGCCTCGTGTGTGACGGACTCCGTGCCCGCTATAAAGCGTCCGGGATGCGCCTTCAGGTCTTTTGCGTAGCGGGAGAACATGTAGTTGTAGCCCGATATGTCCAGCTTGTCCAGAAACGGAGTTGCGAAGCGCTCGAAGTAATCCTCGTCCCCGTCCTTCACCAGGTTGGCGTCCAGCATCTCCGCCTTCCAGGCGCCTATGTTGTTGAGGCCGCTGGTCATGGGGCGTGAGTCGAATTTATGCACGAACCCGGCCATGTCAAAGGCAGTGGAATAGCCGCCGTTGCTGCCGTCCCTTTCCGGTATCTCGTTGCCTATGGACCAGATCGTCACTGAAGGGTGGTTCTGCCCCTGCCATATCATTTTGGTGATGTCGCTCCTCCACCAGTCGTCAAAGAACCTGTGGTAGTCGTGCAGGTTTTTGCCCGTGCCCCACATGTCGGTGAATTCGTCGAGCACGTACAGACCCACCCGGTCGCAGGCCTCCAGAAAGGCGGCGGAAGGCATGTTGTGGGCGCATCTGACCGCGTTAAACCCGTTCTGTTTGAGCAGCAGCGCCTTGTTTTCCTCCGCCTCCGGGTATGCCGCCGCGCCCAGTATGCCGTGGTCGTGGTGGACGCAGCCGCCATTCAGCTTGACCGGCTCGCCGTTGACCAGCAGTCCCCTGTCACTGTCGAGTTTTATGCTGACGAAGCCCGTTTTGATCGCGTGTTCGTCCAGGCATTCGCCGCCGCGCATGAGCTTTAACGACACCCCGTACAGGCAGGGCTCTTCCGCCGTCCAGCTTTTGAGCCCCGGGCAGGGCAGGCGCACGCCCTCGCCCGCCTTGACGGCGGACAGGGAAAACGCGTATTCCCCCACCGTAACTTCCAGCGTGTCCGTTTCCGTGATATTTCCCAGGCAGCGCGCCTTAAGCTCCAGCACCGCTTCGCCGTCTTCCCATTCGCCTTTTACGCGCGTGGCGAAAGGGTCTATGGCGGTCTCGCCGCTCACATACAGGAACGCCTGCCGGTATATGCCGCAGCCCGCATACCAGCGGGAGGAGGGCTCGCCGGACGCCGCCAGGGTCACCCGCACGCTGTGGGCGCCCGCTTTGGGCGCCACTTCCGCCCAGAACGGCGCGTAGGGATGGGGCTCCCGCACTTTAAGCATGCCGTCCACGTACACCTCCGCGTCCCGGTATGCTCCGTCAAAGTATATGATCGCGCGCTTCGCGCCTTCCGGCAAAGTAAATTCCTTCGTGTATTCCAGGTCGGACGTGACGAAATATCCCCCCGCGCTGCCCGAAGGCGCGTCGGGCCGCCTTTTCTGCCCTATGCTCCAGTCGTGGGGCAGCGTCACGTCGAACTTATCGCCGCCGGGCAGCGTCCGGCAGCGCCACATGCCGTTAAAGTCGATCTTTTTCATGGTTTTCCCTCCCAAACAGCTACGCCCATTATAGGAAATGCGTTATCTCTTGTCAACCGCTGTTTTCCCGATTATAATAGGCACAGAGGTGATATAAGTGGCCCACATCAGCGTAAATGTTTCCCGCCAGCCGGACATCCGCTTTCTTGACGGCGGGCTTTTGCACCAGAAAGGCGTAAAGAGTTACCAGATACTCAGGGCGGACCGCGCCCTGCCGGACACGGCGGAGGGGCTGGGCTGGACCTACAACCATGCCCCCATGCTGGCCTGGTATCACGGAAGGTTCTACGCGGAGTACCTGTCCAATCCCGTCAACGAGCACGACCCCGAAGGCCACACGCTTCTGACTTCCAGCGCGGACGGGGTCACCTGGTCGAAGCCGCAGGTGATCTTTCCGTCGATCGAAGTGCCCCTCGACTGCTACAGGGGCAGGCGCTCGGAAGACATGCCCGCCTTTTCGCCCACCTGCGCCCACCAGCGCATGGGCTTTTACTGCGCCGAAAACGGCGTTATGCTGGTGCTGGGCTTTTACGGCATCGCCTACGACCACCGCTATGCCTCCCCCTGCGACGGCTGGGGCGTGGGCAGGGCGGTAAGGCGCCTGTTCCCGGACGTCAGCCTGGGCGACATATACTTCCTTATATACAATGAGGCAGCGGGCTACAGCGAAACCAACGTGCCCGCCTTCTCGCACTTTGAAAACAGCCCCGACGGGGAATTCGTCCTCGCCTGCCGGGAACTGCTCAAAAACCGCCGGGTGCTCAACCAGATGTACGAGGAGCAGCAGAGGGACAAAGACCTGTTCCCCGTAAAGCTGGGCAAAGCGCCCTGCTTCTACACAGCGAAGGACGGCAGGACCGTAACCCTGTTCAAAATGGGGCTGTCCATGCTTACCGAAGACCCGGACTCCTTCGGGGAGCTCGCCGCCAACCCCGACATAAAGACCTCCACCGGCAAGGTGTGGGGCCAGAAGACCCCGGACGGAAAGTACGCGCTCATATACAACCCCACTCCCGACGGGCAGCACCGCTGGCCGCTGGCCCTGGTCAGGGGCGAGGACGGCTATTCCTTCGGGCACATGCGCGCCGTGACGGGAGACATCGCCCCCGCGCGCTACGGCGGGCGGGACAAAAACCCGGGCCCCCAGTACATGCGGGGCATCGCGGAGGGCAATCCCCGGCCGGACGGGGTGCTGCCTGTGGTCTATTCAGTGAACAAGGAGGACATCTGGATCTCCCTTATCCCCCTGCCGCTGGGCGATGAAGACGCCGGGTGCATAAACGAAAGCTTTTCAGACAGCGCGGCATGCGGAGGCTGGAATATATACTCCCCCTCGTGGGCGCCCGTGCGCTTTGAAGAAGGCGAACTGCGCCTTGCCGACACGGAGCCCGCCGACATGGCGCGGGCGGAAAGGTGCCTGCCCCTGTCCGAAAAGGGCGAGATCTCGCTCAGGTTCAGGGTGGACGAGGTCTGCCCCGGCGCAGAGATCTGCGTGTGGCTCATGGACGACGCGGGCGGTCACGCCGCGGGCGTGGTGTTTGACGGCGAACAGCACGTGCACGCCTATTCCGCGGGCAGGACGGAATACTGGACCGCTTACGAAACGGGCGGGATAATGGAGCTTAAGCTTGGTTTCGACTGCCCGAACAACTGCTTTACCGCGGAACTTAACGGCGCGGTCAAGCGCTTCCGCCTGTCCTCCGCCCGGAACGCGATATCGCGTTTCGGCGTATGCACCAAGGGCTTCTGGAGCGTGCCCTACCCGACGGAGAGCACCCTGGGCAAATACGGCACCTTCGACCAGGTGCTCCCCGGCAGCGAACACCCGGTTCCTAACAGGCGGCTCAGCCTGATCTCCTTCGGTTTCAAAAGCCTGTAAGGCATAAAGGCGCCGCCCCGGCAGTTTTGCCGGGGCGGCGTGATTTGTTTTAAGCTATTCCACCATGTTATCAAAGTCCTCGTCCGAAGAGAACACGTCCTTGCCTTCGGGGTCTTTTTCGCTCTGCGTAATGTTTATGCTCAGCACATAGCCGTGCCCTTTTTCAAGGTAGGCGACCGTGGTGCCTTCCTCGTCGTACTCCAGGGTCTCATATCTGGCGTATCTGCCGAACATCTCCCTTACGCCGTAGTAAGTCTCGCCGCTGCCGTCCTTGATGGTGTAGCTGCCGCCGGGCAGACGCACCGTGGCCTTGCCCGTGCCGCCCACGAACAGGTCGCTCACGTGAGCGCCGTCCCGGTACAGGCGCGCAAAGTACGCCGTGTCGTCCGGCTGGTTCACTTCTATGGTCAGTTCCATATCGCCCGCGCCTAAGCCTTCGGCGCGCCACACCTCGCCGTTCTTGGGCCAGGGCAGTTTGCAGCTTTCGGCCAGTTCGTCCGCGCCCCTGGTGCCGCTCTGGATGAGCCACTCGTAGGCGCTGAAATACAGCCCCTGCTCCATGCACTCGACGCCCCTGTCGTACTCGTAGTCCCTCTCGGCGGGGGAAATAAACGTCACGGCATGCCTGGGCGCGAAGAACTCCTCGTTTATGGCTTCCAGGGACTCGGTTATGTTCTGCTCCCCCTTGCCGTCCGTCAGGCAGATCACGGTATCCCGTTCATATGTGCCGTAGGGCTCGTAGTATGTCACGGTGCTTAGGTCCACCGCGAAAACGCCCGCCCACACGGCGCTACCGTCGTCGGTATACAGGGGCACCACTATCAGCGCCCATGCCGCGTCTTCAATGCTCCTGGCGAGGAACGCGGCGGGGATGCCGTAAAAGTCTGTACCGTCCTGCGCCGCCTGCATGGACGAGGCCAGCGGATGATCGAAATCGTCATAGAACACGGCTATAAGCGCCTTGCCCTCTATGTCGGGGTAATACGCTTCAAACGGCACTATCCCGCCCTGTGAGCAGTAGCCGAAGCTGGTCAGCGCGTCCATGGTATCGTCCGCGAAAGCCGCCTGCGTAAGCCCGGACAGCAGCACCAGCGCCAGCAGGAATGAAAACAGCCTGCGTTTCATTTACAGCACCTCCCTGTAGTTCATGCCACAATTATACCATCCGCGCGGGGCGTTGCAAAGGGTTTGGGCCTATAAACCGAGCACTCTTTTGGCGTTCAGGCAGAGTATCTTCTGTTTTTCGTCATCCGTGAGGCTGAGCCGTCCGAACAGTTCGAGGCTCTGCTTCTGCCCGCCCCAGGGGGAATCCGTGCCGAACAGCACCCTGTCCGCGCCGTAAGCCCTGATGATGTCCTCAGCCTCGCTCAGGGAAAGCATTTCCGGATGCGTGACGGTGTCGTCCGCCGGTGCCATGCTGCCTATGGAGAAGGAGGTGTCGATCATGACGCCCGTGCCGCTTAGCAGCGCGCACGCCTCTTCCCACTGCCTCCAGGCGCCCATGTGGGCGAGTATCAGCCTTTCGCTGCCCAGGCGCTCTGTCACGCGCAGGATCATCTTCGGGGACACGTGCTCCACTCCCGGGAAGCCCACGTCCAGCCCCGCGTGGATCAGCACCCACATGTCCAGTTTGAAGGCGGCTTTCAGTATCCTCAAAAACCTTTCGTCGTCAAAGTCCACGCCCTGGTACACGGGATGCAGCTTTATGCCGCGTATCCCGGCATTTTTCAGCCGTTCCAGCTCCCTTTCCGGCTCGGGATACTCCGGGTGCATGCAGCCGAAAGAATATATCCCCGTCTGCTCGCCCGAAGCGTTCAGCCGCACGGAGGCGTCGTTCACGTGCTCCACCTGCCTGGGGTTCGTGGCCACCGGCAGCACCAGGCTCGCGTCTATGCCGGCTTCGGTCATGGAGCGCTTTAGCCCGCCTTCTGTGCCGTCCGTAAAGGGCAGGGTATGACTCAGCCCGGACAGCTTTTCTATGGCTGCCCGGGCGATCTTTTCGGGAAAGGTATGGGTGTGTATGTCTATGGTCATTCGCCGTCACCCAGCGCTTCGGTCTGGCGTACGGTGACCTTCTTGTCGTAGCAGGAGAACACCTGGTTCACGAACTGCGCGTCAGGCTTGGGCGTCACGAAGCTCACCAGAGGGATGATCACCAGCCCCGCGAGCATGCAGAACGCGCCGGCGTAGATGGGGTTGTTGAGCATGCCCAGGAAGTTGGGCAGCACCTTGAGGTTTATGAGCATCACCAGCGTCATGAAAATGCTGGAGAAGAAGAAGGACACGTAGCAGGAAACGCGGCCGGTGCGCTTCCAGTACAGGCCGTAAAGGAAGGGAGCCAGGAACGCGCCCGCCATGGCGCCCCAGCTCACGCCCATCGCCTGGGCGATGAACGCCACGGAGGATTTCACCTGAATGATCGCGATCACCGCGGACACCGCTATGAACACCACGATCAGCAGGCGCATGGTGGTCAGCTGAGACTTTTCGTCCATCTTCTTTACCAGACGGCCCTTGAGCAGGTCAAGCGTCACGGTGGAGGAGGAGGTGAGCACCAGGGAGGACAGCGTGGACATGGACGCCGAGAGCACCAGTATAATGACCACGGCGATCAGTATGTCGGGCAGCTTGGAGAGCATCGCGGGAATGACCGCGTCGAAGCCGCCCACGGGGCCGCCGGCCTCGGTCACGCCGATCACGTCGGAGAACAGGCGTCCGAAGCCGCCCAGGAAGTAGCAGCCGCCTGCAACTATCAGGGCGAACACGGTGGAAATGATGGTGCCCTTGTGTATGTCGCCCTCGCTCTTTATGGCGTAGAACTTGCCCACCATCTGGGGCAGGCCCCAGGTGCCCAGCGAGGTCAGTATCACGACGCCCAGCAGGAACAGTGGCTCGGGTCCGAAGAAGGAGGAGAAAATGCCGGGCACGTTCCCGTTGACGGCGTGGGCGTCGTTTATCTGCGCCAGAGCGCTCATGGAGCCCACAAGGCCGCCGTTCAGGTTCAGCACCGCCGCGATGACCACGACTATGCCGCCCAGCATGATGAGGCCCTGGATAAAGTCGTTGATCGCGGTAGCCATGTAGCCGCCGGCGATCACGTAAATGCCGGTCAGCACGGACATTATCACCACGCACCACACGTAGTCGATGTCAAACGCCATGGCGAACAGGCGGCTCAAGCCGTTGTACAGCGAGGCGGTGTAAGGGATCAGGAATATGAATATGATGATGGACGCGATGACCTTGAGCGACGGGGAGCCGAAGCGCTTCTCGAAGAAGTCCGGCATGGTGGCGCTGCCGAGGAACTGCGTCATTATACGGGTGCGGCGGCCCAGTATGACCCAAGCCAGAAGCGAACCTATCACCGCGTTGCCCAGGCCTATCCAGGTGGACGCGATACCGAACCGCCAGCCGAACTGTCCCGCGTAGCCTACGAAGATGACGGCGGAGAAATAGCTGGTGCCGTACGCGAACGCGGTCAGCCAGGGTCCCACCTGCCGACCGCCCAGCACGAAGCCCGCCACATTGGTGGCGTGGCTGCGGCAGTACAGGCCGATACCTACCATAAGCCCGAAGAACAGAACCAGCATAACGATCATTATTGTCATATCATTAAATTCCTTTCTCGGAAGTTGCGTATACTTTAGCACGTTGAAGCGTTAAAGTCAAGGGGCGCGCGTGTTAATTCAAGATGAAATAGTGCCCCCTTTCCCCTCTTTCCCGCCCGTTCGGCCCCCGCCGGCGCGCCGCCCGTCTTGCTTTATTTCGCGCTTTGGCTTATAATCTACTATTATAAATCATGTATCGGAGGCGCTGCGATGCTCAAAAAACCACGGCATCTGTTTGATCAGGCGCTTCATATACTGCTCCTGGGCATTTTGTCGGCAGCGTTCATGACCCTGTTTTCATACAGCACCTCCCCCCTGTATCCGCATTACATAGGCAACGACTCGTCCTTTTTCCGCATGGTCGGTCAGGCGATGACCAGGGGGATGCTGCCTTACTGCGACATATTCGACATGAAAGGCCCCTACCTGTTCGTTATCGAGTATGTCGCGCAGCTCATCTCCTTCGGACGCAGCGGCATTTTCCTGGTGCAGATACTTAACCTGTGGCTCGCCCTCATACTGGCGGACAGGCTGTCCTGCCTGTTCGGAGCGGAGGGAAAAGGCGCGCGGCTGCTCATGGCGGTATCGGTATTGAGCGTCGCCGCCACGGCGCTCCCGGCAGGCAATTACACCGAGGAGTTTTCCCTGGCGCCCCTGTTTTCCTGCATATACGTCTGCGCGAAGTTCTCAAGGTCCGGCGAAAACGGAAAGTGGACAAACGGGCGGCTCTGCCTCGCGGGCGGCTGGTTCGGGCTGATGCTGGGTTTCCTCGCCTACGTGCGGGTGACCAACGCCTCCCTGATAGGCGGGCTTATGATCGCCGTGGTCATAACGCTGCTGGTCGAAAAGCGCGCTTTCGGGATACTCCCCTGCGCCGCGGGTTTCATGCTGGGTCTTGTTTTCGCCCTACTGCCCCCCGCCGCCTATTTCTGGGCGAAAGGGCTGCTCAGGGAGTTTTACGAAGCCGTGTTCGTACTGGGATACAAATACGCCACGGAACAGTCCCTGCTCGGGCACCTGTACCAGACGCTCTCGTACAACGGCCTGCGCAGCGCGCTGCTGCTGATACTGGCCGCCGCCTGCGCCCTGCCCGTGCTGTTCGGATGGAGTTCGCGCAAAAACCGGCTGATGCTCGTGCTGTCCGGGCTGTTCACCTTTTTCGCCATCTCGGCAGGCAACAACTACCGCCATTACTACATACTGATGATCCCGCCCGTCACGCTGGGCATCATCGCGCTTATCAAGCAGTTCGGGACCTCGTCGCGGGTCAAAAAGGCGATTGCGGCCGTGGTCCTCGCGGCGATGATACTGTTTGCTCCCGCCTACCTGTTCAGGTCGGGCAACGATCCCGTCACCTTCATGCACATGTACAGCCGGCCCTCGAGCAACGAGGCGCTGTCCCAGGACGCGGTCGCCCATATCCCCGAAGACGAAAAAGACAGTATATTCACCTACAACATCGGCGTTTCCTTCTGGCTGTACGCGGACGTGTACCCCAGCGTAAAGTACTGCTGCTGGCAGAACCACTACATCGAGCTGATGCCCGGCGTCGAAAATGAGCTTACTGAGATATTTGCCTCCTCGCCGCCCAAATGGGTGCTGCTTAGGCCCGACCCCGGCGAGCTCCCCGCTTTCCTGACTGAAGCGCTCGCCGAAAGCTATACCCAGACGTATTCCAACGAGATCTTCGTGCTGCACAGGCTAAACAGCCTGTAAACAGTTTGAACCGCCCCGCGCCGGATGGCGCGGGGCGGTTTTGTGTTTGGTTTTTTATTTGTTTGTCCGGGTCACTTCGCGTGCCCCGTCCTGTGGCAGGCGCCGCAGGACGCGCAGTTGCCGCCGCAGGGGGATACGCCGCGTTTTTTGTCCCGCCTGAGCGAGAATGCCGCTCCTGAAGCCAGGAGCACCACTCCCGCCAGTACCAGTACGGTGCCAATGCTCATGAAAGCGCCTCTCTTTCCACAGATGTCACTTGTCCGTCCTGACCGCTTCGGTCAGGCGCGTAGCTTCCCTGTAAGGCTTAAACAGCATGTACAGCAGGAAGGCAAGCAGCGCCAGGGCGACTATCAGCCCCACAGCCTGCACGCCGCCCGCGAACACCAGGCCCAGCTGGTAAACGATCAGCGCGACGGCGTAGGCGAACACGCACATGTAGCCAATGGCGAAGCAGGTCCACTTGGCGTTGTTCATTTCCCGCTTTATGGCGCCCATGGCCGCGAAGCAGGGAGCGCACAGCAGGTTGAACAGCATGAACGCGAACGCCGCCAGACGGCCGTGTCCGCCGGAGAAGGCTCCGAAATCCGCGTTGACGTTGTCCCAGATCTGGTCGCCGTTTTCCTCCAGTTCTTCCTCTCCGTCATTGTCGTCATAGTTATACAGTACGCCGAAGGTACTTACGACCTCTTCCTTGGCGACCAGGCCCGTGACGGTGGCCACCGTGGGCCTCCAGCTGCCAAAGCCCAGGGGCTTGAACACGAAGCTCACCGAATTGCCCACGTCAGCCAGTATGGAGTCGTCCATGGGCGTGACCTCGTCGGGCTCGATGCCCATGCGGTCCGCCACCTGCCCGACATATTCCTCCGTGACCAGGTTTTCGTCCCCGTACAGCTCGTCCACCATGCCGAATTTGCCGTTCACGCTGCCCAGGCTGCTGAGCGCCCAGATGATGATGGAGCTTAAAAGAATCACGGTGCCCGCGCGCTTTATGAAGCTCCAGCCCCTCTCCCACATGCTGCGCAGCACGTTGCCGATGCTGGGAGCGTGGTAGGCGGGCAGCTCCATTACGAAGGGGGCGGGGTCTCCCGCGAAGAGCTTGGTCTTTTTGAGCATGACGCCGGAGATTATGATGGCGCCGACGCCGATAAAGTACGCGCTCACGGCGATCCAGGTGCTGCCGCCGAACAGCGCGCCCGCGATAAGGCCGATAATGGGCATCTTAGCGCCGCAGGGGATAAAGCAGGTGGTCATGATGGTCATGCGCCGGTCGCGCTCGTTCTCGATGGTACGGGAGGCCATAACGCCGGGAACGCCGCAGCCCGTGCCCACCAGCATGGGTATGAAGCTTTTGCCGCTCAGGCCGAACTTGCGGAAGATACGGTCCATGATGAACGCGATGCGCGCCATGTAGCCGCAGTCTTCAAGTATGGCCAGCAGCAGGAACAGCACCAGCATCTGGGGCACGAAGCCCAGCACCGCGCCTACGCCCGCGCAGATACCGTCGGAGACCAGGCCCACCAGCCAGCCCGCGACGCCCCAGCCTTCCAGCAGGGAGCGGGAGCCTTCCACCAGCCACGCCCCGCCGAACACATCATTGGTCCAGTCGGTCAGGAAAGTGCCTATGGAGATGCCGCCGTCGCCTATGGGAGTGCCCATGGACAGCGCGTACACCAGATACATTATCGCCGCGAATATGGGCAGCGCCAGTATGCGGTTGGTCACGATCTTGTCGATCTTGTCGGAGGAGCTCAGCAGGTGCGCGCCCTTTTTCCTGTATATCCCCTTTAGCATCTGACCTATGTACACGTAGCGCTCGTTGGTTATGATGCTCTCGGCGTCGTCGTCCAGTTCCTTTTCCGCCGCCGATATGTCCTTTTCGATATGCGCCATCACATCCTTGTCGATATTCAGCTTCTCAAGCACCTTTTCGTCCCGCTCGAATATCTTGACCGCGTACCAGCGTTGCTGCTCCTCGGGCAGAGAGTGGAGCGCCGCTTCCTCGATGTGGGCCAGCGCGTGGTCCACCGGACTGGGGAACTGGTGCTGCGGCACGGTCCTGCCGCCCTTCGCCGCTTCGACGGCAGCCTCGGCGGCTTCCTTTATGCCGTCGCCCTTTAATGCGGATATCTCCAGCACCCGGCAGCCCAGCTGCCTTGACAGCTCCTTTATGTTGATGCTGTCGCCGTTTTTCCTCACCAGGTCCATCATGTTCACCGCTACCACCACCGGTATGCCCAGCTCCGTAAGCTGTGTGGTCAGGTAGAGGTTGCGCTCCAGGTTGGTGCCGTCAACGATGTTGAGTATCGCGTCGGGGCGGTTGTCGGTCAGATAGTTCCGCGCCACCACCTCTTCCAGCGTGTAGGGCGACAGGGAATATATGCCGGGCAGGTCGATAACGGTCACGTCCGGGTGCTTCTTAAGCTTGCCTTCCTTTTTCTCCACCGTTACGCCGGGCCAGTTGCCCACGTACTGGTTGGAACCGGTCAGGGCATTGAACAGCGTGGTCTTGCCGCTGTTGGGATTGCCCGCCAGAGCGATCTTGATTTCCATCTTATTCTCTCCTTTTCGTTAGCTTTAGCTAACCTTTTGTCAAATAAAAAAGGCTTACAGCTCGACCTCTACCATTTCCGCGTCGGCCTTGCGCAGGCTCAGTTCGTAACCGCGCACGGTCAGTTCCATGGGATCGCCCAGCGGCGCCACTTTCCTGACATACACCTCGACGCCCTTGGTGAGCCCCATGTCCATTATCCGCCGCTTCACCGCGCCTTCGCCGTGCAGCTTTTTGACCGTGCAGGTCTGCCCGACCTTCACTTCCCTGAGATTCGTTGTCATCGCGCTTCCTCCTCTTTTCAAATCATGATCTTCTGCGCCATTTCCCTGCTGATGGCTATGCGGGATTCCTTGATCCTGACGATCACGTTCCCCCCGATGGCGCTGACCACCGTGACGCTCCCTCCGGGCACGAATCCCATATCCCCCAGGTGCTGCTTGAGCTCCTGCGAGCCGCCCACCTTCCGGATGATCTGCTCCTCGCCCGTCTGGGCCAATGTCAGCGGCATCATACGCTTCCTCCTTTCGCGGCCGCTCTGCCGAACGCGCGGCCGTCAAATGTTAGTCTCTGCTAACGTTTGGAATTATAGTTATCTGCTGCTAACATGTCAAGCGTTTTTTTACGTGATGTGTTCGATTTCCATAAAAAATAACAGGACGCAGCGCGATAAAACACGCTGCGTCCCTCTGTATTCACCCGTTCATGCTGCCGGGAACCCCCGGACCTGACCGTTTTTTACTTGAGTTCCGCCACGAACTCCCCTATGCGCTTCGCGCCTTCCACGATCTTCTCGCGTTTTACCGCGTAGCTCAGGCGCAGGTAGTTGTCGTCTCCGAACGCCCTGGCGGGCACCGCGGCAACCCGCTTGTCTTCCAGGAGCAGGCGGGCAAACGACTCGCTGCCGGTGATCTCTTCCCCGTTCACGTGCTTGCCTATGCAGCCCGAGATGTCCAGCATCATGTAGAACGCGCCCTTGGGCAGGCGGCAGGACAGACCCGGGATGGCGCTGAGCGCTTCGTGCATGAGCCTGCGCCGGGCGTCGAACTCCACGTAGCTTTCCCGCATGAATTTCTCGCCGTTGGTGAGCGCCACCGCGGCGGCGTGCTGGGCGATAGAGTTGCAGTTGGAGGTGGTGTGGCTCTGGAAGGCGGACATGGCCTTGACTATCTCGATGGGCGCCGCGGCATAGCCGACCCGCCAGCCCGTCATGGCGTAGGATTTACTGAGGCCGTTTATGACTATGGTCTGCTTTTTGATGTCCTCACCCAGCGCGGCGATGGAGATGTGCCTGGCGCCGTCATACACCAGTTTTTCGTATATCTCGTCCGATATCACGTAGAAGCCCCGCCTCACGGCCAGCTCCGCCAGCGCGGTGAGCTGCCTTAAATCCCATACGGCGCCCGTAGGGTTGCAGGGGGAATTCAGGATCATCGCCTTGGTCTTTTCGTTAACGTACTGTTCTATGTAATTTGCGGAAGGGATGAAGTCGTCCTCGCTGCGCCCCTTTACGAACACGGGCACGCCGCCACAGGCGCGTATCATTTCGGGATAGCTCACCCAGCAGGGCGCGGGCAGAAGCACTTCGTCTCCGGGATTGATCAGCGCGCTTATGGCGTTGAACAGGCTCTGCTTCGCTCCGGTGGACACGATTATCTCGCTCAACTGGTAATCCAGCGAATTGTCCCGGTACAGCTTGTGCTGTATCTCTTCCTTTAACTCCGCCGTGCCGGCTACGGGCGTGTAGCGGGTCTGGCCCAGGTCCAGGGCGTCCTTTGCGGCCTGTTTTATGTAATCCGGGGTGTCAAAGTCCGGCTCGCCGGCGCCGAAGCCTATAACGTCAAGGCCCAGCGCCCTGAGCTGCTTGGCGCGGGAATCTATGGTCAGAGTCACTGAGGGACTTATATTCAGACATCTTTCGGACAGAGTAAGCGGCATGGTTTTCCTCCTGAGGGATCGTTGATAGGCGGTATTATGCCACAGTCAAATGTATAATGCAATACCGTTATGCGTGAATATTCATATTTTACCATTATTTAATATTCTGCGCCTGATTTTGCAGGATTTCCTTTTTATGCGATTCATATCGCTTCCGGGGCGTCATTTTCCCCATGTTATAAACTTAATAATAAAATTACGGTCTTTTGTCATTGCTTTAATTGACAAAAGCGCCCGATTTGTATAGAATAAGTTGGATATTGTTCAAATGGGGTATTGTGCCCTGACTATACACGCATGTTTTTTCGCAGCATGCACATTCTTGAAAGGAGGAAAAGCGGATTTTGAGCGACATATTGATCGGCATAATCGCCGCGGTATCCGGCCTGGGCATAGGCGCGCTGGGCGGCTATAAATATCGCAAAAATCTCACCGAAACCAAAATCGGCCGCAGTGAAAAGTTTGCCGAAGAGCAGCTGCAGGAAGCCGTTCGCAAGTCCGAAGAGGTCAAGGCCAAAGCGGACGAATACCGCAAGGAACAGATACTTGCCACCAAGGAAGAGATCCTTTCCCTCAAAGACGAGCTTGACCGGGAGGTCAAGGACAGGCGCAACGAAGTCACCCGCCTGGAAAGGCGCGTGAACCAGAGGGAGGAGGCCCTTGAGAAGAAGTACGACGCGGTGGAGGCCCGGGAAGAGAGCCTGAACAACAAGTACCGCGAAGCCGAAAAGCTGGAAGCCGAAGCCGAGGAGCTTAAAAACCGGCAGGCGGGCGAACTGGAACGCATCAGCAACATGACCATGGACGAGGCCCGTCAGATCATCATCCAGCGTGTCCAGAAGGACGCCTACCACGACGCCGCCGTAATGGTAAGGGACATCGAGGCCAAAGCCAAGGACGAGGCGGACAAGAAAGCCCGCAACATCATCTCCCTCGCCATCCAGAAGTGCGCCGCCGACCACGTGGCGGAGACCACCGTAAGCGTGGTGGCGCTGCCCAACGACGACATGAAGGGCCGCATAATCGGCCGTGAAGGCCGCAACATCCGCGCCCTCGAGACCGCTACGGGCGTGGACCTGATAATCGACGACACCCCCGAAGCCGTGATCATCTCCGGTTTCGACCCCGTCAGGCGCGAGATCGCCCGCGTGGCGCTGGAAAAGCTGATCATGGACGGACGCATCCATCCCGCCCGCATAGAGGAGCTCGTTGAAAAGGCCCGCCGCGAGGTGGACAACCAGATCCGCGAGGCCGGCGAAAACGCCGTGTTCGAGACCAACCAGCACTCCCTGCACAGGGAACTGGTGATGCTGCTGGGCCGCATGAAATACCGCACCAGCTACGGCCAGAACGTGCTCAAGCACTCCATAGAGGTCAGCCACCTGGCAGGCGTCATGGCGGCCGAACTGGGCGCTGACGTACAGCTCGCCAAGCGCGGCGGTCTGCTGCACGATATCGGCAAGGCCATCGACCACGAAGTCGAAGGCACACACGTGACCATCGGCGGCGAGCTCGCCCGCAAGTATCACGAAAGCGAAGCCGTCGTCAACTGCATCCTGGCGCACCACGGCGACGTGGAGCCCCAGAGCGTGGAAGCGGTGCTGGTGCAGGCGGCGGACGCCATAAGCGCGGCCCGTCCCGGCGCCCGGCGCGAGAGCCTGGAGAACTACATCCAGCGCCTCGAAAAACTGGAGGAGATCGCCAACTCCTTCCAGGGCGTGGAAAAGAGCTTCGCCATCCAGTCCGGCCGCGAGGTCAGGGTCATGGTCAAGCCCGAAGACATCAACGACGCCGGCACTCTGGTGCTCGCCAAGGAGATCTGCAAGCGCATCGAAGACGAGATGGAGTATCCGGGCCAGATCAAGGTCAACGTCATCCGCGAGACCCGCGCGGTGGAGATGGCGAAATAAGGCCGATAAACGCCGTTCGCCGGAAAAATTAACCAATTATTCCCTTGCGCTTCCCCCGGCGCAGGTGATATAATACACAAGCTAATTTTACACAGGGAGTGAATCTACATTGCCTAACATCAAGTCCGCTATCAAGCGTGTAAAGGTATCCGACAAGAAGAATCTGCGCAACCGCATGGTCAAGAGCCAGATGAAGACCCAGCTGCGCAAGTTTGACGACGCCGTTTCCGCCGGCAACGCCGACGTGAAGGTGCTCGCCGCCACCCAGGGCGCGGTGGACAAGGCCGCCTCCAAGGGCGTCATCCACAAGAACGCCGCCAACCGCAAAAAGAGCCGTCTGGCCAAGCAGCTGAACAAGCAGGCTCAGGCCTAAGCCATAGTACTTCGCGTATTCAAAACGGGGGCATATCACCCCCTTTTTGTTGTACTTAAGTGTATCTGGAGGCATGCAATAATGAAGAAACTCTGCGCGTTTTTGCTGGTCCTGTGCCTGCTTGTGCCCGCGTTCGCGTTTGCGGAGGGCAGGGAGCTTATCGACTTAAGCGGGATCCATATCCCCTTCCTGCTCAACAGCGACAGCATAAAGGAGATCTCCGGCGAGATCAGGAGCGTTTCCCCGTTAAAGAGCGTAACCCTCACCATGTACGACATACGGCGCCTGAGCGAGGTGTTCCATAACACCTATGAGCTCAACGTCTCCGACGGCGTATTTGCCTTCAGCGCCACCAAATTCAAGGGCCTGATCTCTCCCCAGATCAAGTGGGGCGAATACACGATCACCGTCACCGCCGCCGACTCCGCAGGCAACACCGCCTCCCGCGAGTTCATTTCCCACGTGCTGGGCAGCAAATTCCCCGCCATCAAAAACATGAACGCGGACTGCACCATCACCAACGACGCTGGGCTGGGCACCTATTTCCTGCTTTACGACAACACCATCGACACTTACGTGAGCCCCAAAGCTCCCTACACCATCGACATCACCCTGCCCGAAGGCCGCACCGCGGCGTATCTGTGCACCCAGTGGTGGCACGCGCCCACCCAGCTCTACTTCAGGCAGTACGACGAAAACGGCAGCCTGATCTCCGAGACCGACGACAAGAACCCCAAAGGCATGGTGGCGCTCAACTATCCCGTAGCCGAAAACGCCCGCCGCCTCACGTTCGTGTGCGAGAGCCCGGAAAGCCGCCTGGGCGAGCTCTACGTGCTGGAAAAGGACAATGTCTCCCGCTCCGCGCTGCTGTTTGAGGAAATGCCCGAAAAGGTAGACCTGATGCTGTTCTCCACCCACCAGGACGACGACCTGCTGTTCATGGGCGGCACCATCCCCTACTATGTGGAGCAGGGCAAGACCGTGTGCGTGGTATACATGGCCAACTGCAGCCCCCAGAGGATAATCGAGGCGCTCAACGCCCTCAACTGGTGCGGCGTACAGTATCACCCCATCCTCCTCAACCACAGGGACGGCGCCTGTCCCGACCTAGCTTACGCCAAGTACGTGTGGGGCGGCGACGCCATATTTGAGGAAGTGACCGAGCTCATCCGCCGCTACAAGCCTGAAGTGGTGGTGACCCAGGACATAAAGGGCGAATACGGCCACTATCAGCACCAGCTGACCTCCCTGGCCGTGCGCACGGCGGTGGAGCAGGCTGCTGACCCGACGCTCTATCCCGACAGCCTGGAAAAATACGGCAGCTGGGACACGAAGAAGCTGTACATCCATCTGTACAACGAAAACGAGCTTACCATGGACGTGTACGCCCAGCCCCTTAGGAATTACCTGGGCCTGACCGCCACGGAAGTTTCGAAACTGGCGTACTCCAAGCACTATTCCCAGTGGTTCTCCTGCAATTACGACAGCTACAACCGCCGCTGGAACAACTCCAAGTACGGCCTGTACCGCACCACCGTGGGCCCGGACGTGAACAAAAACGACTTCTTTGAAAACGTGGACTGAGCGCCCTAAAGCTCATAAAGCAGCGCCCTGCCGCCTGAAAGCGGCAGGGCGCTGTGTTTTTCTTTATAACTGCAGGTCCAGCGTCTGCTCGTACATAACCCGGTAGCCGTCGTCGTTGGGATGGCCGGCGTCACGGTACAGTCCTTCCCTGAAATGCCCTTTTCCGTCGTCCAGCCGTGGCAGCCAGGCAAGCACGGGCACGCCCCAGCGCTGCATCTCGGCGTCCGTTTCCCTGAGGACAGCGTACTGGAAGCCGTTATACCTGTTGTTCGGGTACACGCCGCCCAGCACCGGACGGATGCCGGCCTTACGGAGCGCCCCCAAGATGCTTTTCAGGTTGCTCAGGAATATGCCCTGTACGATCCGGGCCGCCTGCTCGTCCTGTGTGAGCGGCAGGCCTTCGTTTGCCAGCCCCAGCCCGACGACGCACACGGCCGGATGCTTGCTGATCACGTCCCTTTCCAGGCGCAAAAGGATGTCCGCGGTGGTCTGTCCTCCTATAGAACGGTTGGACACGCGCCAGCCCTGCTTTTCCAGCCTCTCCCCCAGCATCGCGCTCCAGCCGCGGTCATCCGTTGCGCCGGTGCCCGCGCACACGCTCGACCCGATAAATATGAGTTCCTTGGGCATTGCTTTCTCCTTTGCGGTCCGCCTGATAAAGCGATTTACCCGGCAGATCCGGTCACACGAGTTTTCTGGCTATGCGGGCCACGAAGCTCTCCTCTTCCAGCGTTATGAAGCGCGTGTACGCGGCGGAGCGCTTTATAACGTAAGCGGTGCCCGCGGGCAGCTGCCGCGAAGCGCCGTCCGTCACCACCAGCGCGTCCCTTTCGCATTCCAGCTCCACTTCGCTTTCCGGGGAAAGTATGATCGGGCGGCTTAACAGCGTATGCGCCGCTATGGGCGTCAGGATTATGTTTTCCGCAGCCGGATCGACTATCGGCCCGCCCGCGGACAGGGAATAGCCCGTGGAGCCCGTGGGCGTCGCGGCGATCACGCCGTCCGCCGTGTAGCTTTTGAGCTCGCGCCCGTTCACCTTTACCGTAAAGCGGATGGCTCCCGTGTCGGGTTTTAACAGCGCCGCTTCGTTAAGCGCGGTCACGGGCGCTTCGCCCTTTATCGCGCAGTCCAGCCGCATGCGCTTCTGCAGGCGGTACCTGCCCTCCATCAGCGCGTCCATGGCCCTGAGCGCGCCGTCCTGCTCCACCGTGGCAAGATATCCCACATGCCCCGCGTTTATGCCCAGGATCGGGCAGGAGCATTCTTCCGCCGCGGAGACCACCGTGCCGTCTCCGCCGATGGCGACGCACACGTCCGCCTCTTCGGGGGTCTTTGCCAGCACGCAGCCCTGCATGTACACGTACTCGGCCAGTGTCCTGCTCAGCCGCGCCGCATCCTCACGGGTCGGATGGATTATAAAATAGAATTTCATGGTTCATGCACATCCTGCGGGTTTTTCCTGATTATACCACCCGGACGCACGTTTTGGCAACATGGTATGCCTTCCGCGCATAAATTGCCGTTTCCGGCGGTTTAAGTTCTCCGTTCCGTACTCTGAGAAGATAAACTAAGAGGGAGCGCCTGCTCCCTCTTTTAGCCGATCCCGGCTTATCTCTTGCTCAGCACGTCCTTTTCGTACTGCTTGATCTCGTCCAGCCACTCGTTTTCCACGGGCACGCCCTGCTTTAAGCAGTACATATCCCACACGGGGCCGAAAGGCAGCGCCTTGTAGTCCTCCTGCAGCGCCAGGCGGGCAGTGAAATCGCCCTCAACTTCGGCTTTGCGCAGCTTGGCGTGGTTGGTGAGGTACGCGGAAAGGATGGCCTTCTGGGCGTTCCTTACGCCGATCACCCACGCCGCCACGCGGTTGATGGAGGCGTCGAAGTAGTCCAGCGCGCACAGCACCCTGTTCTCGTAGCCGTTGGCGATGATCTCGCTGAAGATGCGGCTGGTCTCCTGGTCCCAGCTCACCACGTGGTCGCTGTCCCAGCGCACGGGGCGGGAGATGTGCAGCAGGATCTTGGGCAGGAACTGCATCACGGCGGAGAGCTTGTCGCTCACCTGCTCGGTGGGATGGAAGTGGCCGGTGTCGAGGGTAAGCAGCTTGTTGCGGGAAAGCGCGTAACCCAGCATGAACTCGCCGGAGCCCACGGTGTAGCTCTCTACGCCGATGCCGAACAGCTTGCTTTCCACCGCGTCCAGCACTTCGGGCGCGCCGATGTTCTTGGTGCCCTCGAATATCTCGTCCAGCGCTTCCCTCATCAGACGGCGGGGAGTGTCGGTGTCGGCGGGAGTGTCCTTGTAGCCGTCGGGCATCCAGAAGTTGATCACGCAGCTTTCGCCCTGGGCCTTGCCGAAGGCTTCGCCGATCTCGCGGCAGCGCTTGCCGTGCTCGATCCAGAATTTGCGGTGCTTTTCATCCCTGGAAGACAGGGAGAAGCCGTCTGCCACATAGGGGTGTCCGAAGTAGGTGGGGTTAAAGTCCAGGGGCAGCTTGTTCTCCTTGGAAAACGCCATCCAGTCGGCAAAGTCTTCCTTGGTGTAGGCGTCCCTGTCCGCCTTGCGGCCGTGCAGTTCCGCATAGCTGGCGTGCAGGTTCAGCTTCTTTTTGCCGGGGATCAGGCTTATGGCCTTAAGGAAATCCTGCCTGAGTTCGTCGCCGTTCCGGGCCCTGCCGGGGTAGTTGCCGGTGGTCTGGATGCCGCCGGAAGTGCCGCCCGCCTCGCTCTCGAGACCGATAACGTCGTCACCCTGCCAGCAGTGCAGGGAGATAGCGAACTTCGCGGCCTGTTCCATCGCCTTTTCCACGTCCACGCCCTGGGCCGCGTAAACCTCTTTGGCGTACTCAAAGCCCTTTTGGATAAGCTCCTGCTTCATCGTGTTCCTCCTCATTTATGTTTTACTTTTGCCATGAAATCCTTGCGAAGTATCGAATACAGTTCCACGTCCACGTACCTGCCCTTGTTGTACAGGCGCCCGCGCAGCGTGCCTTCTTTTGTCATGCCGCACTTGCGCATGACCGCTCCCGAGGCGGGATTCTCCACCTCGTGCTGCGCTTCCAGACGGTTGATGCCCAGGTCCCTGAAGGAATAGTCTATGACCGCCTTTAATGCCTCGGTCATGTAGCCCCTGTTCCAGCGGTCCCGGGAAAGGGAATAGCCAACTTCCGCGGCGTTGTTGTCCTTCTGGTACCACATGTAGCCTATGGTGCCGATGATCCTGCCCGTGGCCTTTTCTTCTATGCCCCAGCTGGACGGCTCCCCCGCCCGGTACTTGCGCAGCATGTATTTTATGTAAGCTCTCGCCTCGCTCACGCTGGTGTACGCGTCCCACAGCACGTGCTTGGCTACCAGAGGGTCTTTTCCGTAATCGAATATGTCCTGTGCGTCGCCCGTCTCGAGCCGCCTCAACACGAGCCGCTCGGTCTCGAGGGTGGGCATATGGTCAAACAGACCGGATGAGAACATCAACTTTCTACTTCCTTCTTATATCCTGCCGCGGCGGATCCCCCGCCGGCGCACTAAAAGTATATGTTCAGACCTTCGACGGCGTTTATATCGGTCACCCTGCCCGCTGCCGCTTCGCCCGGCAGCAGACAGCCGAAAAAGCCCGCTTCACCCGCGCATACGCCCACAGCCAGCGTGTCCGAATCGTTCACGAGGCTTTCTCCGTCGCAGAACAGCCGCGCTTCGCCCAGGTCTTCTATGCCCCTGCCGCTCATGAACGCCGCCAGGTCGCTTACGGAGAGCTCCTGCCCACCGTCGAAAAGCCGGGTGCGGATCAGCGCCACGCCGCCTTCGGGCATTTCCAGGGCGAAACTGCCCACGCAGCCGGACACGGTCGCGGCAAAGGTGGTGGAGAATATCTCCCGCCCGGAGAGATCGTAGGCGCTCACGCTGACCGCCCGGGGTTTAGGCGCCGGGTCGTCAGCCGCGTAATATGCTTTTACGGTGAATATCCCTTCGTCCGGCAGGTTTTCCGGCAGCCGGCAGAAGGCGTATTCCTTTTGCCAGGCGTCCTTAAGCGCGAAAAACGCAGGGCGCTTCAGCCCGTCAAGATCCACCAGCGCGGGCGATGAAAGGCTGTACTCGGAGCTGACCATGCCGTCCAGCACCAGGCTCTTGCCCGCCAGGCGCGCGTCCAGCGCCAGGTTCTTGAGCGCCAGCGCCTGGTTGTAGCGGCTCAGCGCGGCCGCCTCCTCCAGTTCCTCCGAGCTGCCGCCCGCCTCGTCAAAGCAGGCGCGGTCGGACTGGGTGAGCTTCCAGATCACGTCGTCCTCCAGCGCGCGCCCGTCCGGGCAGATGCGGTCGACTTCGTCGGGATTGCACATCGCCGAAGGCAGCTCCTGTTTGACGTCCTCGTCTGCTTCGGCAGCGAACAGCCCGTACTTTGCGGCCCGGCGGATGAACGCGTCGTCCGCCTCCGCGTCCCGGGTGTACGCGGTGTCCGCGTGCAGTTCCCGGGCCAGCTCAAAGTCTTCCTCGCTTAAGCACACCGCGCCCCTTAAGAGCGCTTTGGCTGCGGGGATATATATCTCCGCTTCCCTTGCGTCGCAGGTCTCCCCGTCAAAGTTAAGGCGCGCGCTTAGGCGGTTCGTTTCTCCCGCGGCGAGTTTTCCCGCGAAGATCCCGGTCTTAAGCGGAGTGTAGCCCGCCGGGAGCGCCTGATCCAGCGTCTCGGTGAACTCTCCCCGGCTGTTGCTCAGCGTGAATGCGAGTTTTGCCCGCCCCGGCGCGGTCGTGTCTGCCGCGCACATGAAACCTGGCTCGCCTTCGGCGGAAAACACGCACCTGAAATCCTTTATGACGCCTTTTCCGGCCTGCTTAAGCAGAAAACTGCCCTTGAAGCCCGCCTGCGGGAACAGTGAAAAGCTGTCGTCCGGCAAAAACGCGATCTCCAGGTAGTTCGGAACGCCCAGCAGCCCGGTGATCTCCGTTTCGCACCAGCTGTCCGTGCCCTCCGCGGCGAGGGCGCCGTTGACCGTGACCCGCCACCTGCCCTTCAGCCCGCTTAAGCGCATGAACACCCGCTTTTCGGTGTCCGGCAAGGTGAACTGGGTCAGGTACCGCCAGGTCCTTCTGTATATCCATTCGTTCCGGCAGCGCTCCTCGACATCGAGCCCTACGCCGAGCACTCCCGCCTCGGTCAGCGCGTCCTCTATATATTCCGGCGCGTCCAAACGCACGGGCGGGTAAATGCCGTCCGTCAGGAACCATTCACACAGCGCTTTTGAGTACATTTTTCTTTCAGCTCAGCCTTTCCTTGGCCAGCAGCAGCCCGACTATCGTCTTGGAGTCGCTAATCTTGCCTTCCGTCACGAGCTTTATCGCTTCGGCAAAGGGCAGCTTGACCATGTCGATGAATTCGTCCTCGTCGGGACTGACCTCGCCCTTTTCCAGCTCCGTCGCCAGGTACACGCCTATCACCTCGTTGGTGAAGCCGGGCGTGGTGGCCAGGTCGGTAAGTTTTTCCCAGCAGCGGGCGGTAAAGCCCGTCTCTTCCTTAAGTTCGCGCTTGGCGCACAGCAGCCTGTCCTCCCCCTCGCGGTCCAGTTTGCCCGCGGGGATCTCCAGCGTGAGCCTGCCCAGCGCGCAGCGGTACTGTCTTACCATGTACACGTTGCCTTCGCCGTCCACCGGCACCACCGCCGCCGCGCCCCTGTGCAGCGCGATCTCCCTGAAGGACGTGCCCCCGTCCGGGAGCTCCACCGTCCATTTCTGGACGTGTATGACCTTGCCCGAAAAAATGTCTTCCCAGGCCGTTACCGTTTCCGTGAGCCTGTCCTGTGCCATATAGTCTCCCAGATCCCGGCCGATGCCGGGCACAGATTATTCCTTTTACGATTATACCACAGAATTCCCCCGTTTGCACAGCGGAAAACAAATTTATTCTTGTAAATCCTTTGTTCATGTGATAAAATACATAAAAACACTTTGGAGATGACCAATATGTTCGGAAGACGCGCCGACGGCAGACGGCTTAACAACATCGATCCCATAATCCAGTTCACCCCCTACATAATGCCCACCCGCAACGACGCATCGAACCAGATCACCGTCAACATAGACTACGAGCCCATGGCGGACTATATCCGCACCCGCTCCAAGCAGGGCGTGAAGATCACGTTCATGGACCTGATCATCGCCGCCTACGTGCGCACCGTCAGCCAGTATCCCGAAGTCAACCGCTTCGTCATGAACCGGCAGATCTTCGCGCGCAACCAGATCGTGGTCAGCCTGACCGTGCTCAAGAACGCCAAGAACCGCGACAGCCTGGACGAGGATACCATAAAGATGCACTTCGCGCCCGACGCCACCATAGACGAAGTGGCTCAGGAAGTGTCCCGGATGGTCACCCCCGCCGCCAACGACGCTGTAGACGGCACCAGCGATTTCGCGGGCAAGATAGTCAGGATCCGTCCCCTGGTGAAGTTCGTGGTGTTCCTTGCCCGGGTGCTGGACCGCTACGGCCTGCTGCCCGGCTGGCTGTACGACCTGTCGCCCTTCCACTGTTCCATGTTCATAACCAACCTGGCCTCCATAGGCCTGCCCGGCATGTACCATCACCTGTACAATTTCGGCAACACCAGCGTGTTTCTGGCCATGGGCAAGTTCGAGAAGCAGTACATAAACACCAAGGACGGCATCAAGGCCAAGACGGTCATCCCCCTGGGCGTGAACACCGACGAGCGCATCTGCGGCGGCGCGAGCTACGCCATGGCGTGCGGCTGCTTCATGAAGTATATAAACAACCCCAAGCTGCTGGAAGAGCGCCCGGAGACCATAAAGACCGAAGTGGAATACAAGCCCTTCAAAAAATAAAGCATGCAGACAAACGGCGGGAAGGCAATGTGCCTTCCCGCCGTTTTATATGCCCGGTTTTCAGTCGGGCAGCGAATACAGCTGGGAAAAATGACGGAAGCGGTCGTTGAACGCCTCGTCGGAGCCGCTTTTGACTTCGTTCAGGTAGGAGTGCATGTCCATGGCGTTCATGTGGGTCTCTATCACGCAGCCCGCGATGTTGGAGCAATGGTCCGACACCCTGCGCAGGTCGTTCAGTATGTCGTTCAGCACGAAGCCCTGCTCTATGGAACACACGCCCGAAGTGAGCCTCTCTATGTGGCGCGTCTTTTCCTGGGATTCCATCACGTCCACCACCTGCTCCAGCGGCTCCACCTGCGCGGCGCACAGCACGTCGTCGTTGGTGAACGCGTTTATTGCTAGGCGCAGGCACTCGCCCACCGCCTGGATTATCACGTTAAGCTCCGCCTGCGCCGCCGCCGACATGGTGAGCTCCTTTTCGTTCAGCTCCCTGGCGGACTCGGCTATCGCCAGCGCGTGGTCGCTTATGCGCTCCAGGTCTCCGATCAGGCGCAGCAGCTTGGTCAGCGCGTGGCTGTCGTCGCCGCCCAGGTGGGTCTCGCCCAGCTTCACCAGGTACGTGCCCAGCATGTCTTCCAGCTTGTCGGCCTTCTGTTCGTCTTCCCTCACGTTCTCATAGCCCCTGGAAGAATAATGGTCCAGCAGGCTTATGGCCCTTGAAAAGCTCTCCGACACCGTGTCCGCCATGCCCTTTGCCACAGAGGACGCCGCGTCCAGCGCCAGGGAGGGGTTTATGAACAGGCGCTCGTCCAGCATCCGCTTTTCCGCGGGCGCTTTCGTGTCCTTCACGATCAGGCGGGAAAGTTTGACCAGCTGCTGCGAGAACGGCAGCAGTATGAAGGCGCTTAGCACCTTGATGACGGTGTTGATGAGCGCGATCGCGAAGGTGTTGACCGGCGACGATGAGAAGCCGAAGCCGATCAGGCTGTCCAGCAGGTAGTATATCGGCAGCAGCACCAAGGCGCTGGCGATGTTGAACATAAGGTGTATGACCGCCGCGCGCCGGGCGTCGGGCGAAGTGCCCGAAGAGGACATGAGCGAAGTCACGCAGGTGCCGATGTTGAAACCGAAGATCACGGGCAGCGCCGCGGCGCAGGATACCGCGCCCGTGGCGGACAGCGCCTGCAGGATACCGACCGATGCGCTGGAGGACTGTATGAGCGCGGTCACCACGGTGCCCGCCAGCACGCCCAGGAACGGGTTGGAGAACATGGTGAGCAGGCTGCGGAAGGTCGCGTTTTCGCCCAGCGGCGCCACCGAGGAGGACATGGTCTGCATGCCGAACATCAGTACCGCAAACCCCAGAAGTATGCCCGCGGTGTCCTTGACGCGCTCCTTTTTTATGAACATCAGCATCACTATGCCGGCGAGCGCTATGACGGGAGTGAAGGTGGAAGGCTTGATCAGGTCCAGGTACCACGCGCCGCCCTGCACGCCCGCAAGGGACAGAAGCCAGCCCGTGATCGATGTGCCCACGTTGGCGCCGATCACTATGCCCACCGACTGCTCCAGCGTCATTATTCCGCTGTTTACGAAGCCGACCACCATGACCGTGGTGGCGGCGGAGGACTGGATTATGGCAGTGACCGCCGTGCCCAGCAGCATCCCCTTGAACGGATTTGAGGCAAGCCTCGACAGTATCAGTTTAAGCCGCCGCCCCGCCCGCTTTTCCAGCGCGGAGCCCATCAGGTTCATGCCGTACAAAAACAGCGCGAGCCCGCCGGCCAAACCAAGTATTCCGTTTAAACCCATATGTATCCCTCCGTGAGGTGTGTTATCAGTATCTGCCGATCTTATCTATCGGTATCTTTTCAAAGCCCTTGGGAAGCTGTTTAAGCTCCTCTTCGCTGCCGTACAGGAAATTCCCGCTTATATCGCTGTAGCGCCGGTTGCTTTCAAATGTCAGTATCTGGTTAAGGGCCGAACCGATTATTATGTTGCCGACTACGCGGCAGCCGGTAGGATTGGGGGCGAAGTCGGGATCGTCCACCCTCAACAAGTCGCCGTGCAGCCTCGCCATGCCCGGATACAGGCTCGACCAGGGTTCCTCGTTTACCGGGATGTCCTTTAATCTCGTCCATATCTGATTGTTCGGGTAAAGCACCGCCTTTGCCCAGCCGTTTCCCACAAAGGCGTCCCGCGCGCGGTCGTCGAACTTGATGCCGTTCATGCAGTGGGCGAAAATGTTGTTTTCGATCACGTTGTCGCGCCCGCCGCCCATCAGCAGCCCGTTTTTGCGCACGTTCACCACTATGTTTCCCCGGCATTCCTGGCCGGAGAGCATGTCGTCGAAATAGATGCCGTCGGGAGCGAATTCCCCGTCGCCTATATCGTGCACGTAATTGTAATTGACCCGGCAGCCCACGTTTGTCCAGTCCCTGCCCGAATATATCGCGCCCGCGTCCGAGGCGTGGCTGACCACGTGGTGGACGTGGTTGTATTCCACGCTTATGTATTTTCCGTAATACAGCACCGCGGTATGGGGAGAAAAGCAGATCTCGTTGTGCGCCACCGTGATCCCGCAGCCCGAGGCGCTGACCCCGGGGGTGTATACCATGTAGATTTCCCCGTTATGGTGTATCAGGTTGTTTTCCACCGTGCAGTTCGCCTTTACCAGGCGCTTCGGGTCTCCGCCTTTTATCTTTACGCCGCCCTTGCCCAGGCGGCAGAGTTCGCAGCCCGACACGGTATTGCCTTCGCCCTCGACGCTTATCGCGTTCCCGCCGAAAGAATGGATGACCAGGTCCCTGAAAAGCAGGTTAGTGCCCTTCGCGCTTATCGCGTCGACCCTGCCGTGCCTGAGCATGAAACCCTCAATGCTCAGGGCGTTCGCGCCGTCTATGACAACTGCCGGCCTTTCCTTAAGGCACAGGCGCACGCTTTCCCCCTCGCAGCCTTCGGGAGGGATCAGGTAGAGCTTGAGCTCCCTGCGGTCGATAAAGTACTGCCCGGGGCACTTCAGTTCGTCCAGCACGTTCAGGAACCTGTACAGTCCGCCGGGGTACGCTCCGTATATGCTCACGCAGCGGGGAAAGATCGACGAAGTGGACGTGTCCACCTTTACGGGGCAGGAGCAGTCCGCCCAGTCCACCGCCGGATAGCCGTACATCCACAGTTCGTCCGTGTGCGTCCAGCCCGCCACCCGGGCGTTGGTCTCCTCGTCCATCACGTACTCGCCCGCCCGCGGCTCGCGTTTGGCGGCGTTTTCGGGGTGGTAGGTGTGGATGGGATACTCGTTGGGCTCGCCCTGGTCCCTTACGTCCTTAAGCTTCAGGAACCCCTTTGCGGGATACGCGGCGAGTTCCAGCCTCCGGCCGCCCATGTACAGCTGCACGTTGTCGCCCGGTGCGTAGCCGTCATACCTGGCTTCGGTGCCGAACATGCCTATGTATTTGATCTCGCCTATGTCCCCGGCGGTGATCCCCAGGGACTTAAGGTCGCACACGAGAATGTTTTCGCGGTACTTTTCAAAGCGGTCCGCGCCTATCTCTTCCGACGCGTCCAGTATCACTTCGCCGTCTCCCGCCGGGCGGTACGCGCAGCCGCTGTCCGAAGCGTCAAAGTCCGGCGTTTCGCGGTATACCCCCGCGCCCACGCAGACCGCGGCGCTGCCCGAAGCGGACGCCAGGCGCCTTGCGGCTTGCTGCGCCCGGGCGATGGTCCTGAAAGGCGCTTTGATGCTGCCGTCTCCCCCGTCGCTGCCGCGCGGCGAAACGAATATGTCACCCGTCAAAGAGTAACCCGGTCTGCCCGAAAAGCGTGATATCCTGTCCGTAAAGTCCATTTGCTGCCGCCTTATACCGTGCCCTCGGCCATATTTACCTTTATCCAGGCCGCGCCCTTAAAGCGGCGGCGGAACACGAGCAGGCGGAACACCCACTCGAACAGCTGCCCCAGCCACACGCCCCAGATGCCTATGCCCAGCGCTATCGTGAGCACGTAGCCTATGGCCATCCTGCCCAGCAGCAGCGCCGTAAGGCTTATCACCGTTGCGAACACGCTGTCGCCCGCGGACCTCGTCACTGTGGTCAGCACGAAGGCGTCGCACCAGATAAGCGGCATGGGCAGCGCGCCGATGGCCACCGCTCCCCAGATGTATGGCAGCGATTCCGTCATGGGGCTGAAGAGCTTGAGCACCAGCGGGAGCAGGGGTCCGATCACGATTATGGCGCCCAGCATTATGAACCTGCCGACCCAAACCAGGTTTTTCGCGTAGAAGCGCGTAAGCTTTATGTCCTTCGCGCCTATCGTCTGCCCGCACACAGTGGCCGCCAGGCCCGTCATGGCGTAGGAGAACGAGTAGAACAGCATGAATATGGAATTGGCTATGCCGTGGGCGTCGGTCTGGTAGGTGGGCAGGGTAGCGATGTACATCTGCACCAAAAGCATCCCGCCCTGGAACAGCACCTGCTCCACGCTCAGGGGTATGCCCAGGCGCAGTATGTCGCCGAATATCCTGTGGTCAAATGACAGAAAGTCCTTCAGCCTGACCCTCGGGCTCATCGCGGGGCGGACCAGCCAGCCCACCGCGAACGCCATGCCGACTATGCGGGCAACCAGGAAGCTGAGCCCCGCGCCCTGCACGCCCATCTCCATGACATTTATGAACACGAAGGAGCACACCAGGTGCACCGAGTTGATGATCACGGTGAGTATCAGGCTGCTCCTGGTGTCGCCCATGGAGCGGAAGGTATTGAATATGGCGCTGAACAAGCTGTAGGGCAGCAGGCTCAGGCCCATGTATCTTAAGTATTCGCCGGATTTCAGGGCGATGGAGTGGTCCACGCCGGGGTACATGAACTTTACGATCTCCACGCCGAAAATGCAGATGGGCAGACCCAGCGCGCAGCCCGCGAGGGTGCATATGATGCACGACTGGGCGATGGCGCGGCTTATGCCCCTGTCGTCGCCGGCGCCCTTGGAGCGCGCGATAACGATGCCCGCGCCCAGCGCTATGGCTGAAAAAATGGCGTAAGCCAGGCTGTTTATGACGTTGGCGTTGTTGGCGGCGGTCATGGAGCCCTCGCCCGAGGAGGATACCAGCGCGGAGGACAGAAGACCTATGATGAATATGAACAGCTGATCCAACAGCAGAGGGATGAACATGCCCCTGAGCTGCGTATATGTGAACATGCGAGAATCGAAACGCTTTTCCAGTTCGTGCCTTACAGCGGCAAGCATCGCGCGCCTCCCGAATTTACTCATCATATATTGTATTAAAATATGCTCCATTTATTCAAGGCTCGTGCAGTTCCCTGCGGGTTAAATTACGGTTATTTGAATGCGCTTTACACCCGAAAGGTTTTGTGGTATCATTCCGTAGAAAGGGAGGATGTATATGAATCCGTTTCTTGAGTTGTTCGACAAAAAGCGCATGCCCCTCATAATGAGCCTGCCCGTAAACGACGCGGACCTGGCCAAAGCCGCGTTCCGGGCGGGCGCCGACGCGGTGAAGGTGCACATAAGCCTGCACCACAACGCGGGCGGCGAGACCCTGGGCAGTTACGACGAGAACCGCGAGGTGTTCGCCCGCATCTTCCGCGAGGCGGAAGGTCCCGTGGGCATCGTGCCGGGCGCCGACTGCGAAGCCATAATGAAGGACGCGGAGCAGGTAAAGACTGCCCCCTTCGACTTCATCTCCTTCTACACCGCCCACCTGCCCACGGCGTTCCTGCCCACGCGCCAGTGCCTTATGGCGGCCGCGGCGTGCGGCTTTACCGCCGAAGAGGTCAGCCAGTACGAGGCGCTCGGCGCGGGCGTGCTGGAAGCCAGCGTGATGCCCCACGAGGGCTACGGCAGGCCCCTCTCCTTCGCCGACCTGGTGACGTACAGGCAGCTCAGCCTCGCCACGCGCCTGCCCATGGTGGTGCCCACCCAGCGCAGGATCGAGCCTTCGGACGTGGAATACCTGTGCCGTGCGGGAGTGAGCGGGCTGATGATCGGCGCGATAGTCACGGGCAAGACCGAAAAAGGCATCGTCGACGCCGTAAAGCGCTTCAGAAGGGCCATCGACGCGCTATGAGGATACTGTACCTGCCCCTTGACAGCCGCCCCTGCAACTACCTGTGGCCCGGAAGGCTGCTTTCAGGCACGGAGCACGGGGTCGTCGCGCCGCCCGCCAGTATAATGGACTGTTTCCGCCGTCCCGCGGACACAGGCGGGTTGCAGGCGTTCATACGGGAGGAACTGCCTGAATGCGGCGCGGCGGCGGTCTCCGCTGAAATGCTCCTGTACGGCGGCATCCTTGCCTCCCGCACGCCCGACGTTTCGCTTGAGACCGCGCTAAATCGCCTCGAGATACTCAAAGACGTCGCCCGCCGCGTGCCCGTGCACGCCTTCGGGCTCATTATGCGCTCATCCGTCTCCGCCTTCTGCCGGGGCGACTTAAGGGCGTACGAGCTCATGACCGAATACTCCGTCGCCTGGGGGCGGGCGTGGCAGGAGGGCGGCGACACCGAGGCGGTCGACAAAAAATACGAGGCGCTGCTGCCGGAACACGTCCTTTCCGCCTACCGGCGCGTCAGAAAACGCAACCACGCGGTGAACATGAAGCTGCTGGAGCTGAAAAAGCAGGGGATCATTTCCTCCCTCATGCTTTTGCAGGAGGACGCCCAGGAATACGGCTTCCACCGGCGCGAACAGGCGGAGATAGCGCGATACATAAGCGAAAACCGGCTAAGCGACACCTTCGTGCACAACGGTGCGGACGAGGGCGGCATGATGGCGTGCATACGGGCGACGGGTCCGTCTCCCCTGCCTGTCAGCGTCACTTACACCCGCGGGGACGGTTCATTCGTCGCCCGCTACGAGGACAGGCCTTTCAGGGAAAACCTGCTTAGCTGCATGAAGTACCTTGACCTGGTCCCGGACCTCGCTGCGCCCGTGCGCCTGGTCGTCCACACCCCCGAAAACGAACAGGGCGAAGCCGCCTGGCAGCCGCCTGAACCGTCAAAAGACATTGACGCGCTGGAAAAATTGCTGCAAACGCCGAGCTACCTGCTGGACGCGGAGTTCGCGAACGGCGGCAGCCTGTATTTGATGCGGCGCCTAAGGGACCGGGGGCTGCTCAGGCCCCTGCTCGGCTATTCCGGCTGGAACACCTCGGTGAACTCCATGGGCACCATGCTTTCCCTGATCCGCGCGGACGCGCTGAAAGGCCGCCCCGACCCAGCCTTCAAGTGGGAGCGGATCCTGGACGACCTGCTCTACGAAAGCGTGATCCGCCAGAAAGCCGCCCTTCTCCTTGCCGAAAAGGGCGAGGATCAGTATTCCCTTAAAGACAAGCCCGCCGCGGAGGCGCTCATAAACTCCCTGCTTGCGAAAGCGCTTTCGGACGGCTGGGGCGACGCCATGAAAACAGAGGGCTTTGCCCGCGCCGGATACACCCTGCCCTGGGACAGGCTGTTCGAGTGCGACGTAAAGCTCGGTTAAACGGAGGCAGATATGCAGACCGTACATCCAAATCTCCACCCGGACGCCCAGTGGTTCCCCAAGGCGGGGCTGGGGCTGTTCATCCACTGGGGCATCGCCTCCGTGGACGGATACCTGGACCTGAGCTGGGGCATGTTCAAGGACTTCAAATACTCCCCCCGGGTGTGCCCGCCGGAAGAGTACTTCGCCCTGGCGAAAAAGTTCGATCCCGGCCGCTACGACGCGGACAAGTGGATCGCCGCCGCCGCCGAAGCGGGCTGCCGCTACGCGGTGCTCACCTCGCGGCACCACGACAGCTTCTGCCTGTGGCCCAGCCGCTACGGCGACTTCAACACCCGCATCTACATGGGCGGGCGGGACCTGATCGCGCCGTTCATAGCCGCCTGCCGTAAGTACGGGCTGAAAGCGGGCCTGTACTATTCCCCGCCGGACTTCCGCACCGCGGGCGAGTACCTGCCCTACGGCGGCTGGCAGGAGGACCGCAGAAGCGAGATACCCAGGGAGCTCACCGACTACGAGCACGCCATAGTGCGCGGACAGGTCAGGGAGCTGCTCACCAACTGGGGCAGGATCGACCTTATCTGGTTCGACGGCAAGTGGCGCCACATACTGGACGAAGACAGCATCCGCGCCCTGCAGCCGGGCATCGTGATCGGCAGGGGCGACGACACGGACTTCGCCACCACCGAGTGCCGCCTGCCCACCGAGGAGGAATACGAGGCGGATTTCAAGGGCAGATGGTGGGAATACTGCGGGGAGCTCAACTGCTGCTGGGGCTACACCAAGCGGGACGAGCACACCGTAAAGAGCCTGGACGACCTGCTCAAGTGGTATCGTTTCACCCGGGAGCACGGCGGCAATTTCCTGATCAACATGGGCCCGGACGCCGAAGGCGATTTTACGAAGCTCGAGTATCAGCGGCTTAAGGAGTTCGGGGAAGCGATAAGGTCCCGCGAGGATCTTAAGTTCTGACGCCGATATCGGCATAAAAGCGCGCCCGCACTTAAGTGTACGGGCGCGCCGTTCGTTTCGTTTTACGACTGTACCATTATACCACATCCGAAAGTCCAAAAAGGCAAGCAGAGTCCACTTTGGGTTATATTCGCGTTAAAAAAATACCGCAGCGGAAACGCTGCGGTATAAGTTGTATTGCGGGTCTATTCCTTGACCGCGCCGATGTTGATGCCCTTCACGAAGTACTTCTGCAGGAAGGGATACAGTACCATGAACGGCAGTATGGCGGTGATGATGCAGGCGTTTTTGATGGTGTTCTCCGTGGCGCTGCCCACGGATTCGGGCAGGTCGGAGGACTGCATCATGTCCCTCAGCTTCATCTGGAAGTTGTAGAGGTTGCGGTCGGTGATGTAGAGCTTGAAGTTGGTGTAGTCGTTCCAGTACGCCACAGCGAACATCAGGCCTATGGACGCCAGCGCCGCCTTGGACAGGGGCAGCGCGATGCGCCAGAACGCGCCCATGGGGCTGCAGCCGTCCAGGTCCGCACTCTCGAAGAGGGACCTGGGTATGCCCTCAAAGAAGTTGCGCATCAGCACCAGGTTGTACACGTTGATCGCGGGCAGCAGTATCGGGCCCCAGGGGTTGTCCGTAAGGCCGATGCCGCGCATGACCAGATAGCTGGGGATCATGCCGCCGGAAAAGATCATGGTGAACAGAAGCAGGTTGGCCAGGGTCGTGCGGAAGGGCATATCCCACTGTATGAGCACGTAAGCGCCCATGGTGGAGAGCAGTAGGCCGATCAGCGTGCCCGTCACGGTGGTGTAAACGCTCACCAGCAGCGGCCTTAGCAGCGAGCGGTTCGAGAACACGGACATATAGCCGTCCAGGCCGAACTTGGTGGGCAGCAGCTTAAGTCCGTAGCCGGTGGTCAGGTCCAGCGAGTCGATCAGCACCTTCCAGATGGGCACCAGCACGATAAGGCACACCACGACGAATATGAAGGCGTTCACGAAGTTGAACACCGTATACTTGGACCTGGGCTTTTTGATATGGGGCGGAGCCTGTACGCTGATGCCGGCCGGGGTCACGAAATCGATCTGTTTGTTTGCCATCGTTCTCCCCTCCTTACACTATGCCGCGTCCGCGGACTTTCTTGGACGCGAAGTTGCACACGAGCATCAGGCCGAGCCCCACGAGGGAGCGGAACAGGCCCACGGCGGTGGTGTAGCCGTAGTCGGCGGAGGCGCCGCTGTTGAAGGTCTGGTAGTAGATGTAGGTCTGAAGTACGTTGGTGGTGCGCCTGACGGAGTCGTTCTGGAGCACGAACACGCTTTCGAACAGGTTCATTATCTTCGCCAGGTTGAGTATGAGCACGGTGATGATGGTGTTTGCCAGCGCGGGCAGGGTCACGTACCACATCTTCTTCCAGCGCCCCGCGCCGTCTATGGAGGCGGCTTCGTAGATGCCGGGGTCGATGCCCGTCAGCGTCGCCATGAAGATTATGGTCTGCCAGCCGGTCTCGCGCCACAGGTTGATGATGTAGTACCACACCTTCCACCAGCCGTTGTCCGCCATGTAGTAAACGCTTTCGTCGATTATGCCCGTGCTGAGCAGCAGCTGGTTCACAAGGCCGCTGCCGGACGGGGAAAGCAGCAGGCTGAACACGGAGGCGGTCACGACCCAGGACATGAAGTGGGGCAGGTATATGATTGTCTGGCTCAGTTTTTTGAAGGGCAGGGAGATCATTTCGTTGAGCAGCAGCGAAATGATAACCGCGAAGCCCGTGTTGAGCAGCAGCTTGATCACGGAAAACACTATGGTGTTCCAGAAGGAGACCGCGAACTGGCTCTGCCTGAACAGCTTTGTGAAGTTCGCGACGCCCACCCAGTTCGGGATGTCAACGATCTTCCAGGAGAAGAAGGAATACCTTATGCCGGCCATGGGCGCGTAATGGAACACCGCCACGAAGACCAGCACGGGGATGAACATGAGGTAAAAGCCCCAGTATTTGCCCATGCGCTGCAGCAGCGGTTTCTTTTTGCCCAGATGCAGCGTGCCGTTGTAAGTCACCAAGGCCAAACGGAGCCCTCCTTTCTTGTGTTGCCGGACGCCGCCGGCGGAATAAAGAAACGGAGGCAGCGGCACCTGCCGCCGCCTCCGATCAGGTCGGGTGTAAGTTTAGTTCAGGGCGTTCAGGCTCTCGACGATGGTGTTGGACATCTTGAGGCCTTCCTCCGCGAAGCGCTCATAGCCCTCTTCCACGCTGATCTTGCCCAGCGCGATGTCGGCGATGATCTCGTTCTTGATGGAGGTCAAATCGCCGTTGAGCTCGCTCATCTCTGCCGTGGTGGGCACGATGGACGCCATGCGGCTGTACTCGCCGAACATCTCGGACGCCGCCTTGGCTTCGGGCTGCACGGTGGCTTCCTTGGGATCATAGTAACCCTCGGCGAACGCCGCCAGGCTCAGCATGGGATCGATGTGGTTCTTGGTGTAGAGGGTGCCGGCCTTCTCCATGCTCTCCAGCATGTGGAACTGGCCTTCCTCATAGGTGGCTTCCTTGGCGGTGCCGGCCAGCACGGTGCCGGCGCTCTTGGACCAGTGCACGCCTTCCACGCCGTAGGTCCACAGCATCTGGCAGTCGCCGCCGTCGAGCATGGTGTCGATGAAAGCGTCGAACACCTTCTCGGGGTTGGCGCACTTGGTGGTGATGCACCATACGGGAGGCACGCGGTCATAGTACAGGGGGCAGTCTTCCAGGGGCTTGAGGGCGACGAGCTCGCCGTCCCTGCCGTTGGCTTCCAGGTTGGTCTTCAGGTTGGTCGCCCAGGTGCCCGCCCAGTAGGTGAACACGCCGAACTTCTCGTCATAGAACTTGTTGCGGGCGTCGGAGGTCTTGTTGGTCAGGGTCTCCTTGTCGATGAGGCCGGCGGCCACGGCGTCCTGAATGCGCTGCAGGGCGTCCTTCATGTTGTCCTCGGTGAAGCCGTCGATCCAGGAGCCGTCTTCCTGCTGGATGAAGAAGGGATAGGCGTCCTGATAGAACTCGGGCAGGTAGTTGATGAAGGGAGCCTCGTTGCCCACAAAGCCGGCAGCGGAGATGGCGTAGGTGCCGAACTTCTCCACGAAGGCTTCGCACATGGCGATGTACTCGTCATAGGTGGTGGGGGCGTCCATGCCGACGGCGTCGAGCCAGGCCTGCTTGATGTAGGTGACGCAGCCGTTGCCGCGGGCGGGGCTGAAGCCGTAGAGCTTGCCGTCGATCTTCAGGCCTTCGATGATGTTGTCGCCGATGAAGCGGCCGGAATTCTTGGTCTTGCTTTCTTCCCACGCCTCAGTCATGTCCCACAGGGCGCCGCTGGCGGCATAGTCGGAATAGTAGGTGGCGGAAAGGAGCACCACGTCCGGCCAGTCCGCGGAAGACATGCGCTGCTGCATGACGTCGTAGTAGGCGCTGTGGTCGGGCTGGACGATCTCAAGGTCATAGCCGGGGTTGAGTTCTTCCCAGCGCTTCTCGAAGGCGTCGCGTCCGTTGTCCTGGTTGACGACGGTGTTGTCCACCATCATCACGATCTTGATGGGTTCCTCGGCGGAAGCCGGAACTGCCGCCAGGCTCAGGCAGAGCGCCAGCGCCAGCATCAGGGTGATGAGCTTCTTCATAGATTGTTCTCCTTGTCTTTTTTGCCGGAAGGGTCCGCACCGGGCGGCGTATGCGCCCAAAGCCGCTCCTCCCGATAGCTGATCCTATTATACACGAAATCCCGCCGGAGCGCAACCTTATTTTCCCGCGATCTGCGCCTTCGCTTTACACGCTCCCCGGGAGCGGCGGCGTGCCGGTGGCGGCGGCGGTTAAAATCTCCGCCCGCCTTGACATCCGCGCGCAAAAAAGGTAAAATTTTGGATGTATACGGTTCTGTGCCCGGGGCGGTCCCCCGGCCGTGCGGATGCGAACTTTTGCGCCCGCCGCGGCGTCTAACACAAATGAAACCGCAAGCAAACCATAAGGAGGCTCAACCATGAAAAAACTTCTTGCGCTCGTCCTGTGCATGGGCCTGCTCGTCTCCCTGCTGCCCGCGTTCGCGGCGGGAGTGACCCCCATCATGCAGGTCGTAAAATGCAACGAATATGTGTCCCTGAGGGAAAAGCCGGACACCAAGTCCACCCGCATATATAAAGTGCACCTGGGCGAACTGGTGACCAACTGCTCCGCCGCCGAAAACGACTTCATCCGCTGCGAGTGGAACGGACGCACCGGCTACATCCTGGCCAAATACCTGCAGATGACCGACTACAAATACTCCGACGGCATCCTTCTCAACCAGATGGTCACCGGCGTTAACGAGTGGGCCAGCCTGCGCAAGACGCCCTCCACCTCCGCCGAGAGGCTGGCCAAAGTGCCGCTGTACGCCATAGTCACCGGCTGCACCGGCCCCGTGAACGGCTTTGTCCGCTGCACCTACAAGGGCAAGACGGGCTACATCCTGGCCAAGTACCTCAAGAAGGCCGATTACAACTACAAGCCCACTCCCACCCCCACCGTGAAGCCCACCGCCACCCCCGCTCCCACTCCTGTGCCCTACTATCCGCCGCTGCCCGACCAGATGATGGTAGTGAACGTGAACGAATGGGCCAGCCTGAGAGCCAAGCCCAACGCCAACTCCGCGCAGCTGCAGAAGATACCCCTGGGCGGCGTTGTGAGCGGCTGCGTGCAGGTGAACGACAAGTACGTGGAGTGCGTGTACAACGGCCAGACGGGTTACGTGGCCAAGCAGTACCTGCAGGAGTACACTCCCAGCTACAACTACAACGGCTTTGACTCCCTGGGCACCGACATGCCCACCCTGGCGGCCTTCGAGAGCCTGGGCACCGAGGTGCTCAAGTACTCCTTTAACGGCTACACCGTAGTCGCCCGCCGCCTGTACTACGGCGAAAAGGAAGAGCTTAAGGTCGTGTGCTACGACGCCGCCTGGACTCCCCGCTGGAGCACTGGCGTGGAAAGCGACCACGCCACCGAGCTGTACTCCACCGAAGCGTTCATAATGGGCTCCGCCGACCGTCCCCTGATCGTGCTGTTCCTGACCGGCTACGGCTTCACCGCCTATCCCGTGGGATACTGGCAGGACGTGGAGTGGGAGAACACTTCCGAAGAAGCCCAGCACGTGGGCGGCTCCCTCACCACCGCCGTGGGCAAGGACGGCACCGCTTACCTGATCGGCTACTACGAGAGCGCGCCCCTGGCCCTGTCCAAGGAGGGCGTGATCCTGTGGCGTGCGAAGAACGACAGCGACTTCATCTACTGGCCCTATGAGATCAGGCTGGACGCGGACCGCATGGAAGTGCTCTACGACAGCTTCGCCAGCAGCCAGTCCTACTGCTATTCCGTCTCCTACGATTACGAAGGCAACAACCTGGGCAGCGCGCTGAAGCTCAGGCCCGAGGCGCAGTAACCCGCCATGACCGATTCCGAGACCACCATCCGCGAGCTCAAGCAGGCGATCCGCCGCCTGGTGCTCGCCAAGGGCTGGGGAGACGCAAACGGCATACAGAACCCCCAGCACGTGGCGATGGCGCTGAACGTGGAAGCCTCCGAGCTGCTGGAGCATTTCCAGTGGCTCGAGCCCGCGCAGGTGCAGGCGCTGTTGAACGGCGAAGACCCCGAGCGGGCGCAGGCCATAGGCGAGGAGTTCGCTGACGTGTGCATGTACGGCTTCCAGCTTATGGACTGTCTGGGCATAGACCTGTCAAGGCAGATAGAAAACAAGATCAAAAAGGTGTCCGAGCGCCCTTCCGGCATGAGGGGACGCTACGCGGACGAGCTGCTCAGGCAGCAAAAAGGAGGATCCCATGAAGGAAACCAATAAAATCCCCCTGCCCAGGCTGATACTGCTCATCGTCATATCCGTACTCTGGATCGCGGGGCTGGTGCTGCTGTTCCTGGACAAGGTGGGCCTCGGCCTCGTGCTGTGGGGTGTGGGCCTGCTAGGCGGGCTGATCGTGTTCTTCACCTCCCGCAACCGGGAGACCCTGAACGAAGTGATCTCGGCAGAGACCGAAGCGAACAAAAAGGACGACGAATAGTTTATCCGTTAAAGCGGGAGCGCGGTAAAAGCGCTCCCGTTTTTTTGTCCCCGCGGCGGCACGCTTTTCCGGGCTCATGCCTTCTGAGCTTTGACCCGCTTTTTGCCCGTCCATCCCCCTGTTTTCCGGTTTGGAAAAACCAGCCCTGGAAAACCCAGCCATGGAAAAGCCAGGCCTGGAAACCATGGGTCTATACTAAATAATAAATAACCAAGCACCCAAAACACAAAGGACCCGCCGGCGGCGGTGTCCCTTGCATCATGTTCTTTTTTTTTTTGCGAAGAAGTGCTTGGGTGAAAACTAATCCTTGTCCGGATCCACGCCCAGGCGGCGCAGGGTCTCCACCACGTAGCTCTCGCGGTACTCCTGCCCTTCGGGGCGGGACAGGTAGCTCTTAAAGAACTCCTCGCAGGCCTGCTCGTAGGGGATGTGCGCCAGCTCCGCGATTATGCGGGTGGAGCGGTCGATCAGCTTTTTGTTGGTGGGCAGCACCTGTATCATCCAGTTGCTCCACACCCTGCCCATCTTGGCCATGGTGGCGGTGGACAGCAGGTTGAACGCCAGCTTGACCGCCACGTGGGTCATCAGCTCCATGAGCGTGTGGGGCAGCTTGAGCGGCACGCGGATCTCGTTTTCGCTCAGGCTCCCTTCCGGTATGTCGCCCAGGCGCAGTGTGAGCGCGCCGTCAAACTTGGCCTTGTTGGAATCAAACCAGTCCATGCAGCCCTTGCAGGCGCTCAGCCCGTCCGTGTCCACCAGCACCAGGCGCGCGGGATGGCGGGAATAGCGGCTCTCGTCGTCCGACCAGCCCAGGTCGTAATAGCTCAGTTCCTCGCTGCCCACCTTGGGCGGATTGTCCAGGATGTTCTGCGCCGCGCCCATCTTTACGTAGTCTTCCTTCGTCCAGTCCAGTCCCTTTATGGGCCGGCGGATGATGTGCTGCCAGGCGATGGAGGACGGGTACAGCGGATCCTTGGCGTACGCCCAGGAGATGGGGCTGGTGTGGTCGTCGGTGCGGCGGAAAGGCGGCAGGGTGAAGGTGGGCTGCCTTTCGGTGGTGTCGGTCAGTATGTCCTGCAGGTAGGCGTGGGTGATGTAGGTGATGAGCCCGCCCGCGGTGTAGGTGTCCGTCTCGTACTCCACGGCTTTCGCCATGCCTTCCAGTGCCTCGCCGCTGCCCAGCTGGGATACGAGGTTTTCGAACTCGTCGGAATACTTTTCGGGATCCAGCGCGTCAAGCCCGATCGCAGCGGTCTCGTCCGCGCTCAGGTGCCTGCCTATCCACTGCCATGCGGCAACTTCCAGCGCGGCGCCCGCCACCAGCAGCTCTATGGTGGTCACCTGCATGCGGGTGGAGCCCGCCACCGCCATGTTCCCCGCGAACAGGGGCACGAAGTGGATGCCCGTGCGGACGAATACCTTGCGGGCGCGCTCCAGGTGCTCGCACAGCACGTCCTTGGGATTGCAGTAGAAGTAGTAAGTGGACACGCCCAGTTCGTCTCCCTGTATGGCGCTGCCCACGGTGGAGGAGCTTAAGCCGCACTCCGCCAGCACCACCAGCACGTCCCCGGGAGTCACGCCGCTGTCCACGGTCTGGCGGGCGCCGAAGGTCATGTAGTCCTCAAAGTTCTCCACGCTCCTCACGCACGCCCGGTCGCCGCCGGTCATAAAGCTGTTGGTGACTTCCGCCAGGCGGGTGAACTCCTCCGCCCTCAGGGGCAGCTTGTTTATCATGTCGTGCCAGAACAGCCTCCAGGTGGAGTCCAGCTGCAGCGCCATGCGCCCCGACGCGCCCACGGAGGAGAACACCACCTTGCGGTCTTCCTCCATGCAGCGCAGTATCTCGCCGACCAGGCGTTTGAACTCTTCGCCCTTAAAGCAGGCGCGGCTCACTTCGGGGATGTATTTGTCCGCCGCGAGTATGGTCTTCACGCCCGCCTTGGTGTCCTTTTTGATTATGGAGGACATCCCCCGGGTGAGGGGATTGGACTGCTCGGTGGGTATCTTGCCCAGGTGGAACTGGGTCTCGTTTTCTATAAAGTCTCTTGCCGCCGCTTTGTAGTCAGGCATCGTCATTTCTCCTTAAAACAGATTTTTGCTGGCCTGGGCGTACAGCGCGTTGTGCAGCGCCCTGCGGAAACGGAACAGGCCGAAGTTTTCCCTGGTGGGATGCACGCGGTTGGTGAGCAGTATCACCCAGAAGCCCGTGGTGGGGTCCACCGCGATGCAGGTGCCCGTAAAGCCCGTGTGCCCGAAAGAGCAGGCGGGGAACAGGTCGCCCATGTAATTGAACTCGGTGCCGCCCAGATGGAAGCCCAGGCCCCTGTGGGTGTCCGTGTCGTCCGGGGTGTGGCAGCGTATCGCCTTTTGGAACACGGCGGGAGAAAGGAAGCCTTTGCCGCCCGCTGCCAGCATCCGGCAGAACAGGATCATGTCCCCCACGTTGGAAAACACTCCCGCGTTGGCGGAGATGCCGCCCAGGAAGCGGGCGTTCTCGTCGTGCACCACGCCCTTGATCGCCTTGCCCGTGGCGGGGTCGATCTCCGTGGCCGCCACGTTGGCGCTCTCGGGCAGGTAGCCGGTGTGTTTCATGCCCAGGGGACCGAACACCATCTTTTCGGACAGCGTCTTAAGGTTTTCGCCGTACGCCTTTTCCAGCAGCTTGCCCAGGGTGATGTAGCCCATGCAGGAATAGTTGACCTTCTCCCCCGGCTTTGAGATCAGCTTGCTGGCGAGTATGGCCTTTAAGGCGTCCTTGGGCTCTATCCCCATCCTGTCCAGGCGGAAACTGGGCTCGAAGCCCCCGGTGTGGGTCATGAGCTGGTAGACGGTGATGTCCTTTTTGTCTTCGGGCGCGTCGCCGCCGAACCAGTAGCCCAGCGTGTCGTACAGCGTGATCACGCCCGCGTCGATCGCTTTCAGGGCGATCATGGTGGGCGCCAGCAGTTTGGTAAGGGATGCCATGTCGAACAGGGTGTCCGCGTCTACTTCGCTGCCGCCAAGCTCCTTTACGCCCCTGACGCACAGCGCGAACACCTCGTCTCCCCTGCCGCACGCCGCCTGCGCGCCGGGGAAACAGCCTTCCCTGACCCCTCTGTCAAGAAACTCTTCAAGAATTTTGTTCATATCCATACCGAATATTGTACCGTTTTTGCCCGGGATGTCAATACAAACACATTTTCTATATAAAAAATTTGTAATTTGACGCATTTAGGGCTTGCAAAAGCGGGAAAAAGCGCATATAATGTCTACGATTGCGTCTGCGGGTCTGTGGTTGAAAGTCGAAGCCAGTCGCAGGCAAAACGATCCACGTAAGCGGAGCAATGCCTCCGTGAGCATGGTGCGGCTTAGAAGTAAGTCCGGCCGGCGTATAACGCCGAGAGGGCGAGTAGTGGGGAGCGCACGCTTAGGAGCGAAAGTCCCGGCCGGCGAGTGTGGGGTCAAAGACCAGGTCAGCCGCGAGGCGCAGTCGATATTCATCTATTTTGGGGGTATTCTATCCATGTTCGAAGACAAAACTCTGATCTGCAAGGACTGCGGCAAGGAATTCGTATTCACCGCCGGCGAACAGGCCTTCTACGCCGAAAAGGGCTTCCAGAATGAGCCCACCCGCTGCAGGGACTGCCGTCAGGCCCGCAAGGCCAGCCGCAAC